>JAWPMO010000001.1:3726469-4347547 GCA_033344875.1 Ilumatobacteraceae bacterium | reverse complement strand
ATCGAGGTTCCCGACGTCCCGGCCGAACCGTCGAGGGTGTTCGAGCTGACGACGTCGTCCAGCGACTCCGACATCGTCGAGAGCGTGCAGGAAGACGGGTCACTCCTGCGGACCGGCGTGACCACCTACACCGGGCAGCTGACCGGCCAGGCACCTTGGGTCGGGACCAGCGTCTCGGACAACGGCATCGACACCACGAACATCGACCGGCCGTTCTCGGGCACGATCGAAGGCGTCGGCACCGGCACGCTCGTACTCCGCACCGTGTCTCGCGTCGACGAGTCGGGGTACCGGTCGGAAGCGGCCGCCATCATCGGCGGCACGGGCGATTTCCTGGGCGCCGGCGGATGGATGCTGGCGCAGGGGTCCGAGCTCGAGGCCACGGCCACCGTCGAGCTGCACCTCCCCTGAACACACCGAACTGACGCGGCGTCGCCGTCGGGATCTGACGGATCTCGACGGCGGCCTCGCGTGGCCCGCGAGTCGACACCGCGGCCCACGTGCAACACTGAGGCGGCTCGGTTCGTGCCGTGATCGTCGACACCGGAAATTTCTTTGCATCACTTCTTCGGTCTCGGACGACGTAGAGGGTGATGGAGAGAATGCGACAGTCCGAGAACGTGGCGGTCCGACAGGGGCCCGCCGCCACGCTCGAGGTGCTGTACCGCGCCGAGTACACCGGCATGGTGCGTCTCGCATTCACGCTCATCGGGAATGCTGCCGAAGCCGAAGAGGTCGTCCAAGAGTCTTTCGTGGACATCTCGATCCGACTCGACGACCCGGACACCCGGATTGGGAAGCCCGGCGCGTATCTCCGCACCATCGTGGTGGGCAGGTGCGGGTCGGTCATCCGACGACGACGGCTGATGCAGATGCACCCACCGGAGCCACCGGCCGACCTTCCAGCGTCGGCCGAGTTGCTCTGGGACGTGCTGCACATCCTTCCCGAGCATCAACGCATCGTCGTGGTGTTGAAGTACTACGGCGGTTACCGGGCCTCTGAGATCGCCAGGATCACCGAGCAGCCAGCGGCGACCGTCAGGTCACATCTGCGACGAGCGTTGGCCACCATGCGAAAGGAGCTCACGCCATGAGTCGCTTCGACGAACAATTCGACCACGACCTCAGCGTGATCGCCGAGCGGGTCTCTCCATCTCCGACTGCCTGGGAGGAGATCCAACAGCGGATCGCCGACCGGGCACCCAACACCGAAACGGAGATCATCATGCTCACGGACAACACACTCACCAAGCGACGTTGGCCCCTCGTCGCGGCGGCCGCCGCCGTTGCTGCGCTGGCCATCACCGGGATCGCCCTCGTCAATCGAGGCGACGGCGAGGAACTCCCTGCCGACGTACCCACACCGACCGTCGCTCCCGACGGCGCCGACGAACAGACCACCGATTCCGCAACACCCGACGAGCAGACCGCCGACGGGCAGCTCACGGGTGAACCGATCGCCGAGCCCTCGGCACCGCCGTTCCCGGCTGTCGGGGTGCTGGTCGATCCGGGCGTGTACGCCAGCGCTGCCATCGGCACGCCGTTCACGATCGAGTTGGGTGAGGGCTCCACCGCACCGTGGACCGTGATCTCGAACGACGAGAACGGCGTCCAGATCTGGTCGGACGACACCGCCCGAGAATTCATCGCGCTCGGACGGATCGGATCATGGATGAACTTCGACGAGGCCCGCGACGAGCAACATCGGGGCGCAGGCAGCATTCCTGGCGACGACCTCGACGGCTGGATCGCGGCCAACGGGGTCATCGTCGTCGACAGCGCCGAGGTCGAGGTCGGCGGCCGGCCGGCGAAGTACCGCCAGGTCCGGCTCGACACCACACCTGGTGCGACCGCCGACTGGTGCCCGCCCAGCGAGGTGCCGTGCCTGTGGGCAGCCAATGGATCAGCCGACCTGGTCGCTGACGACCAGACGCCGGTGCCGTTCGCCCGTGACCGACTGCATTCGATCTGGCTCGTCGACATGGGCGAGTTCGAACCGGTCGTGATCCTGGCGATCCCCAACCTGGATGACGAGGAAGCATGGTTCGCCGACATCGTTCAGCCGATCGTCGACAGCATCGTGTTCGGTGAGCCGGCACCCGTGATCGAGGGCGGCACCGCTCGGGTGCCGCTGCGGGAGCAGTTCTTCGCTTCGTACACTACGCCGCGCAGCGAAGGAACCGAGCTGGCCGACGGGACGATCGAGCGCTCCGGCACCTTCACGATCACCGGCGACCTGACCGGCGAGATCGCTTCCACCGGCATCGAACTCACGCCGGCGAACGGTTACGACGACCTCGTGTTCACGGGCACGATCGACGGCATCGGCACCGGGACACTCACGATGTACCAGGAGTGGACCGGCAGTGCGAACGGCGACATCTCGTTCACCACGACGATCACCGATGCGACCGGCGACTTCACCGGTATCACCGGCCGCATGATCACCGCGTTGGACCAGCCCGACGAATCGGGCCCCGAGCCGGTCTACACCGCCCGTGTGACGTTCTTGCTCGCGATTCCCGTCACGGGCTGAGCGATCGGGTCAGCGACCCTGGTGTCCGACACCAATGGTCAGCAGAGACGGACGGAGGCGATGGGTGGCAGACCCGTGGAGATGGTCTGCCAGTCGTCGCCTCCGTTCGCGCTCCACCACAGGCTGCCGGTGGTGGAGCCCATGATCAGGCGCTCGCCGGTCTCGTCGATGTCGAGGCCGTGCCGGTAGACGAGGTCGTACGCGGCGTCGCTGGGCAGGCCCTGCGAAAGAACGTCGAACGTCTCGCCGCCGTCTCGGGTGCGCGTCACCACGAGCCTGCCGTCGACCGGCACACGCACTTCGTCACTGATCGCCGGCACGAACCAGGCGGTGTCGGGATCGTGCGGGTGGACGGCGACGGCGAACCCGAAGGTCGACGGGCCGGCCTCCGGAATCTCCGACCACGAGTCGCCATTGTCGACCGACTTGAAGATGCCGCAGTGGTGCTGGGTCCAGAGCACATCGGGCGCGTCGGCACACCGGACGACGCGGTGTGGGTCCTGCGTGTCAGGGTCGTCCTCGAGGCCGGGCGGCACGAAGTCAGCGCGCATGCCCTTCGCCGCCACCGTCCAGGTCGCTCCCCCGTCGTCGGTGCGCCACGCGCCGCCGCACGAGATACCGACGACCACACGACCCGGCCCACGTGGATCGATCGCGATCGAGTGGATGCCGGCGTCGTCGAATCCGCCACCGAACCACTTGACACGCGCCGGGAGATCCCAGAACGAGTCGACGAACTGCCACGAGTCACCGCGATCGTCCGAGCGGAACAGGCCGCCGGGGATCGTGCCGTACCAGAGCACGCCGGGCTCGTCGGCGTGACCGGGCTCGATCACCCATCCGAGCTTCGTCGTCCAGGCGATCTCCTGCTGGGACATCGGATTCACGTGGGTGACGCCATCGGGCTTGGCCGGGTACTCGGGCGCCGCGATCTCGACCCAGGTCGCTCCGCCGTCGTCGCTGCGGTGGAGGTGGACACCGAAGTGCCCGTGGTCGAGCGATGCGTAGAGCGCTCCGTCTCGCGGGTCATGGACGGCGTTGGTGACCGGCGCCCCGAGGAAGGCGGGCGCGGCCAGCGACGCGCTGTCGCCGTCGAATGTGACCGTGAACAGGCCCTTGCGGGTGCCGATCAGTGCCTGGGTGCTCATGTGCAACCTCCGGAGAGTGCTTGGAAGACGTGGAGTCGGTCGCCGTCGACGACCGTGTCGGTCAGCGTGGACCGATCGACGATCAGGTCGTCGTTGAGGAAGACCGCGACGTGTTGGCGGGCCGCGCCGGCGTCGTCGAGCACGTAGCTGCGCACGGCGGGATGCGCGGCGAAGTACGCCTCGAACGCCTCACGAACGGACCCCGCGTCGACGGACGCGCTCGGGCAGTCGACGTGACGCCGGAAGGCCTTGGCGAACTCGACTTCCACCACGACCGCGACTGTAGATGGCCGGTGTGACGACGTGGCCCGGCATGCCGCACGATCGCGAGTTGTGCCTGGCACAACTCGTAATCTGACTCTCGGAATATCATTGCGGGCACAAGGGTTTGTTTCAGTATGACGCAGATCAACATCCGCCGGGCCGGTGAGCGCTTCGCCACCAAGATCGACTGGCTCGACTCGAAGCACTCTTTCAGCTTCGGGCCCCACTACGACCCCGGCAACACGCACCACGGGCTGCTCCTCGTCCACAACGACGACATCGTGCGAGCCGGCACCGGGTTCGGCACCCATCCGCATCGCGACATGGAGATCGTCACGTGGGTGCTCTCGGGCGAACTCGAACACCGCGACTCCGAGGGCAACCACGGCGTGATCGTGCCCGGCCATGCGCAGCGCATGTCGGCCGGCACCGGCATCCGTCACAGCGAACGCAACCCGAGTTCGACGACCGACGTCCACTTCCTCCAGATGTGGGTGCCGCCGGACACCGACGGCATCGACCCCGGCTACGAACAGCTCGACGTCGGCGCCGAGCTGGCGAGCGGCGGGCTGGTCCCCGTCGCATCCGGCAAGGGCCACGACGCCGCGATCACGATCCATCAGCGCGAGGCCGTGCTGTGGGCCGCTCGGCTCGACGCCGGCGCGAGCGCCGACGTGCCCGACGACCGTCACGTCCACGTGTTCGTCGCCCGGGGCTCCGGCGACCTCGATCCGGGTGGGCGGCTCGGCACCGGTGACGCGGCGCGCCTCGTCGAAGCCGACGGTCTCCGGTTCACCGCCGGCGACGACGGCGCCGAGGTGCTGATCTGGGCCACCGCCTGACGGCACCCGCAGTTCCCCCCCCACACGTCGAACGGGGCCCGGCCGATCGGCCGAGCCCCGTTCGCTCGTGTCAGTTGAACCGGCTCAGTCGGAACGACTCAGCCGGATTGCCGCACCGTTCAGCGGTAGGGAACGACCGGTGACGACGTCGACAGCACGTCGACGATCAGGTCGGTCGCGACCAGCGAGTAGATGCAGAGCTTGCCCTCGCCGTCGAGCTTGGCGAGCACCAGGTTCGACACCACGTCGTCGGCCGGGTGGTTGACGTTCGACGCGTTCGGACGCTCCTCGTCACACGGGTACACCGTGAGGAAGCCGGGGGCGTCGGGGAACACCGCAGCGACGTTGACGACGACCGCCGAGGCATCGTCGGCCACACCACCGCGGCCGGCGACGTCGAGCTCGAGCGTGCTGTCGGCGGCGACGCGCCCCTCACCCTCGAACTCACCGTCGATCGTCTCGTAGCCCTCGACGTCACGCGTCTCGAGCAGGCGGGCGGGCACCAGGGAGTCCGGTGATCCACCGACGGGCACGAACGCGTTGACGTCGGCGATGAGATCGGTCTCGGCCAGGGTGTAGATGCACACCTTGCCCTCGTCGCCGATCTGCGCCACCACCGAGTTCGAGATCGCCAGGTCGGTCGACAGGTAGTTGAGGTTCGAGGCCTGCGGCATGTCGTCGCCGCAGGGCCAGATCGTCAGGAACCCGTGATCGCTCGGCAACACCGCACCGACGTTGAGCACAACCGCCTCGGCGTCGGCGTCGACACCGCCGCGGCCGGCGACGGTCAACTCGACCGTGGCACCGGCGGCGACGCGGCCTTCACCTTCGAAGTCACCGTCGACGGTGGTGTTCCCCTCGCCGTCGCGGGTCTCGAGCAGACGGGCCGGCACCACGGGCACCGGCGTTCCGTCCTGGGGAACGAGGCCGTTGACGTCGACGATCATGTCGGTCTCGGCCAGCGAGTAGATGCAGACCTTGCCGTCCTCGCCCACCTGGGCGAAGGCGCTGGTCGACACGACGTCGCCGCCGAAGTAGTTGACGTTCGATGCGTTCGGCATGTCCTCGCCGCACGGCCAGATCGTCAGGAAGCCGGGCTCGGACGGCAGGATCGCGCCGACGTTGAGCGCCACGGCGGAGGTTCCTGCCGGCACGTCGCCTCGACCGGCGACCACCAACTCCACGGTCTCGCCGGCCTCGATGCGACCCTCACCCTCGAACTCACCGTCGAAGGTCGTGTTGCCGGGACCGACCCGGGTCTCGAGATAGCGGGCGGGCGTCAGCGACTGGATGGTGCCGGGCAGCACGTTGCCGACCTCGTCGACGCGATCGGTCGACGGCGGATCGATGGGCGACTCGGCCTCGAAGTAGTCGACCAGTGCATCGATGTCCTGCGGGCCGGGGATCCGGTCGGTCGGTGCGACTTCGGCGAAGGTGCCGAAGTTGTCGCCGCCGTCGGCCAGGAAGATGTTCACCGTCACCAGGTACTCGGTCGCGGGTTCGATGTCGACCCCGTCGAGCTGGACGTCGGTGACCTCGACGTCGATGCACACGCCATCCTGCTGCGTGATGTCGAGCGTGTAGGTGAACCCGTCGGAGACACCGAGGTGCAACACCGGCCGGCTGCTGTCGCCGGGCTGACACTGCTCCTCGAGCACGGACACGATCTGCTCGCCGGTCATCGGCAGCGTGAACAACGTGTTGTTGAATGGCTGGAAGGTGAACGCTTCGCCGTACGTGACGACGCCGTCACCCTCGCCCGCGTCCGACTCGTCGAACTCGAGGTCGGAGCGGAGTCCACCGGGGTTCATGAAGGCGATCTGTGCGCCGAGCTCCTCGGTGGCGGCCAACTGTGCATCGGCGACGAGGTTGCCGGCGGCCGACTCGACCCCGCGGTTGTCGACACCGAAGCCTCCGCCGCGGGTGATCGTCTCGGTGATCTCACCGACCGGCTCGTTGCCCTGCGCCTCGGCGAGCGGCGTCCACTTGTCGATGACGGCCGTCACGGCGGGGTCGGCGGTCAGCTCCGACTGGAGCACCTCGTGGTTCACCATGGTGAACGTCTCGCGGTCGACTTCGCCATCGTCACCGATCTCGAGGTTGATCTCGGTGACCACCCGACCGAACGAGAACGCACTCGTCACCGGCCGCGGGTTGTCGTCAGGGTCGTCGATCGAGCAGGTGTAGGGCTGGTGTGTGTGCCCGGTCACGATCGCGTCGATCTCGGGGTTGAGGTTCTCGGCGATCGTGACGATCGGGCCGGAGATCCCCTCACAGCCGTTGATCGCGAACGGGCTGGGGATCCCGCCCTCGTGAAGCATCAGGACGATCGCCTCGACGTCCGGATTCTCGAGCTGGATCGCCGTCACCGCAGCGTCGGCGGCGGTGACTTCGTCCTCGAACGTGTACCCGGCGACGCCGGAAGCGGACACCAGTGCATCGGTGCCCTCGAGCGTCATGCCGATGAAGGCGATGAAGTTCCCGTCGGCCGTCTCCTCGATCGCGTAGTCGGGGATGTCCGGTTCGATGTCCGGGAGAACACCTCCGGTCTTGGTGACGTTGGCGGCGAGCCACTGGAAGTTGGCTCCCGCGAACTCCTGGTCGCCGACGGTGTCGGGGTCGTAGTCGGTGAAGTAGCAGCCGTCGTCCGGGTGGCAGCCGCCGTTCTGCATGCGCAGCAGCTCGGTGACCCCCTCGTCGAACTCGTGGTTGCCGACACCGGAGAAGTCGAGGCCCATCTCGTTGAGCGACTCGACCGACGGCTCGTCATGGAACAACCCGGAGAAGAACGGCGAACCGCCGATGAGGTCGCCGGCGGCCACCGTGTACGAGTTGTCGGCCGTGCTCGCATCGCGCAGCTCGGTCAGTTTGGCGGAGAGATACTCGCCGCCACCGGCTGCCGGGCCGCCGAACGATCCGTCGATCGAGCCGGGTGTACCCGACTCGACATGGCCGTGATAGTCGTTGAACGACAGGATCTGGACGGTCTCGTCGCCCGGAGCAGCGGTCACCGGAGTATCGGTGCTCGCCACCAGCGCGGTCGAGGTGCAAGCGAGCGCGGCGAAGCCGGCAACCAATGACTTGCCTCTTCGGCCGCGCCGCACGCGGACATCAGAACGATCAACCATAGACATGAGATCCTCCAAGGATTCTGTGATGTGACTCGCCCACCCGGGGTCGGTCTATCACGATTTCGAGGGGGCATCCGTCGCGACCCTCCGAACTTCGCCAGGGCTTCGTCTCGCATTCATCCGAACGGGCGACGGCAGCTCGTCGGCGCCGTCGACGTGTGGATCCCGGCGGTCTGCTGACATCCTGGGGCGGGTGACGATGAACCTCGACGACTTCGGCGACCTGGTGCGCTCGCGCCGCACCCACATGCTCGTTGACCGCGAACGTGCGGTCCCGGTCGAACTGGTCGACCGACTCTGCGAACTGGCCACGTGGGCCCCGTGTCACAAGAAGACCTGGCCGTGGAAGTTCGCCGCGTTCACGGGCTACGGCCGCGCTCGTCTCGGCGAGGCGTTCGTCGACGACATGTGCGAACGAAGCATCGGTGACGAGGCCAAGCGCCTCAAGACGATGACGAAGTACACGCGCACCCCCACGACCCTCGTCGTCGGGTGCGAGCCCCACGAGCACCCGACGTTCCACGACGAGAACCGCGACGCCGTGTCGGCGGCGATCCAGAACATCCTCCTCGGTGCCACCGCCGCCGGGCTCGCCTCGTTCTGGTCGACCGCGCCGATCATCGATTCGCCACGGGCGCTCGACCTGTGCGGGTTCGCGCCCGACGACCGGATCCTGGCGATCATCTACCTGGGTTGGCCGACCGGCTCGGTCCAGACACCGGTCCGGCCGGCGCCGTCGATCACGCACATCGACGACTGAGCCGACGCGTCACCCGCGTCCGAGCTGACCGGGAACCCCGGTTCCGATGCGGGTGTCGACGAGACGTTCCGGCACCCTCAGCGGCTCGTAGCCGGATCCGAGAGCGCCTGCGAGGTCGACCACGACATCGGTCTCCGCCGAACTCGTGATGCACACCCGGCCGTCGACCGAGGGCCTGGCGACGACCAGGTTCGACACGAACGGGACGCCGACGAAGTTGATGTTCGATGCCGTCGGCACCGGTTCGTCGCACGCGTACACCGTGATGAACCCGGGCTCGGATGGCTCGGCGGCGATCACGTTGAGGACGGCGGCCCGTGAACCCGAGCCCACGTCGACGGCGATCGTGCCGGTTGCGGGCAGACGATCGTGGCCCGGGTCGCGGGTGTCGAGCAGCCGGAGCGCGTCGTCGAGCGGTACGTACCCGCCGGTCGTGAACGACCCGGAGAGGTCGACGACGATGTCGGTCTCCGCGAGCGAGAAGATGCACACCTCGGTCGTGGCCGTCGCTCCTCCGCCCGTCGGCAGGACGACCAGGTTCGACACCACGGGTTCCGAGACGTAGTTGACGTTCGACGTCTCGGGCCGTTCCCGGTCGCAGCGGTAGGCGGTCAGGAAACCGGGAGCCGTGGGTTCGATCGCGATCACGTTGAGGGCGAGCGCAGCGGTCGCCGCCGACGTCGGCAGCTCGAACCTGAGCACCTCGCCGGCTCCGATGCGCTCGGCCGGCGCCCCGGTGCCGATGCGGGTGTCGACGACCCGCTCCGGACGATCTCGGGGACGGAAGGCGGCGCCGCCCAAGCCGCCCGCCATGTCGACGACGAGGTCGGTCGACGCCAGCGTGTAGATGCAGATCCTGCCGGACGCGTCGGGCCGGGTGAGCACCAGGTTGGACACGACCGGTTCGTCGACGTGGTTCACGTTCGATGCGACCGGGCGGCCTGCGTCGCACGGGTACACCGTCAGGAAGCCCGGTGCGGCCGCACCGACCGCCGCGACGTTGAGCGCCGCAGCGCCCGTTCCGACCGGGAGCGTCAACTCGAACGTGGACCGAGCGGGGGCGTGCGTCGGTGCCATGACCCGATGGAAGGTGGGCCGGTAGAACGCCGAGACGACCCCGTCCCATCGGTTGTGCCCCAGGGAGATCACGAACGACCCATCGGTCCGCCGGCTCGCGGCAGCGGGAACCCAGCTCGCGAAGAACGAGTTGCACTCCCCGCACTTGATCGGTGCCCGGATCTCGTCGTAGACCCGGAACGGACCGGTCGCCGACGCCGACTCGGAGAGCAGGATCGTGTCGCCCCACCAGTCTCCCTCCTTGTTGACCGAGACGAAGCGGGAACCGGTCCACTCGATCTGGTCGGCATTGATCCGGCGCCCACGCGTCTCGATGATCGGAACGGCGCGGGTCGGATCGCCGACCCATGCCGCGCCGTCCCAGTACTCGTAGGGCTCGAACAGCTTCCCGACCGGGACCCGGGCCACGGTGATCTCCGGCGAGCACGACCGGTCGAACGCCGCCACCATGGCGTACTCGTCGAACCCGAACTGGCGGTAGCACTGCGCGTACAGATAGGTCCACCGATCGTCGCTCGTGGTCGACCAGCCGTAGAGGTCGGCCGACGAGTCGGGTGGGCGGAGCTCGTCGACGACGGCGTCGAGCACCGGGTCGTAGATCGCGACCCAGGTACCGACCGCCACGGTCGTGGTCAGGTACGCCTCGCCGCGCTCTTCCATCTCGGCGGCGTACACGTACACCCGTCCGTCGTCACCCACCGACGCGTCGAGTGGCCAGAACCATCGTGCGTACGGCACCGTCCGATCGGCGAAGAACATCGGCCGCGGCGCGGCCCGACTGCCCCGGTACCGCACGTCGAAGCACCGATCGGTCTGGATCACGGCGATGTTGTGGACGATCGTGATCTCGTCCGGGCCCAGACGGATCGCAGCATCCTGGAACGTCCAGAACACACGCCCGTCCGGCAACGCGAGGGCCCGCTGGTAGTCGGCCCCGACCACCCCGCCGGGCTCGGTGTCGAACAGCCGGTTCAACGTCTCGGGTTCGAGATCGGTGAGACACACCGATCCGGCCGTGAATGCATCGGCGCCGACTGTCGCCTCGACGGGTTCGGAGCCGAAGCGCCCCGCATCGGCCGACGGCATCGTTGGGAACGCGGCGATCGGGGCCAACGCCGCTGCCACCGCGATCCCGATTCGTACCCGCATGTCGGCTCCGTCCTCGGGAGAGCTTCTAGCAGAGCAGGAGACACCGTGACGGTCGGGATTCGCACGACTCAGCCCGGGGGCGACTGCGCCGATCCCCCGTCGGCATCGGTCGATCTCGACCGGCCGATCACCTCGCCGCCGCGGTACACCGTGACCGGTCCGTCCTCGCTGACCGCGATCACCACGGCACCGGGATCGTCGAAGCTGTAGCGCCGCGCCGAGATGTGACGGGTCCCACCACGTGCGTCGATCGAGAGCTCGGCCTCGGGTGTCGGGATCAACCGCACACCGAGCTGGACGAGCGTGCCCGACGCGTCGAAGAGGGCGGCGCCGTCGGTCTGGGACAACACGTGGCGGAGCGGTGCCAGGTCGGCGGGCAGGTGGATGCGGAGCGGCGGCGGCGGGCTCATCCGATGTTCGCGAGCCAGTTCGGAGTCGGCGCCCGGCCGGAACACGATCAGTGCGCCGACGCCCTTCGCGCCGAGGTCGTGCACGGCGAAACGGATCAGATGGCCGAGGTACACCGTGTCGAACTCGTCGAGTCCGCTGGTGGCCCACTTCACCCACGAGTCGACGGGCGGTTCGACGTGCCAACCGAGGCCGTCCCACCGGGCGACGCCGAACGAGCCGACGAGCCGCACCTCACCGTTGGGGTGACGTTGCACGACCATCGCTCCGCTGGCGGAGGCGAGCACGACGAGGTCGCGCTCCGAGCCGGTCGAACGGTCGAACACGACGAGGGAGTCGACGCCGCTCGCAGTGCGGATCGTCCAACTGGTGAGGCCGTCGGCGTAGCGCCGGACCTCGTCGTCGAGGTCGTTGACCGTGCTGCTGGTGACGATGTCGAGACCGGTCACCTCGTGCCACGCCTGGATCGGCCGTTCGGGGAGCACGAACGACCCGTAGCTCGGTGTGCGACGTTCGTGACGGGGCGGGCGGAGCGCGTAGTCGATCTCGTCGACCAGCGCCTCGGGGACCGACGACCGTTCGATGACGCCGAGCTGCTCTTCGAGCAGTTCCTCCGTCAGTCGCCGGAGGCGACCTGGCGTGACCCGCCGCGTCGTGTCCATCGCTCGAAGCCTACGGCTGGAACTCGATCGCGATCGCGGGCACGTCGTAGCACCATGCGTCGTATGTGAGCCCGATCGACGGGTCGCCGCCCCAGACGTACTTCGCACCCATCAGGTCGCCGCAGCGCCGACGCTCGGCTACGTCGGTGACGTCGCGAGCCGAGCCCACGTGTTCGTCGCCCGCCAGCTTCACCGTGACCTCGGGGTGCGCCAACATGTTGCGGTACCAGTCGGCGCCGGGCCCGTTGCCGGAGATCAGGTACATCGCACCGTCGAGCACCCCGAACCAGATCTCGATCTCGTGCGGGTTCCCCGACACCCGCCCCGTCGTGACGATGTCGCAGCACTCGACCGCGGCGTGATCGTCGAGCCAACTCACGGCTGGTATTGGCCGAAGACGTCTCGCAGCGCGTCGCTGACTTCGCCGAGGGTGGCACCGGCTCGCAGCGCTTCCTTCATCGGGTACAGCAGGTTGTCTTCGCCCTTGGCGGTTTCTCGGATCGCCTCGAGCCGGGCGGCGACATCGGCGGCGTCACGGTCCGCCTTGTAGGCGGCCAAGCGCTGCTGCTGCGCCGGTTCGAGCGACGGGTCGATCGGGAACACGCTCGGCTCCGGCTCGTCGTCGATCTGGTACCGGTTCAGCCCGACGATCACGCGCTCGTCGTCGTCGATCGACTTCGTGTACTCGTAGGCGGACTGCTCGATCTCGTCCATCTGGTAATGGCCCTCGATGGCTGCAACGGCGCCGCCGAGCTCGTCGATCTTCTCGATGTACTCCCATGCAAGCCGCTCGACCTCGTCGGTCATCGACTCGACCAGGTACGAACCGGCGAGCGGATCGGGCGTGCCGGTCACGCCCGACTCGAAGCCGATGATCTGCTGCGTGCGCAGCGCAAGCCGCGCCGCTTCCTCGGTCGGCAGGCTGAGTGCCTCGTCGTAGCCGTTGGTGTGGAGCGACTGCGTACCGCCCATCACCGCGGCGAGCGCCTGCAGCGCCACACGCACGACGTTGTTGACCGGCTGCTGCGCGGTGAGCGTGGAGCCGCCGGTCTGCGTGTGGAACCGCAGCATCGTCGACTTCGGGTCCTTGGCGCCGAACCGCTCGGTCATGATCGTGTGCCACATGCGGCGGCTGGCTCGGAACTTGGCGACCTCCTCGAAGAAGTCGTTGTGGCCGTTCCAGAAGAAGCTGAGCCGTGGCGCGAACTCGTCGACGTCGAGGCCGGCGTCGACCGCGGCCTGCACGTAGGCGATCGCGTTGGCGAGCGTGAAGGCGATCTCCTGCGTGGCCGTCGAACCGGCCTCTCGGATGTGGTAGCCGGAGATCGAGATCGTGTTCCAGCGCGGCACGTGCTTCGAGCAGTACTCGAAGATGTCGGTGATGATCCGCATCGACGGCCGCGGCGGGTACACGTAGGTGCCCCGGGCGATGTACTCCTTGAGGAGGTCGTTCTGGATCGTGCCGGAGATCTTGTCGGCGGGCACGCCCTGCTCCTCGGCGACGAGCTCGTACATCAGCAGCAGGATCGCCGCCGTCGAGTTGATCGTCATCGACGTGGTGACCTGGTCGAGCGGCAGGTCCTTCAGGAGGGCCCGCATGTCGTCGAGCGAGTCGATCGCCACCCCGACCTTGCCGACCTCGCCCTCGGCACGAGGATGATCGGAGTCGTAGCCCATCTGCGTCGGCAGGTCGAATGCGCACGACAGGCCGGTCTGACCTGCGTTGAGGAGGAAGTGGAACCGCTGGTTCGTCGATGCCGCGTCGCCGAACCCGGAGTACTGCCGCATCGTCCAGTTGCGACCGCGATGCATCGACGGGTACACCCCGCGTGTGTACGGGGCCTCGCCCGGCAGACCGAGCTTCTCCTCGGGATTCCAGTCGGCGAGATCGTCGGCCGTGTACAGCGGCTTGATCTCGATGCCGGAGTCGGTGCGACGGACGTCATCAGCCATGTGTTCAGCGTAGGTCGCTCGATCGTCGAGCACCCAGCCCCACTCCGGCCCGATCGACGGCTGCCGCGCTGCAAGGCGTCGGGCGTGGGACCTCGGGCCCTACGAGTCCAAGTTACCAATTGGTAACTTGAGGGTATGGGCATCCCCCTCCGTCACATCGATTTGCACGGGCACGACGTCACCTACCGACTGGCCGAGGCCGAGCCGACGGCGCCCACCTTGTTGCTCATCCACGGCCTGGCGGGGAACTCGCGCACCTGGAAAGACGTGATGCCCGGTCTGGCCGAGCAGTTCACGGTGCTGGCGCCCGATCTCCTCGGCCACGGCGAATCCGCGAAACCGATGGGTGACTACTCGCTCGGCGCATTCGCGAGCGGGTTGCGGGACCTGCTCGCCAAGCTCGAGATCGACACGGTGACGGTCATCGGTCACTCGTTCGGGGGTGGGGTGGCGATGCAACTGGCCTACCAACACCCGGAGTTGGTCGACCGTCTGGTGCTGATCGGCAGCGGCGGGTTGGGACGCGAGGTCAGCTGGTTGCTTCGTCTCCTCACGCTGCCCGGCGCCGAGTACCTGATGCCCCTCTTCTTCCCGCCGTTCGTCGTCGACGGAGGAAACGAGTTGGGCAAGGCGATCCACGATCGGGGCTGGAGCCTGCCGCACGTCGGCGAGATGTGGAGGGCGTACGCCTCGCTCGGCCAGGCGGAGAACCGCAAGGCGTTCGTCAAGACCCTCCGGGCGGTGATCGATCCGGGCGGCCAAACCGTCAACGCGACCGACCGGCTGTACCTCGCCGCGGCGATGCCGACCCTGATCATCTGGGGCGACCAGGACGGCATCATCCCCGTCGAGCACGCCGACGCCGCCCACGCGGCGATTCCCCACAGCCGGCTGGAGATCCTCGAGGGTTGCGGGCACTTCCCCCACGTGCAGGAGCCGGCCCATCTCGTCGAGGTCATCCGGGAGTTCGTCCTCACGAGTGCGCCGCTCGAAGGTGGCACGCGCCCGTTCCGGGAGGCGTTGACCGGGTCCTGATCCGCCCCCGTCCGGCCGGCGGCACAGTCATCGCGCCGACGCTCGTCGACCCCTCGTGACGGATTCGTGTCGATGAGCGAGCCCGACGCGTTCGACCATCGCCGCGTGGGTACGGTTCGTCATGATCGCGAGTACGGGGGTACCGCTGCCGCCGCTCGACGAGCACTCGCTGCTCGTGTTCTGGTGTCAGATCCTGGTCGTCCTCGCCGCGGCGCGAGCGGGCGGATACGCCGCCCGGCGGCTCGGTCAGCCGCGCGTGGTCGGCGAACTGCTGGCCGGCGTCGCCCTCGGCCCGTCACTGCTGGGCAAGGTCTCGCCGGGCACGTTCGAATGGTTGTTCCCGCCCAGCGAACGCCAGGCTGGGCTACTGCTCGGTCTGGCCTGGATCGGGATCGTCTTCCTCCTCGGCCTCAGCGGCGCCGAGGTCGACATGGGCGTCATCCGTTCGTTCGGCCGAGCGGCGGACGACCAGTATCGGGAGTCTGGTGGTGCCGCTCGCGTTCGGCGCCGGCATCGCCGCGCTGATCCCTGCGACGTTCATCGGCAGCGACGGCACCCGGAGCATCTTCGTCGCCTTCTTCGCCGTCGCCTTCGCGATCTCGTCGCTGCCCGTCGCCGCGCGGGTGCTGTCGGACCTCGGACTGCTGTCACGCCCGTTCGCCCAGCTCGCGCTCGGCGTCGCGACCTCGAACGACATCGTCGGGTGGCTGCTGCTCGGCGTGGTGATCAGCGTCGTCGACGAAGGATCGTTCTCGCCGAGCCCACTGATCGTGGCGGTCCTGGTCGTCGCCGCGGTCGCCGGCATCGTGCTCCGGTTCGGCCCGGCGTTCCTCGACCGGGTCACGACCGCCGTCCACCGACGCGAGGGCGGCCCGGCCGCCGAGGCAAGTGTGGCGGTGCTGGCGATCGTCGCGGTCGGAGCGGTGACGCATGCCGTCGGCGTCGAGGCGGTGATCGGCGCGTTCATCGCCGGCGTGGCCATCGGAGGCAGCAAGCTCGCGCGGTCCTCGGGGTTCCAGGCGATCGAGGTCACGACCAACGCGATCTTCGCGCCGCTGTTCTTCGCGATCGCCGGGATCCGCGTCGACCTGACCGAACTCGCCTCGTGGGACGTGGCGTCGTGGGCGATCGCCGTCACGGTCGTCGCCACCGTGGCCAAGGCCCTCGGCTCCTACCTCGGAGCACGAGCGGGCGGCATCGGCCACCCCGACGCGCTCGCCGTCGGAGCCGTGCTCAACGCTCGCGGCGCCCTCGAGATCGTCGTCGCCACGGTTGGACTGACCCTCGGCATCATCGACACGACCGCCTACACGATCATCGTCGTGATGGCGCTGATGACCACCGCCGTCACGGCGCCGCTCCTCCGCCGCACGACGAGGGCCGTCACGACAGCGTGATCTTCCGCCGCCGGTGGTGCGCTCTCACTCGCCCGACACGACCCGGCGCAACGGCAACGGGCACCGATCGAGATCGACCGCCGCCGCGAGCAGTCGTCCGTAGCGGATCTTCCGCGCCGACTTCGTGCCCATGAACCGGCGGAGCTGGGCGACGACGGGCCGCCCGCGCTGTGCCGGCTGTCGCTGAAGGATCCGAAACGCCTCGAGTTCACCCTGCTCATCGATGACCTGCTCGACGCGATCGGCGCCGATCGCGCGGATGAACTCATCCTCCAGATCAGCGACGCAGGCGAAGAATCCGAGTCGCTCGATGGCCACACGATCGATCGGGCGACCGATGCCCGATCGTTCCAGCGCTTGGCGGACGACCCCTTCCTCCGGAGCGTCGTACAGCCCGACCACCCGGCGCCCCGGATGGTCGGCACGCAGTCGGGCGAGGAGATGTCGATAGTTGGTGACGCCGTGCGCCGAGAGGACCTCGAGCTCGCGGATCGTGCGGAGTCGGGCAGCGATCGTCGCAACAGCAGCGGCGTCGCTGTCGCCTTCGACGAGCACGATCGTGCCCGCCCCAGAGCCCAACTCGTCGAGCGTCAGATCGGCGCGAGCCAGACCAGCGACGGGCACCGCGTCGTTCATCACCCCAGTCTGACCGACCTGGACGACCTCAGAGCACGGTGCGAACCCGCCACAGGTCGGGGAACAGTTCGACCTCGAGCATCCGCCGGAGATAGCTCACGCCACCCGTGCCACCCGTCCCGCGCTTGAAGCCGATCACCCGCTCGACCGTCGTGACGTGGTTGAAGCGCCACCGACGGAAGTAGTCCTCCACGTCGACCAGCTTTTCGGCCAGCTCGTAGAGCGACCACCACCGTTGCGGGTCGTCGTAGACCTGCCGCCACACCTCGACCATCGCCTCGTCGACGGTGTGCGGCACCGTCATGTCACGACCGAGCACCGAGGCCGGCACGTCGAATCCCGACCGGGCGAGGAGCCGCGCCGCCTCGTCGTACAGACTCGGCTGCCCGAGCTCGTCGAGCAGGAGCTGGTACGTCTCGTCGCGGTGCTCGTGCGGGCGGAGCATCGCCCGGTTGCGGTTCCCGAGGATGAACTCGATCTGCCGGTACTGATGCGACTGGAAGCCCGACGACTGACCGAGGTCGTCGCGGAACTCGGTGTACTCGCTCGGCGTCATCGTGCGGAGCACGTCCCACGCGCCGTTGAGCTGCTCGAAGATGCGCGCCACGCGAGTGAGCATCTTGAACGCCGGCTGCAGCCGGTCCTCCCGGACCGCCACTCGCGCATGTGTCAACTCGTGGATCGCCAGCCGCATCCACAACTCCGACGTCTGGTGCTGCACGATGAACAACAGCTCGTCGTGCGCCCCGCTCAGGGGGTGCTGGGCGCCGAGCACGCTGTCGAGGCCGAGGTAGTCGGCGTACGACATGCGCCCGTCGAACGACATCTGCGCCCCGTCGTCGGCCGGATCGTACGGTTCGGTCGTGCTCACGACGCACAGTCTCGCGTCCCCGAGCCACCGGCCTGGTCGTCGCCGAATGTGAAGGTTGTCGGAAGATCGGTGCGCGATCATCGCTCGATGCGACTGAACGACCGAGTCCGGAGACGATTGACCGACCAACTCGCTCCCGGCGAGACGATCGAGGCGGCGGTCGGCCTCGCCAACCAGATCGGTGCCTCGTCGGCATCCTCCGATGGCTCCGTCCGGGCGTCGACGAGCAGCGCGCTCGGGACGCCGTACGCCAGGGCACTCGGCATCGACCTCACCGATCCGCGCCACCGGAGCGATCTGATGTCGTCGTGGTGCACGATCACCGATCGACGGCTGTTGTTCCACGAACCGCACCCGTGGAACATCCGTCCGACGCCAGGCAAGCTGATCACCGAACTCCCACGGGGCGGCGTCACGCTGCACTACTTCGACGTCGGCGGGCTCGGCCTGTCGAACCGGGTGATCCATCTCGACTTCCCCGACGGGACCCGCCTGGTCTCGGCGACCATGTTGAAAGCCACGCTCCGCAAGCGGAACTACACCGACGAACCCGACCTGTTCGTCGAAGCGTTCGGCGACCACGCCCACCTCGTCGACGACGGCTGAACGATCAGTCGGCTGCGGCGACGACCGCGATCTCCATCTTCCACTCCGGTCGAGCGAGCGCCGGCACCGTCACGAGCGTCGACGCGGCGAGATGCCCGTCGAGGAAGGCGTCGCGGGCCGCCATCACTCCCCCGAGCGCGTGTCCGACGACCGCGTACGTGGTGACCGACACCACGTCCGAGGGCTGCATCCCGGCCTCGGCGAGCATCGCCCCGATACTCGACCAGACGACCGCCGCCTGTTCGTCGATCGACTCGGGCACCGTGCCGTCGGGTGCCGTCGGCACGACGCCGGAGGTGTGCAACCAGCGCGTCGCCTGCGTGGTGAGGACGGCGTGGGCGTAGTTGGCGGCCGGTGGGGCGATCGAAGCGGGGTTGATCGAACGGTTCACGTCGCGATTCTGACACGGACCGACGATGCCGGGCGCGGGTGCCCGGCGGCCTCACGTCTCGGTGATCTCGGCGACCCGACCACCCTCGAGGCGGACGACCCGGTCGGCGCGCTCGAAGGCGACCGCCCGGTGAGAGACCGCGAGCACGGTCATGCCCGCGTCGGCGAGATTCCGCCAGAGTTGCAGTTCGGTCTCGACATCGAGCGCGCTCGACAGGTCGTCGAGCACGACGAGTTCGGGTCGGTGGACGACCGCTCGAGCCCCGGCGAGCCGCTGGCGTTGGCCGCCCGACAGGCGCAGCCCGCGCGGACCGATCAGCGTGGCCGAACCGTCCGGCATCATCGCCACGTCGGCCTCCATCGCCGCCAACGAGATCGCCTGGTCGACATCGACCGACGACGCCGTTCCGAAACCGATGTTGTCGGCGAGCGAGTCGGAGATCAGCTGCGGCACCTGCGGCAGGAAGGCCGCGTTCGGCGGCACGAGGAACCCGGCCGGGTCGTCGAGACGTACACCGTTCCAACGGACCTCACCCGACAGGTCGGCCTGCCAGGCGAGGCCCAGTACCGCCCGCAGCAGCGTGCTCTTGCCCGATCCGACCGGGCCGGTGACGACGACGAGTTCGCCCTTCGCGACCGACACCGTGACCTCGTCGATGCCGGCGCCCGACTCGTAGTGGGCGCTGAGTCCGACCACGTCGAGTCGCTCGAGTGGGACCCGGGCGGGACGAACCGCGTCGGGACGGTCACGCGACTGCCCCGTGTTGATCGGAAGGTCTCGCGGCCGCACCGTGTTGCGGACATCGCGGTCGGCCACGAGGTGGCTCATCCGGTCGAACGCCACCGCCGCCTGCTTGTGGCGGGCGAGCACCCTGCCGACCATCCGAGGCAGGAAGCTCAGCCAGCCGAGGTAGGCGACGAACAGCGCGAGTTCGCCGACGTCGAAGCGACCCGAGGCGAGTGCACCTGCACCGACCAGCAGCACCAGCCCGAGGCCGGCATCGGCGGCACCTCGGCTGATCGCCTGGACGGCTTCCTCGAGCACGCGGTCGCGCACCGCCGTGACGCGCCGCCGGTCGACGAGACCGCGCAGACGGTCGAGCGATGCCGTCGAGGCGTCGTTGACCTTCACGGTGGTGGCTGCCGCCATCACGTCGCCGACGAATCCGGTGACCGCGGCGGTCGCCGCCCGGTCGGCGGCCCGGTATCGCTTGATACGGGCGTCCATCGACTTCGTCGCGACGGCGACGAGCACGAGCGGTCCGATCAACACGAGCGCTCCGGCAAGGTTGGCGGAACCGAGTACGAATGCGGCGACGATCGTGAACATCAGGCCCGCTGACACGTCGACCAGACCATCGACGAGCCGGGCGACGTCCTCGGCGTCGTCACGGAAATGTGTGACCGCCTCGCCCGCCGACCCGACCGGTTGCCCGGCTTCGGGTCCACCGCTCGCCATCTGTGCGACCAGCAGGTTCGCCCGCAGGAAGGTCTGCATGTGCATCCAGACCCTGGTCCACACCATGACGGCCCAGTGCAGCGTGGCCATGCGACTGATCTCGGCGACGATGAACCCGCCGATCCATCGCAGCACCGACGTCGTGTCACCGGTGGAGACGGCGTCGAAGGCACGGCTGAGCGCCCACCCCGACGCCAGCGGCATGGCGAAGAACAGCACGAACATCGCCCATCCCGACCAGAACCACTTGCGCTCGTGTTGGCTCACCTTCCAGGCGAGGCTCCAGACGCTCATCGCAGCAACTCCCGCTCGGGACGGTCGTCGCCGTCTTCCAACGCGAGCCCGAGCAACCGACCGAACCGACTGTGCTCGTCGCTCGCGAGGGTGTCGCGGTCACCGTGCTCGACGACCTGGCCGGCATCGAACACGATGATGTCGTCGACCTCGCGCAGCGTCGACAGCCGGTGAGCGATGATCAGCGTCGTCCGCCCGCGCATCAGGCGCTGAACGGCTGCCTCCAACCGGCGTTCGGTCTCGGGGTCGACCCGCGCCGTCGCCTCGTCGAGCACGACGATGTCGGGGTTCCGCAGCCAGACCCTCGCCATCGCGAGCAGCTGCGCCTCGCCGGCCGACAGCCCGGCGCCCCCGGCGCCGAGGGCACGGCCGACACCTCCGTCGGCGAGCGCTCCGAGCCCGACGGCACGCAGGGCGTCGGCGACCTCGTCGTCGGTCGGGGTCGGGTCGAACAGGGTCACGTTGTCGCGGATCGTGCCACCGACGAGCTCGACCTCCTGCGGCACGAGCGCGACGCGGTGGCGGAGCTCCGGCACGGGGATCCGCTCGATCGACACGCCACCCAACCTCACGCTGCCGGACGACGCTTCCACCAGGCGCAGCACGAGCCGCGAAAAGGTGGTCTTGCCGCTGCCGGTCCGGCCGACGATGCCCACCGATCGGCCGGCGCCGATCGCCAACGTGACGTCGGACAGCACCGGTTGGTCGTCGCCGTAGTCGAAGCCGACCTGGACGAAGTCGATCGTCATGGGCCCGGGCGGCGGCGAGGTCCGCCCGGTGTCGACGATCGTCGGTCGGACGTCGAGCAGCTCCGCGACGCGCCGCATCGCGCCGGTCGCCTTCTGGACCGTCTCGAGTTCGTGGACGACCTCGTCGAGCGGGCGCTCGATCAGCAAGACGTACTGGAACAGGAGGAACGCCGTGCCGATCGACATCATGTCGCGGGAAACGAGCAGCGCGCTGGCGACGACGGCGATCACAGAGCCGGCCACGACGATGCCGCGCACGAGCCACCACATGCCGAGGAACGCGGACTCCCGCCGAACCGAGGTGTCGAGCGAGTCGGCGCTCTCCTCGACGAACCGCCACATCGCGTGACCACCGGCACCGTTCGCACGAAGGTCCTCCGATGCGTTGAGCCGTTCCTCGATCCCGCCGTAGAGGCGGGCGAACGACGACAGTTCCTCGGACGACTCGGCCACCGCCCGTTCGCGCAGCACCAGCACGAGACCGACGGCGGCACCGACGTACACCGCCATCCCGATGCCGATCCGCCAGTCGATCACCGTCACCACGACGACCATGCCGGCGATCAACAGCGCGGCGCCGAGCGCCTTCGGCACCACCCGACCCAACAGGTCGGAGACCGACGTCACGTCGCCATCGACGCGTTGGATCAGCTCACCGGGCGTGTGACGACGATGGAACTCGTGGTCGAGGCCGAGCACGTGACTCGTCATGTCGAGACGGAGCTGGTTGGTCGTCCGCCATGCCCCGACCGTCGCGGAACGGACGACGACGATCTCGACGATCTGACCGACGACCACGATCGCGAGGAACAGCAGCGCGAGCTGCTGCAGTTCGCCGGTCGTCGCACCCGTGGTCGCCCGGTCGACGATCCGACGGATGACGAGCGGACCAGTGAGCAGGAGGAGTGAACTGGTCGCGACGAGCGCGGCGAGACCCGCCCAGCGCCGCGCGTGCGGGCGGAGCAACCGCACGAGTGCGTGCGAATCACGGGGCGGCGTCGACGCCATCCACCCATGCTCCCAGTTCGGCGACGATCGCCACCAAGGGGTTTGCGAGCCCCGATCTGACCGGCTCGACCTGACCGCTCGACCTGACGACCCGTGCGAGGCGTACGATCCGGCGATGAACGAGCGACACACTGGATCGGAGTCCGATGATGTCGATGTCGTCCGCGCGATCTATTCCGCGATGGCGGACGCCGACATCGCCCGCCTGTTCGAGCTGCTCAACGCCGAGTGCATCGTCGACCAGGATGCCCGGCTCCCCTGGGGAGGCCGCTACATCGGACACGACGGCTTCGCCGACTTCGGATTGCGGCTCCGTCGACACATCGAATCCACCGTCACGACCTCCGCGTTGTTCGCCGCCGACGGCGATGTGATCCAGGTCGGTCGAACCGCCGGCAGGACCATCGACACCCGGACCCAGTTCGACATCGACGAGGTCCATCGCTGGACGATTCGCGACGGCCGCGCCGTCGCCGCCCACTTCTCCATCGACACCCCTGCGATGCTTCGCGCCCTCGGCGCCCGCGCCGGCTGACGTCGGCCGGCAGAGCGTGTCCGGGCGGACAGGCCCTCGCTCTGTACTGGCGGCGTCGTCTGTGGCAATGTTCGCGGCCATGGCCGCTTTCCGCGTCACCTACGCAACCCTGTCCGCCGACGATCAGGAACTGCAGGCGTCGTACACGACGGCGTCGGCGGCGGTGAAGTCAGAACTGGGTGCCCATCACCCACTGTGGATCGGCGACGACGAAGTGTTCGGTGACTCGTTCACCACGGTCTCCCCGGTCGACACCTCCGTCGAGATCGGTCACTTCACGATCGCGGATGCCGATGACGTCGACGATGCCGTCGCCGCCGCCACGGCGGCGCAGCCGGCATGGGCGGCGACGCCCTGGCAGCAACGCTGCGACATCCTCGAACGTGCCGCCGATCTGATCTCCGAACGGTCGGTCGTCGACGCCGCCGCCCTCGGATGGGAGAACGGCAAGAGCCGGCTCGAAGCCATCGGCGAGGTCGAGGAGACCGCCGATCTGATCCGCTATTACACCCATGCGATGCGCGAGCACGACGGCTTCGCGATGCCGATGGAGCGCTTCAGCGACGCCGAGGTGACCAGCGACGTGATGCGCCCGTACGGCGTGTGGGTCGTGATCGGTCCGTTCAACTATCCGAACGCGTTGATCGGTGGGCCGGCCGGCGCGGCGCTCGTGGCCGGCAACACCGTGGTCGCCAAGCCGTCGGAGATCGGCTCGTACTCCGGGCACCTCGTGTACCGGGCCTTCGTCGATGCCGGCGTGCCGCGCGGGGTGGTCAACATCCTCACCGGCGGCGGCGACGTCGGCTCGGCGCTCGTGCACCACCCCGGCGTCGGCGGTGTGACGTTCACCGGGTCGAGCGCGGTCGGCATGTCGATCATCGAGTCGTTCTCCGCCTCGCATCCGAAGCCGGCGATCTGTGAGATGGGCGGCAAGAACCCGGTCATCGTGTCGGCCACCGCCGATCTCGACCTCGCGGTCGAGGGGACGGCCCGCAGTGCGTTCGGGTTCGGCGGACAGAAGTGTTCGGCTGCGTCCCGTGTGTTCGTCGACGCCTCGATCGCCGACGAATTCATCACCCGCCTGGTCGCCCGGGCCGAAGCGATTCCCGGGACCGGCCCACTCGAAGAGGGTGGCTTCCTCTCCCCCGTCGTGAACCAGGCGGCGGTCGAGCGGTTCGAGGCCGCGGTCGCCGAGGTCCGCCACACGGGCGAAGTCCTGACGGGCGGGAACCGGCTGACCGACGGCGACCACGCGTCCGGCTACTTCGTCGAGCCCACGGTCGTCCGGGTGCCATCCGACTCGACGATCATGACCACCGAACTCTTCGTCCCGCTGATCGCGGTCGAGGCGGTCGACGGGCTCGACGAGGGGCTCGAACGCGCCAATGCGACCCCGTTCGGCCTGACCGCCGGGCTGTTCGCCGAGGATGCCGACGAGATCGAGCGCTTCTTCGACCGGATCGAAGCCGGCGTCGTCTACGTCAATCGAGCCGCCGGTGCCACGACGGGTGCCTGGCCGGGCGTGCAGCCGTTCGGCGGCTGGAAGCGCAGCGGCACCGCCGGCAAGCTCGGCGGTGGCCCGCACTACCTCCAGCAGTACCTGCGAGAGCAGTCACGCACCCGGGTGATGCGCGGCTGACGACGGCCGCAGCTGGCTACCGTCCACACCATGAACCTGCACGGCTCCGACGCCGCCATCGGTGACCTGCCGGAACGTGTCACACGACTGATCGGCGAGCGCCTCGGCAACACCGAACTCGGGGCGACGACGACGCCGTCGGATCTGTTACCGCTCTTCGAGGGAGCGATCACGCCGGGTGGGCTCGGCGTCGACCGAGCGTGGGAACGATTCACCGACGCCGTCGCCGCTCACACGGTCGCACTCGACGGCCCCCGATACCTCGGGTTCATCCCCATGTCGCCGGCCGCCGCCGCGATCTGGATGGACGCCGTGGTCGGAGCGACGTCGTTCGCCGCGGAGTCGTGGCTCGAGGCAGCCGGGGCGGTCGCGGCGGAGAACCAGGCGCTCGACCACCTACGCCGACTCGCCGGGATGCCGGAGGGGTCGGGTGGCGCGTTCTGCAGCGGCGGCTCGATCGGGAATCTGTCGGCGCTGGCGGTGGGCCGTGACGTCGCCGACGGTCGCCGACTCGTCGCCGTCGCCGACACCGCGCACGCATCGGTCGACAATTCGCTCCGCCTGCTCGGGCTCGAAGCGCTCGTGGTGCCGACCGGCGACGACGGCCGGTTCGTCGGTGGTGCGCTCGCCGACGCCCTGGCGGCGAGCGGCCGCGCCGGGGAACTCGCGATCGTGGTGGCGTCGGCGGGTTCGACCAACGCCGGCATCGTCGACGACCTGCGGGGGCTGGCCGACATCGCCCACCGGCACGACGCGTGGGTGCACGTCGACGGCGCGTACGGCGGCGCTGCGCTCCTCCTCGACGAGTGCAGCCGTCTGTTCGACGGGCTCGCCGATGCCGACTCCCTCATCATCGACCCGCACAAGTGGTTGTTCTCGACCGCCGGCTCGTGCGCCGTGCTGTACCGCCAGCCGCAGCTGGCGGCCGCGACCCACACCCAGCACGGCCCGTACATCGACGTGCTCCACACGACCGACGCGGCTGCGGCCTGGAACCCGTCCGACTACGCCTTCCAGTTGACACGTCGGGCGTCGGGGCTGCCGTTCTGGTTCACCCTGGTGCTCCACGGCACCGACGCCCTCGCCGACGCCGTCCGGGCGCCGATGACGACGACCGCATACGCGGTCACGCAGCTACGAGCGATCCCCGACGTCGAGGTGATCCTCGAGCCGGAACTCACCGTCGTGCTGTTCCGCAAAGCGGGCTGGGACCGGGCGCGGTGGCAGCAATGGTCGGCCGACCTGCTCGCCCGCCGGATCGCGTTCGTCGCACCGACCACGTGGAAGGGCGAGACCGTCGGTCGTCTGGTGTTCCTCCACCCGTTGACCACCGACACGATCGTCGACGAGGTGATCGACACCCTTCGCTGACTGCGCAGTACTGTCCGCCCATGACGCCCGATACGACGGTACGGATGCCCGTGGTCTGGACCGATCGGCACCGAGGTCACGCACCGCACGGTGGATATTGGCTCGGTGTTCGCGAGACCGGCGACGAGGAACCGGAGCGAGGTGACCTCCTCCGCGACGGATTGATCGACGCCGGCGCGACCATCGTCGACGCACCGGACCTCGGTCTCGATCCGATCCTCGCTGTCCACGACCCCGACTTCGTCGACTTCATGTCGCGGGTGTACCCGGCCTGGGTCGAAGCGGGCCACCTGACCGACCCCGGACAGCCCCACGTCGTGGGCTACCTCTTCGCCAACCCCGGCTACGCAGCGAGGTATCGAACCGATCGACGGCCGGCCACGATCCGCGCCGAACTCGGCCTCTACGCGATGGACACGATGACGCTGATGAGCGAGCGGACGTTCGACGCGGCGTCGGGCGCCGTCCACGCAGCTGCCCATGCCGCCGACCTGGTGTCGGGCGGGGCTCGTGCCGCGTACGCCGCGATTCGGCCGCCGGGGCATCACGCCGGGCCCGCGTTCTTCGGTGGCTCGTGCTACTTCAACAACGCCGCCGCAGCGGCGCGACGTCTGCGGGAGTCGGGCGTCGGTCGGGTGGCGGTGATCGACATCGACGCCCACCAGGGGAACGGCACGCAGGAGATCTTCTGGGAACGCGACGACGTGCTGTACGCCAGCGTCCACGTCGACCCGGGCGACGGTTGGTTCCCCCACCTGGTCGGCTACGCCGACGAACGTGGCGGCGGCGCCGGTGAGGGGTGGAACCACAACGAGCCGATCCCCGCCGGCTCCGGTGACGAGCGGTGGCTGGCGGCGCTCGACGCGCTGATCGGGTCGGTCGATCGGCACGGGTCGGAGGCGCTCGTCGTTTCGCTCGGTGTCGACGCTGCCGAGCACGATCGGGCCGCCCCGCTGATGATCACGCCAGAGGGGTTCCGGGCGGCCGGATCTGCGCTCGCCCGGCTCGACCTGCCGACCGTGTTCGTGCAGGAGGGTGGCTACGACCTGTCGCGTCTCGTGTCACTCGTGCTCGACGTGCTCACGTCGTTCGAAGCAGCACACTGATCTGATCTGATCTGATCTGATCTCATCTGCGCCGGCGACCGGGCAGCGCTCAGAACGCGGCCGCGGACCGCAGATCGAGGCAGCGGCAAGCTGCCAGAGTTCCCGGGTGTCCGATGGATCAGTCCTCTGCCCGCTCCTCGTCGACTTCACGCACGAGGTCGACCAGCTGCGCGACCGTGTCGAGCCGTTCGGGGCCGGTCACCTTGGCCTGCAACGTCGTGATACCGGCGTCTCGATAGAGCCGGAGCCGCTCGCGGATCACTTCCGGTGGCCCGAGCAGGTTCGTCTTGGACCCCAGGTCGATGGGCACGCGGGCCGCGGCCGCCTCGCGTTTGCCGGCCTGCCAGAGCTCGTACACCGCTGCGACGTCGTCGCCATAGCCCTGCGCCGAGAACGCCCGGTTGTAGAAGTTCTTCCCGGGTGCTCCCATCGCACCGATCGTGAACGCGTACCCGTCGGCATGACGTCGACCCGCCTCGTCGAGATCGTCGGTGATCTCGACCGAGACCGGCATGACGAGGTCGAGCTGGTCGATCGTCCGGCCGGCGCGTTCGCAGCCGGCGCGGATCGGATCGAGGAAGACGTCGGCGTGCTCGGGCATGAACGCGTTGCCCAGCCATCCGTCGGCGACCTCGCCGGTGAGTTCGAGATTTCTGGGCCCGAGCGCCGCAACCACGATCGGGATCGGTTCGACCGGCGGCACCATCGAGCGGATCCCGCGACCCGCCCCATCGGGCGGCAGGTCGTACACCTCACCGTGGTGTTCGAGTCGGTCGCCTCGGGCGATCTGCCGCACGATCTCGATCGTCTCCCGCATCGTCGCGACCGGCTTCCGGAACGGCACCCCGTGCCACGACTCCATGATCCGCGGGCCGCTCGATCCGAGTCCGAGCACGAGGCGACCTCCCGACAGCCGCTGTACCGACATCGCCTGCATCGCGAGCATCGCCGGCGAACGGGCGCCCACCTGGACGATGCCGGTCGCGAGCCGGAGCGTCGTCGTGACCGCCGCGAGATGGGCGAGCGGTGTCAGCGCGTCGTACCCCCACGCCTCCGGCACCCAGACCGAGGTGGCGCCGACCCGTTCGCACCCGCGGACGAACTCGACGTCTTCGTCGGACGACACCACCGCGCTCACCCCGACCTGCATACGATCGACAGTAGGCGGTGGTTCACGCCGCCGTGCGAGCGACCCGGGTCACCGGATGTGAGGGATCGATGAGGGAACGACTGCGGTACGCGGACGGACCGACGACCGAGGTGACGCGAGTGATCGCGGCGTCGCCGGGCGACCTCTGGGTGTACGTCGCCGACATCGATCTGCCTGCCAGGTTCTCGGCGGAGTTCCAGGGCGCCGAGTGGCTCGACGGTGCGACGGAGCCGGCACTGGGCGCTCGGTTCCGCGGGACCAACGAGCATCCCGTCGTCGGCCGTTGGCAGGTTGACTGCACGATCGTCGAGTTCGAACCCGAACGCGCGCTCGGCTGGGTCGTCGCCGACCCGGCCGACCCGGCGGCGCGCTGGAGGTTCTCCCTCGAGCCGGTCGAGGGTGGCACTCGACTCACCCAGTGGTGTCAGATCGGTCCGGGCCGGAGCGGACTCAGCCCCGCGATCGAGCGGATGCCCGACCGCGAGCACGAGATCGTCGAACGTCGCCTCGCGGAGCACGCCGCCAACATGCAGAGGAACCTCGACGGCCTCGCCGCCCTCGTCGAGACATCCTGACGCATGGGCGTTCGCGTCCTCCGTGCCACCCCGGCGGGAGGCGGTGGGGAGATCAGGCCGGGCGGGCGGTCACCCATCCCAACTCGGATGAGATGCGTACGCCGACGCGGCCTGTCCGGTCGTGCAGCGGGGCCACGACCTCGCGCAGCGCCTCGCAGAAGTCGTCGTAGCCGACGGCTGCGATCGCGGGAACGGACGGTCCCGCTGCTGCGAGCGCTCGGACGGCTGTGTCGACGTCGGGCCATTCGTTGACGACCTCGACGGTCCCGTGTTGGAGCAGTTCGAACTCCGCCGCCACGAGCATGTCTGCCATGACCTTGCTGGTTTCGCCGATCTCGATGTTGGCCGCTTGGTGGCTCGGTGGTGAGTGCTGGATGACGGTGAGGAAGTAGGGCATGAGCCCCATGCGTTCGTGTGCTCCCCAGAACGTCAATCCGAGTCGTCCGTCATCGGTGAGCACCGTTCGGACTTGATCGAGCGCGTCGTCGCACCGGCTCCAGATGCCGTTGAAGCTCGTCACCACATCGAAGGTTCCCTCGGCGAACGGGAGCGCGAACATGTCGCCGACACGGAAGTCGCCGTCGGGTGTGCGGGCCCTCGCGATGTCGATCAGGTCCTCGGAGGCGTCGAGCCCGCTGACGGTGGCGCCGCGACGGTGAGCGAGATTGGCGGCGAAACCGGATCCGCAGGCGACGTCGAGGTAGCGCGTGGCCGGGCCGACCGCGACGCGGTCGAGCACCAACTGGTTGGCGGGGAGCGCATACGGCTCGAACAGGTACGCCCACTCCTCGGCACGCGCTCCCCAGCCACGGCCGGCCTCGATCCACATGTCCTGGTCGGGAGCGTCGCTCACGCTGGCCGCGGTCGTGTCGGTCATGTCATCACTCCTCAGCAGCACGATCGGTCGTACTATCTCGGAGAGTACGACCGATCGTGCTAACTTGTCAACCGATGTCCGAGACCCCGCGAGCAACCGTGCGCCGAGTGAGAGCCGACGGTGAGCGGACCAGGCGACTGATCCTCGACACCGCGGTTCGGCTCGCTACCGTCGAGGGGCTCGACGGGCTCAGCATCGGCACACTCGCCCACGCGACGCAGCTCAGCAAGAGCGGTGTCTACGCGCACTTCGACTCGAAAGCGGCGCTCCAGCTCGCGACCATCGACAGCGCCCGCGCACTGTTCATCGACGTCGTCGTGGCTCCCGTCCTCGAGCTGGGAGGTCTCGACCGTCTCCGAGCGCTGTGTGAGTCGTTCCTGGCGTACGTCGAGAACGGCACGCTCCCGGGAGGCTGCTTCTTCGCCGCCGCTGCTGCGGAGCTCGGCGGTCGGCCCGGCCCGCTGCGCGAACGGGTCGCGGCGAACCAGAAGGACTGGATCGGCGTGCTCACCGAGGCAGCGGACGAGGCGGTGTCGCGCAACGAACTACACGAAGACACCGACGTTGCGACCCTCGTCTTCGAGCTCAACGCGCTGGTCATCGCCGCGAACACGGCGTACGTCCTCCACGATGACGCGGCGGTGCTCACCCGAGCGCGAACCGCCATCGAACGCGTCGTCCTCGCTGCCGCCCCCCACTGACCGGGCACGACGAACGCAGCTCCGACGAGCACGAGCGATGTGCCGAGCGTCGGTGATCACGACCGCCCGCTCGGCCGTGCCGGACACCGCCGATTCGTCGAACGGTGGGCGGCGAGGACGGGAGCCGGGTCACTCGGCCAGATGCGTGGCGAACCAGTCGAGCATCCGCTCCATGCGGTCGATCCGTCGATCCGGTCGACCGGCCGACGAGAACACGTGACACTCGTCGGGGTACAGCACGTACTCGACGGTCTGGTGGAGGTGTCGCAGTGCGATGAAGAACTGCTCGTTGTCGCTCGGCGGGCAGCGGTGGTCATCCTCGGCCTGGAACATCAGGAGCGGCGTGCGCACGTTCGACACGTGCTTCAGTGGCGACTGCCGCCAGAGTTGCTCGACGCCTTCCGGCGTGAACGGATCGCCGAGCAGCGACGACCGGCAGTAGAACGGCCCGCTGTCGGAGTTCGCCCAGGCGGCGACCTGGTTCGTGACCCCGTTCTCCGAGATCGCGGCCGCGAACCGATCGGAGGTCGCGACCAGCCAGTTGACCATGAAGCCGCCATAGCTCAGGCCCATGACGCCGAGGCGAGCCGGGTCGGACAGCCCCAGATCGACGACGTGGTCGAGCGCGGCGTGCACGTCGTCGGCGTCGACGCCGCCCCAGTCGCCGAGCTGCGGCCGGATCCACTCGGCACCGTAGGCACCCGAGCCGCGGATGTTCGGCAACACGACGCGGTAGCCGGCGCCCACGAGCATCGCGACCTCGATGTGGGGAGCGGGCGCCCAGCAGCCGAGCGGTCCGCCGTGCACGTCGACGACGGTCGGCAGGGCCGCGTCGCCCGCACCCGGCGGCGACGCGATCCACGTCTCGATCGGGCCACCGGCACCCGGCGCGTCGACCCGCCGCATCTCCGGCTGCACGAACCGCCGCTGCCAGGCGGACCCGGTCGTGGTCCGCGTACCGAACGAGCGGTCCGACGGCGCATCGTTCAGGTCGACGGTCATCAGGTCCATCGCCCTGCCGTGCAGCGTGCCGAGCGTCGCGACGACACCCCCGCCGAGCGACGCGATCGAATGCGTGGTGGCGTCCGCCCACGGGCCGGGTCCCGACCTCGCGGACGCCGACGGCCCCTCGACGACGGCGCCCGACTTCGGGTCGATCACCCAACGCTCCGGGAGGCTCCGGCCACGATCCGAGATCACGCCGACGATCGTCCGGTCGTCGGCCCAGATCGGACCGGACTCACCGTCGACCATCCAACCGTTGAGGTCGGTGTCGGCCGAGTTGCCCCACGGACGATCGAGGTCGGCACCGAACGCGACCGGCGAACCCGATCCATCGGCGCGGCCCAGCAACAGACCGGCACTGACATCGTCGGGCGGCTGCGCTTGCAGGATGCCGACCGCCGCGAGCCACCGACCGTTCGGCGAGAACGCCGGCTTGGTCACACCGCCCCCGGCGGCGAGGACCAACCGTGGCGTCGATCGCCTGGTCCGCGGACCGGCGTCGACGTCGACGGTCCAGATCTGGGGATACATCTCCAGGTCGGGATCGTCACCGCGGACGGACGCGAAGGCAACGGTGCGGCCGTTCGGATGCCACGTGATGTCCGAGACACCCCAATCACCGCTGGTGACCTGACGGGGGCGCGCGCCGCGGGTCAACTCGAGGACGAACAGGTGCGACCAGTGATCACGGTGCCCGACGCCGTCCCACCGCCAGTCGGTCCGCATGATCCGCCGAGCCGTCGGTGACGGCAGTGTCGCCGCCCGCGACGCGACCGAGCCGATCTGCGGCCGCCGGCCGACGATGAACCGCGGCGGCTCCACCTCGGCCGTGAACGCGATCGTGCTCCCGTCGGGCGACCACACGATCTCGCCGATCGCCCCGAACCCGGGTGTCGACCCGATCGGGGCCCAGCGGTGGACAGAACCTCCGCCGATCGGCACGGTGCACAGCTGCGCCGGTGCGTCGTCGTCACCGGGATCGGCGCGAAGGAATGCGACCCGGGACCCGTCCGGCGAGATGCGCGGCGACGAGTCGCGCACCCGGCCCGATGTGATCGCCACCGGCCGCGAGCGGCGGGACGGATCGGCCGTGGCGAGGTGCGACTCGTACCGGCCGCGCCGCACGACGCGGGTGCCGACGACGGCGACTGCACCGTCCGACGACACGTCGAGTTCCTCCATCACGACGATCCGTGCGATGTCGGACGGCAGCATGGATCGACGACTCATCGCCGGACTGTACGCCCGGACCGCGCCGGCGGAACAGCCATACCGCTCGTTCCGTCGAACTGGGACTTGCGTTTCAGCCGCGAAGGGTCGAGAATCTCGACACAATCAATCGGCGCACAGGCGCCCCTTTCAACGGTTCCGGGAGAATTTCGATGTTGAGGCGTCTGTTGGGCGTCGGCGTGGTCGCCGGCGCCGTACTACTGGGTGCTGCGGGCGGTCCGGCCACCGCGCAGGACGAGGTCACGATGACGATCGGTCTGCTGCAGGACATGTCGTCACCGAACGTCACGGTCGGCTACCTCGTGCCCGAGTTCGAGGTCTGGAACCTTCAGTACGCGTCGCTCACCAGCAAGGCCGCCGACGACTTCTCCACCATCCCGAACCTCGCCGAGTCGTGGGTCGAGTCCAACGACGGGCTGACCTACACGTACACCCTGCGCGAGGGCCTCCAGTGGTCCGACGGCGAGCCGCTGACCGCCGAGGACATCGCCTACACGATCAACCGGTCACGGGACGAGGAGTGGTACAACCACTTCTCCACGGTCGAGAACCTCGACGCCGTCGTCATCGACGACCGAACCATCGAGATCACGAGTTCGGTACCCGACCCGAAGCTGCCCACGATGGACGTCTACATCGTTCCCCAGCACGTCTACGAGCCGATCGCATTCGACGACCTCGAGTCGTACGAGGCCCTCGACGGCGTCGCCTCGGGTCCGTACTCGCTCACCGAATGGCGCTCGGGCCAGGACTGGACGATGGTCAAGAACCCGAACTACTTCGGGTCGGACAACGGCATCGACCGGCTCGTGTTCCGTGTGTTCTCCAACCCCGATGCGATGGTCGCCGCCCTCCAGCGCGGCGAGATCGATGTCGCCCACAACTTCAGCGCGAACTCGGTCGAGCAGCTCGAAGGCGACCCGAACATCGAGGTCGTGGTCGGGATGCAGGGCGGCTTCACCGAACTGGCGCTCAACGCGAACGCCGGCGGCATCGGCGACGGGCACCCGGCGCTCCAGAACATCGACGTGCGTCACGCGATCTACTACGCGATCGACCGCGATGTGCTCTTCGACCGGGTGGCCCTGGGCCTCGGCGCCAAGGGCACCACGCTGTCGCCGTCGGCGGACCCGTCGTGGATCCCCGATCTCGGTGACGAGGCGTTCTCGTACGACCCCGATCGGAGCAACCAGCTGCTCGAGGGCGCCGGCTACGTCGACAGCGACGGTGACGGCATCCGCGAAACCCCCGACGGCGAGCCGCTCGTGCTCCGCTACATCGTCCGGTCCGAGTCGTCGCAGGCGGCCCCGATCTCCGAGTTCATCACCGGCTGGCTCAACGCCGTCGGCATCGGCACCGAGACGACCGTGATGGACGACACCCAGCTCTACGACGCGCAGGTCGGCGGGCTCTACGACATGTTCGTCTGGGGCTGGACCCCCTACGTCGACCCGGATCCGATGCTGTCGTACTTCACCTGCGATCAGGTCACCTACGACGTCGACGAGGCCGGCTACAACGATGCCAACTGGTGCGATCCCGCCTACGACGAGCTCTATCAACAGCAGAAGGTCGAGCTCGACCCGGCCACACGCCGCGAGATCGTCGCCGAGATGCTGCGGTTGTTCAACCGCGAGTCGACCTACCTCGTGCTGCTGCAGGACGCCGATCTGCAGGCATACCGGACCGACCGGTTCGAGGGCTGGCTGCGTCAGCCCGCCGAGACCGGCCCGGTGCTGTTCACCAACTCGTCACCGACGTACGAGAACCTTCGGGTCATCGGGGCGGAACCGCCGCCGGACACGGAGGACGACACCGCGGCGCCGGCCGACACGTCACCCGACGGTTCGGCGGCGCCTGCCGACACGACGGCCGACGGCTCCGAGGCAACCGCGGCCCCCGCTCCGGACGGCACCACCGCTCCGAGCGACGACGACGGTGGATCGAACACCGGACTGATCGTCGGCATCATCGCCGCCGTCGTGATCGTCGGTGGAGGCGGGTTGTTCCTGGCGAGGCGCCGGGGTTCCGTCGACGACCGCGAGTAGGGCCGCATGCGAGGCAGGTTCGTGGCCGGCAAGCTGATCGGCGCTGCCGGCACGTTCGTCTTCGTGCTCGTGTTCAACTTCTTCCTGTTCCGGGTCGTCAACGACGACCCGACCGGAAAGCTGTTCCGCGGCCGCAACCTCAGCGCCGAACAGCTCGACCGTCGACGCAGGGAGTTCAACCTCGACGGCTCGAAGTTCGATCAGTTCATCGCGTACGTCGAACAGACAGTGCGAGGCAACCTCGGCGACTCGTTCCTGAGTCGCCGCCCGGTGACCACCGAGATCCGAGAGGCACTGTGGCCGACGATCGCGCTCGTCGGCACGTCGACCGTGCTGTCGATGCTGATCGGCATCATGCTCGGGATCGCGGCCGGGTGGCGGCGCCGCAGCGGCGTCGACGTCGGAGCGACCACGTTCTCGATGTTCACGTACTCGGTGCCGGACTTCTGGCTGGGCATGGTCCTGCTCGCGTTCTTCGCCGTGAAGTGGCCGTGGTTCCCGACCGGCGGGTTCGAGGACGCCGGCAGCCAGGCGACCGGGCTCAGCGCCCTGCTCGATCAGGCGCACCACATGGCGCTGCCGTGCATCACGCTCACCCTGGCGTACATCGGCGAGTACATGATCGTGATGAGATCCTCACTGCTCGACACGGTGAACGAGGACTTCCTGCAGCTCGCGCGCGCCAAGGGTCTGCGGGACGCCGTCGTCCGACGGCGCCATGCCGTGCCGAACGCGCTGTTGCCGGTCGTCAGCCTGTCGGCGCTCAACTTCGGCTACATCCTGTCGGGAGCGATCGCCGTCGAGGCGATCTACTCGTGGCCCGGCATCGGCCAAGCGACCCTCGAGGCGATTCGCGGGCCCGACTTCCCGATGCTGCAGGGCCTGTTCCTGCTCCTCAGCGGATCGATGATCCTCGCCAACCTCGCGGTCGACCTGGTCTACGGCGTCCTCGACCCACGGGTGCGTGGCCGATGAGCACCGACACCCCGACCACGACCACGACCACGTTCTCCCCGCGCGCCTTCCGTTGGGCTCGTCGACGCGCCGCCGCAGCCGACTTCTGGAAGCGATTTCGCGGCGACGGCCTCGCGCTGTTCGGGCTCGCCGTGCTCGTCGCCTTCATCGTGATGGCGATCATCGCCCCGTGGATCTCGCCCAAGGGCGGGCTCAGCGCCGTCGACTCGATCCAGAACCCCACCTGGGCCACGCCACGCTCCGGCTACCCGATGGGCACCGACAACCTCGGACGTTCGGTGGCGGCCCAGTTCGTGTGGGGCGCTCGCGTCAGCCTGTGGGTGGGCCTCTCCGCCACTGTCCTCACGATCGCGATCGGATCGGCCGTCGGGGTCACCGCCGGCTTTTTCGGCAAGTGGACCGACGCCGCCCTGATGCGGCTCACCGACTGGTTCCTCGTGATCCCCTTCCTGCCCCTCGCGATCGTGCTTGCCTCGGTGCTCAGCCGGTCGCTGCGCAACGTGATCCTGGTGATCGCGATCACCACCTGGCCGGGCACCGCTCGACTGGTGCGCTCCCAGGTCCTGACGGTGAAGCAGCGGCTGTACGTCGACCGGGCGCGGGCGCTCGGCGCCAATCGGGCACATCTCATTCGACGTCACGTGCTGCCCAACGTCGCGCCCCTGATCCTCGCCAACCTCACCCTCGCCGTGCCGATCTCTATCCTGACCGAGACGACGCTGGCGTTCCTCGGGCTCGGCGATCCGACACGGCCGTCGTGGGGCAAGACCTTGGAAGAGGCGTTCAACGCCGGCGCGATCAGCCGCAATGCCTGGTGGTACTACCTGCCCGCCGGTGCCGGCATCGTGATCGTCGTGTTGGCGTTCACGCTGGTCGGTCGCGCGATCGAGGAGATCCTCGATCCTCGTCTGCGGGAGGGCGGCCTGTGAGCCTGCTCGAACTGCGCGACCTCCACATCACCTACCGATCCGAGCGCGGCGACGTCCCGGCGGTGCGCGGCGTGAACCTCACCATCGACCCCGGCGAAACCGTCGGCTTGGCCGGCGAGTCGGGATGCGGCAAGTCCACGATCGCCGGTGCGGTGCTCCGCCTGCTTCCCAAGGAGACCGTCGTCGACGGGCAGATCCTGATCGACGGCCAGGACGTCTACGCCATGCGACCCGGCGAACTCCGAGCGGCACGCTGGACCTCGGCGGCGATCGTGTTCCAGGGCGCCCTGCACGCGCTCAACCCCGTGCAGCGTGTCGGCAGGCAGATCGCCGAGGCGATCCTGCTGCACTCGAAGCAGAGCAGGCACGACGCCGACCGCCGGGTCGGCGAGCTGCTCGAACGTGTCGGGCTCCCTGCCAACCGTGCCCGCTCCTATCCGCACCAGCTGTCGGGCGGCCAGCGCCAACGGGTGCTGATCGCCCTCGCCCTCGCGTGCGAGCCACGACTGTTGATCGCGGACGAACCCACGACCGCACTCGACGTGATGGTGCAGGCCCAGGTGCTCGAACTCCTGGCCGAGCTGCAGCGCGACCGCGGGCTGGGGCTGCTGTTCATCACCCACGACCTGTCGGTGCTGACCTCCACCTGTGAGCGCCTCGCGGTGATGTACGCCGGCCGCGTCGTCGAAGACGGCCCCAGTCACGATGTGTTCGGCACACCGCAGCACCCCTATTCGGCCGCGCTGGCGAGGGCGTTCCCCACGATCGGCGACCCGGCGTCGCGGCTGACCCCGAGCGGACTGGCGGGCGATCCGCCGAACCCGTCCGACCTGCCCTCGGGCTGTCCGTTCCACCCGCGTTGCGACCGCGCCGTCGATGCATGCTCGCAGCACGACATCGACCTACGTCCCGTCGGGATCGGCCGGCACGCCGCGTGCATCCACGTTGCCGACGAGATGGGCGCGCACCATGAGTGACGGGCTGCTCGAACTCCGCGACGTCTCGGTGACGTTCCCGAGCCGCCGGGGTGCCGTGCGCGCCGTCGATGGCGTGTCGCTCGACGTCCGACCGGGCGAAGTGCTCGCGCTCGTGGGCGAATCGGGCTGCGGCAAGACCACCCTGATCCGTTCGATCCTGGGCCTCGAGCCACTCGCCGGTGGCACCGTCGTGTTCGAGGGCAAGGCCGTGACGCAGCGACAGCGAACGCTGCGCGACCTGCGGCGGCGCGTCCAGATGATCTTCCAGGATCCGACCGGTGCGCTCAACCCCCGCCACTCGATCTACGACGCCGTCGCCGAGGGCATCCGCATCCACGGCATTGAGGGCAGTGAACCGGGTCTGGTCGCGGACGCGCTGTCACGCGCCGGCCTGCGGCCTGCCGAGCGGTACATGCCGCGCTATCCGCACGAGGTGTCGGGTGGACAGCGGCAACGAGTGCTGATCGCCGGAGCGATCGCACTCGGTCCGAAGCTGCTCCTCGCCGACGAACCCGTCGCGTCGCTCGACGCATCGATCCGCGGCGAGATCCTCGCCCTGCTCCGGGCACTGGTCGACGATCACGGCCTGTCGATCATCGCCGTCACCCACGACCTCGGTCTGGCGTGGAACATCGCCGACCGGATCGCCGTGATGTACCTGGGTCGGATCGTCGAGATCGGCGAGGCCGAAGACGTGCTGGCCAACCCACAGCACCCGTACACGAAGGCGTTGCTGTCGGTCGTGCCCGAGATGGAGCGGGTCGAGCAGCAGATCCTGACCGGCGAGACGCCCGACCCGAGCCGCGTCCCGACCGGGTGCCGCTTCCACCCCCGCTGCCCCGTGGTCGCCTCCGGTGAGGCCGAGCGGCTCGGCATCCTCGGCCGATGCACCGGAGTCGACGTCGACCTGCTCCCGCGCGGCGAGCAGCACTGGTCGGCGTGCCATGCACTCCCCTGACGCCGGACGACCGGGCGGGAATCAGCGCGGCACGGTCGACTCCCACCGGCGCCGGGCGATCTCGGTCTCACCCTCGTGGACCGTCAGCAGGATCTCGACGGCGAAGTGGTCGGCATCCGACCGCACCGACAGCGATGCCTCGGTGCGGACGCTCACCTCCGGCCAGCGGACCTCGAAACTCGATGTCCCGCGCGCCCACGCGTCGGCCGGGTCGACCGTCGACACACCGAGTTCACCTCGGTAGTCGTCGGTGATCACCGCGCGGTGGTTGCCGTCGTAGGTGCCGCCGTACCGCGTCACGACTCGCGTCTCGCGGCCCAGGACGTCGTGCTCGATGCGCCACACGGTGCCGTCGGCATCGGTGTCGGAGGGACCGCTCCCGGGCGTGAACGGATGCGACGACGCGGGGAGACCGTCGACGATCGGCAGCGTCAACGCGACGTGGTCGCGGTCGACGTCGAGGGTGACCGGCCCCGGTGGGGGCCAGCAGTTCGGCCAGTCGGTGCCGGCGATCGCCAACCGCAGGGTGTGGCCGGGTTCGAGCGTCCACGTCGTGGCCTCGAGACCGATCTCGACGTCGATCCATTCGCCTGGGGTGAGCGGCGTCGGGGGTCGACCGACCTCGCCGCCTCCGTCGACAGGCCAACAGCCGACGTGGGTGAGGTCGAGCATGCCGCGGGAGATGAGTGCCGACGTGCCGTCGGGGAACACGTCACAGAGTTTGACGCTGACGTGCCCGTAACTCCGGTCGGTGCGGACCCGGAGCGTGACGCGGCCGTTCCCGATCAGTTCGGCGGCCGTGTCGACCGGCCAGTCGGTCGTGATCGAACGAACGTTGTCGTCGCGCTGGTCGAGCGGCTGACCCCACGGCAGCTCGCCGCCGCACGAGTTCCACGCGGCGATGCCGACGTCCCCACGCACGAGGAGCGAGTCGATCCCGCCGAGCGCGGGTCGGTATTCGACCTCGCGGAGTCCTTCGGGCGGCCACGTCTCGACATCGCGCCACACGCCGGGGTGGAACGCCAGATCCGGTTCGGGTGCCGCCGGGCGGCGCACGTACACCTGACCTCGCGCGCCGGCCGACGCCGGACCGCCGCGCAGGTGCTCGTCGAAGAAGGCGATGATCTCGGCGTCGTCGTCGACGTTCGGCCCCGGCCGTGCGACCTCGGGTGACTTGTGGACCCAGGGCCCGGCGAGCAGTCGCCACGGCAGACCGTTGCGCTCGTACTGCTCGATGACCCGGAACGTGTTGTTGCGGTAGCCGTCGGCCCAGCCGGCGATGATCATGGTCGGGCAGCCCATCCGCTCGTAGCCGGCGCCGTCGGGGCCGAGACGGACCGAGCCCCGCCGCCAGGTCGGGGCGTCGATCGGGTGGTCCAGCCACTCGAGCAACCACGGAGGTGTCTCGTCGACCCGCCGCTGCCATGCCGCCCGCCAGTCGTCCATGTCGCCGTCGAACACGGCGGGCACAGGCGGCAGCGCGTTCATCGCCACCATGTACAGCGGGTAGTCGATCAGGTCGACCGCCCGCAGCACGCCGCCGCAGTAGTGCACGTCGTCGGTGTACCGATCGTCGGTCGCGTACGTCGCCACGACGGCGGCCAGCGCGGGGATGCCGAGACGTCCGATCTCCACCGCCATCTGCAGGCCGTTGAAACCCGAGTACGACGTGCCGAACATGCCGACCTTGCCGTTCGACCAGGGTTGCGAGACCAGCCACTCGATCGCACTCCGCAGGTCGGTTCGCTCGGCGTCCGGGTACTCGTCGGTGGCGACCCCACTCGACGAGCCGGTGCCCCGGAGGTCGACCCGCAGCACGGCGAATCCGGCTGCCGCGTATCGTTCGTAGGTCGCCCCGTACGACTGCGTGACGTCGTCCTTCCGGTACGGCAGCGCCTCGATCAGCGCCGCGTGCGGGCCGTCGCCGTCGGGCAGGTAGAGCGTGCACGCGAGGCGTTCACCGTCGGCGGTCTCGACCACGATCTCGGTGGGCACCGCCGAACGTTAGCCAGACCGCACGGGCGCTGTATGTTTCGTGCGTGGAACTGGCCGACCGGTCGACGACGCAGCCGCTCGTGCCGACGATGCACCCCGACGCGTACCGCAGCGAGGCGGTGTGGGCCGACGAGCGAGAACGCATCTGGTTCCGCCAGTGGGTGGTCGTCGGGCGCGTCGACGACGTGCGCGATCCGGGCGACCGGCTCGTCGTCGACGTCGCCGGCGAGTCGATCGTGATCACCCGCAACGCCACCCGTGAGCTCCGTGCGTTCTCCAACGTGTGTCGTCACCGTGGGGCCGAGCTCGTCGACCCGTCCGGACCCCCGTGCGGTTCGTTCGGCGCTGCGATCCGGTGCCCGTACCACTCGTGGACCTACGACCTCGACGGGCACCTGAAGCGCGCGCCGTTCCTCGACCCGGAGCACACGCCCGACGTCTCGTTGAACCCGGTTGCGGTCGGGTCGTGGGGCGGCTTCCTGTTCGTCAACTCGAGCCCCGACGCAGCGAGCCCGCTCCGCGAGCAGCTCGGGCCGATCCCCGAGCGCATCGAGCGGTACCCACTCGCCGACCTCCGGCCGGGTCTCACGTTCCGCTACGAGGTCGCGGCGAACTGGAAGATCATCGCCGAGAACTACAACGAGTGCTACCACTGCGGACCCGTGCACCCGACGCTGTGCGATCTGGTGCCGTCGTTCCGACGCGGTGGGTCCGACCTCGAGTGGGTGAACGGCATCCCGCACCGTGACGGCGCCTGGACGTTCACGACGACCGGCACCTCGAACCGGGCACCGTTCCCCGACCTCGACGCCGACGAGCGCGTGAAGCACAAAGGCGAGCTCGTGTATCCGAACCTGTTGCTCAGCCTGTCGGCCGAACACGTCGCCGCGTTCCGGCTGATGCCGACCGGTCCGGCGCACACCACGATCGTCTGCGACCTGCTGTTCCACCCCGAGGCGATGGCAGCAAGCGATTTCGATCCGTCCGACGCAGGCGACCTCTGGGACCCGGTCAACCGGGAGGACTGGGCGATCTGCGAGAGCGTGCAGCGCGGCATGTCCTCGCGGGCATGGACCGGCGGATGGTTCGCACCGATGGAGGACGACACCGCCGACATCACCCGCTGGTATGCGACGGCGATGGATGCGACGGCGACCGAGACCGAGAGCGACCTTGGCTGATCACCGCGTCGGTATCATCGGCCTCGGCGGGCTCGGGTCGGCGACCGCCTACTGGCTGGCCTCACGCGGGGTCGATGTCGTCGGGTTCGAACAGTTCGAGCTCGGGCACGTTCGCGGTGCGTCGCACGACCATTCGCGCATCATCCGTCGTTCGTACCACACACCCGGCTACGTCGATCTGACGGCGGGCGCGTACGACGCCTGGGCGGCGGTCGAGCGCGACGGCGGTGACGCGATCATCACGAGGACCGGTGGCGTCGATCTGTTCCCGCCGGACGCTGCGATCGACCCGACGCCCTACACCTCCAGCCTCGACGCGATCGGCGTACCGTACGAGTGGCTCGACGCAACCGAGATCCGGCGCCGGTGGCCGGCGTTCGCCCGCGGCTCGGTCGTCAGCGGCGACGTGAGCGGCATCGCGTCGGAGGAGACGGGCATCGTGCCGGCGGGGCCGGCGACTGCGATCCTGCAGCGGCTGGCCGCCGAACACGGTGCCGCCCTGAGGGCCGATACACCGGTTGCCTCGATCCGCCCGGTCGACGGCGAGGTCGAGGTGACGACCGACGACGGTCCGGTGCGGTGCGGATCGGTGGTGGTGTGCGCCGACGCCTGGACCAACCGGTTGATCGGCCCGCTCGGCCACCACGTGAGCATGGCGGTCACCCGCGAACAGGTGAGCTACTTCCCCACCGGCGACATCGACGACCTCCGGCCGGGGCGGCTCCCCGTCTGGATCTGGATGCACGACCCCAGCTACTACGGCTTCCCGACCTACGGCCCCGGCGACCTGGCCGACCACGTCAAGGGCTCGGAGGACTGCGGCGGCGGCGAGGTCGACCCCGACACCCGCTCGTTCGACCCCGATCCGGAGATGGAGCGAACCCTCGGCGACTTCATGAGCGGACTGCTCGGCGACCGCTTCGGTGCACCCAGGTCGACGACGTGCCTGTACACGCTCACGGCCGATCGTGACTTCGTCGTCGACCGACTCCCCGACCACCCGAACGTCGTCGTCGGCCTCGGTGCCGCCCACGGTTTCAAGTTCGCGGCGTGGTTCGGGCGCACGTTGGCCGACCTCGCGACGGGCGGCACACCTGGCCCGGAACTCGCGCCGTTCGCGATCGACCGACCGGCGTTGTCGCAACCGATCAGCCGCGCCGCCTGGATGGTCTGACCCGCGAGGCCGTCACGCCGGCAGCACGCTGAGCGTCGCCGCCACGAGTCGGGCGACCATCTCGTGCAGCTCGTCGTCGGTCGCGCACAGCGCCGGGCCGAGCAGGGCCGCGTCACCGACCGCGCCGTCGACCGCCGACGAGCACGGGTAGACCGTGAGTCGTCGATCGAAGGCGGCGGTGGTGATCCGTTCGATCACCCGGTCCGAACGATCGAACGGCGCCTTCGTGACCGGGTCGGCGACGAACTCGACCGCGTTCAAGAGTCCGAGGCCACGGATGTCACCGACGTTCGGATGCTCCGACAGGGCGGAGCGGAGCGCATCGCGAACGAGATCACCGGCGCGACGGGCCGCCACCACGAGCTCCTCGCGCTCGATCACGTCGATCACGGTGGACGCGACCGCTGCGCCGACCGGGTGGTGCGACCACGTGAACCCGTGGGCGAACGTGGCGGCCGCCGTCACCGTGTCGTAGACCTCGCCGGAGGCGACGCACACCCCGAGTGGCCAGTAGCCGCTCGACGCGCCCTTGCCCGCCGTCACGATGTCGGGCCGCACGCCCCAGTGGTCGGCGGCGAACCACTCGCCCGTGCGACCGAAGCCGGTCATCACCTCGTCGAGGATCAGGAGCACCCCGTGCTCCCGGCACACCGCTGCGACGGCGGGCCAGTAGTCGGCCGGCGGCACGACCGCACCGAGCGTCGCTCCACTCACCGGTTCGGCGATGAAGGCGGCGACCCTGTCGGGTCCGGTGAGGCGGATGATCCGATCGATCTCGGCCGCGTGGTCGGCGCCGGAGCGGCAATCCCGGTACGGGTTCGCCATCGGCACCCTGACCGTCTGGCCCAGCCACGGCTCATATGCCGCCCGGAGACCCGAACGGTCGGATGCGTCGAGGGCACCGCGACTGTTGCCGTGATAGGCGCCCACCCGGGCGAGCACGACGTGCCGCTCATGGTCGCCACGCGCCACATGGAACGATCGGGCGAGCTTGAGTGCGGTCTCGTTCGCTTCGCTCCCACCGCTGACCGGGAACACACGCGCGTCGTCGACCGGGACGACCGCCGCCAACCGATCGGCGAACCGTTCGACCGCTTCGGTGCTGAACTGGGTGGCGTGGACGTACTCGACCGACGCGGCCTGGCCCGCCATGGCATCGACGACCTCGCGGCGGCCGTGACCGATCGAGCTCGCAATCGCACCCCCGGCGCCATCGAGGTACTCGACGCCAGCGCCGTCGACGACCGTGCATCCCGTCGCGCTGACGGCTCGAGGTCGGCCGAGTACTCGATCGAAGACGTGGGAGTCGTTCACCGGCACAGCATCGCGCTCGCGCCGATGGCAAAACGGACGCGACGCGCCAGAATCGTGCCGTGAGCCACCGCCCGTCGATCGGACGCACCCTGACCGCTGCGCCGCCCGAGGGGTTGTTCCTGATCTCGGCGATCGCGCAGTACGTCGGCGCTGCCATCGCGGTGTCGCTCTTCGACCAGGTCCAACCGCAGACCGTCGCATGGTTCCGGGTCATCGGAGCCGCCGTCGCGGTGCTCGCGATCTCACGCAGCTGGCACCGCGGCTGGACGCGTCGTCAGCTGATCGGCGTCGCCGTGTTCGGCGTCGCGACCGCGTTGATGAACGTGTTCTTCTACCTGGGCATCGCTCGTCTCGACCTGGGCAAGGGGGTGACGATCGAGTTCATCGGCCCGATCGCCGTCGCCGCGATCTCCACCAGGTCGGCTCGCAACGCGATCGCGCTCCTGTTCGCGTTCGCGGGCGTGGTGGTCCTCGGCGGCGTCGAGGTCGACGACAATCTCGCCGGTCTGGTGTTCATCCTGCTCGCATCGGCGATGTGGGCCGCCTACATCGTGGTCGGTGCCCGGGTCGCACAGGTCGACCGCGGTCTCGCCGGGCTCGGCCTCGGCCTCGCGATCGGCGCGATCGTCGTCACGCCGATCGGTGCGCCCTGGAGCGGCGACGTCTGGCTCGACCCCCGCCTGCTCGGTCTGTGCCTGCTCGTCGGCGTGTTCTCCAACGCGATCGGCTACGGCATCGACCAGTTCACGATGCGTCGGATCCCGATCCGGCGGTTCTCGCTGCTGCTCGCGCTGCTGCCGGTCACGGCGGCACTGGTGGGCTGGATCGGGCTCGGGCAGCAGCCCTCCCGGATCGACGTCGTCGGCATCGCGCTGGTCCTCGTCGGCGTCGCGGTGCAGGAACGGGACCGCATCGATCGGGTCGAAGCGGTCGTCCGCACCGACCCGGCCTGACCTCGCACCACCCGACGGGCGACGGGTACCATCGGAATCCACGCAACACGACGGGAGCCCCACCATGGCCAACACGATCGACGAACAACTCGACGACCTCGAGCAGCAGGCCGCCGCGAACCAGGACGACCTCGCCGCCGAGCGCTTGCACCGCAAGCAGCGGCTCGCTGCCGGTCTCCGCACGATGGGGCGCCTCCACCTCGCCGAGGGCGTCGCCGGACACGTGACGGTCCGCGATCCCGAGTTCCCCGATCGCTTCTGGGTCAACCCGTTCGGCAAGAACTTCAAGCTGATGACGGTCAGCGACCTGATCTGCGTCGACCACACCGGCGAGATCGTCGAGGGTGAGGGCTCGCTCAATCAGGCCGCCTTCGCGATCCACGGCCAGATCCACCAGGCTCGCCCCGACATCATGGCGGCAGCGCACTCGCACTCGATGTACGGCAAGACGTTCTCGACGCTCGGCAAGCCGCTCAGGATGATCACCCAGGACGCGACGATGTTCTACAACGACGTCGCGCTCTGCAACGACGGCAGCGGTGCCGTCGTGCTCGACCTCGAAGTCGGCCGCAAGATGGCCGAGGCGCTCGGCGACCGGAAAGCGCTGATCCATCAGAACCACGGGTTGATCACCACCGGCGGTTCGGTCGATGCCGCCGTGTGGTGGTTCATCGCACTCGAGCGCTGCTGCCAGTCACAGCTCCTCGCGGAGTCGGCCGGCGACCCGATCGAGATCCCACAGGGCTACTGCGAAGACGGGTTCAAGGCCCAGGGCAGCGACATCGCCGGCTGGTTCCAGTTCCAGCCGCTGTGGGAAGAGCTCGTCGCTCGCGAACCAGAATTCCTCGACTGACGGCGGCGGCCGCCGCCGTCAGGCGGCGGCGATCGTCGTGCGGTGCAGCACGCGTTCGTGGCCGTCGTAGCCACCGGTCGCCTTGTGCAACACCGACCGGTTGTCCCACATCACGAGCGTGTCCGGCTCCCACACGTGCCGGAACACGAACTCGTCGCGGCCCTGCCACTCGAACAGTTCGTTCAACAGCGGGAGCGCTTCGTCGTCGGGGACACCGACGAGGCCGATGATGTACCCGCGGCAGCTGAAGAATCCCAGTCGCCCGGTCTCGGGATGCGCCCGCACCAGCGGGTGCTCCTGGGTCGCCATCGCCGCGTCGGACGGACGGATGTCCATGCTCCGGTCGGCCTCGGACTCGCGATCGCCGTAGAAACCGGACGGCGCGTACCCACCGCGAGCGGAGTGAATCGCGATCTTGCCCTCGTACCGGGACCGCATCTCGGCGGGCATCGCCTCGAGTGCTGCGTGCTGGTTCGCGAAGAGGGTGTTGCCGCCGGTCGGCGGCACGACGACCGACCGCAGACACGTCCCCGCCGGGGGACGGGCCTGGAAACTCCAGTCGCTGTGCCAGTTCTCGGCGAACAGCGGCGACGTCTCGTCGGCGGCACGACGGACGGCGATCACGTGGTCGCGTCCGGGGATCGGCGCGATGTACGGGTCGTCACCGAACCCACCGAACGCGAGCGTGAACCGTTCGAGGTCGTCGTCGTCGATCGGCTGCTCCGGGAACACCAACACGTGATGCCGGAGCCACGCCGCGCGCAGCGCGGCCACCGTCGCCGTGTCGAGCGGTCGGGTGAGGTCGACGCCGCGCACCGTCGCCCCGCACGCCTGCCCGGTCGGTTCGACGTCGATCTCCATGCCGGAACGGTAGCGAACGTCGGTCAGCTCGGCGGAGGCAGGATCGGCGGTGGCGGCTGCGGCGGATCGGGCCGGAGGAATTCGAAGCCGTACACGTGGTCGAGGTCGGGCAGACCCGACACGGTCAGCGACGCCAACTTGCCGGCCGCCACGGAGGCCTCGAAGCTGCCGATGTTGAAGCCGTTGAAGATCGCGTCGCTGCACAGCGCACAGTTGGCGTAGCCGGACTCCCACGAGTTGAGTCGGTACTGGAGCGTGCCGGGCGCCGACACCGTGTAGCGCTCGTTGGGGTCGATGTTCGCCCGGAAGAACTGCTGATCGACCCGGTTCTCACCCGTCGGCGAACCCGTCTCGTCGTAGCAGTGCAGCACGGAGTAGTCGAGCGTGTTGGCGTCGTTCCCGCCCCCGGCCGCATACGGCAGCAGACCGCCGAGTTGGCGGAGGTACTGGGCCGCCATGTCGCGCACCCGCTGTGTCTGCTGATCGGGGAACGCATGGTCGTCGAAGCCGGGGATCTCCATCGGATCCTGCAGCACACCGCAGAAGTAGATCAGTCCCTTCGGTCCGCCCTCGGCCGGCCACGACTCGCTCGCGAGGGTGCGGGTGAAGTCGGCGAATGCGCTGATCGGATTGGTGTACGACGGTCCGAGCCAGCGATCGGTGCCGGGCAGCTCGCGCCATCCCAGCTCCGGTGTCGAGCGGTCGAGCCAGATCTGGAGTGCCTGGGTCGCGGCCGTTTCGACGTGGTCGATCATCGTGCCCCAGGCCGGCGACCCGGCGAGGGCCGACGTGCACACCGCCGCCTGGGCCCGCGGCGGGATCGCAACGACGACGGCGTCGTCCGGTCCGAGCGTCAGCGTCGACGTGGTACCGGCCCAGTCGGCCCACCACGACTCGAGGTTGATCCCGCGTGCGCGCAGCTCTGCACCGTCGGCGAGTTGGCCGAAGTCGGCGACGTTGGGCCACACGAGTTCGGCGTCGGGCTGCTGCTTGGCATGTTCGTATCCGGCTTCGGAGGGCATGTACATCGTGCCGCCGCTGATCACCGCCAGCGGCTCGTACGCACCGACGCCGTCGGCCAGTGCCGCCTGACGTTCGATCACCAGCGAACCGATCCGGCTGCCGTCATCGGACGGCACGACGTCGAGGACCTTCGTGAAGAACTCGAACTCGACACCCCATTGGAGCAGGACCTCGTAGAGCGGCAGGATCACCGTTTCGCCCGTGCCGACCTTGAAGAAGTACGCAGCGTTGCCGGGGGCGACGATCTGCCGGAGGATGAACGTCACGAACGCGGCGGCCGACATGGTCGGCGGCTGGGTGCTGTCGCCGTCGGCGTAGCTCATGCAGGTGTTCGGGACGACCAAGAGGATCGACGAGCGCATCAGCGCATCGGATGCTCCGTGCGACCGGAGCCAGTCCTGGTAGGACGGCCCGTCGATCGAGTCGATCCCCTTGACGAAGATCTCGTCGGCGATGCACCCGCGCATGATCGTCGCCAGCAGGTCGAGCTCGACGAAGATCCAGCCGAGCAGGTCGCCCTCGTCACCGATCTCGGACATCGCCTGCTCGATCAGTGCCGCGAAGTGTTCGAGCATCTCGAGCAGGGAGCCGTGCGACACCGCGTGGAGGTCGTCGCCGACGGCGGCCTTGGCAGCCTCGAGTCCGCCGAGCAGCCCCGCGAGCCGTTCGGCCAGCCCACCCGGACTGTGGTGACGCACGAAGTCGATGGCGGAACGCAGCCGGGACGGGCGGTCGCTCGCCGCCGACGTCGCCGGTGGCGTGCCGGGGATCGGCAGTTCCTGACTCGAGAGGATCCCCTCGATCGTCGTCAGCATCGACGTGACCAGGGCGGCGGGGTCGGCGACGGTGCCGTGCTCCCACGGGAGTTCGTCGTTGTGCGGGAGCGAACTCTCGAATCCGTGCCAGCGACCGCCCGAGAAGTCGGTGACCATCTGGAAGTTCGAGACCTCGAACTCGGTCTCGATCGTGCGTCCGTCGTCGAGCGCTCCGAACGCGTCGTTCATCATGTGGAGCGCGTTGGCGTACATGTTGCCGAACAGATGGATCCCGTGCTCTTCGATGCGGTTCCCGGCTGCGGCATCGCGACCGGTGGCACCCTTGCCGCCCAGACGCCATCCCATCTGGTGCACGACGATGCGCAGATCGGGTCGCCGCTGCTGGGCGAGATGGAACGCAGCGGAGAGCCCGCTCGGCCCACCTCCCAACACGTGCACGGTCGATGGCGTGGATTCGTCGGTCATGTCCGTCTCCTTGCTGGCGGCGACCGCATCCTGCCACACCGCTCGCGGGTGCCGAGCGGGTGCTCGCCGCGCTCGACCCAACTGACACACTGGGTAGCCGTGAACGATCCCCAGCTCGACCGCATCACCGAGCGCACGTTCCTGTTCACCGACATCGTCGGGTCGACGCCGCTGTGGGAACGGGACCCGACCCTGATGGCCTCGACGATGCAGGTCCACGATCGACTCCTCGTCGGCGCGGTCGCCCACCACGACGGGCACCTGTTCGCCCAGACCGGCGACGGCATCGTCGCCGCCTTCGATCACGCTGCCTCCGGGTTCGCCGCCGCCGTCGACGCCCAACGAGCGTTCGCCGCCCACGACTGGCCGGCCGAGTGCCGCATCGCGATCCGCAGCGGGCTGCACGTCGGGCCCGCCGTCACGCGGAACGACAACTACTTCGGACCGACGCTCAATCAGGCCGCCCGGGTCATGGATGCCGGCCACGGCGGACAGATCCTGGCGTCGAGCGCCGCGCTCGACGCTGCCGGCGGACGGTTGCCGAACGATGTCCGCGTTCGGCACGAGGGTCGACATCACCTGAAGGGCATCACCGCCCCGGTCGATCTGGTCACGATCCTGATCGACGGGCTGCGTGACGAGTTCCCGCCGTTGCGGTCGGCGACCGGGGCCGGCAACCGGATCCCGGTGATGCTCAACGACCTGATCGGCCGTGAGCGGGAGCTGGCCGAGACCGCTGCGGCCATCGACGCCCACCGTCTCGTCACCCTGCTCGGCCCCGGGGGCACCGGCAAGACGCACCTCTCGGTGTCGGTCGCGACCGCGGCTGCCGGCCGGTTCGCCGGCGGTGTACACGTCGTCGACCTGACGCCGGCGTCGAGCGGTGACGATCTCGCCGGCCGGGTCGCCGAGACGGTGCTCGGACCCGACGCGATCGCCCGGCCCGGCAGCGCGCTCGACCGGATCGTCGACCAGACCAGGGCCCCGCGATTGATCGTGCTCGACAACTGCGAACACGTGCTCGACGACGTCGCCGACCTGGTGGGCGAACTCCTCGAACGAAGCGCTCAGGTGCACATCCTCACGACGACCCGCGAACCACTCGATCTGTCCGGCGAGCGTGTGCTCCCCGTCGAACCGCTCGTGGTCGGGGACGACGGCGACTTCGCTCCGGCCGAGGCGCTGTTCGTCAGTCACGCCCGTTCGACCGTCGCGCGACTCGGCGCCCTCGACCCGGCACTCGTGTCGCGGATCTGTCGACGCGTCGACGGGCTCCCGCTCGCGATCCAGCTGGCGGCGTCCAATCTCAAGTTCCTCTCACTCGGCGAGATCGACGCCCGGTTGTTCGATCTGCTCGCCACGCCGAACCGCCGGGCGCGGCGCGGCGCGGCGGGCCGCCACGGCACGATCGACGCCGCGGTGGAGTGGAGCACGCAGCTGCTCGACGAGGAGGAACGGGCGGTGTTCGACCGGTGCAGCGTGTTCGCCGGGTCGTTCGACCTCGACGCCGCGATCGCCGTGTGCACCGACGAGACCGTCGATGCCGACACGATCCCCGGCGTGCTGCGTTCGCTGATCGAGCGCTCCCTGGTGTCGACCGTGTTCGACGAATCGGGCAACCGGTTCCGGCTGCTCCAGGTCGTTCGGGAGTTCGCACTGCGAGGTCTCGATGACGGAGGGGCCACCGCCGATCGGCACCAGGAGCACTTCCTGCGTCGAGCCGAGGACCTCACCGGCCGGTTCGACCGCGAGGCGACGGCCGCGTCGATCCTGACAATCGAACTCGACGACGACAACTACCTGACCGCGCTCCGCCACGTCTCGAGCGACCGCGGTGTCCGCAACGCGCGTCGTCTGGCGATGCATCTGCACACGTACTGGGAGGAGACCGGACGGCTCCACGTCGGCCTCGACGAAGCGAGACGGCTCTCCGACCCGCCGGATCGCGGCTCGCGGCTCTGGCTGGCCGTCGTCGGTCTGGCGGTCTCGTACGGGGCGATGACCGGACGCCTCGACGAGGCGCCCCGTCTCGAGGCGACCCTCGTCGAGTTCGCCGACGCGACCCCCGACCCGGGCTCGATCGGGATCTACTTCGCGCTGGGCTTCGCTGCGATCAGCAGGGCCGACCTCCGCGAGGGCGAGGAGATGTTCCGCCTCGCGGCCGCCTCGGCGCACGGGGTGTCGAGCGACGCCGAACGCCAGGCGCTGATGACGGCGGGCTCCTGCGCCGCGTACGACGACCGCCCCGACGACGCGCTCGAGTACTACCGCGGCGCCGAACAGGTGCCGCCGCCGCGGCAGGGCTGGTTCGACGACTACGCGACGGTGTTCCGAACGAGTGCGACCATCCAGCTGCGGGGGCGCGGCGGCGACCATGCCGACGACGTGCACGCGATGGATCGCGCGCTCGGTCGCCTGCTCGACGAGGATCTCCAGTTCCGGACCTCGGTGGCCGTCTGCCAGGCCGCCGCCGCGTTCGACCTGGCCGACGCACACGACGTGCTCGACCGGTGGTGGGCGGCGACGCTCGCGTCGGCGCGTCGAGCCGGCCATCTGTGGTCGGTGTGCCTCAGCGTCGAACTCGCCGCGCACTCGTTCGTCCGGAGCGGCGATCACGACCGGGCGATCGAGGCGTGGGCGAGCATCGATCACGCACTCGGTGCTGCCGGCTACCGGCTCCCACCCACGTTCGAGATGCTCCGCGAGCGGTACGAGTCGCTCCTCGACGCCACCGGCGTCCCGAGCGTCGCGGTCGCCCGGGCCGGCGTCACCGCTCGATCGTTGAACTCGCTCGTGGCCGAACTCGAGACGCGAACCCGCAGCGCCTGACGACGGTCGGCCGTGCGTGCGGCCGGATTCGCGACGTCGTCGCCCGCGTCGACCAACAACGGGGCAGCGAACGGTCTGGCGCTGGCGAATGCCGGCATCGTCGAACTCGACGACGATCGCAATGTGAAGGTCTTCTGCGGAGGCGCGACGAACTCCATCATCGACGTCACGGGCTACCACCTCTGACCGGCAGGGGCGCCGGCCGCTGCCGCAGACGGTTCAGTGGGCGAGGCCGGGGGCGCAGAGCCCGTCGAGCTCCTGCACGATGATCCGGTCGCGGTTCTCGTACGTGACCTCGTTGTTCGGGTCCTTGCGCAGGTTGAACACCCGGAACTCCATCTCGGTCGTGTCGACCGAGAGGATCCGGCCGATCAACGGCTCGCCGAGCCCGAGGATGACCTTGATCGTCTCGAGCGCCTGGATCGACCCGACGATGCCGGGCAGCACACCGAGCACGCCGGCCTCGGCGCACGACGGTGCGAGTTCGGCCGGGGGCGGCTCGGGCACCATGTCGCGATAGGTGGGCCCCTCGGTCGGGTGGAACACGCTGACCATGCCCTCGAACCGGAAGATCGACCCGTGCACGACCGGGATGCCGAGCTTCACGCTGGCGTCGTTGAGCAGATAGCGGCTCGGGAAGTTGTCGGCGCCGTCGACGATCACGTCGTAACCGGAGATGATGTCGATGATGTTCGACGCGTCGAGGCGGGCGTCGTAGGTGACGACGTCGACGTCGGGGTTGAGCATCGTCAGCGTCTTCTTGGCCGAGTCGACCTTGCGGTCGCCGATGCGATCGACGTTGTGGAGGATCTGGCGCTGGAGGTTCGACGCGTCGACGTCGTCCATGTCGACGATGCCGATCGTGCCGACCCCTGCCGCGGCGAGGTACATCGCAGCCGGTGACCCGAGGCCACCGGCGCCGAGCATCAGGACCTTGGCGTCGAGGAGCTGCTTCTGCCCCTCGATCCCGACCTCGGGCAGCAGCAGGTGGCGCTTGTAGCGGTTCATCTGCTCGGCGGTCAGCGATGCGGGCTGCTTCCAGTCGCGACCCTCGTCCTTCCACCGGCCGAACCCGCCGTCCATCGACTCGACCTGCTCGTAGCCGAGGTCCTGCATCGTCTTGGCGGCGAACGCCGAACGCACACCGCCGGCGCAGTAGACGACCACCGGGGCGGTCTTGTCGAGCAGTCGGCCCTCGATCTGCGCCTCGAGGTGACCCCGAGGGATGTGGATCGCGCCGGGGATCGCGCCCTCCTGATACTCGTCGGGCTCACGGACGTCGAGCACGGTGAAGCCCTCGCCGATGTGGGTCGCCGCCTCTTGGGTCGAGACCTCGGTGATCTCGGCCTTCGCTGACGTCAACAGATCACGAAACGTTGCCATAGAACTCAAAACCTACCAACTGGGTCGGGTATTCCCGTTCGGCGGGCCCGTTGTGTCTCGGCCGGCTCAAGAAGTCGCCACGCTCCGTCGATACACCACCGTGACCGGGGAACCCACCAACCAGGGCCGAGACCTCCTGAACCGACAGACCGGGATGCGAAGCATCGCCATCCGCGTCGCCGGCGCGCTCATCGGTCTGTCGATCGCATTCATCGGGGCCCACCGGATCATGCACGAGGCGTCCGGCGGCGGCGACATCGCGACCGGCCGGTTGGCGCTCGAACTCGGTCTGTTCCTCCTGCTGGCAGCATTGGCGCTCACCGTGACGTCCGCCCTCCCGATTCGGGCAGATCTCCGCAGGATCCACCGGCTCGTGGAAGAACACGAGCACGAGTTGACGCAGCGGAGCCGCGGACTGCGGTTCCTTCGCCAGGTGCAATCGGCGTTCGACATGGCCGAACGAGAAGAGGAGCTGTACGAGATCGCGGGTGTCGCGCTGAGCGAGGCGTCCGATCACCCCGGTGAGGTCCTCGTCGCCGACTCCAGCAACGCACACCTGGCGCGGGTCGTGACCACGTCCGGGCACCCTGCTCCGGGCTGTGGTGTCACGACACCGCGCAGTTGTCCAGCCGTACGGAACGGCCAGTCGCTGCGCTTCTCGAACCCCAACGCGCTCGCATCGTGTCCGAGGCTTCGTGAACGCGCCCTCGACGACGGGCACGTCGCGCTGTGCGTCCCGGTCAACGTGCTGGGAACACCGTCTGCGGTCCTGCACGCCGTGCGCGACAACACCGACGTCTCGTCCGTCGATCTCGCCGAAGAAGTTGCGGCGTTGGAAGGGGTCGCCGTTCGCTTCGGCGCCCGCCTGGGCATGATGCGTGCCATGTCGCAGTCGCAGCTACAGGCCGACACCGACCCGCTGACCGGCCTGCTGAATCGTCGGGCGATGGAGAACCAGGCCCGCGAGATGCGGACCCAGCACAGCATGTTCGGGGTCGCGATGGCCGATCTCGACCATTTCAAAGACCTCAACGACACCTTCGGCCACGACACCGGCGATCGTGCCCTTCGTCTCTTCGCTCGGGTGCTGCAATCGGCGGTCCGCGATGCCGACATCGTCGCCCGACACGGCGGCGAGGAGTTCGTCATCATCCTCCCCGAGGCCGACGTCACGAGTTCGGCGCCGGTGCTGCACCGACTGCAGCAACGACTCGCCGAGGCGCTGACCGACGCGCAACTCCCGACGTTCACCGTCAGCATCGGCCTGGTCGACTCGTCGTACGGCAGCGATCTGAGCGAACTCGTCAACCTCGCCGACCGGGCGCTGATGCAGGCGAAGTCCGACGGACGCGACCGCATCGTCATCGGGGACCCGTCGTTCCGGCTCGAGCCCGGCAGCGCAGGGACGTCGACCGAGCGGTCGGACGCGCCGACCAGGCTCTGACCCGCCGCCGCATCGGGACCCGAGCGCTCAGCCGTCGACGATCGCCGGCAGGATGTCGGCGATCTGGCCGATCAGGAGATGGTCGGCATGACGATCCATCTCGGTCGGCTGACCGTTGACGATGATCACCGGCGCGCCCGCCCGCTTCGCGATCGGTACACAGTTCGCGACCGGGTACACGCTCAGTGTCGACCCGACGGCGATCAGGAGATCGCACTCTTCGCTGACCCGGAGCGCGCGGTCGATCACCTCGGGCACCAACGACTGACCGAAGCTGATCGTGTCGGACTTGACGATGCCGCCGCAGACGAGGCATGGCGGATCGGACTCGCCGGCGCGGACCCGATCGAGCGTCTCGCGCATCGGTCGGCGATCGCCGCATTCCCAGCACCGCGAATATCGCACGGTGCCGTGCACCTCGATCACGTTGTCGGGATCGTGGCCCGCCTCCTGGTGCAGACCGTCGACGTTCTGGGTCACGACCGCGTGCAACTTGCGGGCCCGCTCGAGCGCCACGACCGCCTCGTGCCCCACGTTGGGTTCGGCCGTCCAGACCGGTGTGTCGAGACGGCCGAGCCACGCACGCCGTCGCACCTCGGCGTCGGCGAGGTAGTTCTGGATCGTCGCTGCATTCTCCGCAGCCGGGTTCTTCGTCCAGACGCCCTTCGGTCCGCGGAAGTCGGGGATGCCCGAATCCGTCGAGATCCCGGCACCCGTCAGGACCACGATGCGCTCTGCCGCGGCGACCCGTTCTGCCGCGGCGCGGACTCCGACCGGTGTGTCTCCCATGGGGTGATTGTTACCGCTCCGCGCCAGCGACCAGACTCGGGGGCGTGAATCTCGCGCGCACCATCGCCCTCACGATCGTCGCGACGGTCGCGAGCAGTGGCTTCGTCGCCGGTGCATTCGGGCCGTCGGGGGCAACGGTCGACGAGGCAGCCGCTCGCGACGTGGCGTTCTCCGTCGAGGCCGAGTGCGACCTCGCCACCGTCGCCGGACTCGCCTCGCGCCATCCCGGCGTCCGGCAGTTCGTGGTGATGGCGACCGACGGCTTCGGCGACGTCGACGGCACGGTCGAGGTCGCCGTGCAGACGACGGGCGGCGACTGGCGCTGCCGCCGGGGTGCCCAACCGGCGATGTTCGGGCGCAGCGGCACCCGGCCGCTGGTCGACCGTCGGTCGGGTGACGGCACCACCCCGGCCGGCGTGTTCCCGCTCGGCGAGGTCACCGCCTGGGACGGGCAGACGTTCAGCATGTTCGGCAACCGGCCCGACCCGGGTGCGCTCGCCCCGTACCGGTCGGTGCGGCCGGAGGATTGCTGGGGCGCCACGCCGAACACGTCGCGCTACCAGCACGTGATCTCCCGGTACGGATGCTCGGGCCCCGACGAATGGCTCCAGAATTACGGCGAGGCGTACTCGCACGCCGCCGTGATCGGCGCCAACCTCGATCCGATCTCGGGCGACGAACCCGGCGAGACCCCGTATGCCGCGGCGATCTTCCTGCACCGCACGAGCTACACGTCGAGCGGCGCCGGCAAGCCCACGAGCGGCTGCGTCTCACTCGGCTACGACGACCTCGTCGGCACGATCCGCAGCATCGACCCGGCCCTCTCGCCCCACTTCGCGATCGGACCCCGCACCTGGCTGCGCGACTCGGCCTGATCAGCGTTCTCGGGCCGGACTTTCCGGTTCGGGGCGTCCGGTCCCCCCACTCACGACGTCCGGCTTCCCTCTGTCATCGCATCAGGACGGAGCACACCGTGGACGTCATCCAACTCATCCCATCACCCGCCACCATCAGGCCCTGGGCCGATCCGGTCCTCGACGCCCGCGGCCACGACCCACGCAGCGCCTACGTCGAACGGTTCTGGCTGAGCGTCATCGGCCCGACGGCGACGTGGATCATGCGCAGGTTCGCCGACGAGTTCGACCACGAACCCGACGGCTTCACGCTCGACCTCCAGCACGCCGCGACGTCGATGGGACTCTCGTTCTCGAAAGGGCAGAACTCACCGTTCGGCAAGGCGCTGCACCGGTGCGTGATGTTCGGGCTCGCGCAGCCGGCGAGTGACGGGTTCGCCGTCCGCCGCAAGTTCCCGACGGTCGCCCAGCGCCACCTGAAACGACTGCCCGACGACCTCCAGGCCACGCACGACGAGTGGGCTCGACGCACGATCACGATCGACCGACGCGACATCGAACGCCGACTGATCGAAGCGGGCATCTCGGCCCACGCCGCCGCCCGCGCCTGCGAAGCCGCTGCGATCGCGTCGTGAGTCCGGCCGAGCCGCGGCCGGTTCAGACCGCGGCGGGATGCGGTTCGTCGCCGAGCTCGGCCTGCAACCGGGAGAGCTCGGCCCGCAGTTCTGCGACGATCGCCGTGTAGGTGGGATCGGCGATCACGTTGGTGGTCTCGAGCGGGTCGACGACCAGGTCGAACAACTCCCACTCGACCGGGTCGGCCGGCCCGTTGGCGCCGAGCTGATCGAGCGGATCGTTGTAGTAGCAGATCAGCTTGTGGGTCCGGGTCCGCACGCCGTAGTGGGCCGGGACGTTGTGGGCCCCGTCGCGGTGCATCCAGTAGCGGTAGTACATCGACTGCCGCCAGTCGTCGGGTGACTCGCCGCGCAGGAGCGGCACGATCGACGCACCCTGCATCTCGTCGGGCACCTCGACGCCGGCGAGTTCGAGGAAGGTCGGGCCGACGTCGACGTTGAGCGCGATCTCGTCGCACGATGATCCGGCGGCGACCATCGCCGGGTACCTGACGAGGAACGGCATCGACAGCGACTCCTCGTACATGAGGCGCTTGTCGAACCACCCGTGATCGCCGAGGAAGAATCCCTGGTCGCTCGTGTAGACGACGACCGTGTTGTCGGCGAGACCTTCGGCATCGAGCCAGTCGAGCATGCGCCCGACGTTGTCGTCGATCGACGCGATCACCCGCAGGTAGTCCTTGATGTAGCGCTGGTACCGCCAGCGCACCTCCTCGTCCTCCGACAGGCCGGGCGGCACCGGTGCCTTGAGGTCGACGATCGGGTCGAGGTCGAGGAGCCGCATCCGCATCGCCTGCACCACGGCCGCACGGGTCGCGTGATCGTCGAACATCGTCTCCGGCTCGGGGATGTCGACGTCGTCGTACATCGTGAAGTGCTCGCGGGCCGGCTCCCACGTGCGGTGCGGCGCCTTGTGATGGCACAGCAGCATGAACGGTCGGTCGGGGTCGCGTCGGTCGAGCCAGTCGAGGCAGTCGTCGGTGATCAGGTCGGTCACGTAACCGCCGCGCTCGACGACGCCCCGCTCGTGGTCGAGCATCACGGGGTTGTGATAGTGGCCCTGGCCCGGCAGGACCCGCCACGTGTCGAAACCCGCCGGGTCGTGCTCCGGACCGTGCCCGAGGTGCCACTTGCCGAACACGGCCGTCTGGTACCCGGCGGCCTGCAGCAACTTCGGGAACGTCGTCAGCCGGTTGTCCATGTGCGTGTCGAGAGTGGTCACCTCGTTGACATGGTTGTACGTGCCGGTGAGGATCGACGCCCGACTCGGCGTGCAGATCGAGTTCGTGCAGAAGCACGCGTCGAACCGCATACCACCGTCGGCGATGCGGTCGAGATGCGGCGTCCGGTTGATCCGACTGCCGTAGGCGGAGATCGCGTGCGCGGCGTGATCGTCACTCATGACGAACACGAAGTTCGGGCGCGCCGCCCCTGCCCCGCTCATGCAGGCGTGAAGGTGGTCGCGAGATCGATCAGCAGGCGCGTCCCGAACCCGGTCGCCCCCTTCGACTTCCAACTGGTGTCGGCGTCGACGTTCATCGGCCCGGCGATGTCGAGGTGGGCCCACGGCACGTCGCCGACGAACTCCGACAGGAAGATCGCTGCGGTGGTCGCACCGGCGTACGGGCCGCCGATGTTCTTCATGTCGGCGACGACCGAGTCGAGCAGCTTGCGATAGCGGTCCTTCGCGAGCGGCAGCTGCCACACCGGCTCATCGGCCTGCTCGGCCGAGGTCTGCACCTGAGCGATCAACGAATCGTCGGAACCGATGACCGCCGCCATCTCCTGACCGAGCGCGGCCATCGCCGCACCGGTGAGGGTGGCGATGTCGACGATCGCATCGGGTCCCGCTTCGGCGGCGAGCGACAGGCCGTCGGCCAGGATCAGCCGACCCTCGGCGTCGGTGTTGTGGATCTCGACGGTCTTGCCGTTGCGGATGTGGAGGACGTCGCCGAGCTTCATCGCCGAGCCCGACGGCATGTTGTCGGTGCACATCAGCCAGGCGGTCACCCGGTTGCGGCAGCCGAGGTCCTTCAGCGCGGTCATCGCCCCGAGCACGGCGGCGGCACCCGACATGTCCATCTTCATCAGGTTGGTCATCGGGCCACTCGGCTTGATGCTCAGGCCGCCCGAATCGAACATCACGCCCTTGCCGACCAGCGCCAGGTGCGCCTTGGGGTTACGGGGCGTGTACGACAGCTTGACCATCCGCGGCGGTTCGACCGACCCGGCGTTGACGCCCAGGATGCCGCCGCAACCGAGCACCTCGAGTGCGTCCTTGTCGAAGACCTCGACCTGCAGACCGTGCTCGGCGGCCAGCTCGGTCGCACGGTCGGCCAGGTCGCGGGCGGTGAGATGACTCGGCGGCGTGTTGGCGAACTCGCGGGCGAGCATCGCTGCGCGCGACGTGGCCGCGGCCCGAGCGGCTCCCTTGGAAGCGGCCGAGTCGGCCTTGGACCCGACGACGAGCGCCAGCGAGTCGACCGGATGGGAGATCGACGTGTCGTTCTTCTGCCCGACGTAGCGGTACCGGGCGAGCGTGACACCCTCGACGACGGCCTGGGCTGCCGCTTCGGCGTCGACCGCGGCATCGTCGGCCAGGTTGGTCGCCAGCGTCGCAGCGGTACCGGCGGCGCGGGCGAACGCGGCTGCCGCATTTCGCAGCGTCGTGGTGGTCGACTGCTCGCCGACACCGACCGCGACGAGGGTCGGGCCGTCCTTCGCCGGCACGACCAGCGTCTGGCCGACCTTGCCGGTGAATCCGAGCGTCTCCAGACCGGCGCGGGTCAGACCCAGCTGACGCGGCACGGCGCCGGATGCTGCCACTGCGAGTCCGACGGCATCGACGCCCTTCGGGATCGAGCGGACGGTGGAGACGGACGGGACCTGTGACGACATCCCCCCATTCTGGCGCGTCAGGACCGAACCTGTGAATGCCATGTTGCGAAAGGGTCACTGTGACCGACGCCACTTTGACCCCTGTTAGTGTCGATCCATCGCTTCGCCGGATCGATTCGGCGCGCAGCGTGAACAACCCGGACGCTCTCGCGAGCGCCCATTCCATTTCAGGAGGAAGTATGACCCCGAAAGGGACAACCAAGACATGGCAGAAGGCCGCTGGAGCACTCGCCGCACTGGCGCTCGTCGTGAGCGCCTGTGGCGGTGACGACGACTCCGCCGACGACGACGAGGTCGTCGACACGGCCGACGACTCGGGCAGCGACGCGACCGACGACACCGCCGGCGACACCGCCGACGACACCGTCGACGCGGTGCAGGGTGGCGGCACACTCCAAGCCGTACGCGACCGCGGCGAACTCAACTGCGGCGGCAACGAAACCCTCCCGGGGTTCGGTGTCGTCGACTCGGCCGGCGACTACTCGGGCTTCGACATCGAGTTCTGTCGCGTGATCGCAGCCGGCATCCTCGGTGACGCCGACGCCGTGAACATCGTGCCGCTCAATGCTGACGCACGCTTCACCGCACTGCAGTCGGGTGAGATCGACGTCCTGGTGCGGAACACCACCTGGACCGCCACCCGCGACGGGGTCGAGGGCTCGAACTTCTTGTTCACCACCTTCTACGACGGCCAGGGCATGATGGTGCCCGCATCGACTGGCTTCACCACGCTGGAGGACCTCGCCGATGCCAGCATCTGTGTGCTGTCGGGCACGACGACCGAGCTGAACCTGACCTCGGTCATGGGTGCTCGCGGCATCAACTTCACGCCGGTCGTGTTCGAGGACAACACGCAGCTGCAGCCGGCCTACGAGTCGGGGCAGTGCGAAGCCTGGACCTCCGACGCCTCGCAGCTCGCCGCCTTCAAGGCGACGATCGAAGAGGGCGGCGGCGAAGAGCAGTCGATCTTCGCCGAGGTCATCTCCAAGGAGCCGCTCGGCCCGGTGGTCGCCGACGGCGACACCGAGTGGGCACAGGCCGTCAACTGGGCCGTGATGGCCACCGTGCAGGCCTGGGAGTTCGGCCTCGACTCGGGCAGCATCGGGAGCTACTCGGGCGACGACCCGAACATCCTGCGCTTCACCGGTCAGGAAGAGGGCTTCGACGCCGGGCTGGGTCTCGATCCCACCTTCGCGGTCGACGTCGTCGAGCAGGTCGGCAACTACAAGGAGATCTACGATCGCAACATCGTTCCGATCGGCCTCACACTCGAGGGTTCTCCCAACGACCTGTGGACCAACGGCGGCCTCATGTACGTACCGCCGCTCCGCTGAGCATCGAGTACTGACACCGTTCATACGAGGGGCGGGTCGCCGTCGGCGACCCGCCCCTCGTCCACACGACACCGACCGATGGGGGCATCACATGGGGGCTGACGCATGAGCGCGTCGACACAATCGGCGAAACCGCCGTTCTGGCGCAACGTGAACGTGTTGCGCGTCCTGGCGCAGATCGGTGCCGTCGCCGGGGTGGTCGCGCTGCTGTGGTGGCTGATCAACAACCTGTTGACCGGCCTCGACGAGCAGGGCATCCCGTTCGGGCTCGGGTTCTGGGACGACCCGGCGGGATTCACCGTCCGCGACTCGTCGTTCGAACGCACGCAGCCGATCTGGGAACTGATCGTGTTCGTCGGTGTGAAGAACACGCTGGCGTCGGCCGTGGTCGGCATCACCATCGCCGTGGTGCTCGGCATCCTGATCGGCGTCGCTCGGCTCTCGGACAACTGGATCGTCAAGAAGCTCGCTGCGCTCTATGTCGAGACGTTCCGCAACATTCCCCCGCTGGTCATCATCATCTTCGTCGGCAGCGCACTGTTCGTGAACAATGCCCGGCTCAACGCGTTCACCGCGGGGAGCGAGCCGAACCTCTTCAAGATCCCGGGCAGCGACTCCAACTTCATGATCCTGTCGCGCAGCCGTCTGGGCTTCCCGTCGTTCGCCAACGACGGCAACACCGGGCTGTTCTGGATCATCATGCTCGTCGCACTCGCTGCCGCTGTGGGCGTGTGGGTCTGGCGCACGCGGTACAACGTCGAAACGGGACAACCCCATCATCGGGTGGCCTACTCGTTCGTCACCTTGCTGGTCATCGGCGTCGTGGCGTTCGTCGCCCTCGGCGGTCCACTGCGGTGGTCGTGGCCGGCGGTTTCCGAGAGCGGGCGACTGATCGAGGGCGGTCTGACCACCAACGACGGCTACGTCGCCCTCACGCTCGCGCTCGGCCTCTACACGGCCAGCCACATCGCCGAGATCATCCGCGGTTCGATCCTCGCCGTACACCGGGGCCAGAGCGAGGCCGCCAACGCACTGGCGCTCAGCGGCTTCCAGCGGTATCGCTTCGTGATCCTGCCGCAGGCGTTCCGGATCGCGATTCCGTCGATCATCAACCAGTTCCTCAATCTCACGAAGAACACATCGCTCGCCGTCGTGGTCGCCTATCCCGACGTCACGCAGGCCATCCGAACCGCGATCGGCAACGGCCAGCCGGCGACCCAGCTGATTCTCGCCCTGATGTTGGTCTACCTGACGTTCTCGCTCCTGACATCGCTCGTCCTCAACATCGTCAACCGACGATTCCAAGTGGTGGGGAGGTGACGTCATGAGTGGAGCCGGCGAATGGGGTCACACGCTCCCACCGGAGCAGATGAGCGGCGACGTCGCACACGCGCTCGCCGAGGCCGACGCACCGCGGCACGGCGACACGACGGCGCGGGAGTGGGTGAAGGACAACCTCTTCGCCAACTGGTACAGCAGTCTGTTCACGATCCTGTTCAGCGCGGTGACGCTGGTACTCGCGTTCTTCGCCGCCCGTTTCGTGTTCGTGACCGGTCAATGGTCGCCGGTGCGCGTCAACCTGGAACTGTTCATGGTCGGACGGTTCCCGCGCGAGGAACGCACCCGGCTGGTCGTCAACCTGTTGCTCTATTCCGGTGCTGCGGGTCTGGCGCTCGGTTGGGGCCGAGCCTCCTCGCGCGATCGCGCCAAGCTCGCCGGCGTCGAGCCCACCAAGGCGTCCCCGCGCGACCTGTTGTCGAGCTACTGGGCGCTCGCGGTGTTCGTGCTCGCGCTGATGATCGTCGGCGTCCGCACGCTCGGGCCGTGGCTGCTGCTCGCCGGAGCGATCGCAGTGTTCGCCATCGGCTTCGCGGTGGCATCGAGGATGCCGCGCGCCTTCCGGGCAGCGACGCTGACGCTCGCGGCGCTGACCGGTGTCGCCGGCTTCCTCACGCTCAGCGGTACGCACGGGTTCGCCTGGATCTTCCTGACGCTCGCGCTGATGCCGCTGCTGTTCGACCTGCTCGGCCGCCGGAGCGACCGTCTGCCCGGGGCCGCCGGCTGGGTCGCGGCGATCGTGACGATGGCCATCGGCGGCTTTCTGGTGGTCGACCGCGGCGTGAACCTCTTCACCGTGCTCGTCATCGCGCTCGCCTGCGTCGCCTTCGTGGCGTCCGGTATGGGCAACGTGTCGACCAGCGTCCAGATCGGCTCGATCGCGATCGCCGGCGTCGTCACCTGGCAGGTGGGCAAGGCCCTCGACATCACCAACATCGACTGGATCGAGTGGGGCGGGCTGTACATGAACCTCGTGGCATCCGTCGCCGCGATCGTCCTGGCATTCCCGCTCGGGCTCCTGTTGGCGCTCGGCCGCCGGTCGAGCCTGCCGGTCGTCCGCATCATGTCGACGATCTACATCGAGCTCATCCGCGGTGTCCCGCTGATCACGTTGCTCCTGATGGCACGGTTCTTCCTCGGGTTCTTCCTCGACACCGACGATCCGCTGTCGCTCCCCACGCGAGCGATCGCAGCGATCACTCTGTTCTCCGCGGCCTACATCGCCGAGATCGTTCGCGGTGGCCTCCAGGCCGTCCCGACCGGCCAGACCGAGGCCGGACAGGCGCTCGGTCTCGGTGCAGCCGGCATCACCCGTCTCCTCGTCCTGCCGCAGGCATTGCGGGCAGTGATCCCGGCGATGGTCGGACAGTTCATCTCGCTCTTCAAGGACACCACCCTGCTGTTCATCATCGGTGTGCTCGAGTTCCTCGGTGTGCGCGATGTCGTCCACTCGCAAGCCGACTTCCGCGGGGTCGGGATCGCCGAAACCCTCGTGTTCGTCGCCTTCGGCTTCTGGGCGATCTCGTTCACGATGTCACGCGAGTCGCAGCGACTCGAACGCACCCTGGGGGTCGGTACGCGATGACCGCGCCGACCCGATTCTCTCCACTCGATCAAGGAGCACTCTCATGAGCGATACCACGACCGGCACCGACGCCGTCTTCGCGGATGCCACCCAGGTGATGGGACAGTCGAAGGAGGTGATGATCGAGGTCTCCGAGGTCGACAAGTTCTTCGGCAGCTTCCAGGCGCTCAAGAACATCTCCATGAAGGTCGGGATGCAGGAGGTCGTCGTCGTGATCGGTCCGTCGGGCTCGGGCAAGTCGACGCTGATCCGATGCATCAACCGACTCGAGAAGCACGATCGAGGACGCATCGTCGTCGGCGGCGTCGAACTCGGCGATGACGTCCGGAACATCCAGGAGATCCGACGCGAGACCGGCATGGTGTTCCAGTCGTTCAATCTGTTCCCCCACCTGACCGTGCTGGACAACATCACACTCGCACCGCGCCAGGTCAGGAAGATCCCGAAGGCCGACGCCGAGACGACCGCGATGGAACTGCTGGAACGGGTCAAGATCCCCGACCAGGCCCGCAAGTACCCCGGTCAGCTCTCCGGTGGCCAGCAGCAGCGCGTCGCCATCGCCCGATCACTCGCCATGAAGCCGAAGGTCATCCTGTTCGACGAACCCACGTCGGCGCTCGATCCGGAGATGATCAAAGAGGTCCTCGACACGATGAAGGACCTCGCCAACGAGGGCATGACGATGATCTGCGTCACCCACGAGATGGGGTTCGCGCGCGAGGTGGCCGACCGTGTCGTGTTCATGGCGGACGGCGAGATCGTCGAGGTCGGCAACCCCGAGCACTTCTTCACGAACCCCCAGGAAGACCGCACGAAACTCTTCCTCAGCCAGATCCTCTGACCGAGCCGGGCCGAGGATGATTCACACGAGCCGAATCGTCGCTCCGCGTGTGCGTCAGCGACCCATTCTGTTTCCAGTCGGGATCGGATAGTTCGCCGGCAAGGCGCGGCGAGCCCGAGTTGCCTCCTGGCAACGAGCGGCGAGACGGAACGCAGCCGGCGGGCTATCCGGCCCGACTGGAGAGGGCTTCGATGAGCTTGGGCATGACCTTGTGGACGTCGCCGACGATGCCGAGGTCGGCGACACCGAAGATCGGTGCCTCCTGATCCTTGTTGATCGCGATGATGTTCTTGGAGCCCTTCATGCCGACCATGTGCTGTGTGGCACCCGAGATGCCGGCCGCGATGTAGACGCTCGGCTTCACGACCTTGCCGGTCTGGCCGACCTGCATCGAGTACGGCACCCAGCCGGCGTCGACGATCGCGCGCGACGCACCCGGCGCCCCCTTGAGGAGCTTGGCGAGCTGCTCGATCATGTCGAACTTGTCGGCCTCGCCGAGACCACGGCCACCCGACACGACCACCGCGGCCTCGTCGAGCTTCGGGCCGAGCGTCTCTTCGACGTGCACGGCCGTGACCTTGGCACCACCGGTCGCACCGAGCTCGGGCACCGGTGCCGAGACGACCTCACCCGCACCGGCGTCGCCGGCGGCGGGCTCGAACGACTTCGGACGGAATGCCGCGAGGTACGGGCCACCGGCGGTGAACGTGGTGGTCACCAGCTTCTCGCCACCGAAGATCGGCGTGGTCACCTTGACGGCGTCGCCGTCGACGGCGACGTCGGTGTTGTTGGTGAGCACCGTCTTGTCGAGCTTGACCGAGAGGCGGCTCATCACGTCGCGACCGCTGTAGTTCTGCGGGAACATGATCAGGTCGGGCGTGTCACCGCCGTCGATGACGGCCTGCATGGCCGCGGCGCCGGCTGCGCCCGGCAGGTTCCCGGCGAGGTCGCCGGTCGAGTAGACCTTGGCCGCGCCGTACTCGCCGAGCGCGGCGGCGATGCTCTCACCGTCGCCGACGACGAACGCCGACACGGTGCCGAGGCCACGAGCCTTGGTGAGCAGTTCGAGGGTCGCCGAGGTCGGCGCTCCGTCGGCTGCTTCGGCGAAGACCCAGATGTTGTCGATTCCCATGATTCGTTTCTCCTGTCGTCGCTTCGGCTCAGATGACCTTGAGTCCCTCGAGGAACTCGATGATCTTGAGGTGTGCTTCGCCGTCGTCCTCGACGACCTCGCCGGCCTCGCGGGCCGGGGCCTGCGCGACGTCGACGATCTGCTGACCGGCGCCGGACCAACCGACGGCGGTGACGCCGAGATCGGCGGCGGTGACGGTGTCGACCGGCTTCGACTTGGCGGCCATGATGCCCTTGAAGCTCGGGTAGCGGGGCTCGACCACGCCGGCGGTCACGCTGACGACGGCCGGTGTCGGGCACTCGACCTCGTCGTAGCCGGCCTCGGTCTGACGGTTCACCTTGACGGTACCGCCGTCGATCGTGACGCTCTTCGCGAACGTGATCGACGGGAGTCCCATCACCTCGGCCATCTGCTCGGGCACGGTGCCCGTGTAGCCGTCGCTCGACTCGGTGCCGGCGATGATCAGGTCGGCCTCGCCGAGCTTCTGGGCCGCGGCGGCGAGCACCTTGGCGGTGGTCAGCGCATCGGAGCCGGCGAGTTCGGGGTCGGAGACCAGGACGCCCTTGGCGGCACCCATGGCCAGCGCCGTGCGCATGCCCGACACCTCACCGTTGGGGGCCATCGAGACGATGCTCACCTCGCCGCCACCGGCGGTGTCGACCAACTGGAGCGCCATCTCGACGCCGTAGCTGTCGGACTCGTCGAGGATCAACTTGCCCTCGCGCTTCAGGGTGTTGTCGGAGGGATCCAGCTCACCCGGCTGGGCCGGATCGGGGATCTGTTTCACACACACGATCACGTTCATGGATTCACAAGCTACCGACCGGTCACTTACGCACCCAAGCCGGACACCAGAAACTGTGCACAAATCCGGGGACATCCGTCACGCTGGTACCGTCTCGCGTCGTGCGGATCCTGCTCGTGGTCAACTCGTTCGCGTCGTCGGTGACCGCACGCAACACCGTGGTGGTCCACCGCCGCCTCGCTCGCAGCCACGCGGTCGAGGTCGTCGAGACCAACCGGCGCGGGCACGCCACCAGATTCGCCCACGACGCCGCCCGGCGCGGCGTCGACGTCGTGATCGGATACGGCGGTGACGGCACCCTCAACGAGGTCGCGACCGGCATCGCCGGGACCGACACGGCGCTCGGCGTGCTCCCCGGCGGGTCCACCAACGTCTTCGCCCGCACACTCGGCCTGCCCAACGACCCGGTGGCCGCCGCCGACCTGCTCGCCGGCGGGCTCGACGCCGGCGACCTCCGACCGATCGGTCTCGGGCGCGTCAACGGGCGCTTCTTCTGCTTCCACACCGGGATCGGCTTCGATGCCGCGGTCGTGAGCGCCGTCGAACGCCGGGCGTCGCTGAAACGCTGGCTCGGCCACCCACTGTTCATCTGGGCCGGTGTGACCACGTGGGCCAGAGGCTACGACCGCGACGAACCACACTTCCGGCTGGAAGCCGACGGGCACGGCGTGATCGACGACGGCTACTTCTCGATCGTCCTCAACACCAACCCGTACACGTACCTCGGCAACCGGCCGCTCGACCTCTCCCCCGCCGCCACGCTCGACCGCGGCCTGGTCGTCGTGACGTTCCGCACGATGCGGGTGTCGTCGATCCTCCGGGGTCTCGGTTCCGCGCTCGGCGGCGGTGGTGTGACCACGAGCGACGATCTGGTCGAGTGGCGCGACGTCGACCGGATGGTCGTGTCGCACCGGCAGCCGTTCCCGTACCAACTCGACGGCGACCACCTCGGCAGCGTCGACCGCCTCGAGTTCGACCACGTGCCCGACGCCGTGCAGTTGGTGTTCCCCCGGTCAGCGTGAGGTTTCGCGACGTACGCCGAGGGCGACGTCTGGCACGTTCGTGCAGATCCCGTCGACGCCCCATGCGATCAACTCGCGCATCCGCTCCGGGTCGTCGCAGGTCCAGGTGTTGACGGCCAACCCGACGGCGTGAGCGGCACGGACCATCTCGAAGGTGAGGTGTCGGTCCCACGGATGGACGGCGCCATGACCGCGCGATGCGGTCGTCGCGATCACGTCGGCCGGCGCCGGCCCGACCAGCCAGGCGGTCGGCACGCTCGGCATCAGCCGACGGCAGGCGTCGACCGTGGCCAACCGGAACGACGAGATCAGCCAGCGCGAGTGCGGGGTCAGCACCGCAAGGTCCGCGGCGAGCCGGTTGGCGACCCAGTCGGTCGGATCGAAGTCGGGGTCGTCAGGATCGTTCTTGATCTCGATGTTGACGAACATCCCGACGCAGGCGTCCAGCGCTTCGAGGATCGTCGGCACGTGGTCGGGCAGTTCGGTCGTCGTCATCGCCCGGATCGCGCGACCGTCGGCGAGCACCGCGTCGTGGTGCACGACGAGGTGGTCGTCGGCGGTCCGTCGTACGTCGAGTTCGACCCCGTCGGCGCCCATTTCGCCGGCGCGTCGGAACGCAGCCGTCGTGTTCTCCCGCTCCGCGCGGGATGCACCCCGATGAGCGATGATGCGGGTCATGACGCCATCGTCGCACGCCGATGCGCGCCGATGCGCCGATCCGGCATCGCCGGCGCATCGACCACGTCGCTCTCCATCTGAAAAACAGATGGAGAGCGACGTTGTATCTGATCTTCTTGATATGTGTCCGGACAACGCCTAACGTACGGGCCGCAAGCCACACGGGCAGGACCGATCGTCGCCGCGACCGAGCCGCCTGCCACCCCCCAGTGGTTCGCCGGCCTCCCCGGGTCGCCAACACACCTACGAGGAGCTCCTTCGTGTCGATCCTTGCGTCCAGTCTCGCTCTCGCCGCCGCCGAAGAAACGTGGCGGGACCACGCCCTGTGTCGGGACACCGACCCGGAACTGTTCTTCCCGGTGGGGACGACCGGACACGCACTGACCTCGATCGAACACGCGAAGCGGGTGTGCGAGGAATGCCAGGTCACGCGTGACTGCCTCGACTTCGCCCTCGAGACCAATCAGGACTCGGGCATCTGGGGCGGGCTCTCCGAAGAGGAGCGCCGGGCGATCCGCCGCCAGCGCGCCGCCGAGCTGCGCGCCGCTCGCGCCGCGGCCGCTGCCGCCAGCTGACCACCCGGTCGATCCCGGTCAGTCGACCGGCAACCCGATGCACCGGTCGTAGGCCACCGAGTCGCGGTCGATCGCGATCACGCTCAGCTCGTCACCGGCTTCCGACCTCCCGCTGACGATCTCCTCGGCGTCGTCCTCCGCCAGCAGACACTCCCGGGTCGGCGACATCGCGACCGCGAACACGCCGTCGACGCGTTCGGGCGGCTCCAAGCCCAGTTCGACCCGGCGAGATCGGGCATCGACACCCCGCCGGAGCACCACGTCGAGCACCTCGGCGTCGAGGTCACCCGCACCTCGGAGGTCGAGAGGCACCGCTTCGACCGATCGCCACCCCGGGCGGTCCGCCAACGCTTGTGACACGGCGCCCTCGACACCGAGCGCGCGACGGGCGGAGCTCGGGCCATCTGCCCTCGGCACCGAGACGAACACGGCGAGGATCACGACGACGACGACCGCCGGCAACGCCACCGTGGGAAGCCACGACGGCACCGACAGCTCGACCGTCGAGGCGACGAGCGCCATCAGGCCGCCGAACGACACCACGAGAGCGAACACGGCAGACGCCTGGAGCGGCCCGTACAGGTACCGGTACGCCGGCTCGACGAAGAACGAGATCGACACGACCGTGAGCGCGACGGCGGCGATCGCGACGGCGCTCGCCACCACCGGGAGGCGGTCGTACTCGTCGTCGCCACCGGACACCACGGCACGGTCGGGCCGGTCGGCCCGTCCGGGTCGGCGCGCCACCACCGTCAGCACGAGCAATCCGACGACGAGCAGCAACCACCACCGGTGGAACCCGGTGAACTCGACGATGCTCGGGCGCACCGAGATCCGGCTCCACGCGGTGCCGGGCCACAGCAGCCGGCTCGCGTGACCGACCGCGGCGCCGACCCCGACCGGATCGCCGTCGGCGCCGACGGTCCCGAGCCGGATCAGGTTGGCGTCGGTGCCCTTGGAGAGGTCGATGATCGGCCCCGACCACAGCAGCACGGCGAGCCCCACCGCCCACCCGGTGACCGCACCCCGACGTTGCCACACGATCGAGATCAACGCCGCGGCGAGCACCGCACCACCGAGGATCAGCATCGACGCGTGCAACTGCGCCGCGAACGACGCCGAACAGATGCAGGCGGCCCAGTTCCGCCCGTCGCGGGCGATGACGGTGACCAGCGACCAGCAGGCCAGGTACGCGGGGAGTACGGCGAGATGAGGATTCCACGGGCTGCCCACGTCGGCTCCCAAGGCCACGACGACCAGGACGAGCCCGATCGCACCCGCCACGCCCCAGCGGCGCGGTTGCAGCCGGGAGAGCAGCGCCAGGGTCCACACGACCCACCCGGCGTTCAGCACGAGCGCCGTCGCCGGCAACGCCGCGCTGCGCCCGCCGCTCGCCCAGTACGGCAACGCGAAGACCCACTCCCGCAGCGGCCCGGGATGGAACACCCCGAGTCGGGAGTGGGCGCCGACCAACCGGATGTGACCGTCGAGCTCCCGCTCGATCGCGATCCGGAAGATCGCGAAGTCGTCGTGCGCGACCCACGGCCGGAACCACACGAGACCGACCAGCCAGAGCACCGACGCGCCGGCGAAGATGCCCGCCAGCGCGACCCTGGCTCGCGTCAGCCGGCCGGGCACGTCACTCCTCGGTGACGATCGGCACCGTCAGTTCGACCACGGTGCCGCGCGGCTGGCGGTCGGTGGCGAACCCGGCCCGCTCGGCGTCGGCGAGCGCGAGCGGACGCATCACGATCTCGCCGTTGAGCTCGGTGGTGACCAGCGTGCGCACGATTGACAGACCGAGGCCGGTCGCCGAGTCGAGCGTGAAACCCGACGCCACACCTCGGCCGTCGTCGATCACCGACAGGGCGAGCGAATGATCATCGTTGTCGAGCCGGACGAGCACGGAGCCGCCGCCCGATCCCTCCGGGAACCCGTGGTCGACGGCGTTCTGGAGCAGCTCGGTGAGCACCACCGACAGCGGCGTCGCGATCGCCGCCGGGATTCGGCCACCGTCGCCCTTGACCGCGAACGTGACCGGGCGGTCCGGCGACTGCAGGCCCTCTTCGGCGAGGCGCAACAGCGGACGGACGATCTCGATGAACGTGACGTCGTCGCCTGGCTCGCGCGAGAGCGCCTCGTGAACCAGGGCGATCGTGCGAATCCGGCGGACCGACTCACCGACCGCCGAGATCGCCTCGGGGTTCGTGAGGCGGCGAGCCTGCAGCCGGAGCAGCGACGAGATCGTCTGCAGGTTGTTCTTGACGCGGTGATGGATCTCGCGGATCGTCGCGTCCTTGCTGAGCAACAGTCGGTCGCGCTTGCGGAGTTCGGTGACGTCGCGGAGCAGGAGGACCCCGCCGGTGACCTCGCCGTCACGCAGGAACGGCACGCAGCGACAGAGCAGCGTCACGTTCTGCCCCTGCTCGAACTCCTCGATCACCGGCTCGCGCCGCTCGAACGCCTGCCGCACCGGGCCGTCGTAGAACCCGAGCTCGGCGAGACGGAGCCCGATCGCCGATGCCTGGATCCCGACGCGATGGAGGGCCGAGCTGGCGTTCGGCGAGACGTAGAGCACCTGACCGGACTCGTCCAACCAGAGTGAGCCGTCGCCGACACGCGGCGCCGCACTCGAATCGCCGACCCGCTGCGGGAACGGGAAGTCGCCGGCGGCGATCATCGTCACGAAGTTCGAGAACACCTCGTAGTACGCGCGTTCGAGCTCTCCCGGCCCACGCCCCGAGGTCTCGATCCACTCGCGGGTGAGGACCGCGACCGGTTCGCCGGCGTAGAGGACGGGGATCGCCATCATCCGGGTCTCTTCGGGGACGCCCTCGACCGCGATGTCGCCTTCCTGGACCGAAGCGGTCGCGAACGACCGGTCGAGCACCGCCGTCTCCGACGGGTTGGCGACGGCATCGACCCAGTCGTTGGGGTAGATCGTCTTGCCCGTCGCGGGGCGAACCTGTCCGACCACGATCCACGCACCGGAGCGGTTCTTGACGTAGAGCAACAGATCCGAGAACGAGAAGTCGGCGAGCATCCCCCACTCGGAGACGAGGCGGTTCAGGTGCGCGGATTGAGCGGCATCCAACGAGGTGTGGTCTCGAACGAGTTCGGTGAGCTTCGACACGATCACCGAGTCTGCCGCATTCGTGGCCCAGGTCGCTGCCATTCCGAAGATCGGCGTACATTGTCGCGATGAGCGACACCGAATTGCGCGCCAGTTTCACGGCCTTCGACCAGTCGACGAAGGAAGATTGGGACCTGATCGTGAGCCAACTCCCGGTCACCCAGGCGATGGCCGCCGACAACATCGTCGAGCAACTCCGCATGCTCGAACGCGATCACGGTGGCTTCCCGGTGTCGCGACTCGAACATTCGTTGCAGACCGCGTCGCGCGCCGAGAACGACGGCCGCGACGAGGAGTACGTCCTCTGTGCACTGATCCACGACATCGGCGACACGCTCGCTCCGTACAACCACCCGGCGGTCGCAGCGGGCATCGTCAAGCCGTTCGTGTCCGAGGCGAACCACTGGATGGTCGAACACCACGGCATCTTCCAGGGGTACTACTTCTGGCATCACCTCGGCATGGACCGGAACACCCGCGATCGGCTCACCGACTCGCCGTTCTACGACTACACCGAAGAGTTCTGCGCGAAGTACGACCAGACGGCGTTCGACCCCGAGTACGTCAGTGCGCCGCTCTCGCACTACGAACCCCTGATCGCCAAGTTCTTCCGCCCGGCCGACATGTAGCGGCCGGTTCGAGTCGGCTACAGGCGGGTCGGCGTCGAGCGGACCGTCAGGAACACGGCCTTCAGGTAGCCACCGAACTCGAACCCGATCGGATGATCGACGGCATGGCCCGTGCGCCGGGTCTCGACCACCTCGGCGCCGGCCGAGGCGGCAGCGGTCATGACCGTGTCGACGAAGTCGTCGTTGGTGACCCGGCTCGAACACGACGCCTGCACCAGGGTGCCGCCGCGCTTGGTGACCGCCAGCCCCAACCGGGTCAGGCGCGCATAGGCCGCCAACGCACGCGGGACGGCGGCCTGGTTGGAGGCGAACGTCGGCGGGTCGAGGATCACGATGTCGAACAATTCGCGCTTCTTCGCGAGGTCGGCCAACACCTGGAACGCGTCACCGGTGGTCGTGTGCACGGCACAGCGCCTGACCTCGGAGATGCGGTGGTTGTGTTCGAGATTGCGACGGGCGGTCTGGAGCGCCGGCTCCGACTGGTCGACGAGGTGGACCGAGGAAGCGCCTCCGGCCGCTGCCGACACCGAGAATCCACCGGTGCTGGCGAACACGTCGAGTACGTCGGCACCCGCCGCCATGCCGCGCACGAGGGCGCGGTTGTCGCGCTGGTCGAGGAAGTGCCCGGTCTTCTGCCCACGCACCACGTCGGCTTCGAGCGTCAGACCGCGCTCACGGAAGAACACTGGCTGGTTGGGCGACTCGCCGACGATCGTGTCGCCGTCGGACAGACCGAAGGTCTCGCCGGACGCGACCGACCGACTCAGCCGCAGGACGACACGTTCGGGGGCGATGAGGCGGCGCAGCACGTCGACGACGACGCCGAGGTGCGGGAACCAGGCCGGCGAGTAGAGCTTGACGACCACCGTGCGGTCGTACTTGTCGACGACCAGGCCCGGGAGACCGTCGTTCTCGCCGTGGACGCAGCGGTATGCGGTGGTGTCGGGGTCGTCGACGAGCGCCTGCCGCTGTTCGAGGGCGGCCGAGAGCCGCTCACGCCACCAGTGCTCGTCGATCGTCGTCGGCGAACCCGCGTGCAGCATCTTGACGCGGATCGGCGACGTCGGGTCCCAGAGACCGATCGCCGCGAACTTGCGTTGATCGTCGAAGATCACGGCGAGGTCGCCGGCATCGCCGTCGTGACTCACCGACGTGATCGAACCGTCGTACAACCACGGGCTACCACCACGGATCTGGCGCAACGCATCGGCGGTCACCCGAACGGCGAGTCGGCGTCCGCCGACGGTCGGGAGTTGGTCGAACGGCGAACTCATGCAGCGAAGTGTGCCGCCAGATCGAGGAGATCCGCGACGTCGTTGATGTCGTGGTCGAGCATCGGGGCCGCGACCAGCAACGGCGCGAGCTCGGCGAGCTCGGCTCGACGTTCGGCCTCTCGGGTGGCGACCACCGCGACCTGGTGGAAACGAGATCCGATCTCGGTGAGGACCGCCCTCGCCACCGCGGGGTCGGCGTCGAGCTGGGCACCGACGTCGTCCGCGAGGCCGTCGTCGGCGAGTTGCACGAGTTTGCGCGCGCTCGTCGCCGACCCCTTCGCCATGAACGAGGTCGGCATGACCCGGTTGGCGATGATGGCACCGAGGCTCATGTCGCGTCGGAGGAGTTCGCGGGCGAGGAACTTCGCCTCGTGGCTCGGCGCGGCCTCGAGCGTGGAGACGACCACGAACGTGCAGCGTTGATCGACGAGCAGCCGTTCGACCTCGTCGGCGTGGTCGACGAACCCGCGCTCCATCGCCTGGAACAGGATGAAGAACTCGGCGATGTCTTGGAGGAAGCGGGAACCGAGGACCCGATCCGCTATCTGGTAGAAGGGCTTGGACGCCACCGTGAACAGCCGCGACCGGTACGGCACCGTGAGCCAACGCAAGAGCCGAGAGCCGAAGAACTCCTTCATCTGGCGGGGAGCATCGAGCACGTCGAGTGCGTTCCGCGAGGGCGGCGTGTCGACGATGATCAGGTCCCAGTCGCCGGTGGCGTGCAGCTCGTGCAGCTTCTCCATCGCGAGGTAGTCGTGACTGTGGACGAAGCGGCCGGTCAGGTTCTGGTACAGCGGATTCCTGAGCACCGCATCGCGCACCTCGGCGTCGGGGGCGTGGTGCCGGATCAGCTCGTCCCAGCCCTGCCGGGTGTCGAGCATCGCCGCCCACAGCTCGCCGCGCGGCTCGACGCCGACCTCGGCGAACGCCGAGTCGGGGACCCGGGTCGCCTCGTTGGCGATCTCACCGACCCCCAGCGCGTCGGCGAGCCGCTTGGCCGGGTCGACCGTGAGCACGAGCACGCGGCCACCGATCTCGGTCGCGGCAGCGGCTGCCATGGCCGCTGCCGTCGTCGTCTTGCCGACCCCACCGGAGCCGACGACGAGCACCATCTCCTTGGCCGCCAGCAACGCGAGCAGATCGGGACGCTTCGATGTCGCCATCAGTCGAGCTCCTCGGCCAATGCCTCGGCGACCAGCGACACGACACGGCGACCCGTCGCCCGCGTGAACAGCTCGGGCACCATCAACATCGGCAGATCGGAATGCTCCCGGAGCCGAGCGAGATGTGCGCCGCCGATACGACGACGGGCCTCGGTGATGTGGGCCGCCTCGAGGACGGCGCGCACGTTCTTGCCGGCGGCCTCGACCAGCAGTGGTTCTGCCTCGCCGAGTCGATCGACGAGTTCGGCCTGGTTGCGATCGAACAGCGCCGGCAGGACACGATTGGCGACGAGGGTCGTGGCTTCGACGCCGGTCTCGTCGACGAGTCGGTCGAGCAGGCCGAGGGTCTCGGTGACCGGCATCTCCTCGGGGGTGGTGACCACGGCGACGCCGGTGACGGCCGGGTCGTGCAGCACCTCGAGCATCCAGTCGGTCTGGTCACGGACGAGTCCGACCTGGACGAGATCACGAATGACGAGCGGAGCGCCGATCTGGGCGACGATGTGCCCGGTGGCCTCGGCATCGACGACGATCAGGTCGTAGTTCCGCTCCTTCGCCTCCCAGCAGAACTTGCCGATCGTCAGGATCTCCTTGACGCCCGGTGCTGCGTCGGCGACGAAGTCGAACGTGCGGGCGAGCGGACCGATCTTGCCGAGGAACGGCACCCTGACGAACAGGCGCAGGTACTCGCGCAAGGCATCTTCGGTGTTCATCGCCATCGCGAACAGATTGGGTTCGACCTCGCGTGGCTTGAACTCGAGGGGCGAGGCGTCGAACGCGTCGGCGAGCGACCCTTTGGCGTCCATCTCGCACACGAGAGTGCGACGGCCGCGGCTGGCCGAGAGGTGGGCGAGGGCGGCGGCGACCGAGGTCTTGCCGACACCACCCTTTCCGGTGACGAACACGAGCCGGCGGTCGAGGATCGACGTGCCGGCTCCGCTGGTCATCAGCCCCCGAATCCGATGCGGCGATCGCCGTCCGGCGAGCCGACTTCGACGTAGGCCAGCTTGGCGGAGGGCACACCGATCTCGCGCCCGCGCTTGTCGGTCAGCCAGAGCACGTCGCTCGCGCCCGACAGGGCGGCATCGACACGAGATTTCACATCGTCGCGATCGCCGTCGTCGACCTCGACGTTGAGCTCGCGGGGGGCCTGGGTCACACCAATTCGAACGTCCACGCCACAGACCGTATCGGGCACGCGGCGTGGTGCGACCCGAGGCTTCCAAGAGCCGACCGGGACCGTAGCCTGATGCCCGTGCAGGTCGAATCGGCAGTCGAACGAGCCCAGGCGGCTCACCGTGACCGTTGGGGCCGACCCGACCTGGTCGTGCGGGCACCCGGGCGGGTCAACCTGATCGGCGAACACACCGACTACAACGACGGGTTCACGCTCCCGATGGCGCTGCCCTTCGACACGGTGCTCGCCATCTCCAACGACGGCGATCCGACCACCGGCCCGGTCACGATCGTGTCCGCCGGTTTCGGCGAGATCGAGATCGATCCCTCCGCCGACCCGCGCGAGACCGAGGCATGGGCGCAGTACGTCGCCGGCGCGGTCCACGTGCTGGCCGGCCACGATGTCCCCACCGGCGGCTGGCGGGCGACGGTCGAAACCGACATCCCGACCGGTGCGAGTCTGTCGTCGTCTGCCGCGATCGAGGTCGCCACCATCACCGCGATGCTGGCGCGCACCGGCACGACCTGGTCTCCGATCGACGTGGCACGTCTCGGTCAGCGGGTGGAGAACGAGGTCGTCGGCATCCCCAGCGGCATCATGGACCAGTTCATCTCGGCCGGTGCGGTCGATGGCCACGCGAGCCTGATGGACTGCCGGGCACTGACGCTCACCCCGACGCTGCTGCCCGACGACGTGGTCGTCGCCATCATCGATTCGGGCACCCGCCGCAAACTCGCCGAGGCCGCGTACGGCGACCGACGTGCCTCGTGCCGGCGAGCGACCGAGGCGCTGGGCGTCGTCGCGCTGCGCGACGCCACGGTCGAACAGGTCGTGACGATCGCCGATCCTGTCGACCGCCGACGAGCGCACCACATCGTGACCGAGAACCAGCGCACGCTCGATGCCGTCGACGCGCTCGACCGTCATGACACCGCCCGATTCGGCGAGTTGATGCGAGCGAGCCACATCAGCCTGCGCGACGACTTCGAGGTGTCGGGTCCGGGCCTCGACGCGATCGTCGCCGTCGCCGACGACGCCCCCGGCTGCATCGGCGCCCGGATGACGGGCGGCGGCTTCGCCGGGTGCGCGGTGGCGCTCGTCGAGGCAGACCGAGCCGACGACTTCCGACGTGACGTCGTCGACCGCTACGCGTTCGACGGCCACACCGCCCGGGTGTGGATCTGTGCGCCCTCCGCCGGCGCGAGCGTGATCGACGGCTGACACCCGCCGACGCGAGCCGGCCCCTCGCACACGGTGTCGGCGCTCACGCCCCGGCGGTCAGGGTTGGGTGATCAGATGGATGCCGAGCAGGCCGGCCGCCTTGAGCATCCGCGCGGTGCCGCGATCGACCAGGAGATCGGGCCGCAGCCGGATCGGCTGGGACGGACCGAAGTCGGCCGTGTCGCCGAACTCGACGTCGGTGCGGCTGAAACCCGGCTCGAGCGGGTCACCGATCTCGAGCCGCAGCGGCCCCGACCGGGTCACGTAGCGTGGCCGCCCGCACGTCTCGCAGGTCGGTCCCGACCGGATGTGGCTCGCGAACGGGTCGACCTGCACTTCGCGATCGACCTCGATCGCCCAGCGGTCGTCGGCGCCGATGACCGGTTCGAACCGGATGCCGTCGATCCGGTCGCACGCCTCGCGAAATCGGGCACTGGCCACGACCGCACCGTCGAGCGTGCGCGACACATCGAACGTGAGCGGTGGGTCGTCGGGGGACGAACCGGCCGGACTGGGCAGTTCGAGGCGGGAACAGTCGGGGCAATGACGCGCACCCGCGTAGGCGAAGCTCGACAGTTCTTGGAATACCAGTTCCGATGGCGGCCCGGTCACCCCGGTGACTGTACCGATCCGGCGACCGCCGGGTCCGGAGATTCGTCGGTTCGACCGCTCGGCCGCCTGCGTACGTTGACGTGGCAGGCGTCACAACACATAGAATGACCCCGAATTCGCAGACGAGCATCGACGTGGTCGATGTCTCCGAAGTTTTCCGTCGGCGCACCGTCGGCTCACACGCAAGGGGATCATCATGGCAACCGTCCAGCTCGAGAACGTGAACAAGGTGTACGACAACGGGTATCACGCGATTCACGACTTGAACCTCGACGTCCGGGATTCCGAGTTCCTCGTCCTGGTCGGGCCGTCGGGTTGCGGCAAGTCGACGGCGTTGCGGATGGTGGCCGGGTTGGAGTCGATCACGGGCGGCGACCTGAAGATCGGTGAGCGCATCGTCAACGACGTGGAGCCGAAGGATCGCGACATCGCGATGGTGTTCCAGAACTATGCGCTGTATCCGCACATGTCGGTGTACGACAACATCGGCTTCGCGTTGAAGTTGGCGAAGGTCCCGAAAGAAGAGATCGATCAGCGGGTCCGTAAAGCCGCTGAGATCCTCGAGTTGACGGCGAATCTCGACCGCAAGCCGGGGCAGCTCTCCGGTGGTCAGCGTCAGCGCGTCGCGATGGGCCGGGCGATCGTGCGGCAGCCGGCGGCGTTCCTGATGGACGAGCCACTGTCGAACCTCGACGCCAAGTTGCGTGTGCAGATGCGCGCGGAGATCGCTGCACTCCAGCGCGAGCTCGGCGTCACCACGGTCTACGTGACCCACGACCAGGTCGAGGCCATGACCATGGGCGACCGGGTCGCGGTGCTCAAAGACGGGTACCTCCAGCAGGTCGACACACCGCAGAACCTGTACGACCGCCCCGAGAACGTGTTCGTGGCGGCGTTCATCGGGTCACCGTCGATGAACCTGTACGAGTCGACCGTCACGCTCAACGGCGATGCCGGCACGGTCACGATTGGCTCGCAGACCCTGTCGCTCGACGCATCCGTGCTCGCGGCCCGTCCGGCCCTGCGGAACTACGACGGCAAGAAGGTCGTGCTCGGCATCCGTCCCGAAGACTTCGAAGACGCCGCGCTCGCCAGCGGAGGCGGTGAGGGTCGGGTGCTCACCGCTCCCGTGACCCTGCTCGAAGCGCTCGGCTCGGAGATCATGGTCCACTTCCGGCTCGATGCCACCACGGTCGATTCCGGCGACCCCGATGCCGTCGAAGAAGCAGGCGGCGAGACCGCTGCCAACGCCGTCGGTCGCTTCAACCCCCGGTCGACGGTCCGCATGGGCGAAACCGCCCAGATCGCCGTCGCGACCGAGAACGCCCACTTCTTCGATTACGACACGCGCCTGGCCATCTGGGACTGACCCGACCGCTGCCAGCGAATTCCGCCGCCGGCGTCGATCCGGCCGGCCGCCATCGGACGGCAGGTCTCGTCATCGTCTGACCGCACTCCGGGCACATCGTCCGGAGTGGCCGAAATCGTGGGGACGGTGTCGTTGACGCCATCTCGTGATCGGACGACGATGGCCACATGACCGAACCGAGGCCCCACCACGTCGCTTTCGTGGTCTTCGACGGGATCCAGACGCTCGACCTCACCGGGCCACACGACGTCTTCGCCGGAGCGAACGCCGTGCTCGCCGACGTCCGCCCCGACGCCGCCCGATACCACTCGACGGTGGTCTCGCTCACCGGCGGTCCGGTGACGAGCGAGAGTGGTCTGCAGGTCGTGACCCAACCGGTCGCCGGACTCCCGGATCGGATCGGCACCCTCGCCATCCCCGGCGGCTCCGGCACCCGTGCCGCGTCGAACGATCCGGCGATGGTCGACGCCGTGGCCGATCTCGCCCGGCGCGCCGACCGCACGATCGCGATCTGCACTGGCGCGTTCGTGGTCGCGGCGACGGGTCTGCTCGACCGGCGGCGGGCGACAACCCACTGGGCGCGCTCCGAGGCGCTCGCACGCCGCTTCCCCCTCGTCGACGTCGACGACGACCCGATCTACCTCCGCGACGGCGACGTGTGGACCTCTGCCGGGGTGACCGCCGGGATCGACCTCGCGCTCGCCGTCGTGGAGCACGATCACGGCACCGAGGTCGCGCAGACGGTGGCACGGTGGCTCGTCATGTTCCTCCGCCGTCCCGGTGGCCAGAGCCAGTTCGCCGCGCCGGTCTGGACCGAGCGGGCCGAACTCGAGCCGGTTCGTCACGCCCAGGACCTCATCGACGCCACGCCCGGTGACGATCATCGGATCCCCGTCCTCGCCGAGCGCGTCGGGATGAGCGAACGGCACTTCACCCGTCGATTCACGGAACAGATCGGGGTCACCCCCGCCCAGTACATCGCATCGGTGCGACTCGAAGCCGCACGTCGAGCACTCGAGACGACGACCGAGACGACCGACGTGATCGCCGCGCGTTGCGGATTCGGCACCGCCGAGACGATGCGTCGGACCTTCGCCCGCCGCCTGTCCACCTCACCCGACCAGTACCGGCGGCGATTCCGCCGAACCTCACCCGAACGGAGCCCCGCATGAGCATCCAGACCGTCATCCCCCTCTTCGACCGCCTCACCGTGCTCGACGCGATCGGACCGTACGACGTCCTCCAGCGCATCCCCGAGATCGACATCACGTTCATCGGCCACGAACGGGGCGAGGTGCGTTCGGAGAACGGGCTCCTCGGCCTGATCCGCGATGCGACCTTCGAAGACGTGCCACGGCCGGACGTGATCGTGTTCCCCGGTGGGGTCGGCACGCGTGCGCTCGTGGACGACGAGCGCGTGCTCGAGTGGATTCGCACCGCACACGAGACGACCATGTTCACGACGTCGGTGTGCACGGGTTCGCTGGTACTCGGCGCGGCCGGACTCCTCGACGGGCTCACGGCCACGACGCACTGGGGCGCCTACCGCGCGCTCGAGGCACAGGGTGCGACCCCGACCGCCGAGCGGGTGGTCGAACATCTCGACCGGCGGATCATCACCGCGGCCGGCGTGTCGAGCGGCATCGACATGGCGCTCCGGCTGGTCGAGGTGCTGTTCGATCGCATCGCAGCCGAAGCCGCCCAGCTGATGATCGAGTACGACCCACAGCCACCGTTCGACACCGGCAGCGTCGCCAAGGCCGGCCCTGACGTCATGGAGCGCGCGCTCGAGTACGCCAGGCAACGCGAGTGAATCGGGCATTCGCGAAGCGTTGACACTCTTGAGGTATCTCGTGCGTGAGGCATCGCTCTGTGCAGTGCGGGTCGATTCCCGGCTCGTTGCGACAGAAGGAAGTGTGACATGCCGAAGCGACCCAAGAACCAGGAGGTCGACGACGCCATCGAGGCGCTCGACTCCGTCCGACGCGATTGGCTCCGACGACCGGGGGTCACCGCGGTCGACGTCGGATTCAAGATCAAGAACGAAGAACTCACCGACACGGTCGCGTTGCGCGTGCACGTTGGCCGCAAGGTCCCGGCAGCCGAGTTGGCCAGGAGCGAGGTGTTCAACGAGACCGGGAAGACACCCAAGCGGTTCGGCGGCTTCCCGGTCGACGTGATCGAAGCGACCTACGGACCGTCGAACGCACCGACCGTGCTCGACTACGACGATGCCGCTGCGCTCGAGGAGGTCAGCCGCACCACCGCGCTCGACCCGCTCATCGGGGGCATCAGTTGTGGCAACCCGCGCATCACGGCAGGGACGCTCGGCGCCATCGTCTTCGACCGGACGACGTGCAAGCCGATGATCCTGTCGAACTGGCACGTGCTCGCGGGCGCATCGTCCGCCGCGATCGGCGAGGACATCCTCCAACCCGGTCAATACGACGGCGGCACCCAGGCCGTGGCCCAGCTCTCGTCGATGGTGCTGGACTCGAGGATGGACGCCGCGGTGGCGACGCTCAACGGAGCGCGTGGCCACTCGCGAGAGATCCTCGGGCTCGGCACCATCGGCGGCATCGACACCCCGACCCTCGGCATGAACGTAGTGAAGTCGGGGCGGACCACGGCGATCACGGAAGGCGTCGTCGACGGGGTCAGCATGAGCGTGTCGATCAACTATGGCGACCCCGGCGTCGTGGCCTTCAGCGACCAGATCCACATCGTGCCACGCCCGCCCTGGCCGTCGGTCGACTACGAGGTCAGCAAGGGTGGCGACTCGGGCAGCGTGTGGATGAACCAGTCGAACAACCGTGCGATCGGCCTGCACTTCGCGGGCGAGACCAACCCCTCGCCGATGGCCGAGAACGCCATCTGCAGCCCGATGGGACCGATCGCCACCGAGTTGAACTTCTCGTTCCTCCCGGTGCTGTGTCGACCACCGCTGTTCGACCTCTGTGACCGCTACCCGTGGATCTGCGAGGGCGTGTTCCGCTGGCCGCGGCTCCCGATCCCCGACCCGGGCCCGTTCCGTCCGCGAGGCCCGTTCGGCGACATCGGTGGTCTGCTCGGCGGACTCGGCGGCCTGCTCGGCGGGCAGACGACCGGCGGGGGCTGCAGCTGCGACCACCGAACCCACGCGACGGACGGGGTGGACCCGCACCAGCTGGCTCAGCTCATCGCGGCATACTTGGGGTCACGAGCTGAGTCATGACGCACCCGGCACCCGATCCGACCCTCGCCGCCCAGGCGGCACTCGCTCCGGTCCTGACCGAGTGGCTCGATCGACACGGCGTGGTGTCGGTCGCGGTCGCTCGCCGATGGAGCGAGGGTGCGCCGACCGACGAGGTCGGGATCCGGGTGACGGTCGAGCGCCTGCTCCCGCCCGAACAGGTGCCGGACGGCGAACTGTTCCCCAGCGAGGTCGACGGCGTGCCCGTCGACCTCGTCGAGGGTTCACCACCGCACCCCGAAGCGCTCGGCTGACGCGAGCCGGCAGGGTCGTCCGTCCACGTTTCGGCAGCGGGCAGGGCGGGTACGCGCGCAGCGCACGACGCGCCGGCCGGCGCGTCGGGAGGAGGAGAACGATGAACGTCCTGATCGCCGTCGACGACACCGCCGAATCGCGCCACGCCGTCGACACCGCATACGGATTCTTCGGGCCCGACGCCACCTACAGCGTGCTCAGTGTCGGCGACCGTGCACCGATCTTCGTCGGTGGGTACGGCGCCGTCGCGATGCCCACCGCCGCCGACATGAACATGCAACTCGAAGCCGCCCAGGCCGCGGCGGAACACGCGGCGACCGAGGCTGCCGAACGACTCCCCGAAGTGGTCGACACCGACGTCGAGACCGGAGCGCCGGGTGCCACGATCTGTGAACACGCAGCCGAACACGACGCCGACGTGATCGTGATCGGCACCCACGACCGCAGCTTCTGGGACCGCCTGTTCGACCCGTCGGTCGGTCGCTACGTGATCGACCATGCCCCGTGCCCCGTGTTGGTCGTCCGATGAGTTCGACATCGCCCCTTCCAGGTCTGCCCGACGAGCCGCCGACCGAGATCTTCCCCCCTGATCAGCCTGCTCCGCCGGTCCCGGACCCGACCGAGCCGTCGCCCGCCGAGCCGACGCGACCGGCACCGCAGCCGACGCCCGCGCCCCCGACGCCGACTCCGGCCCGACCGGCACCCACGGTGCCCGATCCGGCACCCCCGGTCTGACGGAGCCGAGACAGTGCTGCGGCCCAGCCCGACACCGCACGCCATCGGGGGAGGCGCCGACCCGGACGGCATCACCGCCCACGCGATCAGGTAGTCGAACACCCGGGGCAACACGACGCTGAGGGCGGCGGCCGGTGTCGGCCGCGCCATCGCTCACCCATCGAACCGGGTCGACACGGGGCACGCCCAACGGCGACACTGACGACCGTGGGGTGCAACAACGACCTCGGGCGCGTCGACGCCCCTCGCTGAGATGGGCCCGTCGAAGCTGCGAGGGCGGCTGTACGCGCTCTCGTTCATCGACGAGTTCGGACCGCTCTACGCGGTCTACACACTCTGGTTCAACGACAACGGCATCACGACCGCACAGATCTCGACGGCGTTCGTCCTGTGGGCGGTTTTCGCGCTCGTGCTCGAGATCCCGAGCGGCGCGCTCGCCGATCGGGTCGATCGGCGACACCTGCTCGCCGCCGCGTTCGGCACCCGGGCCGTCGGCATCGGCGTCTGGCTCGTGTGGCCGACGTTCACCGGCGTGCTCATCGGTGCCGCCCTGTGGGCGGCGCACGACGCTGCCGCCAGCGGATCGTGGGAAGCACTGATCCACGACGAGCTGACCGCGGTCGGGCACGCCGCCGACTACCAACGCACGATGGCGCGGATCGGCCAGTTCAGTCACCTCGGCATCGCCGGCGGCACGCTGCTGGGTGCCGCACTGCTCCAGGTCGACGCCTCGCTCGTGGCACTCGGCTGGATCACCGTCGCCGCCCACGCCGGCTCGGTGACCGGCGTGATGACCCTCCCCGACGTCCGATGGGTCGTCGACACGGACCCCCCACCTCGGCCCGTCGAGGCGTCGGTCGGTGCGGGACCCGTGGCCGGACCGATCCTGTCCGACCTCGACTCGACCGCCGGTCGGTTCGGTGCCTGGTGGCGCACGCTACGAGACGGGATGGGTGCGGCCCGCCACACCCCGATCATCGCCCGGCTGGTGGTCGTCGGCGCGATGTTGGAAGGACTGTTCATCCTCGACGAGTACGTGCCGCTGCTCGCCCGCGCCCGGGGTGCGGACGATTCCGCCGCGCCCGTCATCGTGTTCGTGGTGTGGCTCGGGCTGCTCGCCGGCGGCGAACTCGCCGCCCGCCGGACCGACCTCAGCGGTCACGTCCTGGGATGGCTGCTCGTCGGCGGTGTCGGCGTGACCACGATCGCCTTCCTGACCGATTCGGTCTGGACCCTGATGCTGATCGCCGTCGGGTACGGGGCACTCGAGGCGACCTGGATCGCCATCGACGCCCGTCTGCAGGAGCGCGCACCGGCGTCGACCCGCGCCACCGTGACGAGCGTCCGCGGGTTCGGCGGCGCCACGGTGAGCATGCTCGCCTTCGTGGTCATCGGCATGATGTCGGACGGCGACGACCCGACCCGCGGACACTTCGTCGTGTTGGGCGCACTCGCCATGAGCGGGTTCCTGGTGATTCGCTGGCTGCCCGGGCGCGAACGTGCTCAGATGAACACATGACGACGTACGTGTTGGTCCACGGCGCCTGGGGTGGCGCTCACACGTGGCGCTCCGTGCGGCCGCTGCTGCACGCGGCCGGACACGCCGTGTTCACGCCGGCGCTCACCGGCATCGGCGAACGGGTTCACCTCATCAGCCCCCAGATCGGACTCACGACTCACGTCGACGACGTCGTCAACCAGGTCGTCTACGAAGATCTCGACGATCTGGTGCTGCTCGGGTTCTCGTACGGCGGGATGGTCGTCACCGGAGCGCTCACCCACATCGCCGACCGTGTTCGCGAACTCGTCTACCTCGACGCGTTCGTCCCGACCGACGGACAGTCGGTGGCCGACATCGGCGGGCTCCCCCACGACGGACCTCCGGGTGTCGACCCCTCCTGGTCGATCCCACCGAGCCCGCGGTCGTTCGACGACCCGGCCGAGGCGACGTTCGGGGAACCTCGCCGCACCGCCCAGCCGGTGCGCACTTTCACCGAACCGGTCCGTCTCGCCGGACCGCTCGAGGAAATCGGGGTCGGGTTGACCTACGTCAAGGCCACCCGGGACGAGCGGACGAGCGATCGGCCCGATCCGTTCTGGGAGGCCGCCGATCGGGCACGCGATCACCCTGCGTGGCGGTACCACGAGATCGACAGCAACCACATGGTGCCGCAGAATCGACCGGCCGAACTGGCCGAGGTCTTGTTCTCGCTCAGCTGACGCGCCGGCCGGTTCAGACGGCGGTGCTGCAGAACGTGTCGCCGGCCGGGAGGCTCGACTCGGTGGTGACGTCGCCGAAGGCCGCGTCGGTCAGCTCGCTCAGCATCCCGCGCACCATGCCGCGATCGACGGCACAGATCACGGGGTGGTCGATCGCGACGTCACCGAACGGGCAGTGGTCGCTGATGATGCGGAGTTGGTCGTTGCGGCTCTCGGCATGAGCGGCGAACCCATGCGCGGTGAGCGCATCGGCGACCGCTTGGATCGCCGACCGCATCGAGCGGCTGCCGTGTTCGAGGGCGTCGCCGTTGAGCCCGGCAGCCATCGCGCGGCCGTACTCGGCGCCGATCTCCTCGGCCATCTCCTCGGCGACGCCCGGAGACAGCTTCGTGAGCGCGCGACCGAGCAGCGACAACACGAGATCGTCGCTGCGCACCGGGAACTCGGTGATCGCCCCGGCCACGGCGGAGTAGCGCTTGGAGGGGCGTCCGGCACCGCCGCCGGCGACCTTGCCGGTGTGGACCTCGAGGTAGCCGCCGGCTGCGAGTTTGTCGAGGTGGTGGCGTGCCACGTTGGGATGGACCCCGACCTCGTCGGCGACCGCGGCCGTGGTGGAACCGTCGGCACCGCCGTGGTCGCGCACGAACAGGTAGATGCTGCGACGCGTCGGGTCGCCGAAGGCGTCGGTGATGGCCGACACGGTGGCGGTGAACCCGGCGTTCGTGCCCATGCGGAGATTCTACTACCGCCGTAGTGTAAATGCCGGGCGTGGTCGCCAGACTGGATGGATGACGGCGTTCCTCGGCCACCCGGGCCGAAGCCGGCCGGTCGCTCGCCGGCGCTCCCTCCCTCGCATCGAACAGGATGGTCCCGTATGAACCCACAGCTCGTCGAAGCACTTCGCCCGGTGCAGGATCCCGAACTGCACCGTTCGATCGTCGACCTCGGGATGCTCCGGCAGGCCGAGCTCGATGAACACGGCACCGCTCACATCCTCGTCGCACTCACGATCGCCGGCTGCCCGCTCCGCGCCGAGATCACCGATCGGGTGACCGGCGCCGCGCAGACGCTCGACGGGGTCAGCTCCGTCGACCTCGAGTTCACGGTCATGACCGACGACGAGCGCGAGGCGCTCCGCAAGACACTCCACGGCGACGCGGGCGGCACGGCCGGCGCCCACCAGGCCCACGGCCACGCCGAAGGTCGCGAGATCCCGTTCGCCCAGCCGGGCTCACGCACCCGTCCGTTGCTGATCTCCTCGGGCAAGGGAGGCGTCGGCAAGTCGAGCGTCACCACCAACCTCGCCGTCGCCCTGGCACAGATGGGCCACACCGTCGGCGTCGTCGACGCCGACATCTACGGCTACTCGATCCCCCGCATGCTCGGCACCGACCGGCCGCCGACCGTGATCGACCAGATGCTCGTGCCACCCGAGATGTGGGGTGTGCGGTGTATCTCCATGGGCTACTTCGCCCCCGAGAACGAGGCCGTCATCTGGCGAGGCCCGATGCTGCACAAGGCGCTCGAGCAGTTCCTCACCGACGTCTACTGGGACGAGCCCGACTTCCTGCTGATCGACATGCCGCCGGGCACCGGCGACATCGCGATCAGCCTGGCGCAGTACCTGCCCCGTGGCGAGGTCTACGTCGTCACCACGCCGCAGCCGGCGGCCCAGAAGGTCGCCCGCCTCTCGGCGGCGATGGCCGAGAAGGTCAACCTCCCGGTCAAGGGCATCATCGAGAACATGTCGTGGTTCACCGGCGACGACGGCAAGCAGTACGAGATCTTCGGGTCGGGCGGCGGCCAAGAGCTCGCCGACGAACTCGGGATCCCGTTGCTCGGCCAGCTGCCGCTGGTGCCGGCCTTGCGCGAGGGTGGCGACGAGGGGCGTCCGATCGCCGCGGTCGACCCCGACAGCGAGTCGGCGCAGGCATTCCGCGCCATCGCCGAACGGATCGCCGTCGAACTCAAGCCGAAGAAGATCTTCTCCCCCCAACTCAAAGTCATCTGACCCTGAGCGGCGCCGGTTCGCCCGATCGCGGCGTTGCGTCTCGCCGCTCGTTGTCCCAAGACAACTCGGGCTCACCGCGCCTTGCGCTCGAACGAACCGATCACCGCTCAGCCCTCCTGGTTCGCGACGTGTCTAGGAACGGGCCAACCGGGCGGTTGTGTTTCTCTTGACCACGGGTTCCGCGGCGGTCACATCGGGGGTGGCCGGCATCCGACAGGGCAGACTGTGGCGCATGGAGTTGCTGCCCCGGTACAAGTTCGAGCGATTGGTCGCCGAGTCGATCGACGACCTGCCCGACGAACTGCACCCCGTGCTCGACAACGTCGTCATCCAGGTGCACGACCGCAACCCGGACGAGCCGGATCTGCTCGGGTTGTACGAGGGCACACCGCACACCGAGCGGATCGGTGACGAGGCACCCGACGTGATCTCGATCTACCGGGCGGCGCTCTGCGATGTGTGCGACGACATCGACGACCTGACCGAAGAGATCTACGTCACCGTGATCCACGAGATCGCCCACGCGGCCGGTATCGACGACGACGAACTGCACGCCATGGGTTGGGGCTGACGAATCGTTCAGGAAGTTTCGCCAGGTCCCGTCCGGCAGCTACCGTCGCGGCCGTGACGCACGCGCCGCCGCCCGACCCGGGCGGCACCGTTCCGAACCCACCGCCGCCGCCACCCACTTCACCACCCCCTCCGCCGCCACCTCCTCCTCCGAGCCTGATGGCCCCTCCGGGCGGACGGGCGACACCGAACGTCCCCGTCGGGTCGGGTGCACTTCGACACGTCGGCAAGCTCGCGAACGCGACCATCATCCTCACGATCGCGACGGCCGCGCTCTCGATCGTGTCGGTCTGGGCGTCGCGGGCAGCTCGCGACGACGCGCGCGACCTCCTCGACGACACCATCACCGCCGAGGAGTTCGTCGAACGGGCGGCGCCGTACCTGTTGATGAGCGTCCTCCAGGGTGTCGCGACCGTTGCGACCGCCGTCCTGACGATGGTCTGGATGTTCCGGATGGCGCGCAACCATCGCACACTCCACCGAGGCGGCACGTGGGCGCCCGGCTGGGCGATCGGCGGCTGGTTCCTCCCGCCGCTGCTGTTCGTGATCCCGGCACTCATGTTCCGCGAACTGTGGAGATCGGCCGACCCCACCGTCCCCGTCGGTGGAGATTGGCGGGCCTCCCGCACCAGTCCGTTGATCCCGCTGTGGTTCGTGCTCTACAGCCTCGTGCCGCTGGGCCTGCTCGTCGGGCAGAGCGCGGGCGGACTCTCCCTCGGTGCATCCGAGCGCGACATGGCACAGCAGGTGCTCGACGGTCAGGGCGCAGCGATCGTCAGTGCAGCCGTCTCCGTCGCCGGAGCGATCGTCTACGTCCTGCTCGTGCGCGGCCTGACCCGCCGCCACTGTCGACTCACCGGAGAATCGAGGGCCTGAATGGCACACCTGTACGTCGTTCGCCACGCCAAGGCCGGTGAGCGCCGGCTGTGGACCGACGACGACCTGCAACGGCCACTCAGCAAGAAGGGCTGGAAGCAGTCGGAGCTGGTGGGGAAACGAATCGCCAAGCTCGGTCCGACCAAGTTGGTCAGCAGCCCGTACGTGCGCTGCATCCAGACGCTCGAGCCGCTCGGCGCGATGACCGACACCAAGGTGAAGGTCGACCAGCGCCTGTGTGAGGACGAGCCGTTCGAACCGGTGCTCGAACTCCTCCGAGAGCTGCCCGGCGGCTCGGTGCTGTCGACGCACGGCGACATGATCCCGGCCACGATGCAGGCGCTCGGCCGACGGGGCATGAAGATGAACACGCCTCCCGACTGGCGCAAGGCAGCGGTCTGGGTGCTCAAGCGCAACAAGAAGGGCGACATCGTGCACGCCACCGTGTGGCCGCCACCGGTCGTCTGAGCCCGCCGACAAATTCCCGGACCACCGGGCACGGTGTCACGAGGTTGGGTGACGTACACGTTTGATGCGGCGGAACTCATGTGAGACTCAAGTGAGCCGCGGCGCGCACCGAAGAGGACCTTCATGACACGAATTCCGACCCGAATCGCCCTGCTCACGGCCGCCGGCCTGCTGGTCGCCGCGTGCGGAGGCGGCGACGACGACACCTCGGTCGAACCGGCCGAACCGGCCGAGGCGACGGCGGACGAGACCGCCGCCGATTCGTCCGCCGACGCTCCGAACACGTCCGATGAGGGCTCGGGCGCCGACACCGCGACCGACGAACCGGCGGCCGACACGACCGACGCACCTTCTGGCACCTACGACGCGGGCGACATCGAGTTCCGCGCCGTGAACCTGCTCGACGAACCGGTCGACGTCTACGTCCGCACCACCGGCCTGCTCGAGGGATTCGAGATCCAGACCGGCCTCGCTCCCGGCGCGACCAGCGACTTCGCGGCGCCCCCGGAAGGAGGCTCGTACGTGATCACGACCGCGGGTGCCGGCGACCCGACCTGCGTCGTCGACTGTGATCACCTGATCGCGGTCCTCACGGGCTATCCCGAGGACGGGCCCGTCCACACCGTGGTGCTGTACGACGACGAGTTCTCGGGGCCCTCGGCGATGGACCTGTGGGAACAGCCGGTCGACCGGCGCGGCAACGGCAACGAGATGCCGTTGCCCGAGCCCGGGCTGGAGACCGCCGTCGTGACCGCGATCGCCGTCGGCGACACCGACTTCGGACTCCGCCTGTCGATCGACGGCACGCCCGGATGTGTCGATCCGATCGGTGGCGGCAGCATCCTGATCGGTGGCAACCAGACCCTGCCGTTCGATCTGACCGGCGTCTCGTCGTTCTCGATCCACAGCAACGACGACCAGGAGTGCGCCGAGCCGACCGACGGCCCGTTCGCGTTCGACGCGGCGGCGGGCGAGCGAGTGCACATCCTGCTCCACGGCTCGGCCGCCGGCGATCTCGCCGCCGTGATCCTGCCGATGTCCGGCGACGCCGTCTCGGGCGGCACCGACGCCGGGAGCACCGACTCCGGCGAGGATGCCGGCGTCGGTGACCGCGATCTCGCGGTCGACCTGATGTCGACCGAAGTCGCCACGACGTTCGGACTCGACGCCGCCAGCGCCACGTGCGTCGCCGAACTCATCGTCGATGCGCTCGGTGCCGACGTCCTCGTCGACGACGGTGGACTCGTCGAACTCGACTCGCTCGACGATGCGGCAGCCGACGCCACCGGCGCGGCCCTCGTCGCCTCGACCGAGACGTGCGGCGTCGACCCGGCCGCCTTCGGCGGCTGACGCCGCCCCGATCCCCCACCACAGCAACAGGAGACAACATGAAGAAGCACACACGCTCGATCGCGCTCGTCACCGGGTTGACCCTCGCCGCGTGCGGCGGTGGCGGCAGTGACCAGGATCAGGTCGCCGACATGCTGATCGAGGCCGCCGACGACGCCGGGGCATCACCCGACTCCGACTGCATCCGCGACCTCGCCCAGGACATCAGCGACGACGACGCCGAGGCGATGGCCGACGCCGGCCTCCAGGGCGATCCGGAGATCAGCGACGCCGCCGGCGAGATCCTCGCCGAAATGCTGCTCTGCTGAGCGGACGGTCGCCGGCTCGGCGTCAGCGAGACGCGAGCATCGTCGTCTCGAACTCGAACGTCGCCGAGCCGACGGCCGCGATCGCCAGCAGCACGATCGCGAGCGAGATCGCACCGAGCACCAACCCGGCGATCGCCTGACCGCGACCCGCCTGGCCGGGGTTCGACTTGATCTGCCCGAGTGCGATGCCACCGAACACCACGGCGAGTACGGCCGGCAGGAACACGAAGCACAGCGGGATCGACAGGATGCCGAGCACCAGCGAGGCGACGGCCAGACCGTTGCGACCGGCCGGCGCACCGCCGTGGTTCGGCATCGGCGGCGGTGCCCCGCCGGGCGGCGGTGGCGGCATCGGCGGACGCGTCCCACCCGGCGGCGGTGGCGGTGGCGGTGCCCCGGTCATGCGAGCACCCTATTCGTCGGCCGTCGCGGCATCGCTCATCGACTCCCGGAACGCTTCGACCAGGCCGCGGATGTCGGCGGGAGGGTCGAGCTCGAGGCAGGTGTCGATGAACGGCAGCGCGGCTTCGGCCTGTCCGAGGAAGCGCCCCTGCACGATGCCCAGGAAGCAGTGCGGGTCGGGATACGTCGGGTCGATCTCGATCGCGTCGGCCATGAGGTCGACCGCCTCGCGCAACGTTTCGTCGATCACGGCGGAGTCGGTCTCGCCGAACACCGACAGGGTCAGTGTCCAGCCACGGTAGGTCAGCGCCTCGACGTTGTCGGGCTCGTCGTCCAGGACCTGCTCGTACAGTGCGGCGGCGGCCGCCGGCTGCTGTGACTGCACCGCACGGGCCTGCGCCAGCACGAGCTGGCGCTCGTTGACCGGATCGCCCGTGATCTCCTGGCCAGGCAATCGCTGCGCCGACGATGCGCTCAACGCCCACCAGACGACGCCGATCAGCAGCAGCACGAACGCTCCCGAGCCGATGCGCCGTGGCCAGTTCACCGGAGGGCGGGGCGGGAGCGCGGAGCGTCCTTCGTCGATCGCTCGGAGCGTCGAAGCGGCCCGCACCGTGTACCCGTCCTTCAACGCCCGGTAGTCGACGTCGTCGACGTCACCGGCCTCGAACTCGCGCTCGAGGTCGTTGAGCGAACGCAGGAGGAAGCGGCGTTCCTCTTCGAGCGCCGCCAACCGGTCAGGATTCATCGGCATGCTCGTCGAGCGCGGCAGCGACGAGTTCGTAGTCGTCATCGGTAGCTGCGCCGAGACGGCGAGCGGCGAGCTGCCAGCGACGGAACGCCACGGTCAACCCGGCCACACCGACCACGAAGGCGGTCGCCGGCAGGGCCCAGGCCAGCGCCTCGATCCCGTCGGCCGTCGGCACGAGCAGCTCCTCCCCCTCGTAGTTGACCGTGATGTCCTGGATGATCTGCTCGTCGCTCCGGATGCCCTCGTTCACCGCTTGGCGGACGGCGACACGAATCTGGTTCGACGCGGTGTTGCGCGATTCGTACACGCTCTCGCCCTGACAGACCGGACACGCGAGCCGCTTGGAGATCGACTCGATCCGCTCGTCGGGCGTGCGCGGCCCGGTGTCACGGGTCGCGCCGAACGCGACGAGACCGACGACGACGAACACCAGCACGATCCAGCCCGGCCATCCTTTCGCCCGCCGGTTGAGCTCGGAGCGATTCATGCTGCGCCCTCACGCAACGCCTGCAACACCTGGCTGAGCGGCTCGGCTTCGACCTCGGAGATGAAGCGTCGCCGAACGAACCCGTTGGGGTCGATGATCCAGGTCTCGGGCACGAGCGCGACGCCGAACCGGTTCACGAACTCGAAGTCGGTGTCGTACACGATCGGCCAGTCGCCACCGCGCTGCTCGAAGAACTCGTCGACCTCGTCCTGCGTGCTGTCGCGCACGATCGAGTAGAACTCGGCGCCGTCGACGCCGAGCGACCGCTGCTGCTCGACGAACTCGATCAGCTCGGAGTGTTCGCGGATGCACGGCACGCAGTTGTGGGTGAAGAAGTTGAGCACGACCCAGCTGCCCTTGCGTCGAGAGAGTTCGAACGTGGTGCCGTCGGCGTACTCACCCGACACGGCCGGCGCCGGATTGCCCAGCAGCGGCGACCGCGCCGACTGGCCCGACGACGAATCGGCCCCGACGAGGATGACGAAGAGCCCGACGACGACGATCGCCACGGCGCCGACGACGAGCGGCGCGACACGACCGCGGCGCGTCGGCGGATCGCCGGCACCGACATCGGCGGCGAGATCGGAGGTCTCGGAGTCAGTCATGGGTCACCACCTCGGGCGTCGTGTCGACCGATCCTGGCGCAGCGGCGGGCACTGCGTCGGTCGCCCGCTCGTCGGCCGACGGCGTCCCGGTCGTACCGGAGCGATCGAGCGGGACCCGGGCCGACACCGGGTCGAGCGGGTTCCGGCGGCGGTTGCCGGGGAACGCCGACAGCACGGTCCCGACCGCCATCAACAGACCGCCGACCCACATCCACAGGATCAGCGGCTTCTTGAACACCTCGATGTCGACCTGCTGCGCACCGACCGCCGGCACGTTGGTGCCGGCGATCGTGAGGTAAACGTCGTGCGTCAGACCGGTGCGCACGCTGGGCGTCGGCAGCGTCTCGCCCATCTGGAGATACGTCGTGAACGCCGGGGCGTACGCCTGGCCGCCGTCGAGCCGGACGTCGGCGCGGACGGCCTCGCTCCGAGCGTCGCTCTCGGCGAAGACCTCCAACAGCTCGAACGTGTGACCGCTCCACTCGACCTCGTCGCCGACCTCGAGCGCAAGCACCGTCGACTCGGTGTACGCGCTCGACGTCACGAGCGCGAGCGCGACGAGGATCACGCCGAGGTGCACGATCATGCCGCCGTTGGCGCGGCCGATGAGCCCCCGCCAACCCTGACGCCGGGTGGCGAGCACGATCTGTCGGAGTGCGGCCCCGGCCGCGAATCCCGACAGGGCGATCGCGATCAGCGGCGACAGCCCGTCGGCACCGAGCGACACCGCGAGCGCGAGCGCCCCGACGCCACACCAGGCGGGCCAGAACAGCCGGGTGCGCAGCAACTCCTCGGATGCCTTGCGCCACGGCAGCACCGGGGCGACCGCCATCAGGAACAACAGCGCGATGCCGATCGGCATCGACAGGCTGTTGAAGTACGGCGCACCGACGACGGTGCGCCGATCTTGCACCGCCTCGACGATCAGCGGGAAGACGGTGCCGAGCAGCACGACGAACGCGAACACGGTGAAGACCACGTTGTTCGCCAGGAACGCCCCCTCGCGCGAGACCGGCGAGTCCATCACGCCGGGCGAGCGGAGACGATCGCCGCGCCATGCGATCAAGCCGAGCGAGACGACGGTGACGGCCGCGAAGAAGCCGAGGAGATACCCGTCGACCTGGCCGGCCGCAAAGGCATGGACGCTGTTGATGATCCCGGAGCGGGTCAGGAACGTGCCGAGGATCGTGAGCGCGAACGTGGCCACCAGCAGGCTCAGGTTCCAGACCCGGAGCATGCCCCGCCGCTGCTGGACCAGCACCGAATGGATGTACGCGGTGCCGGTCAGCCAGGGCAGCAGCGAGGCGTTCTCGACCGGGTCCCAGGCCCAGACGCCCGACCAGCCGAGCACCTCGTAGCTCCACCAGCCCCCGAGCAGGATGCCGATCGTCAGGAAACCCCACGAGAACAGCGCCCATCGACGGGTCTCGAGCAGCCACCCTTCGCCGACCCGGCCGGTGATCAGCGCCGCGATCGCGAACGCGAACGGGACCGTGAACCCGACGTAGCCGAGGTAGAGGATCGGCGGGTGGAACAGCACCAGGATGTGGTTCTGGAGCAGCGGGTTCGGGCCTCGGCCGTCGAAACCTCGTGCGACGTCGGGCCCGGCCGCGAAGGGGTTGGCGGGCCCGAAGCTCATCAAGGCGAAGAACGCGCACACGACGAACATGACGACCAGCGCCCACGCGACCAGCTCGTCGTCGGCCCTCGATCGGAATCGCCACGCCACGGCGGCGGTGAACGCGGCCAACACCACCACCCACATCAGGATCGAACCCTCGAGTGCGCTCCACATCGCTGCGACGTTGTAGACGCCGGGCGTCGTGTCCGACCCGACGCGCTGCACGTAGTCGATGGAGTAGTCGCGCATCTCCAACGCCCGCTGCATCGCGAACACCGACACCAACGCTCCGGCGAAGATCAACCAGGCGTAGTTGCTGGCCTGGCGCACCCCACGCCGATTGCCGGTGACGATCGCCAGCCCGGTCGACAGCGCACCGACGCACGACGCGGCCAGCATCAGGAGCAGGCCGGCGTGGCCGAGCGCGCCGTTCACGCTTACCGCGAGCATGTGATCAGACCGACCCGGTGTCGCACTCGTCGGCGAGATCGTCGGCTTCGGTGAGCCGCTCGTCGTTGACGGCCACGTACTCGTCGGAGTGCTTCACCTCGACGCGGTCGCCGAGGAACGTGTCGGTCGCGGAGTCGAAGTTGCCGTGCACGACCACCGGGATGCACTCCTTGAAGATGCCGCCGGGTTCGCCGTTGTAGAACACCGAGACGGTGGCGTCGTTGAACGTGATGTCGAAGGCGGTGTCGCCGGCCTCGGAGACCACCGTGCCCCGCTCGACCACACCCTGGAGCCGGAGCCGGCGGTCGGCGTCGCACCCGGACCGCTCGCCGATCTCGTCGACGTTGCAGTAGTAGTCGACCGCCGAACGCAGGAACTGCGTGACGATCACGCCACCGGCGACGAGCACGAGGCCGAGCACGATGATCGGGAGGAGCTTGCGGCGACGAGGGGCGGGTACGCCCGGGTCACCGGCGGTGCGGGGGGTGAGGTCGCTCATGTCACATCCAGTACTTCTCGTCGTCGTCGATCCGTCGGCCGAGCTGACGGCCGTGCCGCACCGCTCGCCAGGCGAAGGCACCGACGACCGCGAACGTGATGGCGTAGCTGCCGTAGATGTAGCCGGCGTTGTCGATCAGGGCGGTCATGCCGTCACCCCCTCGGAGCGACGTGCGTCGAGCGCGTGGTCGAGCCCACGATCGTCGATGAGATCCTGCATCGCCATGCCGCGGCTGCGATGCAGCAACAGCCACACGTACAGGAGCGTGAACGCGATGACGCCGACGAACAGGCTGAACAGCATCAGGCCATCCATCTTCACGTCGCCGGTCGGGTCGGCGACCGATGCGTCCTGATGGAGGCTGCGCCACATCTCGACGCTGAAGTGCACCAGTGGGATCTCCATCACGGCGAGCAGTCCGATGATCGCGCTGCGCTTGGCCCGCTGCTGATGGCCGCCCTCGAGGTTCCTGACAGCGAGGTAACCGATGTAGGTGACGAACAGCAGTGCCGTGGTGGTGAGGCGTGCGTCCCACTGCCAGAACACCCCCCACGTGATGCGACCCCACAGCATGCCGGTGACGAGCGTGAGCGCCATGAAGACGACGCCGATCTCGGCGCTCGCTCCGGCGACCCGGTCGAACCCGAGCGAGTGCTTCTTGGTGAACAGGTAGAGCCCGGAACACACGGCCGTGACGATGAACGCGAGATAGGCGAGCCACACGGTCGGCACGTGCACGTAGAGGATCCGGACCGCTTCTTCCTGGTCGCGGTCGGCCGGTGAGAAGCCGAGCCCGAACGCGATGAGCCATCCCATCGCGACGACGGCGGCGATGCCGATCACACGGGTTGCCGGCGTCCCGGTACCGCTCCGATGGGAGGCGGCGGTGTCGGCGAGCGGTTCGGTGGGGGTCGTCGTCATTCCATTTCGATTCGATCGGGCTGCTCGGTCAACTGGACTCCTCGATCAGCGGGCCGAACGCCAGAGCACCACCGACGCCGAACGCGACGGCGAACACGGCGAGCAGGCCGATCCACGGCCAGCCCTCCGAGAGCGCCACCCCGCCGGTGCCGAGCGCTGCTTCCACCGCTCGTGTCGCCCCGATCAGGACGGGCGCCACCACCGGGAGGATGAGCAGCGGGAGCAATGTCTCGCGGCCCGAGAGACCGGCGGTGAGGCCTCCGTACAGCGTACCGACGCAAGCGAGCCCACAGGTGGCGGCCAGCAGTGTTGTGACCAACAAGACGACGCCGCCCAACGGGACGACCGCGCCGTACAGCACCACCGCGGTCACGATCAGGACGGCTTCGAGCACGGCGAGCTGGGCGGCCAGCGCGAGCGACTTGCCCCAGAAGATCGCGAGGGGGTCGACGCCCGCGACCCGGAGCGCGTCGAGTGCACCGTCGTCGTTCTCGACCGCGAACGCCCGCTGCACCAGGAGCAGCAGGCTGAACAGGGTGGCGAGCCACACGAGGCCCGGGGCGACCCGTTCGAGCACGTTGGTGGCGTCGAGGGCGAAGGCGAACATCACCATCGTGACGCCGGCGAACGGCAGCACCTGGTTGATCAGGACTCGACTGCGCCACTCGATCCGGAGATCCTTCGCCGCGATCAGTCGGGCGATCCGCCATCGACCCGCGAACGTCATGCGCCCGCCTCCACGACCCGACCTCCGACGACGTCGACGACCCGATCGGCCAACGACCCCGCCCGTTCGAGCTCGTGGCTCGCGACGAGCACCGTGGCACCCGACCCGACCGCTTGGCGGAGGATCGCGTCGAGTTCGTCACGACCGGCGGCGTCGAGTCCGGCGTGCGGCTCGTCGAGCAGCCACAGTTCGGCACGCCGGGCGACCAGGCAGGCGAGCGCGGTGCGGCGCTTCTGCCCTGCCGAGAGCTTGCGAACCGCCACATCGGCGAGACGGCCCGATACCCCCATCCGGTCCATTGCCGAACCGATCTCCTGAGCGGTCGCGCCGACGGTCGCACCCCAGAACGCAACGTTCTCGGCGACGGTCAGGTCGGCGTAGAGGCCGTTGCGGTGCCCGAGCAACCCGACGCGTGGACGGATCGCCTCGCGCTGCGTCGCGAGGTCGAGATCGAAGATCGTCCCGGAGCCACGGGTGATCGGGAGGAGCCCGGCGCAGGCTCGCAGCAGGCTGGTCTTGCCGGCCCCGTTGGGCCCACGCAGCAGCACGATCTCGCCGACCGCCACGTCGAGCGACGCCTCGGCGAGGACCGGGAAGCCGCCCAGCACCGCCACCACCCGATCGAGCGCGACGGCGTTCGAACCGGGGCGGCGAGCGTCGTCGGAGTCCGTCATAGGCCTTCCGCCACGCTACTGGCGACAGATCGGTGTACACCCGCCCGTCGACCGCCCACTCTCGGCGGCTGCCCGGTCACCCCGGCGCGCCGCCAGTAGCGTGTCCTGCATGACGGAACAGTTCTCGGCGGACGGATCGAAGAACGGCGACGCGCCCGCCGACGCCGCTTCCGTTCCGGAGCCCGGCGGCCGCTTCCGACGTGGGCCGCGCGAACGGGTCAGCCGGTGGGACCGTCCACCCGAACCGCACGACTGGCGGTTCTACGTCGGCACGGCCGGCAAGGTGCTGATCGTGACCGGGCTGCTGATGTTCGGCTTCGTCGCCTACCAGCTGTGGGGCACCGGCATCGAGACGGCGCGGGCGCAACAGCGTCTCGAAGACCGGTTCAGTTCGATCCTGGCCGAACGCACCGACGACTCGGCACCGACGTCGACCGCTGTACCGGTGACGACGCCACCGACGACCGGCGCTGCCGCCGTGACCGTCACGACCGATGCCCCCGACATCGTCGCCGGGGCGACCACCACCACGGTCCCGGTCGATCTGTCCGACGACGTCGTCGACCAGGAACCCATCCCCCAGCCGATCCGGGGCGAACCCCTGCTCCGCCTGGAGATCCCCGCTATCGGTCGCGACGACATCGTCGTGCCCGGTGTCGCAGTCGACGACCTCAAGGACGGCCCCGGCCACTATCCGGACACGCCGCTGCCCGGCCAGCTCGGCAACGCCGCGATCGCCGGGCACCGCACGACGTACGGTGCCCCGTTCTTCGACGTCGACCAGCTCGAAGCCGGCGACGAGATCATCACGACCCTCCTCAACGGCGATCGTTTCGTCTACGAGGTCACCTCGACCGAGGTCGTGTCGGCATCCGATTACTGGGTCGTCACCACCCGCGACCCCGACATCGCCGAGCTCACGCTCACCTCGTGCCACCCGAAGTACACCGCCCGCCAACGGATCGTGGTGCACAGCGTGTTGAACCCGGAGAAGTCGTCCAACGTCGGCCTTCCGACGTTCTACACCCTCGACGACGAAGACGATGCCGAACAGCTCCCCGGCGACGACCCGGTGATCAGCGCCGACATCGAGATCACCGAGCCCGACTCGGCGCTCGGCACACTGGACGACACCACCGACTCGACCGACACGACCGACACGACCGACGGGCCGGCCGATCAGACCGGGGACCAGACCCCGGACCAGAGCGACGAGCAGACGCGCGACGCGAGCGACGAGGATGCCGTTGTCGACACGGATGACGACGACCCACGAGCGGTCACCGACGACGAACTCGCCGACGCCACGGCAGCCACCGCCGATCCGGTCGATGCCTTCAGCAGGGGCTGGTTCGACGACCGGGGCGCGTTCCTGCAGATCGCACTGTGGGGAGCGGCGCTCACGATCATCTCGCTCCTCGCCCACCAACTCGCCAAGCGATACCGCCGCTCCTCGATCGGGTTCGTGGCCGGCGTCGTGCCGTTCGTGGTCGCGCTGTACTTCTTCTACCAGAACGTCAACCGGCTGCTGCCGCCCGGCATCTGACGGGGCCCGAACGGGTCAGCGGCGGGCGTCGCGGATGCGCACGAAGCTGAACGGCAGTCCCGAGGCCAGCATGCGGTCCATGAGCGTGCCGAGCTTGGGCGTGAACCGGAGTTCGACTTCGGCCGCCGCATGCAGCCCCATCAGGTCGTCGAGCACGTCGACCGACCGGGGTGTCACGACATCGCCCGAGATGTACTGACCGTCGGCCCCGGTCCAGGGCGCGAACTGACCGCCGTCGAACGTGTAGCGGTACAGGCGGGCCGAGCGCATGCCGTCGACCCACTGCGACTCACAGGCACAGATGCGGGTGGCGTCGGTCTCGAACGTGTTGCGCAAGATCTCTCGCTGTGCGGCGTCGTCGGCCCAGACGCTGATGCGAGGGCAGTCGCGAGGGAACCAGTACAGCGGCGAGTGGTCCGCATCCATCGCCCACACCGCCGGCGGGTGGCTCGGATTCGTCTGCGGGACGTGGGGTACGAACCGGGAGATCGTGCCGTCCTCGCTGTAGTGGAACACGACGTCGGGCACGTTGCCCGACGTGCGCGCGGCGGCCAGAGCATCGTGGTCGTGGGTGGTCGACACCCTCAGAGTCTCGCGCACAGAGCGGTCGCGAGGCCGTTATCGACCACGGAACTCGGGCCGACGCTTCTCGAGGAAGGCGGTTCTGCCTTCGACCGCGTCGTCGCTGGCCCATGCCGCCGAGCGGAGCGCCTCGAATCGATCACGGTGCTCCGCCGTCGGGACGGGGTCGAGACCGACCTTGTGCGCAGCGACGGAGAGCGGCGCGAGGGCCGCGATCTTGCCGGCCCAGTCGAGCGCGTCGTCGAGCTCGCCGAGCCGGTGCACCGCACCGGACGCGTGCAGCCGCTCACCGGTGTAGGTCTCGGCGGCGAGCAACATGCCCCGCGCCGTGGCCGAACCGAACTCGGTGCGGAGCCGGTCGATCGTCCACCGGTCGATCACCAGGCCGAGTCGGGCGGCCGGCACGCCGACGATGCTCTCCGGTGTCGCCACCCGCAGGTCGCAGACGGCGGCCAGCTGGGCGCCGGCGCCGAGAGCCGGGCCGTCGATCGCTGCGATGACCGGACCCGCCATCGTCGTGAACCCGTGCAGCACTCGCTCGAGGGCCGAGTTGAACGCCGCTGCTTCAACGCCGGTCAGATCGGCACCGGCACAGAATGCGGGCGGCTCACCGGTCAGCACGACCACGCGGGCGTCGGCGAGCGCTCGTTGCGCATCGAGCAGCTGCAGGAGCGTCGCATGATCGACCGCGTTGCGGCGTTCGGGACGATCGAGTGTGATCGTCCACACACCCGCACCGATGTCGGAACGCTCCGCAACCCGTACCATCTACGCAGACTATGACCGCGTCCTCGCCAACGCCCCGCTCGGACGACCCCGTCCGGATCCGACGAGCACACTTCGCTCGGTGGACCCTGATCGCCAACCGGGTCGGTTATCTCGTGCTGGCACTCGCGATGACGTTGTTCATCCTGGCGTTCCTGTTCGGGTTCACGGCGACGATGGCGTCGCTGATCGTGGGCTGCCTCGTCGTCTCGTTCGTGCTCCTCGCACCGAGCATCGTGCTCGGATATGCGGTCAAAGCAGCCGAGCGCGACGATGTGGAACGTGGCTTCTGAATCGGTTACCCTGCGGTAACTCATGAACACGCCCCGCCTGTCCGCCGATGCCCGCCGAGAGCAGATCCTCGACGTGGCGATCGACGTCTTCGGACGATCCGGCTACTTCGGCTCGTCGATGAACGACATCGCCGACGCGGCCGGCGTCACCAAACCCGTGCTGTACCAGCACTTCGACTCGAAGAGCGACCTGTACAGCGCACTCCTCGAAGAAGTCGGCAACCGCATGCTCGAAGCGATCGCGAAGGCGACGGCGAACAGCACGAGCGGCAAGCAGCAGACCGAACTCGGCTTCCGGGCGTACTTCCGCTGGGTGGCACACCGCCATGACGAGTTCATGCTGCTCTTCGGCGGCAGTGCCCGACACGACGGCGAGTTCAGCGCCCAGGTCCGCCGCATCACCAACGACGCCGCCGCTGCGATCGCGCCGCTGATCTCGGTCGATCTCGAGCCGGAGCATCGGACCACGCTGGCCCACGCGCTCGTCGGACTCGCCGAGGGCGCCAGCCGCCGACTCGTCGGCCTCGGCGAGCGGTTCGACCCCGACGTCATCGCCCGCGAGGTCAGCGATCTCGCCTGGGCCGGCCTCCGCGCCATCAGCCCCTCCAGCTGACCGCCCGAGGCACCGACCGCGGTCGCCGTGCGGCGGGTGCGTCGGGAAACACTCAAGATTTGCTGGATCGGGCCGATCTTGAAGGTGATGCTGAACCTACGCCACGCTCTCGCTGCCACCGTCGCCGCGGTCGCCCTGGTCCCCGCCGGGCACGTGCAGGCGTCGATCGGCGGCGACGAAGCCATCCACACGCTCGCCACCGATGCTGCTGATCTTCTCGCCGAGGAACTGACCCTGGTCGAGCAAGCCACGTCCCCCGGTGCCGTCTCACCCGCCGAACTCGACGCGGTGCGCTCACAACTTCGCGCCGTCGACGGCTTGGGCCAGTCGGTGCTCGTGCAGCTCCGCAATCTCGGTGTCTCGTTGACGCCGGCGATCGAGACCACCCTCGAACGCCTCCCCGACCTCGCTACCGGCGACACCACATCGGTGTCGGTGGTCCCGGAGCCCGTGGTCTACCAGGCAGCGATCGACGACCTCGTTCGCATCGCGGCGACGCCCTCGGCCGTCACCGCCGGCGGCGACGACTCGAACGGGCCGTCGTACGCCCTGCTGCTGGTCGCTGCCGTCTCGCTCCTGATCCTCGGAGCCGCCGCGCTGGCCAACACGCTCTGGCGTCGGACCGACCCCGGCGAACTCGACGCCCTCGCCTGGAGCGACGGACTGACCGGTCTCGCCACCCGACGCCGACTCGACCATGACCTGCAGACCGCAGCCGGCAATGCCCCGACTTCGGTGATCATGATCGACGTCGACCACTTCCAGAGTGTCAACGACTCGTACGGCCACCAGACCGGCGACGACGTGCTCAAGCGCCTTGGAACGGTGTTCGAGCACCACGTGCGCATGGACGACGTGGTGTACCGCTACGGCGGCGAGGAGTTCTGCGTGCTGCTGCCGGGCGCCGACGCCGCCGAGGCCCGTCTGGTCGCCAACCGCATCGTCGAGGCCGCCCGTGAGGTCGACCTCCCCAACGGCGCCAACGTCACGGTCTCGGTCGGCATCGCCGGCGGGGTCGGCAACGAACTGGAAGACGCCATCGAGCACGCCGACCATGCGGTCCATCTGGCCAAGCAGCAGGGCCGCGACCGGGCGGTGCACGCCGACGAGCAACTCGTCGCCGGCTGACGATCAGCTCCTGATCACGAGCCCGCGGTAGCCGTCGACGAAGCCGGCCGACCGGAGGATCTCGGCGACCTCGTCGCCCACCGGACCGCCATCGACCTTGCGCACCTCGACGCTCCGCTCGCGTCCGGTGCCGACCAGCCCGGCGAGTGCGGCCGCCCACGACGGGTCGGTACGGGTGTCGGGAAACGTCACCAGGTGGTGACTCCGACGATCGAACCACGCGAGCGGTGAACCCTGTCGCAGCACCACCAACGCATTCGCGCTGCGGGCGGGTCGGCCCGGTGTGACCGGCCACGCGAGCGCGGCGCCGTACGGCTGGGCCGGATCGGTCGCCGCGACGATGATCGGCGCCGGCGCGCGATCGGGGTCGAGTTCGACATCGATGACGTCGCGGGTCGCCCGCAGCCGCTCGATCGCGCCCGGGAGCGCGAACTGTGCGGCACCGAGACCGGCCACGAAGTACCCGCGCCGGGCGCGGCCGCGCTCTTCGAGCACCTTCAGCACGCCGTACACCGAGGCGTAGCCACCCTGCACCCCCTCGGCCAACACGGCCTCGCGGGTGACGACGCCGTACCGCTCGAGCATCTGCATCGCCTGCGCGTGGGCAGCCTCGGTCGACGTGGGGGCCGGAGCGAGGAGCGGCTGGACCAGGCTCCAGCGGCCGGCACCCGCCGGCGGCCCCAGCCGGGTCAGCCGACCGGGGCGTGGACGACCGCCCGAGCGCCGGCCCGACTTCTTGGGCGCCACGACTCCGCCGCCGGCGATCAGCGCCCGGAGTGGGGCGAGGGTGTCGTTGGTGACCTCACCGGCCCACACGAGGTCCCACAGCGCGACGAGCAGCTCGGTGTCGGTCGCCTCGGGCGCCGCCTCACGCAACTGCCCCCAGAAGCTCGCGCCGCGTTCGGCGAGGCGGGCACGGATCGCCTCGTGCACCTCACCCGCCGGTTGGTCGCCGGTCTCCCACCCTGGCGCGAGCAGCCCGATCTGATCGGCGAAGCAGACGCGGATACGACCGTCGCGCGACCCGATCGCCCCGGCGCCCGTCCAGACGACCTCGCCCGATGCGCACAGCTCGTCGAGCATCGTGGGTCGGTAGCCGAGCAGCCGTGACGGCAACACATCGCGTTCGAGCATCGAGGCGACGATCGGCGCGCCGGCGAGCATGCCGATCGAGTCGACCAACGCCTCGAGACCGCGCCGATCGGCCGGCATCGAGTGCCACGCCGGCAGGAACCGACCGAACGCGTCTTGTTCGACCGGTTCCACCTCCTTGCGGAGCACGGCGAGGGAGCGCCGCCGCAGCTGTCGGAGCACGTTGACGTCGCACCACTCGCGCTGCACCCCGTCGGGCCGGAACTCGCCGAGCACGACACGGTCGTCGCCGGCCAACGCGGCGATCGCCCCGTCGATCCGCTCGGGCGGTGCACCGAACCGGCGCGCGACGTCGGCGGCCAGGAACGGACCGTGGGTGCGAGCGAAGCGACCGACGAGTTCTTCGAGCGGGCGGGCGACCGGCTCGGTGAACGCCATCGGGAGCCCCAGCGGGACCGAGCAACCGAGCGCATCGCGGTAGCGCGCCGCGTCTTCGGCGGCGGCGAAGCGGACATCGTCACCGATGCCGATCTCGATCGCACGGCGCTCGTCGATCAGGTTCGCCAACCAGTCGGCACCACTGCCCTCGCAGCGCACGTCGATCTCGGCGGCGGTCAGATCGCCGACCTTGCGCAGGACGTCGTGCAACTCGTCGGCCGACCGCGCCCGGCGACCGTCGGCGAGGCACTGCAGCTCGAGTTCGACGTCGGCGAGCACACCCGGGTCGAGCAGCTCACGGAGTTCTTCGGCGCCGAGCAGCTCACGCAGCAGGTCGCGATCGAGCGCCAGCGCGGCGGCCCGACGCTCGGCGAGCGGAGCGTCGCCCTCGTACATGTACTGGGCGATCCAGTTGAACAGCAGGCTCGACGCCATCGGGCTCGACGATTGCGTGTCGACCTGGACCAGTCGGAGCTGGCGGGTGCGGAGTTGACCGAGCACCTCGCGCAGCGCCGGGACGTCGAACACGTCTTGCAGACACTCCCGAGACGTCTCGAGCAGGATCGGGAACGTCGGATACTTCGACGCGACCGCCAGCAGGTCGGCCGCCTTCTGACGCTGTTGCCACAGCGGCGTGCGTTTGTCGGGACGGCGGCGAGGCAGCAGCAGTGCACGACCGGCGCACTCGCGGAAGCGGGCCGAGAACAGCGACGTCTGCGGCAACGATGACACGACGAGCTCGTCGATGTCGTCCGGGTCGATCATGAACACGTCGAGGTCGAGCTCGTCGGCCGCCTCGGGCAGCCGGATGACGATGCCGTCGTCGCCCCACATCGTCTCGACCGGCAGGTCGTACTTGTCGATCAGACGGCGCTCGATCGCCATCGCCCAGGGCGCGTGCACCGGCGTACCGAACGGGCTGAGCACACAGACGCGCCAGTCGCCGATCTCGTCGCGGAACCGCTCGACGACGATCGTGCGGTCGTCGGGTACCGCCCCGGTGGCCTCGGCCTGCTCGCTCAGGTATTGCACCACGTTGTTGGCGGCGAACGCGTCGAGCGCGTAGTGGCCGCGCAGACGCTCGCCGGCATCGTCGTCGGACAGGGCCCGGATCTCGCGGACGAAGGCGCCGAGGGCCCGCCCGAGTTCGAGCGGACGGCCCGGACGGTCGCCGTGCCAGAACGGCATCTTGCCGGGCTGGCCTGGAGCGGGGGTGACCGTGACCCGCTCGAACGAGATGTCTTCGATCCGCCACGTGGAGGCACCGAGCAGGAACGTCTCACCGGGACGGCTCTCGTAGACCATCTCCTCGTCGAGTTCGCCCACCCGGGTGCCGTCGGGCAGGAACACACCGAACAGGCCGCGATCGGGGATCGTGCCGCCGCTCGTGACCGCCAATCGTTTGGAACCGTCGCGAGCGCGCACGACGTCGTTGACACGATCCCAGACGATGCGGGGACGCAGCTCGGAGAACTCCTCGCTCGGGTACCGACCGGCGAGCAGGTCGAGCACGTTGGTGAGCAGCTCGTCGGACAGGTCGTGGAAGTTCGCGCACCGGCGGATCAGGCTGGCGAGCTCGGACACGGCGACGTCGCCGGTGATCGCCGTGTGGGCGACGATCTGCTGGGCCAGGACGTCGAGCGGGTTGCGGAGGTACTTGGTGTGCTCGATCTCGCCGTCGAGCATGCGGCGCACCACGACGGCCGTTTCGATCAGGTCGCTGCGGTGCTTCGGGAAGATCGACCCTTTGCTCGGCTGACCGACGCTGTGACCCGCGCGGCCGATGCGCTGGAGCCCACGGCTGACCGCGCCGGGCGACTCGACCTGGATCACGAGGTCGACCGCGCCCATGTCGATGCCCAGTTCGAGCGACGACGTGGCCACGATCGCCCGGAGCGTCCCGCGCTTGAGCTGGTCTTCGATCACGATCCGTTGCTCGCGGGCGAGCGAGCCGTGGTGCGCCTTGACCAGATCTTCGGTCATCAGCCCGGTCTCGGGGTTCATGCCGATGCCCTGCTCCTCGGCGAGTTCGTTGAGCTTCGCCGCGAGGCGCTCGGCGGCACGACGGGCGTTGCAGAAGATGATCGTCGAACGGTGCGCCAACACGAGTTCGAGCACCCTCGGGTACACGCTCGGCCAGATCGACGAGCGCCGCTCGGCTCCGCCGGGCTGCCCCATCGGTGCGCTGTCGTCGCCGGGCGCACCCATGTCTTCGACCGGGACGACGACCGACACCTCGAGCTCCTTGCGAACACCCGTGTCGACGATGTGGACCGGACGTGGCGTGTCGGCGTCGGCGTAGCCGCCGAGGAAGCGAGCGGTCTCCTCCAACGGTCGCTGCGTGGCCGACAGACCGATCCGTTGCGGCGGCCGATCGGTGACCTCTTCGAGCCGTTCGAGCGTCATCGCCAGGTGGGCACCGCGCTTGGTGGTGGACATCGCGTGGATCTCGTCGATGATCACCGTCTCGACACCCGCCAGAGTCTCGCGGGCCTTCGACGTGAGCATCAGGTACAGCGACTCGGGGGTGGTGATCAGCAGGTCGGGTGGGCGGCGGATCAGCTTCTGACGGTCGTTGGACGGCGTGTCGCCGGTGCGCATCGCGACCTCGGGGGCGGTGAACGGCTCGCCGATCCGCTCGGCGGCCAACCCGATGCCGGTCAGCGGTGCCCGCAGGTTCTTCTCGATGTCGAACGCCAACGCTCGCAGCGGCGAGATGTAGAGCACCCGGGTGCGATGCGAGCGCTCGTCGGGGCGGGGTGTCGTGACCAACCGGTCGATCGACGCCAGGAACGCCGTGAGCGTCTTGCCGGAGCCGGTCGGGGCGCAGATGAGTGTGTGTTCGCCGGCGGCGATGTGCGGCCAGCCCTCGACCTGCGGCGGGGTGGGCGACGGGAACGACGACGCGAACCATTCGTGCACAGCCGGCGAGAACGCCTCCAACACCGGATGATCAGCGATCACCGCAGGCTACCGACGGGGTGTGACGAGGTTGCCGGGCCGCTCCAACGATCTGACAGACCCCGCGGACCTGGGTGTCCTGATCCGGGATTACCGCTCGGTCCCGACGTCCCGTCGAAGGATCGGAAGTGAGGTTGCGGGCAGCCGAGGTTGCTGATCGACGACGTGTTTGGTGGACGGTCAGGGAACCGACTTGCGGTGGGCGGCGTGTAGAAGGACGTGACGAACGCAGAAGGTCAGTGACGCGAATCCAAGGTCCACGACGTGCCGCAGAGAACACGCGCGCCGTAATCCGGTCGATGGCGGCCCGATCGCGCCACGCTTCGGCCCCAACTGCTGTGCTTTCAAATCGCATCCGCCACTCGCCCTGCGCGTATACCTACGGCGATGTCTCGTATATACTGGCGGCGTGACCAAGCGACTGATCGACGTAGATGACGATGCACTCGATGCCGCCCGCGCCCGACTCGGCACCCGCACGATCAAGGACACTGTCAACGAAGCTCTCCGTAGCGCCGCCGATCAGCGCAGCACACAACTCGCGAGCGCGCTCTCAGTCCTGGCCGACGCGGACCTCGACGACCGCTCCGCAGCGTGGCGCTGATGTTCTTGCTCGACACGAGCGTCCTCACCAGAATCAGCGCACCGTCGATCCTCCAGCGAATCGAACAACTCGACAGCGAAGGCCTGGCACGCACCACCATGACCGACCTCGAAATCGGGTACTCAGCGCGAAACGGAGACGAGTGGGACCGTCTCATCGTGGCGCTCGGGGCGTTCCGCCGAATCGATGTCGAAGAACATCACTTCGACCGGGCACGACAGGTTCAACGCGAGCTGGCCGCCCATGGACTGAAGGGCCGCAAGGTCCCCGATCTCCTCATCGCCGCCGTCGCCGAGGCCGTATCGCTCACGGTCTTGCACTACGACGCAGACTTCGACCACATTGCGACCGTGACCGGTCAACCCACGCAATGGATTGTCGAGCGCGGATCGATCGACTGACCGAACTCGTTACGACCTTGGTCGATCTGAAGCACGACCCTCGTTCGTGAGGCCGCACACTTCACCACGCAGAATCACTGCCTTCAGCGAGGAGCGCGCGCCACAGACCGGCCCGTAGGCCATGCTCGATACTCGCGTCGCTGGGACGCTTCAGACCCGTCCTGGAACCGGCACCCTGATCACGTCGGCGGGCCCCGTGCACAGGCCGTCCACGTGAGCGAGCGTCACCGATGTGCCGATCCGTGAGCTCGAACGTCGCCTGACGCGCCACTAGCCTCGTGTCATGGCGGTTCGTGGCGAGGCGGAGTTGGAGGCGGCGGGCGGTGCCGGCGCGACCGCTCCGAACGGCAAGGCCGTCGAGTCGGTGTGGGAGTTTCCCCGACCACCGGCCGTCGAGCGGGTCGACTGGCGGATCAGGGTGATCCATGGTGGTGCCACGATCGTCGACGCCCCGCACGCGATGCGGGTGCTCGAAACCAGCCAGGCGCCTGCCTATTACGTCGCTGCGGCGTTCGTCGACGACGACCACCTCACAGCCTCCGACAAGCGAACCGGATGCGAGTGGAAGGGCATCGCCCGGTACGCCGACATCGTGGTCGGCGACCGGCGCAGTCGCGATGCGGCGTGGTCCTACACCGATCCGACTCCGGCGTTCGCTCCGATCCGTGACCACTGGGCGTTCTACGCGCAGTCGGTCGACGAGTGCTGGGTCGACGACGAACGGGTCGATCCGAACGAAGGCGACTTCTACGGCGGCTGGATCACCGGCAACGTGACCGGGCCGTTCAAGGGCGGTCGCGGCACGCTGTTCTGGTGATCAGCGGTCCGAGCGGCGCACGGCGCTGATCACGTCGGCGAGCCACTCGATGCTGTCGCGGGTGATCGGGTCGACGACGAGTTGCACGTGCGCCGCTCCGGCCGCCTCGAACTCCAGCAACCGGTCGGCGATCTCGGACACCGAGCCGCGCACGGGCCGAACCGCTTCGCCCCCGTCGTAGTCGCCCATGACGCGGCCGGCACCGCCATCGAGCTGCACCAGCACACATGCGGTCGCAGCGACCTCGCCGGGACCGCGGCCGATCGCGGCGAGGCGTTCGTCGACACGTTCCCGCTCCCGGACGAATCCCTCGACCGAGTTGCCGTACTGACTCCACCACATGTTCCACGAGGCCACGTACGGCAGGGTGATGTCGAGCATCCGGTCACCGATCGAGCCGACCATCAGCGGCGGGCCACCCGGTCGGGGCGAGCGGGGATGCAGCACGCACCGATCGACGTCGTAGAACTCGCCGTGGAAATCGATCGACCCGTCGGTGAGCAACGTCCGGATGATCGTGAACGCCTCTTCGAACCTGCTCACGCGTCGATCGAACGGGAACCCGAACGCGTCGTACTCGCGCCGGTTCCACCCGGCGCCGAGTGCCACGGTCAGACGACCCTGCGAGATCGCGTCGACGGTCGCGGCCTGCTTGGCGAGCATCGCCGGCGCGTGGAAGCTCGTCGAGGCGACCAGCGGACCGATCTCGATCGTCGTCGTCACCGCGGCGATCGCCGCGAGGGAGGTCCACACCTCCCACGGCCCACGAGGGCCGACCTCGAGGTCGTACAGCAGGTGGTCGCCGAGCCACAACGAGTCGAACCCCACCGCCTCGGCGGTGCGCGCCATCTCGAGCAGTTCGGGGAACGGCACCTCCCACTCGACCTCCGGCAACTGCACCCCGATCTTCATCCGACGATCCATGAACGAAGTGTGCCACGGTCGCACCCGGGTCCGATGAGGTGCCGCAGCACGGGTGCCGGCGACCGCTTCAGTGCTCGGCGAGCCAGAGGAGGACCGAGCGCACGCGGCGGTTGCTCTTGGGTTCGTCACTCAGGTGGAGCTTCGAGAAGATCGAGTTGATGTGCTTCTCGACCGACTTCTCGCTGAGGTGGATGCGCTCCGCGATCGCGCTGTTGCGCAGCCCTTCGGCGATCAGCGCCAACACCTCACGCTCGCGGTCGGTGAGGTCGTCGAACGGCGACGGGCGTCGCGAGCGCGCCTGGACGAACACCTCGATCGCAGCGGCGTCGATCGACGAACTCGACGAGCAGACGGCGTCGATCGCGGAGGCGAGTTGGCGACGATCGGCGACGTGCTCCTTGAGGAGGTAGCCGAGCCCCTCGGTCCCCTCCTCGAGCAGTTCGATCACGTAGTCGGCGTCGAGGTACTGGCTCAGCACGATCACGCCGGTGTCGGGATAGCGAGCGCGGATCTCGCGAGCCGCCCGGATGCCCTCGTTCGTGTGGGTCGGCGGCATGCGCACGTCGGTGATGACCAGGTCGGGCCGGTGCTCGTCGACCGCCGCCAGCAGGGTCGGATGGTCGTCGGCCTCGGCGACCACCTCGACCCCGTCGAGCGTCGCCAGGACCGATGTGACCCCCTGTCGCAGGAGCAGTGCGTCGTCGGCGATCACCACTCGCCTCATACCCCGGCCTCCTCGAGCTCGGCCGATGCGTGCGGCAGCCGCGCGATGACGGTGGTGCCGGCACCCGGAGCGGTGTCGATCGTGAGTTCGCCGTCGAGGGCGCCGACGCGGTCGGCCATGTTCAGCAGGCCCCGCGAGTCGGTGTGCACCGACGGATCGAAACCGGGCCCGTCGTCGGCGATCGTGACCACCAGATGCCCGCCGTCGATCGCCAAGGTGATCGCGATCTTCGTGTCGGTGCCTCCGTGCTTGGTCGCGTTCTGGATCGCCTCGACGCACACGAAGTACAGCGCCAGGCAGGTGCTCGCATCGATCTCGCCCGACGTCGTGTCGGCGACGTCGATGGGAACCGGGGACCGGCGCGCCACCGCGTGCAACGCACGCGCCAGACCCAACTCGTGCAACCGGGCCGGATACACGCCCTGCGCCAGGTCACGGAGTTCGTCGACCGCTTCGGTCGCGGCGTGGTGCATCGCCATGAGCGACTCGCTCGTCGGCGCGTGACCCTCTTCGGCCAGTTCGGCCGCGAGCCGCAGCTGGAGTGAGAGTGCCACCAACCGCTGCTGGGCCCCGTCGTGGAGATCCTGTTCCAGGCGGATCCGCTCCTCGTCGGCGGCCACGAGCAGACGCCGTCTCGACACGCGCAGCGCCTGGTCGGCCGCCTGCAGCTCGCGGTTCTGACGAACCGAACGCTGCAGGCTGCGGAGATGCACGAGGTTCAGTTCCTGGATGTCACTCATGACCAGCCACATGTTGGCACCCACATAGACGAGGATCACCGTGAGGTACAGCCATCGCGGCGCCGCCTCGTCGAGGCCGACCCCGTCGGTCGTGAAACTGATGAACGAGATCGCAACCGCGATCAGGATCGTGCCCGGGATCAGTCGGCGAACCAGTCGACGATCGAGGTACGTGGCAGCCAGCACGACCGGACCGATCACGTTCTGCATGGCGATCGGCAGCGTGTCGGGGAGGATGATCACCAGCGGGAACAGCAGGTACCACGCGCCGAGATTGGCCCAGAGGATGCCGCGCCGGAGATCGCCGCGCCGGAAGTGCGGACCGGCCATCCAGCGGAACGGCAGCACGAACAGGATGCAACCGGCGAGCACGGCCAGCCACCACGCCTGCAGGATCACGGCGAACACCGCCACCCCGATCGCGAAGATCGTGATCGCCCGCTGATCGGACGCGTTGTTGGCGATCAGCCAGTTCTTCGCCTCGCTCCGAACCTCGGGGATCTCCGATTCGGCGATCGACAGCAGTTCGACGTCGTCGTCCCCGGCGTCCGTCCGGTCGATCATCGGGTCGGTCGTCGTGCCGGGCGAGGTGTCGGGCATGGCCGGAGGCTAGACGCCGCATCCGGACGGCTCCTGACCGCCCGCCGACCCCGCCGCCCCGCCGACCGTCAGCCCTGCACCCCGTGCGACGTCCGGAGGATGCGCTGGTTCCCGCTGTCGTCGATCATGACGTACGCGACCCACCACCGGTCGGGGTCGGAGCCGACCCGGATCTGGGTGCGCTCCGGCGAGTTGGTGTCCGCCTTCGCCTCGACCCGACCGACGATGCTGCGGTAGTAGCCGTTCGGGCCGACGATGTACGGATTGTCCTCGAACAGCACGATCAGGTCGTGGTCGCCGGGGTCGCTGACCGACCACACGAAGTCGATCGTGTCACCGCCGATGAAGTTCTCGTTGCGCCGCAGCGACACGCTCGGCGTCGCCGGGAAGTACTCGCGGGTGGCGATCAGGTCGCCGAAGATGTCGACGTAGCCGATCCAGTAGTCGTCACCCTTGCCGACGGTCGTGGTGTGAGTGTCGTTCGTGTCGATCAGCACATTGCGATCGCGGATCGGGTTCGCGGGGTTGGTGAGTGTGCCCGACGTGCGCCACAGGCCGACCCAGTCGCACGGCCCTTCGAGCGGCGAGTCCCAGTCGAGCCGGATGTTGCCACTCGAGATCGTGATCCACACCGACGGAGCGCCGAGGAAGTCGGTGGCGCCGACCCGCTTGGCGTACTCGGTGCGTCCGTGGTCGACGACCGTCGGCACGAGCGTGACGCAGCCGCCGTAGTTGCGTCCGTCACCACGGTCGACACGGACCCGCGTGTCGTCGTCGCGCCCGTTGAGCACGGTCATGTTGCGGATCTGCGAGTACGGGTTCGAGCCGATCGCGCTCGGCACGTGTGGCACGGGGTCGCGCGGGTTGGCGACGGCGAACGACACCGGCACGTACGTCGCGTGGTGGCCGACCATCTCCTCCGACATCGATCGAGGCGCACCGAACGTGTAGGTCGCCACCTCGTGACGGGCGTAGCCGAGCCTCATCATGTCGTCGACCAGGTCGAGGGACGCCACCGTCGCCAGGGCACCGCCGAGGCTGTGTCCGGTGAAGTACACCCGAGCGTCGGGCTCGCCGGACTGCTCGTTGGCACGGAGCACCTCGAGGAGTTGATCGCGAACCGCCAGGTAGGCGCCGGCGAACCCGCTGTGAACGGCATTGGAGACCATCTGGCCGTTCGGGAGCTGCCACGGCACCCGGGTGGCGCTGACGTCGGTGAGGATGTCGGCCAGGTTCAGTTCGGTGCCGCGGAACGACACGACGAGGTCGTTCGTCTCGGTGTTGCGAGCGACGATCACCTCGGTGTCGGTCAGCGCGCCGAGCAGGCCGTGGCTGCCACGGATCGCCGTCACGAGCTGCCAGCACGACATCTGCGGCGCGTAGTGCACGGTCTCGTCACCGATCAGGTGCAGGAATTGGCCGGCCCGTGCCACACCCGGCTCCACCTCGTAGGCCCGCGACGACAGCCCGAACATCGTGCGGGCGGTCGGGGTCTCGTAGCTGGTGCCGGTGGAGCCACGGCACTCGTCGCGGATGTCGTCGAGGCGGGTGTCGACCTTGCGGTCCGGCGCACCCGACACCGTCGCTGCCGTGAACACACCACCATCGACCGTCCCCAGATGATCCGCCACCACATCCACCGACGAATGCTCCGAGTTCTGCAGACACACCTCACCATCCACACCGATCGGCGCCACCGCCACATTCGGATCCACCGAACCCGGCCCGAAGTTCACGTTCGACCCCACCGGCGGATCCGACTTCACATCCGACGACACCAACAACCCGAACCCCAACCCCGACGCCTCCACCGGCGTCACATTCACGATCGCCGCATCACCCGGCGACCCATCCACCCCGAAACACAACTGACCCGACGGCGCCAGACGACCCCCGCCCAACCCATCACGCGTGTCGACCTTGCGATCCGGCGCACCCGACACCGTCGCCGCCGTGAACACACCACCATCGACCGTCCCCAGATGATCCGCCACCACATCCACCGACGAATGCTCCGAGTTCTGCAGACACACCTCACCATCCACACCGATCGGCGCCACCGCCACATTCGGATCCACCGAACCCGGCCCGAAGTTCACGTTCGACCCCACCGGCGGATCCGACTTCACATCCGACGACACCAACAACCCGAACCCCAACCCCGACGCCTCCACCGGCGTCACATTCACGATCGCCGCATCACCCGGCGACCCATCCACCCCGAAACACAACTGACCCGACGGCGCCAGACGACCCCCGCCCAACCCATCACGCGTGTCGACCTTGCGATCCGGCGCACCCGACACCGTCGCCGCCGTGAACACACCACCATCGACCGTCCCCAGATGATCCGCCACCACATCCACCGACGAATGCTCCGAGTTCTGCAGACACACCTCACCATCCACACCGATCGGCGCCACCGCCACATTCGGATCCACCGAACCCGGCCCGAAGTTCACGTTCGACCCCACCGGCGGATCCGACTTCACATCCGACGACACCAACAACCCGAACCCCAACCCCGACGCCTCCACCGGCGTCACATTCACGATCGCCGCATCACCCGGCGACCCATCCACCCCGAAACACAACTGACCCGACGGTTCGACATCGGCGACGGCGGGCGTGTGGAGCACGAGGGCGCCGGCGACGGTCGTCGCGGCGGCGACGAGCACGGCCGTCCATCGACGTGTGCTCTGGTCTACTGATCGGTCGGGTCCCATCCTGCGAGTATCCGGCGCGAGGCGATGCCCGGGGAACTGTGCTGCCCCGACGTTCGACGAGGGTTGTCCCTACCTCACCGAAGGCGGCCGGTCTCCGTCGATTCGACCGTCGTGGAGTCGGACGGTCCGGCTGACCCGGATCCGATCGAGGAATTCACGGTCGTGGGTGACGAGCAGCACGGTGCCGGGGAAGGTGTCGATCGCCTGCTCCAACTGTTCGATCGCCGGCAGATCGAGATGGTTGGTCGGCTCGTCGAGCACGAGCAGGTTCGCCCCGTTCGCCATCAGGAGCGCGAGCGACGCACGGGTGCGCTCCCCCGGCGACAGCGAGGCCGTCGGCCGTTCGATGTGGTCGCCGACGAGCCCGAACTTGGCGAGCAGCGTGCGAGCGTCGCCGACGTCCATCCCGGTGGCGTCGACGAACGAGCGGACGAGCGTGTTCGCACCGGTGAGTTGGGCGCGGACCTGCTCGATCTCGCCCGCCACGACGCCGCTGCCGAGGTCGGCCGTGCCGTGGTCGGGAGCGATCCGTCCGAGCACGAGGTCGATCAACGTCGACTTGCCGGCGCCGTTGTGACCCACCAGTGCGATCCGATCGCCGTACGACACGAGGAGATCGATCGGCCCGAGCCGGAAGCTCCCACGGTCGACGACCGCTCCCGACAGACGGGCGACCACGTCTCCGCTGCGTGACGCGGCCGGGATCTCGAGACGGAGCTCCCACGGTTCGCGCGGCTTGTCGACCACCTCGAGTCGTTCGGACGCCCGCTTCGTCTGAGCTGCCTTGCCGGCGAGCTGTTCGGTCTGGTTCATCCGGAAGGCGCGGATGTTCTTGTCGGGCTCGTCGTTGGCCGATCGTTTGACCTTCGACTGCCCCTGCTGCGCCCATTCGCGCTGCTGTTGCGCGCGCTCCGCCATCCCCCGTCGCTTCGTGTCGTAATCGGCAAAGGCCTCCCATGCGTGCCGGCGGGCCCGCTCGCGCTCGTCGAGGTACGCCTGCCAACCACCGCCGAACATCGACAACCGGTGGGTGAACTCGTCGATCTCCGCGACCCCGGTGATCACACGGTGCAGGAACCGACGGTCGTGGCTGACCAGCAGCACGGGTGCGGCGAGCCCGAGCACCCACGCCTCGAGCCGGTCGAGCCCGTCGAGGTCGAGATCGTTGGTGGGTTCGTCGAGCAGGTACACGTCGAACTGCGACAGCAGCATCGCGGCAAGGCCGGCGCGCGCAGCCTCTCCGCCGGACAGCGACGACGACGTCGCCTGGTCGAGCAGCCGATCGGACATGCCGAGATCGGCGGCGACGACGCCCAGTCGGGCGTCGAGATCCGCTGCCCCGAGGGCCAGCCAGCGCTGCAAAGCGCGGTCGTACCGGTCGGCGGACGCAGCGGTCTCGTCGACCAGCCGCTCGGTGGCGGCATCGAGCTCGCGCTGGGCGGCGGCGACACCGGTCCGGCGGTGGAGCAGCTCCCTGACCGTCTCGCCCGAGCGATCGGGTTCCTGTCGCAACGAGCCGACGTTCGCCACCGGCGGCGCCAACCGGACCTCACCGGCATCGGGGACGAGCTCGCCGGCCGCGGCGGCGAGCAGCGTCGACTTGCCGACCCCGTTCGGGCCGACGACGCCGATCCGGTCACCGGGAGCGACGAGGAGATCGACCGAGTCGAGGATCGTGCGGGCACCGCGGCTGACGGTCAGGTCGTGCAGCGAGAGGGTTGCGGACATGCGAGAGACTCCAGGTGATTCGAAAACGGACCGGACTCGTCACAGGCGCATCCCCCCAGTGTGCCAGAGCAAGGCGAGCGGAGCGAACCGGGTTCGCTCCTCGCCAGTGTTCCAGCCGAGGCGGCCGATCAGCTCGGGTCGAAGCCCTCGAAGCCCTCGAAGTCGGCGTCGGTGTAGGCCTTCGGCTCCACGAGAACGATCCAGTTGCCCGAGTTGTCGCGCATCAGCGCCTCGACCCCGTACGGACGGTCCTGGGGTTCCTGGAGGAACTCGACGCCCTTGGCGGCCAACTCGGCATGGGTCGCTCGGCAGTCGTCGACGTTGAGGCCGACACCCGGCAATCCTCCCTCGGCCTGGGCTCGCCGCATCGCCGCCACCAGTTCGTCCGACAGCGGCGGGCCGGGCTGTGTGAGGTGCAGGTGCAGCTCTGGCTGCGAGGGGTGAAAAACGGTGAGCCAGCGGAAGTCCGGCCCGAGCATCAGGTCGTCGCCGACCTCGAACCCGAGGGTCTCCGTGTAGAAGGTCTTGGCGGCGTCGTGGTCGGTGACCCAGACGCTGACGAGGGAAACGTTGGTGATCATGTGCCCGACGCTACGAGTCGGCTTCGATCGGTGGCTTCTCCCCGCTTGCGGACTTGCGTTCGGCCAATCCCCACATGAACACGTAGCACCCGGGGATTCGGGGCGCGTTGCCGCCGTAGCGACGCTGGAAGTCGCTCGGCGTCTCGCCGACGATCTCGCGGAATCTGCTGCTGAACGAACCGAGGCTCGAGAAGCCGACCGCGAAGCAGACCTCGGTCACCGTCAGGTTGGTCGCTCGGAGCAGATCCTGGGCCCGCTCGATCCGTCGCTCCGACACGTACGTCGCCGGTGTGCGGCCGTACGTCGCTGTGAACAGCCGATGGAAGTGGTACTTGCTGAGCATCGCGGCTCCGGCGAGCCGATCGAGGTCGAGCGGCTCGGAGAAGTGTCGGTCGGCGAGGTCGCGGGCCCGCCGCAACTGCACCAGCGTGGCCTCGGCGATGGGTTTCGGCGTGCTCACCGATCGGGCGCCCCGGGTCGCGGCATACCGCCGACGGTATCCGAGACGACGGGGTGGACCGGGTCGAGGTGAACTTCCCAGGACCCAACGGAGCGAACCGGGTTCGCTCCGTGCGGTTCCTCGTTCCGGGGACAGTTTCCGGGAAGGTTGGGCAGTGACGTCCCAGCGGCCAGAATCGACGGTCCCGTGAGCACCGTCACCCTCCGCCCCTGGCAGCGCGAAGCCTTCGACCTCTTCAACGCGAGCGACGGACCCGATTTCCTCGCCGTCGCCACCCCGGGTGCCGGCAAGACCACGTTCGCACTCACGTGCGCTCGCGCCACCCTGGCCGAGGAACAGCGACGCCTGATCGTGGTCGCTCCCACCAGCCACCTGAAGATCCAGTGGTCGCTCGCGGCGCACCGAATGGGCCTCCAACTCGATCCCGACTGGGGGCCCGGACAGGGCATCGCCCGCGACGTGCACGGGATCGTCACCACCTACCAGCAGGTCTCGATGCCCGCCTCCGCCGACGCGCTGCGCGGACTGGCCGCCGGCGGCATGGTGATCCTCGACGAGGTGCACCACGCCGGCGACGAGCGAGCGTGGGGTGACGGCATCCGCCGGGCGTTCGAGCTCGCCGACAAGCGGCTGTCGTTGTCGGGTACCCCGTTCCGCAGCGACAGCGCCAAGATCCCGTTCGTCCGGTACGACGTCACCGCCGAGGGCGATCTCGCGCACTCGGACTACACCTACGGCTACGCCGACGCGCTCCGCGACGGCGGCGTCGTGCGGCCGGTGTACTTCCCACGCGTCGACGGCCAGATGGAGTGGAGCACCCCGTCGGGCGATGTGCTGCGGGCGACTTTCAACGACGAGCTCGCCCGCGACCAGGTGTCTGCGCGGCTCCGGACCGCGCTGTCGCTCGACGGCGACTGGTTGCCGACCGTGCTCGGGCAGGCCCACGACCGTCTGCGTCAGATCCGCCAGGAGCAGCGCGACGCCGGCGGGCTCGCGATCGCGATCGACCAGGAGCACGCCCAGGGCATCGCCCGCCTGCTCCGCAACCGGTTCAACACCACCGCGGACGTCGTCGTGAGCGACGACCCACAGGCGTCGCGCAAGATCGCCGAGTTCGCCCAGAACGACCGGCCATGGCTGGTCGCGGTGCGGATGGTCTCCGAGGGCGTCGACATCCCCCGCCTCCGGGTCGGGGTGTACTCGACCACCACGTCGACCGAGCTCTTCTTCCGGCAGGCGGTCGGGCGTTTCGTGCGGTGGCAGGCCGGCCGCGCCACCCAGAAGGCGTACGTGTACGTCCCCGACGACCCTCGGCTTCGCCACCATGCGTTCCAGATCGCCGAGGCCCGACGTCACGTGTTGCGGCCACCGAGCCAGAACGACGACGAGTTCTCCGAGCAGGGCGAACTCGACCGGCAGGTCCACGCCGACGACCTCGCCGAGCAGCTGTCGCTGTTCTCCGTCGTGTCGTCGACCGCGACCGGCATCAAGTTCCACGCCGTCACCGAGTCGGGCGTGGAGATGTTCGACGACGAGCCCGATCCGCCGTCGCCGGTGTTCGAGGAAGACCCCGCGCTCGCGATCGATCTGCCCGACGTCCCGACCGAGGCCGGTCTCGTGTCGTGGAGTTCGCTCAGCGTCGCCGAACAGAAGGACGATCTCCGCACGCGCAACGCCGACCTCGCCAAACGCCTCGTCGACATCACCGGCTGGGGTCACGCCCGGGTGCAGGGCGAACTCAACCGGCTCGCGGGGGTGCCCAAGGTCGCCTCGGCGACCGTCGATCAGCTCGAACGGCGCCTGCGTTACGGCGACAGCTGGTATCGCCGCCTCAAGCGCGGCTGACCTGCGAGTTCTGGCCGCCGGACACACCGCTCCCGAGAGCCCGTAGACTGGGGGCATGCCTGCCGCCGGAGAGCATCATCCAGCCTTCGAGGAATACTGCGAGTGCATCTTCGAACTCGCCGAGGACGACGTCGAGATCATCCAGGCGCGCATGGCCGAACGTCTGCAGGTCAGTCGCCCGGCAGTCAGCGAGATGATCCGCAAGCTCGAACACGAAGGGCTCATCACGAACGACGGCTCGATCGAATTGACCGCCAGCGGCCTCGAACTCGCGCAGCGGGTCGTGCGCCGCCACCGGCTCGCCGAACGGTTCCTCACCGACGTCCTCAAACTGTCGTGGGCCGAGGCCCACCACGAGGCCGGCAAGTGGGAGCACATCATGAGCGAGAACGTCGAGCAGGCGATGGACCACATGCTCGGCTCGCCGACCACCTGCCCGCACGGCAACCCGATCCCGGGCAGCGACTACGTCGAGCCCGACTCGAAGCCACTCTCCGATCAGCCGGTCGGGCAGCAGTTCACGGTCCGTCGCATTCCCGAGGAACTCGAGTTCACACCCGGGCTGCTCGAGTTCCTGGAGGAGTCGTCGCTCCGTCCGGGCTGCACCGGTGTCATCACGGCGTCGTCACCCGACGGCACCATGACGATCGAGATCGACGGGCGCCACGTGGGGGTCGGCGCCTTTGCGAGCGAACGGATCCTGGTCACCGCGTGACTCGACCCGCCGCCGGGGCCCTCGCCCTGGTCGCCGTGCTCACGCTGGGGGCGTGCGGCACCACCTTCGTCGACGAATCCGTCACCACCGTCGACACCTCACCCGACGCCACCACCACCACGCTCGCGCCGGTCGAGGACGACGCGCCCATCGGCGAACTGCTCACCGACATCGAGCGACTCATGTTCGACCTCGATCAACGGATCATCGACGACGACGACGCCGTCGAGACCCTCGACCGACTCGACGAGCTGTGGCGGGTCGCCGAGCGTCAGATCCGCGCCGAGGATCCCGACGACCTGTTCAACTTCCAGCAGGCGATCGAACTCGCTCGCACCGGGGTCGAGCGGCGCCGCCCGGCCGACGCCAGCAAGGGCTACAAGATCCTCGCCGACGTGAACGACGCCTACCTTGGCCGCAGCTGATTCACCGACGCAGCGAGAGGGCCAGCAAGCCGGCCACACAGGGCAGCGTGACGATCGCCGTCGCCGCGCCGACCGACAGCGAGGTGGCGGCCAGCACTCCGACGAGCGTGGGGATCATCAGTGCGGTCACGCTCGATCCGGTGCGGAGCCACGCCAGCCCGGTACCTCGACGGCCTCGGAACCTGGCCGCGTCGTCGTACAACTTCGGGAAGAACGTGGAAGTGCCGATGCCGGCGACGCCGTACGCAGCGAGCACCGCCCACCGGTTCGGGACGAACGCGGCGCCGGCGAGCCCCAGCCCTGACACGACGATCGCCCACCGGAGCAGTCGCGCGTCACCGATCCGCATGACGACGGCATCGCCCCCGAGTCGGCCGGCGGTCATTCCCACGGTGAACGCGACGTAGCCCAACCCGGCGAAACCGGCGGTGGCGCCGAAGTCCTCGCTCAGCCGGAACGCAGCCCAGTCGCCCGACACGAGTTCGACGGTCACCGAGAATGCACCGGAAACCGCCAGCACGATCAGCGCGGAGCGAGCCGCGCCGGTGCGCTTCGGGGACGGCGCTTCCGCATCGGCGTCGGCGTCCCGGTCGGTCTGCCCCTCGTCGACCGTGAGCAAGCCGCGACCGACGAACGTGAGCGACGCGAGCATCAGCGCAGCAGCGACCGTGAGATGGGTCTGCAGCGAGACCCCGGACGCCGCCGCCTGCGCAGCGACGAGTCCACCGACGACGGTGCCGAGACTCCACAGCCCGTGGAGCCGGTTCATGACCGGGGCGTGCCGCCGGGCGCTCAACCACGAGCCCTGCAGGTTCATCGAGACGTCGACCAACCCGTCGGCGACGAACATCGCCGCGGCACCGAACACGAAGACGACCGGCGCCGTCGCGAACCCGATGGTCGGCAGCGCCGAGGTCAGGAGCACCCCGCCGACGACCAGGGTCCAACGCGTGCCGAAGCGTTCGATCAGGCGCGGCGCCTGGAGGCTCCCGACCGTCCCGATCGTGATCGCGAGGGTCATGATCAGCCCGAGACCGTCGAGCCCCACCCCGACCCGCTCCCGGATCTCCGGCAGACGCGGCACGAACGAAGCGAACGCCGCACCGTTCACGAAGAACTGCGTGGCGACCGAACCCAGCGCTCGTCGGTCGACGGCGCTGTAGCCGCGCTGGGTGACCGGCTCCGAACTCACCCCGGCACGCTACAACCGGCCCCCTGATGCCTCCCGGCGAACCGGAGGCTCCGGTCGACGCCGAGCTCGCTACCGTGCTGCCGTGCTCGCTCGCCGGACCACCCTGCTCCTGTGTGGCCTCGCGCTGTACGGGTTCAGCCTGACGCTGCTGCTGCGGGCCGACCTCGGGCTCGACCCGTGGGACGTGTTCCACCAGGGTCTCGCCGACACCGTCGGTCTGTCGTTGGGTACGACGATCGTGCTGACCAGCTTCGCCGTGCTCGCGCTGTGGATTCCGCTGCGGGAACGACCCGGAGTCGGCACCGTCGCCAACGCGGTGTTGGTCGGACTGGGCGTCGAGGTGTTCCTGGTCGTGATCCCCGACGTGGACGAGCTCTGGCTGCGTTGGCTCCTGCTCGTCCTCGGGATCGTCGGCAACGGCATCGCCACCGGCATGTACATCGGAGCCGGGATGGGGCCGGGCCCTCGCGACGGTCTGATGACCGGGATCGCGCGCCGACGAGGTTCGATCCGAGTCGTGCGCACCTCGATCGAACTCGCCGTGCTCGTCACGGGCATCCTGCTCGGCGGAACGTTCGGCATCGGCACCATCGCCTACGCGATCTCGATCGGCCCCCTCGCCCAGATCTTTCTCCCGATCTTCACCCGGATCGGCGTCACCCCCCGCCGCCGGCCGGTGATCGTCTGACGGACGACACCCACCGGTCCGCTGCGATACCGTCGGTCCATGAGCGAGTGGGCCCGCCCGGGCGAACTCGAGGTCTTCGCGACCGGCACCACGAACAGCTCGGAACGCGGGCACGGCGGCGAACCTGGCCATCGCGACGAGCACCGGAACCGCGGCGCGGGCGACCTGCTCCACCGGGCGGGGATCGCGATGTTCGACCTCCAGGCTCGACCCGGGCACCGGCCGGGGCAACGGCTCCCGGTCACGGGTGCCCGGCGCGGCGGCGACACCGACATCGTCCGGCCCCTCCTCGTGCGGCCGTCGACCGCCGTCGCTGCTGCGGTCTCCGGACGTTGGCTCGACCAACCGATCGCCGGGTTCGACGTCGGTCACGACGCGACGGATGCCGCCGAGCGCGACCGGTACCTGATCTGGCGCGGCGCCCTGTCGGGCGACCACGTCACCCGCATCCCCGTGGCGCTGCACCTGCTCGCCGCTCCGTCGATGGTCGTCACCGTGCTCGAACTCGTCCCACAGCGGCGCCTCCGATGGCAACGGAAGGGATTCGTCGACGACGGCATCGAGGTGCTCGATCGACTCGCCGGCCGGTTGCTGACGATCTGTACCGGGGTTCAGCTCTGACGGAGGGCGGGCGGGAGGTCGTCGTGGTGGACGACCGAGAGGCGCTGCGTGCTGCGGGTCAGTGCGACGTAGAGCGCACGGAGCCCGTGCTCCTGCCCGCTCACGATCTCGCTCGGCTCGACGACCACGACGGCATCGAGCTCGAGACCCTTGACGACACTGACCGGCACCACGGTGAGCGACTGGTCGAGCCCGCTGCTCACCGCTCGCCCGTGTTCGAATCCGCGCGCCTGCAATGCCTCGGAGATCGGATCGCACCGGTCGTCGGGCGCGACCACCGCGATGCTGCCCGACGCCATCGCATGACGCAGGTGCGCGACCTCGTCGACGACGCCGGCGACGAGGTCGTCGGCACGGATCACCCGTGGTGACGAGTCGCCGACCCGCACCGATTCCGGCGCCCGGAGGCTCGGGGTGGCTGCGAGCATCACCCGGTTGGCCATCTCCATGATCTGCGACGGGATGCGATACCCGACCGACAGGCCGATCACGCGTGCCGGCTTGCGATCCGGCAGGTGCTGGAGCACGTCCTCCCAGTCGTCGGGGGCCATCGGCCCGGTCGCCTGGGCGAGGTCGCCGACCACGGTCATCGAACCATTGAGCGAACGGCGGGTCGCCATCTTGAGCTGCATCGGCGTGAGGTCCTGGACCTCGTCGATCACGATGTGACCGTACGTGCGAATCTCGTCGAACTCGTCGATCTTGCCGTTCTTGCCGGGCTTCGGGCCGAGTACCTCGCGGGCGTCGTCGAGCAGTGCGATGTCGGCGTGGCTCCACCGCACATCGTGGACCGACTCGCTGCGGGGCCGGTACAGCGACTTGTACTCACGATCTTCGAGCACGCCGTCGGAGGCCAGGCGGAGCAACCCCATCGACCCGAAGAGATCGTGGAGCAGCTCGGCGGGGGCCAGCACCGGCCACATGCGTTCGAACGCCTCGCGCATCTCGGGCAGCGAGCGGATCTCGGAGCGCACGTCGCGCGGGGTGACCTCGTCGCCACGCCAGGTCGCCGCCATCGCGGCCCAGCACTCGCCCTCGACCCATTTGCGTGCGGCATTGTGGCGGCGGAAGCGTCGCCGGGCGTGACGGACGATCCGGTTGGTCTCCGCGGCGCGCAACCGCACGTACCCCGACCGGAACGGCAGGACGAGATCGTCACGCAACGGTCGCTCCCGATCGTTGACCGCATGGTCGATGACGTCGCTCATCCGAACGTCGCCCTTGACCCGAGCCGCCAGCGACGAGTCGTCGTTGACGCCGCGGGCCGCGAGCGACACGCCGGGGATGAGGTCGCCGAGCACGACCTGCTCGATGCCTGCCTCACCCAACGACGGGAGGACCTGCTCGATGTACCGGAGGAACACGCGGTTCGGGCCGATGACCAGCACACCTTGGTCTTCGAGTGGGAAGCGGTGCGTGTAGAGCAGGTAGGCGGCGCGGTGCAGGGCGACCACCGTCTTGCCGGTGCCGGGGCCACCCTGGACGACCAGGACGCCCTGCTGCGGCGACCGGATGATCTCGTCCTGCTCACCCTGGATCGTGGCGACGATGTCACCGAGCGTTCCGGTCCGGCCGCGTTCGAGCGAGGCGATCAACGTGCTGTAGCCGCGCAGGTCGCCCGACGCGGCCGAGTCGGCGAGCCCTTCGTCGTGGCCGACACCCAGGTGCCCCTCGCCGAAGAGTTCGTCTTCGATGCCGATCAGCTTGCGGCCTTCGACCGCGAAGTGGCGCCGACGCGCGAGGCCCATCGGCTCGCGGCCGGTGGCGCGGTAGAACGGTTCGGCGACCGGTGCCCGCCAGTCGACCACGACCGGTTCGGCGTCTTGTTCGGCGACCGCCAGGCGGCCGATGTGGAAACTCTCGAGTTCGCCGCCGACCTGCGTGCCGTCGTCGTCGACGAGGTAGCGGTCGATCCGCCCGAACACGAGCGCGGCATTGCCGAGGTCGAGATCGGTCAACCGCTTGACGAGCGCTTCGTCGAACGCATTGCGTTCGAACCGGGCCTGGAAGGTGCCACCCAGATCGGCCTCACTCAGGTCACGCAGCTTCCAGGCGACCACGCGGCTCTCTTCGAGACAGTCGTAGGCGTGATCGATGTACGCCTGTTCGTCAGCGAGATCGGGGTGGTGTTGGGTCATCGATTCCAGAGTGATTTGGTCTCGGTGGCCACGTCGAACCGCCGAATCGGGGGTCGAGATACTCTAGCGGCGCCGGTAGCGTCCTCCATCAGATGACCGGCAACGACACCACCAGCGAGGCACCGTTCCTCGCAGCCGCCCGAGGTCGCCCCGCACCGCACACGCCCGTGTGGTTCATGCGCCAGGCCGGTCGCAGCCTGCCCGAATACCGGTCGATCCGAGGAGAGGGTTCGATCCTCGACGCGATCAAGCAGCCGGAACTCGCGACCGAGATCACACTCCAACCGGTCCGCCGATACGGGGTCGACGCGGCCGTGCTCTACAGCGACATCGTGGTGCCCCCGCACGCCGTCGGTTTCGGCGTCGACGTCAAGCCGGGCACCGGTCCGATCGCCGAGCGGCCGCTGCGCTCGATCGCCGATCTCGACCGCCTCCGGCCGCTCGAACCAGACGACGTGTCATACGTCGCCGACACGGTCGACCTGCTCGTCGCCGAACTCCCCGACGAGGTGCCGCTGCTGTCGTTCGCCGGTGCGCCGTTCACGGTCGGCAGCTATCTGATCGAGGGCGGGCCGAGCCGCACCTACCGGCACACCAAGGCGATGATGTACACCGACGAGTTGCTGTGGCACCGGGTCATGGAGCGCCTCGCCGAGAGCGCGATCACGTTCATCGACCTGCAGCTCGAACACGGCGCTCGCGCGTTCCAGCTGTTCGATTCGTGGGCGGGTTCCCTGTCGGTCGCCGACTACGACCGGTTCGTGTTCCCGCACTCCGAGCGGGTGTTCGGCGAGCTCGCCGACCGCCACCCCGGCGTCGTCGGCATCCACTTCGGCATCGGTTGCGACCACCTGCTCGAACGCATGCAGGCGGCCGGCCCCGGTGTGATCGGCCTCGATTGGCGAACCACGATCCGTGACGCCCGCACCCGGCTCGGGGCCGACACGGTCGTCCAGGGCAACCTCGACCCGTCGCTCGTGCTCGCCGGCACCGCACCTGCGCTCGAGGGCGCCCGGCGGGTGCTCGACGACAACGACGGCCACCCCGGGCACATCTTCAACCTCGGTCACGGCGTCGACAAGGATTCCGATCCCGATGTGCTCCAAGCCGTCGTCGACTTCGTCCACGCGGAGACCGCGGCGTGAGTGCCGACCGGATCGCCGTCGTGCTGATGGCCTACGGCACGCCGCGGTCGCGCGACGAGATCCTGCCGTACTACACCGACATCCGTCGTGGACGCCCACCGACCGACGAGGCCCTGGCCGACCTGACCGCGCGCTACGAGGCGATCGGCGGAGTGTCGCCGCTCGCGCGGCTGACCGAGGCGCAGCGCGACGCGATCCAGATCGCGCTCGACGCGATCGAGCCCGACCGGTACGAGGTCGTGCTCGGCCTCAAGCACGCCGACCCCAAGGTCGAGGCGGCGGTCGACGAGGTCGCCGCCCGCGGGTGCTCGAAGATCGTCGGTGCCGTGCTCGCCCCGCACTACTCCGCGTATTCGATCGGCCAGTACCTCGGTCGGGCCCGCGACGCGGCCGAGCCGCACGGCATCGAGGTCGCCGGTGTCGAGTCGTGGGCGGTCGAACCCGCCTTCGTCGATTTCATCACCGACGACCTGCGCGCACGGCTCGCCGACATGCCAGAACGCACCCGGGTGCTGTTCACCGCCCACTCGCTGCCCGAGCGCATCGTGCTCGGCGGCGACCCGTACATGAGCGAGCTCCGCTCCACGGCGGAGGTCGTCGCCGAACGGCTCGGCCTCGTCGAGGGCACCGACTGGCAGATCGCGTGGCAGAGCGCCGGGCGCACACCCGAACCGTGGATCGGCCCCGACATCCTCGAGGTCATCGATCAACTCGGTGCCGACGACGAGACCGACGGCGTCGTCGTGTCATCGGTCGGGTTCGTCGCCGATCACCTCGAGGTCCTCTACGACCTCGACATCGAGGCCAAGCAGCGCGCCGACGGCGTCGGCCTGGCGTTCGATCGCACCGCGAGCGTCAACGACGCGCCGGCGGTCATGGCGGCGCTCGCCCACCGGATCCACCTCGCCGCCGGCTGATGAGCGACCGACGAGTCCTCGTCGTCGGTGGCGGCATCGCCGGGCTGTCCGCGGCCGTCTCGCTGTTGGATCGCACCGACCTCACCGTCGAACTCTGGGAAGCGGGTCCGCGCGTCGGCGGCAAGATCACGACGTCGCCGTTCGCCGGTCTCGATCACATCGACGAAGGCGCCGACGCCTATCTGACCCGCGTGCCCGCCGCCGTGGCGTTCGCCGAGCGGCTCGGCGTCACCGACCTGACCTCACCGACCGAGGCATCGGCCGCGGTGTGGCACGACCGGCTGCACCCGATCCCCGGCGGCATCGTGCTCGGCATGCCCGCCGCGATCCGACCGTTCGCGACGACCTCCCTGCTCAGTTGGCGGGGCAAGGCCCGCGCCGCGATCGAACCGGTGCTCCCACGCCGCGACCACGGCGACTCGCTGGGGGCCCTGATGCGGCAACGCTTCGGTGACGAGGTGCACGAGCGCCTCGTCGACGCGCTCGTCGGCAGCATCTACGCGACCGACACCGACCGGTCCAGCCTGGCGGCGGTGCCGCAACTCGCCGGGCTCGCCGAGCGTCACCGCAGCCTGCTGCTCGGTGGCCGGGCCGCGCGCGCTGCGGCACCGACCGCGTCCGGCCCGATCTTCGCCGCGCCGACGCAGGGCATGGCTGCTCTGGTCGGCGCTGCGGCCGACCACGTTCGCCAACGTGGCGGCACGATCCACACCGGTCGGGCGGCGACGGCCATCGAGCCCGGCGACGACGGCTGGGTGGTCGACGGCGAGCGCTTCGGCGCCGTGGTCATCGCGTCGCCGGCCGCGAGCACCGCCCGCCTCCTCGACACAGCGTCGCCCGACGCGGCGAGGCTGCTCCGGGCGATCGAGTTCGCCGACGTGATCATGGTCCGGCTGGCGGTCGCCGGCGAGGCGTGGCCCGAACGGCTGCACGGTCGCAGCGGCTATCTGGTGCCGAAGCCCGACCAGCGGTTCGTGACCGCGGCGTCGTTCGGGTCGCAGAAGTGGGCGCACTGGCGGCCGGCCGACGGGACGCAGATCCTGCGTACCTCGCTCGGTCGCGACGGCCTGCCGGTTCGCCACCTCGACGACGACGCGGTGATCACCAACAGCATCGACGACCTGAACCGCCATCTCGACCTCGATCTGCAACCCGGTCACGTGTCGATCACCCGCTGGCACGACGCGTTTCCGCAGTACCGACCGCGACACCACGAACGGGTCGCGGCCGTCGAGGCAGCACTGCCACCCGGGTTGGCGATCGCCGGGGCCAGTTACCGAGGCATCGGCATCCCGGCGTGCATCGCCGACGGCGAACGTGCCGCCCGAATCGTCAAGGAGACGACCGGGACGGCCGATGGGTTCCTGACATGATGGACCCGATGCGCCCCGCTGCACCAGCGCCCCAGACGATCCGGCGCACCTCGATCTGCGCGCTCGCGGTCACCTCGCTTCTGACGCTCGCAGCGTGCGGTGGGTCCGATGACGACACCGTCGTCGCCGCCGCCCCATCGACCGGACCGGCACCGACCACCGCAGCGCCGACCACCGCGGCACCGACCACGGCGGCGCCGACCACGACCACCCCCGTCACGACGACCACCGTCCCGCCGACTTTGCCGGCGACGCCCTCCACCACCACATTGCCGCCGACGACCACGTCGACCCTCGTCGTCGAGGCCACCACTGCGCAGCCGATCGCGCCGCCCGTCGATGCGTACGCACACGAGCCGGTGATCGAGGTGGGGTCGATCGCGATCCCGAAGCTCGACGTCGACATGACCATGTACGAAGGCATCCGCCTGACCACACTCGACTACGGCCCGGGGCACTGGCCGGGTTCGGCCATGCCGGGGCAGACCGGCAACGTCGTGGTCGCCGGACACCGCACCAGCAGCCATCGCGTGTTCCGCAACGTCGACCAACTCGTGGCCGGCGACGAGATCGTCTTCACCGACGAGACCGGCGTGCACACGTACGTCGTCGACCGGGTCGAGGTGGTCGAACCGACCGCCGTCTGGATCGTCGAACCGACCGAGACCGCGACCGCGACGTTGTTCGCGTGCCATCCCCCCGGGTCGACGGCACAGCGGATCGTCGTGTTCGCCGACCTCGTCGAATCCACCGACGCCTGATGCCCGCCGCCGCACCGCCGCCCATGCCCCTCGCGCGCCTCATCGGCTGTGGCGGGGCCGGCGTGCTCGTGGCGCTGGCGATGCCGCCGTGGGGGTTCTGGCCGCTCGCGTTCGTCGGCATCGTGTGTTTCGAACTCGCGCTCGGCGACGAGTCGATCCGTTCCCGGCGGGCGTGGGCCGGTCTGGCGTTCGGTCTGCCGTGGATGGTGATCGGGATGGCGTGGATGTGGTTCCTCACCGCCCCCGGCTATCTCGTCACGTCGCTGCTGTTCGCCTCGCTGCACGCGGCCGCCGCGGCGATCGCACCAACGGGTCGATGGCGGGTCATCGGCCGACCTGCCGCCCACACGCTCGCCGAGATCGTCCGCATGCTGGTGCCGTTCGGCGGCGTGCCCCTCGCGACCATCGGCATCTCACAGGCGGGCGGCCCGTTGCTCGCCGTCGCCCGGGTCGGTGGCGTGATCCTCCTGACGTGGCTCGTGTTCCAGATCGGCGTCGCGATCGCGCAGCTGCTGCGTCGGCTCATGGCCGAAGCCCGCTCCGACGACTCGACCCGCCCCACCCTGCGCACGATCGAAGCAGCTGCACTGGCCGCTGCCGCCGTCGTCGTGCTCGTGGCGCTCGTCGCTCCGTCCGGTACCGACCGCGACGTCGAGCCGCTGACCGTCGCGGCGGTCCAGGGTGGCGGCGAACAGGGGACGTCGGCGCTCGACGTCCCGAGTTCGCGGGTGACCCGCGCCCACCTCGATGCCACGGCGACGATTCGACCGGGCGACGAACTCGACGTGGTCGTCTGGCCGGAGAACGGCATCGACGTCAACGGGATCGCCTTCGACGACAGCGAGGCGTTCGCCGAGATCACCGCCGAAGCGGCGCGGCTCGATGTGCCGTTCGCGGTCGGCGTGACCGTCGACTCCGAGTTCAGCGCGCACCCGACCGACGGCAGCTTCGTCAACGCCCAGGTGATCGTGACCCCCGAGGGCGACGTCACCGGCAACTACGAGAAGGTCCGGATCGTCCCGTTCGGCGAGTACGTGCCGCTGCGCGGCGTGCTCGAGGCGTTGGGTGCTCCGCTCGATCAGATCCCGTCCGACGCCCTGCGCGGCCGCGACCCGGCCGTGATCGCGCTGCCGGACGGTGCCCGGCTCGGCGTGATGATCTCGTGGGAGGTGTTCTTCGGCGATCGCGGTCGAGCGGCGGCCGATGCCGACATCCTCCTCAACCCGACCAACGGTGCCAGCTACACCGGGACGATCGTGCAGACGCAGCAGGTCGCGTCGAGCCGCCTCCGAGCGATGGAGACCGGCCGCTGGGTGGTCCAGGTGTCTCCCACCGGGTTCTCGGCCTTCGTGTCGCCCGACGGCGACGTGTTCCAGCGCACCGACGTGAGCGAACAGCGCGTCATCACCATGGACGTGCCGCTCCGATCGGGGAGTACCTGGTACACCTCGCTCGGCGACGCCCCCTGGGTTGCGCTGGCGATCGGGCTGCTGCTGGCATCGCTGTGGTTCGGCGGCTGGAGCGAGCGGTTCAGGTCTCCAACAACAGCGTGACCGGCCCGTCGTTGACGAGCCCGACCCGCATCTCGGTGCGGAAGCGTCCGGTCGCGACCGTGGCGCCGAGACCGCGCAGGTGCTCGACGACGGCGTCGACGAGCGGCTCCGCGTGCTCGGGTCGGGCCGCGTCGACCCAGCTCGGCCGGCGTCCCTTGTCGGTGTTGCCGTACAGCGTGAACTGACTGACGACGAGCACCTCGGCCGGCGCACCGTCACCCGAACGCTGGGCGAGCGAGCGGTTCATCACGCCGTCGTCGTCGTCGAGGATCCGTAGATGCCAGATCTTCGCGGCGAGCTTCTCGGCGTCGTCCACGGTGTCGTCGTGGGTGGCTCCGATCAACGCGCACACGCCGGCCCCGATCGCGCCCGTCCGCTCGGTCTCGCCGGACGGGAGCACGACGTCGACCGACGCTTCGATCACACGCTGGATCAACGCACGCATCCCCGCAGCCTGTCACGCCGTGCGCATCGACGACCGGATCGGCGATGATGAGACCGTGAGCAACCTCCCCACGCTTCCCTCCATCGCCGCCGGGTCGATCGACGTCGAGGTCGACCCCGAGGCGGGCGGCCGGATCGCCCAGATCACCGCCGACGGCGTCGCCCTGCTCGTCGGGCGCGACCAGGTCGACGCCCACCCGCTCGCCTGGGGCGCCTACCCGATGGTCCCGTGGGCCGGACGGATCAGGGCCGGCCGGTTCGAGTTCCGCGGCGAGACGTACGAACTGCCGCGCAACCACGACGGTCACGCGATGCACGGCGTCGGGTTCACCGTGGCGTGGACCGTGACCGCCCACACCGAGCGCCGGCTCGACCTTCGCCTCGACCTCCCTCGGGACGTCACCTGGCCGTTCGGTGGGACCGCGCTGCAGACGTTCGAGGTCGATGACGACGCCCTCACCTGCGCGATGAGCGTGACCGCCGACGATCGGGCGTTCCCGGTCTCGTTCGGCTGGCACCCGTGGTTCCGCAAGCCCCAGCGGCTCGAGTTCCATCCGACCCGGATGTACCGCCGGGACGGCGACCACATCACGGTCGACGAGCTGATCGAGGTGCCGGGCGGGCCGTGGGACGACTGCTTCGTGAACGAGCAGTCCGTCACCCTGCGGATCGACGGCGTCGACGTCACGCTCGAATCGGCGCTGACCGACTGGGTCGTCTACGACGAGCCTCCGGGCGCCACCTGCGTGGAGCCGCAGACCGGGCCACCGGATGCGTTCAACATCCGGCCGGTGGTCGTCGAACCCGGTGCGTCCCTCACGGCGTCGTTCCGGCTCACGGCACAGCGTCCGTCATGAGCCCACGTCGGCCCCACGTGCCGGACCCACCGGCCGGCACCGCCGATCCGCACGACGTGACGAAAGACTGTAATCATGAGTCGTAGCGACTCAGCAATCATGCCTCTACCCTGAGCGTATGACTGCCACGTCGACCCTGCTCACCCTCCCCACGATCTCCCTGTCCACCGTCGTCCTCCCCGGCGCGACGGTCACCCTCGGCCTCGACGACCCCGCCCGTCGACACGCCGTCGAGGTCGCCCGCACCGCCGGACGGCTCGCGATCACGCACGACGCATCCGCCGACGTCGGCAACCCGGGCGGCGAGATCGTCGTCATCGCCTCGGTGCCCGACATCGGCAGCCTGCCCAACGGCGACCCGGTCGCGATCGTTCACATCGACGGCCGGGCCCGAGCCGTCGAGCGCCTCGACGTCGACGGCACCGCGCACCTGCGAGTCGAACCGATCGACGACCCGCCACCGTCGGCCACGCTCGAGATGACCACCCGCGAACTCCGCGCCACGCTCGAGCTGATCGCCGAACTGCGCCGCTCGCGTCGCCTGCCCGACATCCTCGGCAACATCCGCGAACCGGGGGCGCTGGCCGATGCGGTCGCCACGTGGGCCGACCTCGCGAGCGACGACCTCGCCAGGGTGCTCCGAGCGGTCGACCCGTCCGATCGGGTCGACGCGATCCTCGCCTGGGCCCGCCGGCACCTCGGTGAGCTCCAGATCGCCGAGACGATCCGCAACGACGTGAGCGAGGGCATGGACCAGCACCAGCGCGAGTTCCTGCTCCGCCAGCAGCTCACGGCGATCCGCAAGGAACTCGGCGAGGGCGACGACGACACGGCCGACGAGTTCCGCGCCAAACTCGCCGACCTCGACGCACCCGACGTCGTCCGCAACGCGATCGCCAAGGAGCTCGACCGCTACGAGCGCATGAGCGCGCAGTCGCCCGAGCACGCCTGGGTCCGGACGTGGCTCGATCGCATCTTCGAGATGCCGTGGGGGCAGGTCAGCAGCGACGAACTCGACCTCGCCGCGGCGCAGTCCCAACTCGACACCGATCACTACGGGCTCGACGACGTCAAGGACCGGATCGTCGAGTTCCTGGCGACCCGCAAGCTGCGTCGCGACCGCGATCTCGATGTGGCTGCGTCGTCGGGTCGCCGGGGTGACGGTGCGATCATCACGCTCGTCGGGCCTCCCGGCGTCGGCAAGACCAGCCTCGGCGAGTCGATCGCCAGGGCGATGGGCCGCGAGTTCGTCCGGGTCGCACTCGGCGGCATCCGCGACGAGTCCGAGATCCGTGGACACCGGCGCACGTACGTCGGGTCGCAACCGGGTCGGATCGTGCGGGCGCTCCAGGAGGCCGGCACGATGAACCCGGTCATCCTGCTCGACGAGATCGACAAGCTGACGGCCGGTGGTTGGTCGGGCGACCCGACCGCCGCCCTGCTCGAGGTGCTCGACCCCGCCCAGAACCACACGTTCCGCGACCACTACCTGGAGGTCGACCTCGACCTCTCCCAGGTGGTGTTCATCGCCACCGCCAACGTGGCCGACACCATCCCGGGGCCGCTGCTCGACCGTATGGACATCGTCCGGCTCGACGGCTACACCGAGGACGAGAAGGTCTTCATCGCCGACCGCTACCTGCTCCCCCGTCAGGTCGAACGTGCCGGGCTCACCCCCGACGAAGTTCGGCTCGGCGACGGCGTCGTGAGTGCGATCATCGCCGGTTACACCCGCGAAGCCGGCGTGCGATCACTCGAACGAGAGCTCGGCCGTCTGGTGCGCAAGGTCACGGCCAAGGTCGCGACCGGCACCGCGACACCGATCGACATCACCGCCGACGGGCTCGGCGACTGGCTCGGCCGCCCGAAGGTCGTCGACGACATCCCGGATCGGACCAACGTGCCGGGTGTGGCCACCGGCCTCGCGGTCACCGGCGCCGGAGGCGACGTGCTGTTCATCGAGACGACGGCGTTCCCCACCGGACCCGACACCGAACCGGGGCTCACCCTGACCGGCCAGCTCGGCGACGTGATGAAGGAATCCGCCCAGATCGCCCTCAACTACGTGCGATCGCACGCCGCCGACCTGCAGTTGACCGACGACGCCCTCCGCCAGCGGTTCCACGTGCACGTGCCTGCGGGTGCCGTGCCGAAGGACGGGCCGTCGGCGGGCATCACGATGACGACGGCGCTGGTGTCGCTGCTGACCGGCCGACCGGTCAAGTCGACCGTCGGGATGACCGGCGAGATCACCCTGCAGGGTCAGGTGTTGCCGATCGGCGGGGTCAAGCAGAAGGTGCTCGCCGCGCATCGGATGGGCCTCACCGAGGTCGTCCTCCCGCAGCGCAACGGACCCGACCTCGACGACGTGCCGGAGCGGGTCCGTGCCGAGATGACGTTCCACCTCGCCGACACCTACGACGACGTGATCGCCGCCGCCTTCGCCGCCTAACGACCCTCGGCCCGGAAATGCTCCGGCGACCCGGTCGGAATCTCTGGAAGAATCGCGAGATTCCCGGGCCTCGTTCCTCTGGACCCCCAGAGGACGAGGCCCATGACCCATGACATCGACGACGACGGACGCCCAGCTCGTAACCGACCATCTCGCCGGCGACCGCGCCGCGTTCGCAGCGATCTACGACCGCTACGGCGCCACGCTGTACGACACGGCCGCGGCGATGACGCGCCACCGCGACGATGCGGCCGACATCACCCAGGACGTGTTCGTCGTCGCCGCCGAGCGAATGTCACAGCTGCGCGACCCGTCGCGGCTCAAGCCGTGGCTCTTCGCGATCCTGCGCAACGAGGTCTATCGACGCTCGGGCAGACGCAAGCGGGTCGTCCTGACCGACTTCACGGAGCCGACGGCTGAGATGGCGCTCCCCCCGCAGACCGACGACGAGTCGGCCGGCCTCGAGTACCAAGAACTCGCCGAACTCGTCCGCAACGCAGCGGTGGGGCTCGACGAACGCGACCAGCTCGTGCTGGAACTGAGCGTGCGCCAGGGCCTGGAGGGCGACGACCTCGCCGATGCGCTCGGCGTGACGACCCAGCAGAGCTACGGCCTGGTGCACCGCATGCGTCAGCGGACCGAGCGAAGCCTCGGTGCGTACTGCGTCGCCAGCGGCGGTCGCGACGACTGCGACGAACTCGCCTCGATCCTCTCGGGGTGGGACGGTGAGTTCACCGTGCTCATCCGCAAGCGCGTCGCCCGCCACATCGACCGCTGCGAGATCTGCGAACGGTCCCGCCGCAAGGTGGCGCCGCTCGCGCTGTTCGGTGCAGCGCCGGCGTTCGCCGCGCCGGCCGACCTGCGCGATCGGGTGCTGGCTGCTGCCGGGAGCGGCGTGGAGCCGAGCTACGGGTTCGGCGCGCCGGGAGGCTTTCCGGCTGCCCTCCGGCAGGCCCGACGGCTCGGCCTCTGGATCACGCTGTCGACCCTCGCGCTGCTGTTCGTGGGCGGCACCACCGCGTGGGTGCTGGCGAACGGTGACGCCGAGTTGGCCATCGGCGACGGCACGACGACCACCACCTCCCCGATCGACGACGCGTCGACGACCCTCGCCGCACCTGTGACCGCCGTCGACTCGGTGGCGCCGACCACGACCGACGGTTCGACCACGACGACCGCGTCGAGCAGCACCTCCACCACCAGCAGCAGCACGACCAGCACCACGAGCACGACCACCGGTACCAGCACGACATCGACCGTGCCCGTCGTCGTCACGCTGCCACCCGCCACGATCCCACCGCCGACCACGACCACCACGACCACCACGACGAATCCGCCGGCCACGACCACGACCGTGGCACCCGGAGCGTTGACGCTCTCGGCCGGATCGATCGACTTCGGGGCGACCCGCGACAGCGCCACGATCACGCTGGGCAACACCGGCGGATCACCCGTCGACTGGTCGAGCCTCACCGGACCGAGCGGGTTCCGCGGCGTCGCATCCCCGTTCTCGGCGTCGCCGAGCGACGGCACCCTGGCGCCGGGAGCGCAGCTCGACGTGGTCGTCACCATCGACCGGACCTGGTCGGTCGAAGGCCCGCTCACCACGCAACGGCTCACGTTCGTCGGACCGGGCACCTCGGCGGCTGTCGATCTCGACGGGGTCATCGCCCGACCGCCGGTGGTCGAGGTCCGGCGACCCGGCGCCACCCACTGCCCGATCGTCGTCGGTGCCGGCGACAACCCGCTCGTGGCCACCGCGGTGATCACCGACGAGTCGCCGCCGATCACCGCCCTCTGGCGCATCACCGGACCCAACGGCGGCCGGGTCGCCAACCTCACGCAGCGTCGAGCCGACTGGTTCGCGAGCGTCGACCTCGACTTCGACGGCCAGCAGGGCCCCGACACCGGACTCTTCACGTGGACGATCACGGCGACCGACGGGTTCGGGAACCGTACGGTCGTGTCCGGGGAGACCGACGTCCAGACGGCCTACTGCGGGTGACCGGGCTCGGTTACCGCAGGGTAATGACCCACCGGTAGCCTGTCACGATGTCCAAACCGGCCGGCCTCGACCCCGACGCGCCGCTGTCACTCGCCTACCTGACCTACCGGGGCAAGCCGCACGTCGGGGGCCAGGGGGTCTACACCCGCCACCTCACGAAGGCGCTGGTCGACCTCGGCCACTCCGTCGAGGTCCTGGGAGGCCAGCCGTACCCCGTCCTCGACGACCGGGTCGAACTCACGAAGTTGCCGAGCCTCGATCTCTTCAACGACCACTACCCCGGTCGTTTCCCGGCGTACTGGGAGTTCAAGACGAGGTACGACTTCCTCGAGACCGCGATCTTCTCGACCGGTCAGTTCCCCGAACCGCTCGCGTTCAGCGCACGGGTCAACCACCACCTGCAGCGCCGCCTCGGCGAGTTCGATCTCGTCCACGACAACCAGTGCCTCGGCTACGGGATCGCCAAGCTCGAGCAGCAGGTGCCATTGATCGTCACCCTGCACCACCCGATCACCCGCGACCGCATGCTCGAGATGGAGGCCGCACCCAACCGCTTCAAACGGTGGTCGATCGGACGCTGGTACGGGTTCGTCAAGATGCAGGGACGGGTGGCCTCCAAGATGCCACGGGTCGTCGTCGTCAGCGAGAACTCGATCCAAGACATCCACGCCGACATGGGCGTGCCGCTCGAGAACATGCGCCTGGTGCCGGTCGGCGTCGACCCCGACCTGTTCAAGCCGGTCGACGGCGTGGCCCGGGTGCCCGGGCGCTTGATCACCACCGCGTCGGCCGACGTGGCGCTCAAGGGCCTGGCGTTCCTCGTCGAGGCGATGGCCAAGCTGCGGGCCGACGGTCACGAGATCACGCTCACGATCATCGGCAAGCCGAAGCCCGGCAAGTCGATGGACCTGATCGACCAGTACGACCTCTCTCCCCACATCGATTTCGTCTCGGGCGTGACCGACGAGCGGATCGTCGAGCTCTACAGCGAAGCCGAACTCGCGGTCGTCCCCAGCCTGTACGAAGGTTTCAGCCTCCCGGCGATCGAGGCGATGTGCTCCGGCACACCGCTCGTCGCCACCGACGGCGGCGCGCTGCCCGAGGTCACCGGCACCGACGGCGAGACCGTGTTCCGATGCCGAAAGGGCGACGCCGGCGATCTGGCATCGACGATCCACGGCGCGCTGACCAACCCCGAGGCGCGGGCCCGCATCGGCGAGGCCGGCCGACAGCGTGTGCTCGAACGGTGGACCTGGAAGCGGTGTGCCGAGCTGACCGTCGAGCAGTACCGCGAGGTGCTGGCGATGCCGCAGAACATCGAGAAGCTCCGCCGGAACGGACGCCTCTGAACCCATGCTGACGATTCGCTTCGATCAACTCGGGCTCAGCGCCGGCGACCGTGTGCTCGACGTGGGTGCCGGCTTCGGTCGGCACGTGTACGAGTGCGCCCGCCGGGGTGCACACGTGGTCGCACTCGACTACGCGGCCGACGAGGTCGTCGAGACCCGCGACACGCTCGCAGCGATGGTCGAAGCCGGCGAGATCACGGCCGACAAGCTGATCGGCGTGCTGCGCGGCGACGCCACCCGGCTGCCGTTCCCCGATGCGACATTCGACGTCGTGATCACCTCCGAGGTGCTCGAGCACATCCAGGACGACGTTGCGGCGGTCTCCGAGATGGTGCGGGTCCTCAAGCCCGGTGGCCGCTTCGCCGCCACGGTGCCCGCCTGGCTGCCCGAGACGATCAACTGGAAACTCAGCGACGAGTACCACGCCCCCAAGAGCGTCGGTGGTCACGTCCGGATCTACAGCCGCACCGAACTGAGCGCCAAGTTGCGCACCGCCGGACTCGACGTCGACGGCTACCACCGCGCGCACGCGCTGCACTCACCGTACTGGTGGCTCAAGTGCGCGGTCGGCCCACGCAACGACGACCATCCCGCCGTCGCCAGGTATCGCCGCTTCCTCGAATGGGACATCATCGAGCAGCCGACGACCACCAAGCTCGCCGAGAAGGTGCTGTCCCCCGTGCTCGGCAAGAGCTCGGTGCACTACGGCACGAAGCAGCGCACATGAGCTCGATCCCCGATCTGCCAGGCGTACTCACCAGCGACGAGGTCATCGCCTCCGGCGAGCACCTCGCCTCGTTGCAGACCGCGAGCGGCATGATCCCGTGGTTCCCCGGCGGTCACAGCGACCCGTGGAACCACGTCGAGTCGGCGATGGCCCTCGACGTCGCCGGTTTCCACGTCGAGGCCGAGCGGGCCTACGAGTGGCTGGCCGACATCCAGCGCCCCGACGGGAGCTGGCACAACTACTACGTGCCCGACGGCGAACGCGACGACACGATCGAAGAGGCCAAGATCGACACCAACGTCTGCGCCTACATCGCGACGGGCGTGTGGCATCACTGGCGGTGCACCGGCGACCGGAGCTTCGTCGACAACCTGTGGCCGACCGTCGAACGAGCGCTCGATTTCGTCCTCTCGCTGCGCCGCGACGACGGACTCGTCCTGTGGGCGATCGAAGCCGACGGCACCCGCCCGTGGGACTACGCCCTCCTGACCGGCTCGTCGTCGATCCAGCACGCGCTCAGGTGTGGTGCGGCCGCCGGACGTGCCACCGGGTCGCCACGACCCGACTGGGTCGAGGCCGCCGACACGATGGTCGAGCTGATCAACAGCCGACCCGACGCATTCGAGCCGAAGACCCGTTGGGCGATGGACTGGTACTACCCGGTGCTGGCCGGGGCCACCGTCGACGAGGCTGCCAAGGCCAGGATGGCCGACGGCTGGCCCATCTTCTCGATGGAGCATCTGGGCATCCGCTGCGTCGCCGACGAGCCGTGGGTGACCGCCTCGGAGACCGCCGAGGCATCGCTCGCGTACGCCGTGATCGGCGACTTCGTCACCGCGACCGATCTGTTGCGCTGGACACGGCCACATCGGTTGGAGTCGGGTGCGTACCTCACGGGCATCGTGCACCCCGACCGGATCGTGTTCCCCGAAGACGAGCACTCGTCGTACACGGCAGCCGCGGTGATCCTCGCCGCCGACGCGATCGCCGGTGCGAGTAACGCCAGCGACCTGTTCGCAGCGCACCACCTCCGCCAGAGCGCTGACATCGCGAGTTGTGCCAGGCACAACTCGCGACCGGCACCACCGGCAGTCTCCTCCAAGTCGCCCCCGACGCCGACCGCGTAGCGGCTCGCGTCGAACGACCGAACCGAGCGACCTCGACCTGACGACCGGGCGGATCTCGCCGCCCGCGTCGCTATGCGTGCCTCGATCCGGCGTTCTGGGACGCCTAGCTCTCGGCGACCGTTGCCGGCGTTCGACGCGAGGGGGGCGAGTGCGGAAAGATGCACTCTGTTCGCGGAACTTCTGACGGCAAGAGAGAAGGTTGACGACCCATGGGTGTACACGCAGGACGGTTCACCGCCGAGGTCGAGGGCGACTTCGTCGTGTTCCTGATCGGGATGCGCTTCAACAATCCGTGGAAGGTTCGGAAGTGGTGGCCGGTGGCAACGGCGATGCCCAGGATGTTGCGGGTGATCGACGAACACCCAGAGCTCGGCTGCCTCGGGTACCAGCAGTGGATCGGGCGGACGACGGTCCTGGTCCAGTACTGGCGGAGCTTCGAGGACCTCGACCACTTCGCGCGAGATTCCGACTTGCCTCACTTGGAGCCGTGGCGACAGTTCAACAAAGCGGTTCGTGACTCGGGCGATGTCGGGATCTGGCACGAGACGTTCAAAGTGCGAGCGGGGGAGTACGAAGCTGTGTATGGCAACATGCCTGCGTTCGGACTCGCAGCTGCGGCCGGCCATGTGCCGGTCGGGCACCTCAAGAACTCCGCGGCAGCCCGTATCGGTGCGAGCGACGCAGACGAGCCAGTCGTCGATCCCTACTGAGCAATCCGGTTCAAGGACAGCGCCTGCCTCCGAAGTGCAGTTCGGGGCACCCGACATCGGCGCTCGGTAGTGACGACCAGCTCGAGCGCAACGCACCACACCGGGCCCCAGTGCAGCGCTTGGCAATTTCGTCAGCGACGCGGCCGTGGACGACATTCCCTGCGTCGACGGGGCGATCGACGGCATGAGGGGGTGACCGACGCGAGCGGCGACTTCGAGTTGTAGCCAGGCGCTGTCGGACGACGCAGTCCACGAATACCGGGCAGATCGGTGGTGGTCAGACGGCCCACGACTGGCGTCCGTTGGCTGCAACCCGAGCCTCATCACCTGACAGACCGGCGCCCGCCCGGACCCTGGGCACACCCGGAGTGGCGATCGTCAACAGACTTGAAGCAGGACCGGCGGCGCGAGAACGGTTCGATCATGCCGTCCCGGCATCCCACAGCAGGCGACCTGTCGGCGCCCACTGCCGACGAAACGACAGATTGGTCGATCGCTTCATTTGGTGCGACAAGGCACAAGGAGTCGCGCCTCAACGTTGCCCCACAGCGCCTGCTCAGGCCGCGATCGGGTCTCACCTCTTCCGACCAGTCGGGACCGGAGACCACGTGCAGCGCCCTACTCAACGGGTTCGCGCCCGACCTCGGGGGCCTCCGGCACGCGCCTCGGAGTCGGAGACCGGTCGACGGTGCCCGAGGGCCGACACGGCCCCCACTGGATGTTCGCCCAGTAGAGGTTCAACTCCGGGTTGATAATCGAACATATGTTCGATATCATGGACTCATGACGATCATCGTCGATCCCGCAGCCGCCGTTCGTGCGGTGCTGCCGGCCGACGTTGCGCTGCTCGACGGAGCAGGGGCCGCCCAGGTGTTCGGCCAGATCAAGGCGGTGCGCGGGTTCATCGACTCGTACGAGGCCCGGCTGACCGCTCACGTGCAGCACCTCAGCGTCGCCGGCCAGAGCGCACCTGCGACCGACCTCCACACCCGCAACGGTGGCGTATCCGCCAACGAGGCCCGCCAGAAGGAACGTCGAGCCGAAGCGCTCGGCCATGCACCTTCGCTGGCCGACCAACTCGCCGACGGTGCGGTCACCGCCGGCCACGCCGATGCGCTCGCCAACGCCACCACGCGGGTCGACGACGAGATCCTCGCCGAGTTCTTCGAGCACGAGGCTGCACTCGCCACCGACGCCGCCCGCATGACGCCGGAGGAGTTCGGTCGCAACTGCCGCGACATGATCCGACACCTCGAGCGCGACGCCGGTGTGGAGCGTGCCGAGCGCCAACGCCGCGAGACCCGACTCTCCAAGAAGATCGATCGCGAGGGCATGTACGTCCTCAACGCCCGGCTCCACCCCGAGCTCGGTCATGCCGTGTTCAACTCGCTCGACGCCGAAACGGCCGCGCTGATCAAGGCCGGCGGCGACCGGTCGGTCGACCGAGCGGCCGTCGCCGCCGAGGCGCTGGGCAACCTCGTCACCGGTGGGCACCAGGCCGAGCGAGCGGCCGAGGCCGAGATCCGCCTCCACGTCGACGAGCGCACCGCTTCGACCGGCGAACTCCACGACCACTCGATCTGCGAGTTCGACGATGGTTCACCCATCCCGCCGGCGTCGGTGGTCCGGTTGATGTGCAACGGCACCATCGTTCCCATCATCCTCGACGCCGACGGCGTCGCCGTCGACGTCGGGCAGGCCCGACGGCTCGCGAACCGTGCCCAGCGCCGGGCGCTGCGAGCCATGTATCGGTCTTGCGCCTTCCACGGGTGTGATGTGGCGTACCACCGCTGCGAGATCCACCACATCCACGAGTGGGAGCACGGCGGACCGACCGATCTCGCGAATTTGCTCCCGTTGTGCAGCCGGCACCACCACGTCGTCCACGAGGGCGGTTGGTCACTCCATCTCGAACCCGACCGCACGCTGACCATTCGACAATCCGACGGCGAACTCTTCGCCACGGTTCCGCTCGAACGGCCTCGCGGCACAGGCCCGACCAACCGCACCGGACCGCCCGGCCACACCGACGAGCCAGCGCACGACGTCAACTCCGGCGCCGGGCCACCCGACGACCCTGTGCTCACGCTCACGCTCACCGCCTGACCGATGCATCCCGTGCACCGGCGCGCATCGACGGCAACGTCGGCTCGAGTGGCACCACCCCGAACAGACCGGAACGAGGTCTCAGGTTCTCTCGTCCCATCCAGCGTGGGCGAGTCACCCGTCTCCCGGCCACCCGCGGCGACTCGCCACCGCACACGACGCGCCGGTGCGGAACCGATCGCACCACGACTCGTACACTCGCCTGCGTGACGTCCCTCCTGAAATCGAACGCCGCCCGCACCGTGCTGAGCATCTGGTCGTGGTTCGTCCTCGGCGTCGTCGTGATCATCTTCACCCCGCTGACCGCAATCACCCGGCTCGTCACCGCACCGTTCGACCCGGGCCGCTATCACACGGGCTACGTGTTCCGTCGGCTGACCGTCGTGCACGAGAAGCTCAACCCGATGTGGACGTTCACGGTGAGCGGCAACGTCCCCGACGACCCCCGCCGACCGTACGTCATGGTCGGCAACCACGAGAGCTTCGTCGACATGCTGCTCATCTCGCAGCTGCCGTTCGAGATGAAGTGGCTCAGCAAGAGCGAGTTCTTCAAGATCCCGTTCGTCGGCTGGATGATGTGGCTCTCGGGTGACATCCGCCTCGTGCGCGGCGACAAGAAGGCGGGCGCGCAGGCGCTCATCGACATGAAGGACCGTCTCGCGAAGAAGGTGTCCGTGATGGTGTTCCCCGAAGGCACACGGTCGAAGACCGGCGAACTCGGCGAGTTCAAGGAAGGCGCGTTCCGCGTCGCGGTGCAGACCGGTCACCCGATCCTGCCGATCGCCGTGCTCGGCACCCGCGATGCGCTCGTCAAGCACGACTGGCGGTTCGGGTTCAGCGACGCCGAGGTCAGGGTGCTCGACCCGATCCCGACCGAGGGGCTCACCAAGGCCGACGTGCCGGCCCTGCGTGATCGCACACGTGCCGCGATCGCCGAGGCCCTCGAGACGATGCGCGCCGAACGCGCCGCCGCCTAGCAATGCTGCAAACCCCCGTCCGCGTCATCCAGACGCTGCGACCGAAGGTGGCCGCCGGCGTGCTCACCGCGACCGCCGTGAGCACGATCGTCTTCTCGGCGACCCCGTTCCTGGTGCGCGGTGTCTCGGTCGATCAGCAGGTGAGCGTGAGCACGGTCGGCATCATCTCGACCGCCCAGCTGATCGGTTTCAGCCTCACCACCTGGCTGGCCGGCCGGTTCCTGCGCGCCCGCCGGCGAATGCTCGTGATCGCCGTCCTGGTCGGTGCACTCGCGAACCTCGCGTCCGGTTGGGCACCCTGGTTCTCGTTCCTCGTCGGCGCCCGGCTCGTCAGCGGCATCTCGCTCGGGCTGATCGCGTGGATCGCGTGGGCCGAAGTGTTCGGCAACAACGAGAAGACCGGCGACGTCGCCGTCATCGGTCCGATCGTCGGCACGATCAGCGCGCCGATCGTGGCCGTCGTGATCGACCGGTCGGGCCCCGACCTGCTCTTCTACGGGCTCGCCGCGATCCATCTGGTTCCTCTGTTCTTCATCCGCACCACCCGGCTCGACGCCGCCGCCCGACCCAAGGCCGAGCGACATCGCCCGACCCGTGCCGCGGCGGCGATCCTGCTCGCGCTCGGGCTCGGCACCTGCGGCGGTTCGGCCGTGTTCGTGTTCGCCGGCGTGATCGGTCAGGACGACGTCGGCCTGAGCGCCTTCGCCGTGTCGCTGGTGTTCTCGGCCAACGCGCTCGCCAGCGTGCCGTCGGCGCGTTACCGGGGTACCCGGAAACTGCCGGGCCTGTGGATGGCCGTGACCGGGGCGATGGCCGTGCTCGTCGGCACCGTGCATCACCCGGCAGCGTTCTGGATCGCATTGCCCGTCTGGGGGTTCGCCTTCTGGATGGGCACGCCGGGGGCCTTCGTGCTCCTGGCCGAACGTTCACGTTTCCCCGAGGAGCGCGCCGGCGACGCCCAGTCGGTCATGGCGTTCGGCCGGGTCGTCGGGCCCCTGATCGGTGGAGCGATGATCGCGATCTCACCGACCGTGCTCGGTCTCGTCGGCGGGGGCATCATGCTCGCCGGAGGAATGCTCATGGTCTACGTCGAGTGGCGCATCCACCCCGAGGTCCTGGGCCAACTGGTCAGATCGTGATGCGGCGGCGGACCGGGCGATCGGCCGGGACCAGCGCCGACCGATGAACCACACGTCCACGCCCCACGCTGCCGCCGCTCCGTGGCGTTTGCAGGTCGTGCTGCTCGGCGTCGTCACGGTCGGCGCATTCGGGCTCATCCTCTACGGCTTCGGCGCCTTCGTGTCACCGATCCGCGACGACACCGGCTGGTCGAACGCGTCGATCTCGGCGGCGTTCGCGGTCTCGACCGTGGTCGGCGGTGTCATGTCGCTCGGTACCGGGCGGATGCTCGACCGGGTGGGAGCGCAGCCGGTCATGGCGTTCGCCCTCGTCACCGGCTCGGCCCTGCTCATCCTCAGCTCCACGGTGGACGACGCCTGGCTGTTCGTGGTCTCGTGGGGCATGGGTGGGGCGATCGCTTCGGCGGGCCTGTACTACAACGCCACGATGGCCGTCACCGCGCGGATCACCACGCCGGCCGAACGGCCCCGGGCGTACACGTGGCTGACGGTGATCGGTGGGCTCGCTTCGCCGATCGCATTCCCGCTCGCCGGCGCGTTCGTCGAGGCGTGGGGGTGGCGGGCTGCGATCCGCGCGATGGTCGGCTTCATGATCGTGTGCACCGTCCCGGCGCTGATCTGGGTGCGCGGCGACCGCAGGGTGCTCGCCGACCCGGACGGCCACGCCGAGGCGGCCGGGTTCGCCGACGTCGCCAGTGCGATCCGATCGCCGCTGGTCCGGCGCTGGCTGCTGGCCAGCTCGGCTGCGATGGCCGGACTGATAGCGATCCAGGTCCACCACGTCGGCGCCATCGAGGCGACCGGCGTGACGATCGGCATGGCGTCGACGATGGCAGGCATCCGCGGCCTGCTCTCGCTCCCCGGGCGTGCTGCCGCCGCGACGGTGACGTCGCGGGTCGGCATCGTCAACGCGCTGCGCCTCACGTACGTCACGATGACCCTCGGTACCCTCGCGTTGGTCGCCGCCGGCTCGCTGGCCTGGATCTGGGTGTTCGTGGTGTTGACCGGGCTGGCGTTCGGTTCGGTCTCGCCGCTGCAGGGCCTCTACTCGGCCGAGCTGTACGGCCAGCGGCGGATCGGATCGTTGCTCGGCATGCAGCAGGTGGTCGTCGGCGCCGCCGGTGCCGCCGGCCCGTTCGTCCTCGGCTTCACGATCGACGCCACCGGCGGGTACGCCACCCTCTTGATCGCAGCGACGGCGCTCCAGCTGATCGCGCTCGTCTCGTACCGTGAACCGACGCAGCGAGGAGCCGACCGATGACCGGTGAGCCCGACACCGACCATCGCCCGGCGCAGGCCGGGCCGCTGCTGATCGTCTCCGGGCCGCCGGGTGCCGGCAAGTCGACGATCGGCAGACTGCTCGCCGACCGGATGACGCCGAGCGCCCTGATCGAGGGCGACGCGTTCTTCCGATTCCTCCGCAACGGTCTGATCGAACCCTGGCGGGTCGAGGCGCGGCACCAGAACGAAGCGATCATGCAGATCCAGGCGACGACGGCCGCCCACTATCGCACCGCCGGCTACGAGACCGTGTACGACGGCGTCGTCGGCCCGTGGTTCCTCGACACGTTCGTCGCCGCCACCGGGCCGTTCGACTACGCGTTGCTGCTCCCGCCGGTCGAGGTCTGCCTCGACCGCATCGGCGCGCGACGCGACCACGAGTTCGACGACGCCACCGCCACCCGGTCGCTGCACGATCAGTTCACCGAGTCCTGCAGCGACGATCTGCGCCGTCACGTGTTCGACTCGGCGGTCGGCTCGCCCGACGAGGTCGCCGACCGGATCGTCGCGACCAGGCAGTCAGGGCGTCTGCGGATCGATCAGCCGACCTGACCCGGCACGACCGGTGGCGCCGCTTCGGATCGGGCCGCCCATCGCCAGCCGCCCACCGCAACAGCCGACGAGATCACGAACCCGAACGCGATCGGTCGGACGGTGCCGTCGAACTGTCGATCGATCAACCCACCGATCACGGCGCCGAGCACGCCCGGGATCATGCCGAGCATCGCGGCGGCCGAGCCGGCGACGTGGCCGAGCGGGCTCATCGCGGCAGCGTTGAGGTTCGGGATCAACATCTGCTGGAAGAACAGCACGATGCCGAGGAGCACCGCGAACAGCAAGAACGGCGGTCGTCCCGACGTCACGATCGCGACCGCCAGCAGGCAGCCACCCGAGGCCAGGTTGGCGATGAACGACAGCCGGATGATGCGCTGGAGACCGAGCCGCTCGACGAAGCGGCCGTTGGCGTACATCGCCGAGCCCATCGCGACGGCGATCACACCGAAGAACACCGGGAACCACTCCTCGAGGCCGAACACCTGGTCGAGGATGATCTCCGAGCTGGCGAGGTACGACAGGAACACCCCGGTCATCGCCGTGAGCGCCACCAGGTAACCGAGCGTGCCGGGTGTCGTGACGATCGCCCGCAGACCGTTGCCGATGTCGCGACCGTGGAGCGCCCGTCGCGACTCGACGGCCAAGGTCTCGGGCAACAGCGTCACGGAGGAACCGACGAGCAGGGCCACGCCCGCGCACATCCAGAAGATCGCCTGCCACGGGCCGACGAGCAGCACGACGGTGGCGAGCGACGGAGCGAGTGCCGGCACCAGGATGAACACCGCCATGATCAGCGACATCTGCTTGGCCATCTGCTCGCCCTCGTAGGCGTCGCGCACCATCGCCATCGCAGCGACGCGAGGTCCTGCCGAACCGAGACCCCAGATGAACCGGGCGACGAACATCATCCACAGGGTCGGTGCGAAGATCGACATCACCGCACCGATGACGTACAGCGCCAGCCCACCCCACATCACCGGCTTGCGTCCGAAGCGATCGGCGAGGATCCCGGCCGGGAGCAGACCGAGCGACGACCCGATGAAGAAGAACGTGATGATGCCCGTGACCGACGTGGCGCCGGGGGCCAGATCGAACGACGTGCGGATCTCGGGGAACGCCGGGAGCGCGGCGTCGATCGCGAGTGCGGTGATGGCCATGCACGCGGCGAGCACGATGATGAACCCGCGCGAACCCGGCACCAGACTCGCCCGACCGGCCGTTCGACGGTGGGTCTCGACGCCGGTCACGGCGTCACACTACGGACGGGTCGGCCGGCGACCTCAGTCGGGTCCGCAACAGTCGCGAGGTGGTCGCGCCCACGGCACGTCGACCCGATGGTGGATGTCCGATCGACCAGACTGCAGGCATGTCGACGAGCATCGATCTGATCCGTCCCGGAGTCTCGGGCGACGTCGTCGCCATGACCGCGGTACATCACCGCTGCTGGATGGCGAAGTTCGCCGAACTCGTCACGCCGCGTGAGGCCGTCGACCGTCTCGACCCGAATCGCAACCTCGCACGGTTTGCCGACTGGCTCGAGCCGGGGTCCGATGCCCGGGTGACCGTCGCCGAGCGTGACGGGAAGGTGGTCGGGTACTCGACCGTCGTGGGCAATGAGCTCCTGCACCTGTTCGTCGACCCCGACCATGCGGGGTGTGGGATCGGGCGAACGTTGCTCGCCGCTGCCGAGTCGCAGATGTCCGAGGCCGGCCACCGCACGTTCGAACTGCACACGATGGTCGGCAACGTCCCTGCCATCGGTCTGTACGAGTCAGCCGGTTGGCAGGTGACGGATCGGGTGATCCACTCCGACGACGACCACGGCGTCAGCTACGACGAGCACGTGTTGCTCAAACACCTGACCTGAGACGCCAGTCCTCAGGCTCGGCGTCCACTCTCGACGTCGTTCAAGTCGAGATGGTTGCGCATGTACTGCTCGGCGGCGTCGGTGGTCGGTTGGAAGTCCCATGCCTGGTAGCGGCCCTGCCGGAGCGCCCGGTCGACGTCGGCGCGGGCGCGCTGGTTGGCGCGGACCTCGCCGTCGATGCGCTCCGGGTCCCATCGTTCGAACACCTCGGCGGTGAACGTCGCCACCGTGTCGGCGTGCTCGCCGACCGGGGCGAGGTTCGTCAGTTCGGCCGGATCGGCATCCACGTCGTACAGCTGCGGCGGGTCGGCCTCCGACCAGACGAACTTCCACCGGTCGCGACGAACCATGAAGATCGGAGCGACCGCGCCCTCGCCGAGGTACTCCCCCACGACCGTGCGGCCCGGCTCGGGGTTCGACACGAACGGCACGAGGCTCGCACCGTCGAACTGTGGTGCTGCAGCGATGCCGGCGAGGTCCATCAGCGTGGGGGCGATGTCGAGCAGGGTTGCCGGCGTCGAGACACGGGCAGGCGCCAACCGCTTCGGAGCGCTGATGACGAGGGGCACACGTGCGCTGTGCTCGAAGAAGTTCATCTTGTACCAGAGGCCGCGCTCGCCGAGCATGTCGCCGTGATCGGCGGTGAACACGACGATCGTGTCGTCGCGCATGTCGTGCCGCGCGAGCGTCGTCAGCAGCTCGCCGATCCAGCGGTCGACGTAGGAGATGTTCGCGAAGTACGCCCGACGAGCGGCTCGGATCTGCTCGTCGGCCACCTCGGTGACGTCGGCCGCGATCACCTTCCGGAGCCGGGCACTGTGCGGATCGACGTCGGCCTCGGCCATCGACGAGGTGGCCGGGAGCGGGATGTCGACACCGTCGTAGAGGTCCCAGAACTCCCGACGGGCGACGTACGGGTCGTGCGGATGGGTGAACGACACGGTGAGGTGCCACGGCCGCTTATCGGTCGTGCGGGCGAGATCGCGCAGCTTGCGAACCGCACGGAAGCCCACCTCGTCGTCGTAGTCGAGCTGGTTCGAGACGTCGGCGACACCGGCGCTCGTGACGCTGTCCAGGTTGTGGAACCACCAGTCGAACCGACCGTCGGGGTCGCCCCAGTTCGGCGTCCACCCGAAGTCGGCCGGGTAGATGTCGGTGGTGAGCCTCTCCTCGAAGCCATGCAGCTGATCGGGCCCGACGAAGTGCATCTTGCCGCTCAGGCAGGTCTGGTAGCCGGCCGCTCGGAGGTAGTGCGCGAAGGTCGGGATGCTCGCCGGGAACTCGGAGGCGTTGTCGTACGCGCCGATCTTCGAGTTCAACTGCCCGCTCATCATCGAGAACCGGGCCGGCGCACACAGCGGGCTGTTGCTGTACGCGGTGTCGAACACCACACCCGACTCGGCGAGCCGGTCGATGTTCGGCGTGATCGCGGTGGCGCCGCCGTAGCACCGCAGGAAAAGCGCGCTCAGCTGATCGGCCATCACGAACAGGATGTTCGGCTGCTCGCTCACGGGGTGTCCTGAGCGACCCAGACGTCGGCGTGGTCGGGTGGCAGCACGCCGTTGCCGAGGATCAGGTCGGCGGCCCGTTCGGCCACCATCATCGTGGGCGCGTAGATGTTGCCGTTGGTCACGATGGGAAGCACCGAGGCGTCGACGACCCGGAGACCCTCGACGCCGTGCACCCGCATCGTCGCCGGGTCGACGACCGACATCTCGTCGGTACCCATCGCGCACGTGCACGACGGGTGGAGCGCGGTCTCGCTGTCGCGGGCGACCCAGTCCATGATCTCCTGGTCGGTCTCGACGTCGGCACCCGGTGAGATCTCGCCGGCGTTGTACGGCTCGAACGCCGGTTGGTTCAGGATCCGACGGGCCGTCCGCACCGCTTCGATCCACTCGCGGCGATCACGCTCGGTCGACAGGTAGTTGAACTGCACCGCCGGGTGCTGCCGCGGGTCGGTCGAGCAGATCTTCACCGTGCCGGTCGAGTCGCTGAACATCGGACCGACGTGGACCTGGTAGCCGTCGCCGGTCGTCATCGGCCCGCTCGGCGCCGATCCGTCGTAGCGGATAGCGATCGGCAGGAAGTGGAACATCAGGTTCGGGTACGGCTCGTCGGGATTGCTCTTCACGAACGCTCCCGCCTCGAAGTGGTTGGTCGCCGCCGGGCCTCGCCGGAACAGCCACTGCAACCCGATCCACGGCATCCGCCACTTGGCGAGATGCTTCTGCATCGACACCGGTTGCTTGCACGCGTACTGGATGTAGACCTCGAGATGATCCTGCATGTTCTCGCCGACGCCGGGCAGGTCGTGCACGACGTCGATGCCGAGCGATTCGAGATGGGAGCGGTCGCCGATGCCCGAGAGTTGGAGCAGCTGCGGCGAGTTGAACGCGCCGCCGCACGAGATGATCTCGGCCCCCCGCACCGTGTGGGTGCGGAGGTTGCGTCGGTACTCCACACCGACGGCCCGCTTGCCCTCGAAGACGACCCGGTTCGCCTGGGCGCGGGTGATCACGGTCAGGTTCGGCCGGTCGAGCACCGGGTGCAGGTAGGCCCGGGCGGCGCTGAGCCGGCGACCGCGCCGGACGTTCTTGTCGAACGGGGCGAACCCCTCCTGACGGAACCCGTTGACGTCGTCGGTGCGACGGAACCCGGCCTGCTCGCCGGCGTCGAGCCAGGCTTGGAACAGCGGGTTGGTCGCCGGGCCGCGTTCGAGTTCGAGCGGGCCGTCGCCGCCGCGCCAGTCGTCGGCACCGGCGAGGCAGGTCTCCATCCGCTTGAAGTACGGCAGGCAGTGTGCGTAGTCCCAGTCGGCCATACCCGGACGCTGCGCCCACTTCTCGTAGTCCATCGGGTTGCCGCGCTGGAAGATCATGCCGTTGATCGAACTCGACCCGCCGAGGACCTTGCCGCGGGCGTGGTACACACGTCGGCCGCCCATGAACGGCTCTGGCTCACTCTCGTACTTCCAGTCGTAGAAGCGACTCCCGATCGGATACGCCAGCGCGGCCGGCATGTGGATGAAGACGTCCCATTTCCAGTCGGTCCGGCCGGCTTCGAGCACGAGGACACGGTGCTCCGGATCGGCGCTCAGGCGGTTCGCGAGGGCACAGCCGGCCGACCCGCCGCCGACGATGATGAAGTCGTACTCAGCAGTTGCAGCCACGCGGCGACGTTACCGCCCATGGGCGACGGCGCCGACGGGTCAGGTCTCGGCGTAGTACAGGATCTCGCCGGTCGGGACGTCGGAACCCGTCTCCGGCTCGATGGTGATCCCCCATGCCTGCGCATCGACGTCGGTGAGGTCGACGGCGTCATCGATCGCTCCGTCGTCGGGGTCGAACAGGCCGGCCGGGATCGGCGTCTCGTCGGCGATCGCCCAGAGCGCGTAACGCAGGCCGGGCTCGAGGTCATCGAGACCCTCACCACGCAGCGCCACCCGATCGAGTTCGGCCGAGTAGGCCACGTCGACCGTGCCACGATCGCCGGCGAGCTGAGCGACGATCGCATCAGAGGCCGATGCGACGTCGTCGTAGTCGCTCCCCCCGCCTTGGCCCGACATGACGACCGCACCCACGATCAGGAGCACGGCAGCGGCGGCTGCGGTCAACATGTTCGCGACCGACAGCTTCCGGCGTCGGCGTTCGGTGAGGCTGACGATCGGGGCAGCGGCGGACTCGACCGGAGCGGACGGTGCCGAGGGCGACGGCGTGGAGACCTGCTCGGTCCGGTCGATCCGGGCGAGCACCTGCTCACGCACCTGGGCCGGCGCGGCGACGCTCGTCGTGTCGGCCAGTTCACCCACGACCTCGGCGAAGTCGGCCAACTCCGCCGGACACGTGTCGCACGAAGGGAGATGTGCCTCGAACGCTGCTCGCTCGTCGTCGTCGAGGGCGTCGAGTGCATAGGCGGCGGCGAGGGAGTGGAGGTCGGTGTTCATGGCGTGACTCCCATGAGGTCTCGGAGACGGATGAGGCCGTCGCGTATTCGCGTCTTGATCGTGCCCTCCGGTACATCCAGCATGACGGCGACCTCGCGGTACGTGTGGCCGCCGTAGAACGCGAGACTCACCGCCTCGCGCTGTGCCTCGGACAGGCGGGCGAGCGCGGCGACCACGGTCGCACGCTCGAAGTTGGCGGTCACCTCGTCGACGACGACGTCGTGTTCGGCCACGATCTGGTTGGCGTCGGCCTCGTCGCGGGCTCGCGCCGACTCCTCGGAGCGGACGCGATCGACGGCCCGCCGGTGTGCGATCGTCGCCGCCCACGCCTTCGGCGATCCCTTCGAGCGGTCGTAGCGAGGCGCCTGCTTCCACAGCTCGAGGAACACGTCTTGGGTCACCTCTTCGGCCATCGCCTGGTTGCGCAGCACTTTCAAGGTGGTGCCGAACACGACGGGGGAGACCTCGTCGTAGAACTCGGCGAAGGCGGCTTGGTCGCCGGATGCAGCGCGTTCGATCGCGCTGAGCGCGGGTCGGGCCAGGTCCCGTTCGGGGACACCAGAAGTCATACCCGCCATCGTCCCACGTCGGGGACGCCGAGCGGCAACACGCTCGATCAGGCCGAACCCGGACGGTGCGGCGTGAACCGACATGATCGCGGTCATTCGACGATCACCACCGCCCGCATCGTGGGGTGGATGCGGCAGAAGTAGGCGTACTCACCCGGCTCGTCGAACGTGAACTCGAACGTCTCGTCCTGACCGAAATCGCCCGAGTCGAACTCGACGGGCGAGTCGTCCCGGGACGTCACCGTGTGATCGAACGCATCGGTGTTGACGAACGTGACCGTCTCTCCCGGGGCGATGCGCAGCTCCAACCGGTCGAAGCGAGAGCTGGAGATCGTCACGACGTTCTCGCCGGTGGGGGCAGCGGTGCCGTCGGCAGCATCGGCAACGCTGCTCGCGGTCGTGGCCGTCGTGACGTCGTCGGATGATGCCCCGCAGGCACCGAGGGTGACCAGTGCGACAGCGATGACGGGGAGGGAGCGAAGGTTCATGTCAGTGGTTCGTCCTGCCCCGACCGCCGGATTGGACCGGTGCGGAGATCGAACGAGGGTGGGTGCGGGGCGGCGGCTGCCGGCCGGCCGGCGCCGAACGCTCCGGACACGTGCCGAACCGAAAAATGTCACCACCGCCCAATCCGGTCCGTCGGGGGTTCCGAATCAGCTGTCGATGGTCCGCTGAAGCGGTCATCTCCGTGAACACACCCCGAAAGGAACCACCCAATGCGACCCCTCACCAAGCACCTCGTGGCCTCTGTTGCCGCTCTCAGCCTCGTGGCCACCGCCTGTGGCGACAACGGCGACGACCCCGTTGCCGACCCGGTCACCACCGAGGCGACCGCCGAGGTCACCGAAGACGCGAACGACATGAGCGACGACATGTCCGATGACATGAGCGACGAGATGTCCGACATGTCCGATGACATGAGCGACGAGATGTCCGACATGAGCGACGACATGTCGGATGACATGTCCGACGATGCGTCGGACGAGATGTCCGACGATGCAGCTCCGACGACCGACGACGGCGCCTCGACGCTGCGGGCCGGGCTGACCAGCCTCCTGCAAGAGCACGTCTACCTCGCCGGCATCACGATCGAGACCGCCGTCGACGCCGGTGGCGACCTCGAGGACCCCACGGTCGGCGCCGCCATCGCAGCGCTCGACGAGAACACCGTGGCGCTGAGCGAAGCCGTCGGCAGCGTCGCCGGCCCGGAGAACGGGGAAGCGTTCCTGGGCCTCTGGCGTGAGCACATCGGCTTCTTCGTCGACTACACGCTCGGCAAGGCGACCGATGACCAGGCCAAGGTCGACCAGGCCCTCACCGACCTGTCGGGCTACCAGCAGGCCGCCGGCGCGTTCTTCGAGGAGATCACCGGCGGAGAGATCCAGGCCGACAACCTGATCGCCGGATTGGACGGCCACATCGCCACCCTGACCGCAGCGATCGACTCGGTCGTCGCCGGCGAGGCGGATGCGTTCGACAACCTCCGCGAGGCAGCGCAGCACATGTTCGGTGCAGCACTCCTGCTGTCGACCGGTATCTCGAACGCCGTCCCGGAGATGTTCCCCGGTGACGTCACGAGCGGCCCGGCCGAGACCCGCGCGGTGCTGACGAACCTGCTCCAGGAGCACGTCTACCTCGCCGGCATCACCATCGAGCAGGCCGTCGAAGCCGGCGGCGACATGGAAGCCCCGGCCGTGCAGGCCGCAGCTGCCACGCTCGACGCCAACTCGGTCGCTCTGTCCGAGGTCATCGGCTCCGTTGCCGGTCCGGACAACGCCGAGGCGTTCCTCGGCCTGTGGCGTGAGCACATCGGCTTCTTCGTCGACTACACACTCGGCGCCGCCACCGGCGACGACGCCATGAAGGAGCAGGCGCTCACCGACCTGTCGGGTTACCAGCAGGCCGCCGGAGCGTTCTTCGAGGAGATCACCGCCGGTGAGCTCCCCGCCGACGCCCTGGTCATGAACCTGGACATGCACATCTCGACCCTGACCGCGACGATCGACTCCCTCGTCGCCGGCGACGGCCAGGTCTTCGACCTGCTGCGTGACGCTGCCCAGCACATGCCGTCCTCGGCGCTGGCCATCTCCACCGCAGTCGTGGCCGCCACGAGCTGATCGGGACCACAACACGCTCATCTCGACGAGGTGACGGAACGAGCCCGGGGTGTCATCGACACCCCGGGCTCGTTCGCGTCATGGGCGACGTGGCAATCGCTACGTGACGGCCCTGGCTCGCGCGATCCTGCGCAATGGCGGTTCGGACTTCGGCGGCACCTTGCGGGGAGGGAGCAAGGTCAGCAGCTCCTCGGTGGCCGCGGTCACGATCTCGACCGCGCGCTCGAATGCCTCCGCTGTCGAGTCCGAGGTCTTCTGGACGCCGCTCACCTTGCGGACGTATTGGCGCGCCGCCGCCTCGATCTCGTCGGGCGTCGCGGAGGGTTCGAGTCCACGCAGGGTGGTGATGTTCCGGCACATGTGCACCACGGTACGGGTCGCCGGACGCCCTGTCGATGGCTGGCCGCACCGTTCAGGCAAACTTATCAATCTTTAGACTTGCCGAGACCCGTTAGGTCGGGTTAACATCCATGTCCAGCCCGTCCTACCGTTCGACCGGAAGAGTCCCCGATGAGTTCGATGCGTCAACAGCCCAGCGCAGCACCGCTCGCACGAGCGTGGGCCACCGTCGCCGTCGGCGACGCACCGGCACGATTCGAGCTGTGCTCATCCGCCGGGCGACGGACCGTCGATACCCGACCCGACTTCGAGATGGCGTCCAAATGGACCCGAGCGCTCAAGCGGGTGCATCACGTCGAGATCCACGAACCGCACGACGATGCCGGTTGGACGGCGTGGATCCACGGAACCGGCCACCGGACCCCGACGACTCGCCGCATCTCGGTGTCGACCGCGGTGGCCCTCGGCCTGCGTCACGTGCCGCTCGTCCTCGCACTCGACGGGACCCCGGCGCGATGATCATCTGTCATTGCGAACGAGTCTCCGATCGGGCGGTCCGTAACGCCGTGATGGCGGGGGCGGGCAGCTGCGTCGAGGTCGCCGACCGCTGTGGCGCCGGCGGACGATGCGGCGGCTGCCACGAATCGATCCAGCGCGTGCTCGACGAATCGGTCACCCCGGTCCGTCTGGCGGTCGCCTGATCGTCCGGTAGGTTCGCCTCATGCAAGGTTCCCCAGCGATGCTCGAGTTCCTCAACGAAGCCCTGACCGCCGAACTGACGGCGATCAACCAGTATTTCGCCCATTCGAAGCTCTGCGAGAACTGGGGCTGGCAACGACTCGCCAAGAAGTATCGGGAGGAGTCGTTCGAGGAGATGCGCGACGCCGAACTCCTGATCGACCGGATCCTGCTCCTCGACGGAATGCCGAACCTGCAACGGCTCGGCAGCGTGCGCATCGGTGAAACCGTTCGCGAGCAGCTCGACGTCGATCGCGTGCTCGAGGTCGATGCGATCGACCGCTACCGCCGCGGCGTCGCGCTCGCGGTCGACGAGGGCGACCCCGGCACCCGCGAGCTGCTCGAACGGCTCGTCATCGGCGAGGAGTCGCACCTCGACTGGATCGACACACAGATCACGATGATCGACGACATCGGCATCGAGCTGTACACACAGTCCCAGATCCGCGAATAGCCCAGGTCGTCACCCGAGAGGTTCGATCACCCGATGTCGCCGGCGTCCTTCGAGATCAACTGTCGTCGGGGTCGGTCGCGAAGTAGTCGGCGAGGTCGGCGCGCCCGTCCAGCCCGAGCTTGCGGTACGTCGATCCGAGGTGGTTGTCGACGGTGCGGACGGAGATGAACTGACGCTCCGCGATCTCGCGGCTCGTCCAACCCTCGGCGGCTTCGGCCGCGACCTGCCACTCGCGTTCACCCACGAGCGTCGGTCTGGCTCGGAGCGCCGGCGTTTCCGCGCCGTCACAGCGCGATTCCCACGTCATCGAGATCGCCGCCGCGCGAGCCGCTTCGATCGGTTCACCACACTCGTGAAGGAGCCGTCCGAGCTGCGCTGCGACCTCGGCCGCGAGTAGCGGGCACCGGTGCTGCCCGAACGTCTCGACGAGTGACGCCAGCCCCTCGGCGGAACGATCGGCCAGCGCGCGAGCGTGTCGGGCGAGCGAGCCGATGAACCCTGCGCCCGACGACGCGGACGCCGCCTCCAGCGCGTCGACCACCAGGTGGGGGCGATCGAACCGCACCGCGTCGTGGAGTGCCATCGCTCCCCAGGCGAGGTGCTGTGCACCGACGGCGACCGAGCCGGCAGCGACCGCTCGCTCCGAGGCGTCGTCGAGGTCACCGGCGGCGGCGATCGACCATGCGTCGGCTCGTCCGGCCCACACCGCGACACGGACGTCGGGATTCGGGCCGCCCGCGGGAGGCGTCGACCGGCGACCTGCGATCGCTTCACACCATCGCTCCATGGTCGCCGCCTGATCGACCAGTGCGAACGGATCGGCGACGAGCGCCGCCTCGTGCGCAGCGCGCGCGGCCTCGGTCGCGGCAGGGATGCGCCCCTGCTGAGCGAGCGCGATGGCGAGCGTGCCCAACCACGGTGCGCGCGTCGGCTCGTCGGCGTCCATCGAGTCGAGTTCGTCGGACACGAGCGACACGGCGTCGGCGAACTGGCCCGCCGCCATCATCGCGTGCGCCTGCATGATGAGCATCTGGGCCCGGGCGAACGGCAGCTGGTCGCGCGTGGCCGACGCGGACTCCACCCCGGCGGCCACGAGATCGTCGAACCCCTCGCACCGGCCGAGCATCGCGTTGGCGAGCGTGAGGCTCACGTACGCCGAGGTCCGTGTCCGTTCGCCCGCCGATGACGCGAGCGCCGCCTCGGAGGCCTGGATCGCCAACTGGAAGTCACCGGTGAGGCCGGCGACGACGCCGCGTTCGGCGTCGAGTCGACTCCGCAGCGAGCCGTCGGCGACCTGCCCGGCGACGAGCGCGAGGTGTTCGATCGCGAGATCGGCGCGCCCCAACCCGAAAGCGAGGTTGAACGACCGTGCGGACGCGAGCTCCGTCGCGACGGTGTCGTCGGACGGTACCGACGCGGCGAAGACTGCCTCGGCCTCGGCGGGTCGGCCCTGGAGCGCCATGGCCCGACCGAGAGGAATCGCGACGTCGGGTGACGGCGGCTCCGTGCGGAGCGGCTCGAGGAGGGCCTCGGCGAGCGCCGGGTCGTGGCGACCGAGCGCGATCGACGCTCCGGCGATCGCCACGGCGGGGTCGTCGATCGTGCCGCTGCGAAGTTGCCAGACGGCCACCCGCAGCCGGTCGATCAAGTGGTCGAATCCCGCAGTGGCTCGGGCCACGCGCCCGTAGGCATCCCGTCGCCGTCGGTCGGCCGTGTGCGCGACCAGGATCTCGCCGTGGATCGGGTGCGCGGGGCGTACGGTGGCGTCGTCTCCCGACCCGGTCACCGATACGAGCCCGTCGTGCTCCAACGACGCGAGGACGTCGCGACCCAGCGCCGCTTCGATGATCGCGTAGGGAGCGGGCGCGGAGACGGCGACCACCTCGAGCGCCGCTCGCCGGCCGTCGTCGACCCGGGACATCCGCTCACGAACGAGGTCGGTGAGCCGATGGGGCACCAGCATGCCCACGCGGGTCCAGTACCCGTCGGAGTCCGGTTCGAACCGCCCCTCCGGATGTTCGATCAACTCTCGCACCAGCAGCGGATTCCCCTGCGTGGCCTGCCACAGCTCGGCTTCGAGGTCGGCATGGACCGGTCCGAGCGAGACGCGCAGGACCTCGGCGGTCGCCGCTCGATCGAGCGGACCCAGCTCCACCCGTTCGACACGGGGGTGCCGCGTGATCGCCAGCACCCCAGCACTCGCACCGTCGCCCGTGCGCACGGTCATGGCCACCCGCGCCCAGGGCTGGGTCAGGAGCAGCCCGACCAGGTTCAGTGAGGCATCGTCGAGCAGGTGGGCGTCATCGATCGCCACCATGACGCCGTCACGAGCGCTGCGCCGCTCGAGTTCGCCCAGTACCGACCGGAGCATCGCGGTCGGGTCGGCCGACGGTGTCGCCGGGAGCAGGCCGGCGAACGGGCTGAGCGGGATCGCCGCGGTCGAGTCCGTGGCGTGCGCCCAGATCACCGATCGGCTCGGCAGTTCGAGCCGGGAGATCGCCTCGGACAGCAGCGTCGACTTGCCGACACCGATCGGTCCGTGGACGACGAGCGCCGAGCCGCCCACCAGCGATCTGCAGACGTGATCGAGTTCCCTGTGACGCGACAGGAGTGGCCAACCCATCGGATCGACCTTAGGGCGCACCACCCGTGCAACCGCGGCCCAGCGCAGAACGGGCCGTGCGGGCGGCCCGCACGTGCGACGCCGATACGTGCCCCAGGCAGGGATCGAACCTGCGACTCACGGTTTAGGAAACGCCCCGGACGGGTCCAGCTGGTGTCGCCTCGTGTTGGCTCGTAGTGATCTACCAGGGGAAACGCCGATTCGCCGTCCATCTCGTGTTGTCTTGTGACGAGTGATTCTGCGCCGTCCGTTACCACGGCGTTACCACGAAAGGCTCTGTCGAGGCTGTGTGACGGTGATGTTTGGATCGGCGTGGTGGTGGGTAGGGGGCTGGGGCGTCAGTGAGCGAGTGAGAGGTAGGCGTCATGGTTGAGCGGTGTGGTGTTGGGGCGGGGCTTGGCCGTGTGTTGTTGGCGGTGGGTGTGTTGTTGCCGTGGTCGGTGACGGGTGGTGAGGTGTCGGCGGTGTCGTTGGCGGATTCGGAGCCGGTCAAGTGCCGTGGGGTGGTGTGCGAGGCGTCGGTGTCGACGGTCATCTCGTCAGCCGTGAGCTGATTTGTGTTGCTCGGCTCGGCGGTCATTGAACGCGTTTCAGGCTCTGGTGTCAAGCACCTCCTTCAAGAAGTTTCGTGGTCGGTGTGGGGGCGTGCGCGTCTGCCCGGTCGCCGCCGATTCGCGTGACCGGTGACCGGCAGTTGGGATCGGGTTCGTTCAGCCAGCGGCGGCTTCGAGCTCGGCGGGTTCGTCGTGGTTCACCTCCTCGGTGTGGCGGGGCTTGGCGAGCGATTCGGCGGACATGTAGCGCCGGGCGATCGCCCATTCATCGGTCTGCTCGGCGAGCAGCGCTCCGACGAGGCGGATCACAGCAGCCCTGTTCGGGAAGATGCCGACGACGTCGGTGCGCCGGCGGATCTCCTTGTTCAGCCGCTCCTGGGGGTTGTTGGAGCGGATCTTGGGCCAGTGCTCGACCGGGAACGCCGTGAACGCCAAGATCTCATCGGCGGCGTCGTGGACCTTGTCGGCGATCTCGGCGAAGCCGGCGCCATGCAACTTGTTGACGACGTCGTAGAGCTGCGACCAGGTCGAGTCACGGTCGGGTTGCTCGAAGATCGACCGCACCAGCGTGGCGACCATCGGCCACGACGCCTTGGGGCACTTCGTCGCCAAGTTCGCCATGAAATGGGTGCGGCAACGCTGCCACGACGCCTCGGCCAGCACCTGGCCGATCGCGGCCTTGATGCCACCGTGAGCATCGGAAATCACCAGCTCGACCCCGGACAGGCCTCGGGCAACCAACGAACGCAGGAACTCGGTCCACGACGCCGTCGACTCGGTCGTCACGATGTCGAACCCGATGATCTCGCGGCGCCCCTCGTTGTTCACCGCGGTCGCGATCACCGCGGAGACGTTCACGACCCGGCCACCCTCACGCACCTTCTGCGTCAGGGCGTCGATCCACACATACCGATACGGGCCGGCGTCCAAGGGTCGGTTGCGGAACTCGGCCACCTTCGCATCCAGCGTGGCGGCCAACCGCGAGACCTGCGACGGCGACATCCCATCGATCCCCATCGCTCGCACCAGATCATCGACCCGGCGCGTCGAGACCCCCTCGACGTAGCACTGCGCCACCACCGACGCGAGAGCTTGTTCAGCGCGGCGGCGATGCTCCAACAGCCACACCGGGTAGTAGCTGCCCTCACGCACCTTTCGGGACCGCCAAATCGATCGTGCCGACCCTGGTGTCCCAATCGCGATGCCGATAGCCGTTGCGGCTGTTCGTGCGCTCGTCGGTGCGTTCGTTGTACGCGGCGCTGCACTGAGCCGACGCCTCGGCCGACATCAACGCCTGCACGAACGCCGCCAACATGTCACGCGCCAGGTCCTGGTCGCCGTCATCGGCCTCGAGATAGTTGCGCAGCCAGCCAGCCGCGTCGATAGTGGTAGGGACGGTCATCGTGTCTTCTCCTCAAGTAGTCGTTGAACTGTCTTCTTGAGACTGACGCGATGGCCGTCATCACCGGTGGACCCTCACCAGGTCACCGCCCGGTCGTACACCACTCCCTGGCACTCAACTGGTCACAAGGCCAACTTCTGCACGTGAGACGCAGACGGCGAACGTTGTGGCCGGCCTTACTTGGGCTGACCACATTGGCTATTCACGTGTTGGATGTGTAGTAGCGCACCATCTGACACTGACTACTGACAAACGCGCCATACTTGTCACCATGGAAGACGAGACGATGAAGCCGCCCGTAGGAGCAAGTGTTTGGGAGAGCGAGTTGTTTTCGTATCTCATCGATCACACCAAGAACGAAGGCAAAATCCTGGAAGAGTACGTCAGCGTCGCCGAGACTACAGATTCTAAAGCGTTGGCATATCTGATAAATCTCTTGGTTGAGGACGAGCGCCGTCACCACCGCTATTTCACGGAATTGGCGTCCTCGCTGAAAACGGAGGCTGAACTTACCCGGGCTGATCCAGTGATACCGCGTCTCGACCTAGATCAGGTTGACTCAGCCGATTTACTCGAAGTAACCCACCGGCTGCTCAAACACGAACGTGCGGACGCCAAAGAACTTAAGCGACTCCAGAAGGAGTTGCATGATCTCCAGCACACGACGTTGTGGGTCATCTTGGTGGAGATCATGAAACATGACACCGACAAACACATCGCAATCCTTAAGTTCGTTGCGGATAACGCCCGACCCAAGCGGAGGTAGATCGCCAGAACGAGCGATCGCAGCGGGTTAAGGGGTTCTGCGCGCTTCAGGGTTGCGTCGTGGGTCGTGGAGCTCATTTGGGCTAGGAGCCACAGAGCAGGCAGCGGACTCGGTGCTGTCGGAGGTCGACGAGCTCGAACGACGTGCTACAAGCGCTTGGACAAGGTGGTCGGCCCATCGGCGACGTGGGCGCGATGCTAAGGCGGATCTGATCGGCTCACTTCGCGATGCTGCGTCCGAGGCGACGGACCTCGGCTGGGGACCAGCGACCGGTCGGCCACTTGCGCCGACGCCGATCACGCACCCCTCGGCAGGCCCAGTGAGCCACGCTCGCATAGTCGTAGCATCATTGGCTCATCGAGGCTCGATGCCTTCGATATCACCGAGAATCAAAGAGCCACTCTGCGCCGGAAGAGGAAACTACTCAAGCAGCCCGCTCCACCTCAAACGTCGCTCGGATTCAGGTTCACAGCGTCGGTAGGTCATGGTCCGGGTTTGCTCGTCGACCGCGTTCCGGTCGGTGGCGTTCAATGCGTACAGGCCGGGCAGGGTCGGAGATCAACCCGTTCTCATCAATCGTCCTCGGTCCGGTCCCTGACATCGGAGAAGATCAGAGCGACACATATGTCGGCGAAGGCCTCTGGGTCGTCTCGGTCGGGATCGAACCATTTATACGACCAGTTGGTCATGCCGAGCAGGATGTCCGCAAGCGTCCGTGGGTCCGCGTCAGGTAGGAGCCCTGCATTGCGCGCTGATTGAGCGGCGTCGGCAAAGGCGCGAACGTACGCACGTTCCTTCGCCAATATTTCACTGTAATGAACAGCATTGAGGCTCGGGCGCTGGTCGAAAAAGACCGTGAACAAGGATGGCTCACTGGCGACACGGACCGCCTGGTGGCGAATGAGGGCTTCGAGTCGTTCTCTCGGGTCCTCGATCATCGCAATCGATGCGATGCGCTGGAGGGCATCGTCGATCGCTCGTTCGAAGATGAGATGAAGCAGAGCACTCTTGCTCTCGAAATAGTAATACAGGCTGGCCTTTCGCAGGCCGAGTTCCTTCGCCACATCCTCGAGCGAACCAGCTTCATAACCTTTCTGGCGGAATACCTCCGTCGCTACGGCGACAATCTCGTCAAGGCGCGCCCGATACTCTGGGCTGGGTTCGGCATGACGCGGTCGTCCACGACGGCGTAGCGAAGCATCGAGATTCCGATTTTGATCCATGGCAGGTCGCTCTCTCCGGTTGCTCCGACACTGGCCACGCCACTAGAGCGATCGCCCATCAACCGCGCGGCCGGCATCGGTGCAGGTTTGCCGGCCGCGCGGTGATCACGTCAGTCGGCCAAGGACCAGGAACCGCTGTCCGGGTCGTAGCGCATCATGACGTAGTTGCCCGACTCACTGCCGAGACGGTTCGTCTCGGAGTAGCTGAGCAGCCAGTTCAGGCCTTGGAAGTCCGTGAGGCCCTCGATGTACTCGACGATTGCTTCGCTGTCGCCACCGGTGTTCAACAGAGCAGCCGCAATCAACTGGAATGCGTCATATGCACCTTGCACCACGAACGACGGCGGAACCCCGGCCTCTGCTTCGAATGCCTCCTGGAAATCACGGATGAGTTGTGCGCGCTCCGGGTCGTCGATGTTCTCCGGTAGCCAAGATGGTGCGACTCCGTAGAGCGTCTCGGTGGGCATCAACGGACCGGCGGCATCGAGAAATCCCTTTGTGGTGTTCGACCAGATAAGGGCGGTCGGCAGATCGGAACCGGCCTGCGAGAAGCCCTGTAGCGCGACCCCGACAGCTGCACCGGAGGCGCCGATATACACGTACTCGGGATCGGTCTCGAGTAGGCGGTTGATTTGCGATGAAACGTCCACGTCGGCGGGTCCCATTCGCTCGATCGCAATATCCAGTCCTAGATCCTCGTTTGCTGCCTGGATGTTCTGTACCGCGGTCTCACCTGTGGTGTCGGTGGTGGCCAGCAGAGCAACCCTCTCGAACCCGCGCTCAGCGGCGTACTCGAGCGTCGTACGGTCGAGGTCGCTCGCTCGGCCCGCCGCCGAGAAGATCGGATCGCCCTCTTCCACCGAGACGTAGGGGGAAGGAGTGACGGACGGTGGCCCGCCAGCCAACACCGGTGTGGCACCCGCGTGCATTCCCGAGATGACCGGTCCATAGATCATGTCGACGTTGTCCTGTTGGCTGAGCCGAAGTGCACACGAGGAAGCTCCATCAGGCGTCGTCTCGTCGTCGCACACGATGAATTCGATATCCATCTGCGCCGCGGTGGGGTCGATTTCCCCGAAGACCTTGAGCCCAGCTTCGAAGTCCGCCCCGATGGATGCGGCGGGCCCCGTGAGGGGCAGGATCACGCCGACAGTGAAACTCTCGCCAGATCCCGGCAGATTCCCGGCGGGCTCGGTGGAGGCAACCGAGTCGTCACTGTCGGGCGCTTCCGTGTCTGGCGCTTCCGTGTCTGGCGCTGCGGTGTCGGGTACTGCGGTGTCTGGCGCTGCGTCCGTGCTTGGCGCTGCGTCGTCGTCGCTACCGCACGCACTCGCGGTGAGCGATACGACGGCGACAAGAGCCAGCGCTTTCGTGAGTCGATTGTTGCATTTCATTTGTGGTTCCCCTCATGGTGCTGTGTTGGTGTTGACTGGTTGACGGCGTCAGAACAGCTCCCAGCGATCGCCGAATCGGGTTCCGAGCCGTTCTTCGACGTGCCGAGGAACATCGCTCGAAGCTCGTGGGAGTCGCGGAGTGAATCCGCTGTTCCTTCGCGAACAATCCGACCCCCCGCCATGACAAGTGAACGCTCGGCGACACGTAGTGCCGCTGCGGCGTTCTGTTCTGCAACGAGAATTGTCAATCCGTCCCGGTTAGCTGCGGCCAGATCGTCGAAGACCTGTCGGACGAGGAGCGGCGCAAGTCCAAGCGATGGCTCATCCAACACCAGAAGTCGCGGGCGAGACATCAGCGCACGTCCGATCGCGAGCATCTGTTGCTCGCCACCCGACAGATGACCTGCGAGTTGGTACCGGCGCTGTCCAAGTATGGGAAATCGATCGAAGATCTCGTCCATCGAGCTGGAGAGCTCAGCCGACGAGTATTTCCGGTTCCAAGGAATTGATCCGAGCAGGAGGTTGTCTCGAACAGAGATGTCGCTGACCAGACCCCGCCCCTCGGGAACGATCGCCATCCCGGCCCGGGTCACCCGGTGCGAAGAGATTCCGGTCAGTTGACGGCCATCGAAGGTGACACTCCCGTTACTGACGTCGGCGTCGCCCACGATGGCCCGAAGGAGCGTCGTCTTTCCCACGCCATTGGCGCCGAGGAGACAGACGAACTCACCGCGATCCACCCGCAGGTTCACGTCGCGCACGACCGTGACCTGGCCATAGCCCGCTGTGAGCCCTGTGACGTCGAGTCGGCCATCGTCAGACACCGAGATAGGCATCGAGCACCTCCTGGTTGGACCGGACGACCTTCGGGGCGCCGATCGCGATCACATGCCCCTCGTTGAGCACAACGATCTCGGAGCACGCGCTCATCACCAACTCCATGTGGTGCTCGACGAGCACGATGCTGAGGCCCTGAGAAGCAAGCTTCCGGAGTAGTTCCTCGAGCCGGGCGACTTCATCGTCGAAGAGTCCCCCGGCCGGTTCGTCGGCGAGAAGTACCTGCGGGGCACTGGCTAGCGCTCGGGCCAGTTCGAGCATCTTCTGCTCACCCGTGCTTAGCCGATCCGCTTCGAGGTGCCTCAGATGAGCGATACCGGTCAGTTCAAGCGCCTCCATCGCCGCTGCTTCCATCGCCCGCTGTTCGCCCGAGGTAGCCCCGAGCACCGAGCGAAACACGCCGACATGCCCACGGCGATAGGTGCCGAGCATTGCGACGTCGAGCACGGTCATTTGATGGGGGATGCGCGGGAGCTGGAACGTCCTTGCGAGTCCGTAGCGGGCACGGGCATCGGCGGAGAACCCGGTAATGTCCTGACCCGACATCGTGACTTGCCCGCTGTCGGGCTGTAAGCTCCCGGCGAGTGCGCTGAGGAACGTGCTCTTGCCCGCTCCGTTAGGCCCTATCAGGCCGACGATCCGTCCCGGACTCACCGCCAGGTGGACGTCACTGAGCGCTCGAATTCCTCCAAATTTCTTGCTCACTCCGTCAGCCCGCAGAGCGGGACCGGTGGTTTGGGCGGCTTCCCCAACCTCAAGGGATACGACTTGGCCGTTGCTGGCGGACTTCCGCACAGGCGCCTCCCTGTCCGATGGGCCTGCGTGCGATACTGCGGCTGTTGCGCGGCCAGTGTCCGCCACGTCGGACGGCGCCGATGTTCCACGGCGTACGCGTCCATACGCCTTCGACGATGCACCGACAAGGCCGTCGGGCAACAGCACGACGAGACTTACGACGAGTAGACCGTAAATCAGCTCCTGATACTCCGCGAAGCGTTCGATGAACTGCGGGGCGAGCCGGATGATTGGGATACCCACGACTGCGCCCCACACGGTGCCAAAGCCTCCTAGCAGGAGCCCGACGACCGCATCGAAGCCTCCGAGCAGTCCTAGTGAGCTAGGCGAGACGTACATCAGGGTGTGGGCGTACAGCACCCCAGCCACCCCCGCAAAGACACCCGAGACGATGAAGATCTTGAGCTTGGTGGTGAACGGCGTGATCGCCGCTGCCGAAGCGAGCGCTTCATCGGCGCCGACGGCCTTCATTGCCAGGCCCACACGAGATCTCGTTAGGCGCAATGCCACGACCAACGCGACACAGACCGTTATCCACGTCGCGGTGAACAGCCGACTCGACGTGTCGAGCACGAATCCGGGCAAGGACAGAGTCGTGCGGACGCGCAGTCCGGAGGGACCACCGAGCTGTGCAGGCAGACCGCTGACAAGAGCCTCGGCCGCGATCGCAATCGCGAGCGTGGCCAGTGTGAAGTAGTAGTTGCGCAGACGGAGCACGACAGCTCCGAGCCCTGCTGCCAACGAGACCGTGAACGCAACGGCGATCAGCGCCGCGGGCCATGCGGACAGGCCCCACCATTCCGAGCTGAGTGCAACCATGTAGGCTGAGACACCCATGAAGGCGGTCTGTCCGAGCGAGAGTTGGCCGGTGTAGCCGAGGAGCAGGTCGAGGCCGATGCCGACGATCACAAAGACTCCGACGAAGCTCAACAGCGAGACCCAGTAGGGTGACAGTACGACGGGTCCTGCAACAGCGAAGAGGGCGACCAGACCGACGCCGATCGCGTTAGCTCGGAGGCCGGTGAGTCGGAGCAGCATGGCTGGTGGAGCGACAGGCGGCAGTGCCGCCATCGACTGGGCGCGAGTCCTGGCCGACCGGACCGCCGAGAGCAAGCCTGCGCTATCGCTCTCCCGTGATGCTCGGTAGACGAGGATCAGTACGAGCAGGACGAATGCCATTGGCGTCTTCAGGGCGGAATCGCCGTAGTACGCCATCAGTGACTCGAGAACGCCAATGAGCAGCCCGCCAGCGACGGTGCCCCGGATCGAACGCATCCCACCGAACGCGGCGGCGATAAAGCCGTAGATCGTGAGTAGCAGACCGGAGTGGTACGTGACGAAGACCAGCGGGGTCACGACGATGCCAGCTGCGGCGCCTGCGGCGCCGGCCAGGGCAAAGGCCACGGTCGTGACCATCGTGACGTTGACCGAGAGCAGCCCTGCCCGGCCCGACAACGTCGCGACGGCACGCATCATCGTTCCGAGCATCGTTCGATGAAGCAAGAGCCACAGTAGAAGCCACAGCAGACAGAGTGTCGCCAAGAGGGCGAGGACCTGCATGCTGATACGCGCGCCGAGAACCTCGATTGGGTCTCTATCCCAAAAGGCGGGCAGCGTTCGTTCCTGTGTGCCCCAGAAGACGCGGGCAGCCCCGGCCAGGGCGAAGGCGACGCCGATCCCCGCCAGCAGTTGTGCGGCATGTGGGGCGTCAACGAGTCGCGAGAAGACAATGCGCTCGAGGGCTGCGGACATGATCGCTACGGCGCCGATGGCGAGCAACGCGCTGATCCAAATGGGGACATCGGCGGCTACCAGCGTTGTGGAGAGAAGCGCGCCGTACACGTAGTACTCGCCTTGGGCGAGGTTCACGAATCGTGACACCCCGTAAACGATCACGATTCCAAGGCCGAGCAGGGCGTAAATGGCTCCAGAAGTAAGCCCACCAACAATTGCCTGGGTCATAGGTTGCGCTCCACGCTCAACCAGACACTCGATGCTTGTAGGCGTGTCCGGCCCCGCAACGCATTCCCCATATCGGTACCCCCCGGTCCGTGGTCGATTCTATCGACTGCAAGGTAGAAAGATATCGAGAAACGAGCTACGCGTCAAGAGTTGGTTCGACTTCAGCGAGGACCGGGCGACGATTACGGGCTGAGTATGAGCGACGCGGCGAACGACACTCAGTCGAGTGGGATCGATTCGGCCTGCAGTGCGGTCTCGAGTTCAGCCGGAGAGATTTCCGCAACGCGATCGATCACATGGCAAACTAGTCGGGCGGCGCTCAGCACATCGGCGAGTGGATCGCTCCCCGCAGTCAAGGTCGCGCGCTTCGTCATGCGGTCCTTACCGCTGAGCGAAGCGATTTCGGCCTCCACCTCAACGGCGTCGACCGTCGGAGGATCTCCGCTTAGCGCACCGCTTGTCCACGTGACGTGCACAAGGCTGCCGTTGCGATGACCTCGCACGGTGAAAGTGTCGATTGAGATTTCTTCATCTTCTGTCATTCCACTGCCCCCACGTCACCTTTACCGTTGCACGCCGGTCGCCTGCCAGATCTGGACCATCAATTCGTCGTCGTCGAGGTCGACAGACCATTGATAAGGCTTAGGGAAGACGAAAACCGTCGGCTCGCGATGAGTCGGATCCGTTTCGTCGTAGGAACTGATCGCGACGCTGCGCTCACCGATCAACACGAAAAAAACTTCGCGATAGTCTCCGAGTCCGACCTCCATGGCCAGCGCATGTTCACTGTGTCTCGTGAACTTGACGACCGGCTTACGACCAGATGCGAGTCCCCCGGTTGACTTGTCTTCCATCTCGGCTGCCATAGGTCAGTCACCCGCCGCCGACTGGATCCCGACTAAAGGAATCGCCTGTTGTCGGTATCGGCCGGGACGGTGATGCCGAGTTCTTCGAGCAGAGGACGCGTCTCGGCGATGTACTGCTGGCGGAGGTCCTCGTTGTTCAGCTCGCGCAGTCCCCAGCGCACGTACGCGTCGGAAAAATCTGAGTCCGAGCGTCCGAACATATCGAGCGCTGCTGGCCACCAGATCTTGATCTTCTCATTCGCCTCAGCCAGTCCCTCGGGAGTGGAACAAACCCGTCGCAGGTTGCTAAGACCGAACGTAGCGTGAAACACCTCGTCCTTATGGAGCCGGTCGGCGACGGATAGCAGCGGCTCGTACGGCACGCCGTGCCACGTTTCGCCGATGTAGCAGCCGACGCGATCGCCGAGGGCATGGAACATCGATAGGTCGCAGAAGCTGTCGATCGGCAAGTGGAAAAGATACTGGCGGATCGGCGCATCGATCGGTCCGACGCCGAGGCCGGCGAGAATCCTTGACGTGATGACCCCGTGCTCAACTTCCTGCTGCATGAGCTTGGCAAACGTTGTTTTGAGCTTCTCATCCGGAGCCAGCGTCATGCAACGGTCCCACAGGTGGCTCAAGAGCTGGGTGTAGTGCGGATTCGTCGAGTTCTCAAGATGATGCGTCAGCATCCGGGTAAGCAGTTCTGTGAACTCTTCGGGGATGTCCGTATCGCCTTCTTGATACACCCGTCGTTCCATGGTGACACTCATGTCATACCTCCCTTTCGAAGCAACACTACGTGACAGACTTATTTCTGTCAACCGGTGAGTCGAACAAATTCCGAGGTGTAGGTTCGCCAGCCGCGACGACGGCGGCGGCTACCGAACCCGCCCCGGGAGATCCATCGTCGTGCGGTCGTGCCGATCAATACGTCGACCGTGGGAGAGCGTGATCGCGCAGTCTGACGCCTGTGGTGCGTCCTCTTGACCGCAACTCGCCGCGACAGCGCCGACCCAACGGTGGGCCGGCGATGTCACCCGGTTCGCTTGCGGTATTCATCGTTGCCCCTCGGTCGAAGGATCAACTGAACACACAGGTCTGCGAAGACCAGGGGATCATCGCGAACTGGATCCATCCATTTGTAGACCCAGCTGGACATTCCGATCAAAGTAGCCGCCATCATGCGCGAGTCAGCCTTCGGCAGCACGTTGGCGTCCATAGCGTCTTCGACCGCTTCGATGAAGTGGCGGAGGTACCGCCTCTCCTTAGCGGTGATGTCCGCCATATCGTCATCGTTCAGGCCTGCGCGGTGGTCGAAGAACACTGCGAACAGGGCCGGATCCTTGGCAACCGTGACCGCCTGATGACGGATCAGCGCTTCAAGCCGATCGCGTGGATCCTCAATGGCTAGGTACTCCTCGATCTGCTCCAGCGATCTGTCGATGGCACGATCAAAAATCAGGCGCAGCAGGTCTGCCTTTGACTTGACGTAGTAGTAGAGACTCGCTTTTCGCAGGTTCATTGCTGCGGCGACGTCCTCGAGGGTGCCGGCGTCGTAGCCCTGCACTCGGAAGACCTCACTCGCGACGCTGACAACCTCGCGCCGCTTCGTCTCGTACTCCTGGCTAGGTTCCTCGTGCCGAGGCCGGCCCCGCTTGCGAGCGATTGGCCCTGCCGAAGTGCTTGACCTCTGCTCACTGCTCATTTTGCGTCACAGATCCGAGTTCGAGAGTTGGAATAACGGAACCGAATTCGGGTCGACGTCCAGACAAACACCCAGCCTGACGGACTGCCCTGCAACTCCGACTTCATCCATTCCGCACGAGGCACATCAAAGAAACTACACCGCTGTCACCGGTCGGTCTGGCTCAGCGTTCTCGTATCGTCGGCCGGAACGGCAGAAATCGGGTCAGGGCCAAGAAACCAAGTCCGTAGTGGCGCTATCGCCGACGATGCGCATCAAGCGTCTAATCGGTCTCGATAAAGCAGGCCGATGCGAGGGATCCGTGTCATCGTCGACTCGGTCCTGAGAGCTACATACGACGCGCACCATCGACGCACGATGTGATATCAGCACCCTGCTGACTGAACAGACGTGGGCTAGCCGGCCACTTGCGTTGCCAGTTCGCGGGCAAGGTCGGCGCGGAGCTGTTCGAGAAGCGACCGCTCCTTGCCGTCGGCCGTGACTTGGATTGCACGCCACGCAAGGATCGACATCTTTAAGGACCCAAGCACCTCCCAGAACCTAAGGGACCCGCCGTCGATCCGGCGACCCGATGCTCGCTCGTACTGTTTCGCCCAGGTGTTGCGGTCGACGAGCCCGCCGACTCGGCCGGTGCCGAGCTGCCAGCAGATGAGTTGCGCCCAGGCCACATCCTCGAGCGCATCGCCCAGGTGTGCCATCTCCCAATCTAGAACGGACACAAAGCCGGTGTGGTCGTAGATCAAGTTGCCAGTTCGGAAGTCACCGTGTACAAGGACCGGTCTCCCGCTGCTGGTGGGCCGGTTCCGATCCAACCATTCGAAGACGGCGCCGAAGATCGGAAGCTGCGCATCGCGCGTCGCAGTGGCGGCCTGCCGCCACCGTTCCAGCTCGTCGGCGGCAGGCGAAACCGGAGCGTCAAGAAATCCCGCTGGGACGTGGGCAGCGTGTATCGACGCAAGCATGTCGGCCATTTGGTGAGCGAGAAGATCATGGCGCTCGACGAAATATCGATCTCGCGCGAGCGGACCTACCGCTGTCGAACCAGCGATGCGCTCCATTAGAACGAAGGGTCGCCCCAAAGCACTATCCGCGTCACCCCACGCCAAGGCGTCGGGTACTGGCAATCCAGAAGCATGGAGGGCCCGCAGCAATCGCCCTTCGCTTGCCCGATCAAGCGTCTGCTCACCCTCCCGCACAACGCCTTCTGGCGTGTCCATGCACAACACGAACGCGTGGATCCGATCCGAAATGTCCAGCAGATCGACAGCCCACATCTGCCGCGAGTAGCCGCCCTTTAGCCGCTGGAGATGGTGCAGCGTCGTTGTACCGATATCCGCTTCGACCACCCTTGGAAGGGTCGCCGCAATCGAGTGGTCTGCCGCTGAGCCGATCACGGTTCCGTAGCCCAAAGCGGCACCATGGCGGCCGCCTCGGCAGGTGACGCTCCGTGGATGAGCACCTCGTCAGCGCCCGCAGCAAGATACTGATGACCCCGTTCCACGCACAGTCGAGCCGGGCCTACGGCGGCGGCAGCCTCGAACCACTCGTCCGGAAGGCTCTCCGACGCCGCAACCAGGCCGTCACGCGTCAGCGAGGTATCTGCAATGCCGTGCCCGCTCAAGGTCGGATGATTGCGGAGTGCATCGAGAACGGCGGGGTCCCAGCCGTTCCACTCGACGAGCTGCTCGCCTAGCCCACGCACCTGGAAATAGCTGACCGCTCGTGAACGCACGGCCAAATCGGTCCGTTCGGACGGCAGGTCGGGACTGGCCACGAGCGTCGTGATCACGTGGAGCGACGAGGGGTCTCGGCCCGCACGCTCGGCGCTCTCCCTCACGATGGTCACTGACCTGTTCACCGCTTCGGTGGTAAGGAACGGGTGCAGGATCACACCGTCGAATTCCCGGCCAGCTAACTCCAGACCCCGTGGTCCAATCGTGCCGAATAGCACTGGGGGAGCCGACTCGGGGATGTCGGCGAAACGCATCCCCCGGAAACTTCCGGCGGGACCTGTCTCCGTGATGCGATCACCGGCCCAGAGCCGACGCAGCGTCGTGACGAGGTGCTCGATGCTGGCAAGCGTCGATCTGGGCACTCCCAGCGACGGCGTGAGCGCACCGAGGCCTCGCCCTATGCCGAGGACAAACCGTCCGCCACTCATGGTTTGCAGCGTCGCCGACATGGCAGCGATCGTCAGGGGATGGCGCGTGCCCTGATGGATCAGCGCCGTGCCCACCGTTACGCGTTCAGTGACCGCGACGAGGCCACCGCAGGTGACCGCTGCCTCCTTAAGATCGAGGCGTTCGCTGACATAGACCGCGCCGAAGCCAGCTCGCTCCGCCTCACGGGCCTCGTCGAGTCCTGCTGCCGGATCGGTCGTCCGACCTGGCAGCACGTAGATCCCGAGCCCAGGCGCTGACTTTGGTGGAGTCATTTCTCATGTGGGAAGAGTTCGTCGGAGTAGCCAAGACACGTCAGGCCGAGAAAGAGCTCAATCTCCGCCAGTTCCAACGCCCTCGCAACTGCCGGCGACACCGCAGCAGCACGTTCCTCGCGGAGCTGGCCGCGCAGGGCCGCTAGGCGCTCCAGTTGTGCGTCGACGTCGTCCCCAAAACTAGTAACTGCATCATTGGTCACGGTCATGCCCTTCCCAGACTGAACTCCGGACGGTCCTTCTCAGAACGACTGTCGAAAATGCGCTTAGTCTTCAACTCGTAGCGAGGCATCGTGCCGGTTTGCTGAACCTCGGTCTCGAGACGCACACCGAGATTGTTGCGGAGGTGACTTGCGAGCTCGGTACTGAGCACGTCGAGATCGGCACCACCTTCTACGGCTTCGACCTTTACCAGCATCCTGTCCATGCCGTCTCGACGGCTGATGTGCAACTCATAGATGTTGCTCAGGCCGCGCACCTCACCGATCAGGTTCTCGACCGCCGTCGGATAGACGTTGACGCCTCGGATAGTGACCATGAAGTCGGTGCGTCCGAGGACAACGCCCGGCATGTGTTTCCAGCTCCAACCACAGCCGTGATCTGGTGCCTCATCGATGCGGACAAGGTCGTGAGTGCGGTACTTGATGAAGGGTTGAGCAAAGTGTGTGTAGCTGGTGATGACGTGCTCGCCGACTTGCGCTGCGTCCGTTACTGGATCACCAGTGCTCGGGTCGACCGAATAGGAGTGGCAGACATCTTCGATGACGTGGACTCCGCCAGCCCACTCCTGACAGGACTGGCCGATGAACAGCGCCTCTCCGACGCCGTATGCGTCGTAGAGGTCCTTGACGCCCCATGCCTCTTGAAGCCGGTCCCGGGTAACGGGCACCGACAACCCGGGCTCACCACCTCCGGCCAGCACCCGGACGCCAGCTTTCCTGATGTCCAGGCCCTCTCGATCTGCTATCTCAGCAAGGTGAAGGAGATAGGTGGGTGTTCCGATGACCATCGTGGGCCGACGATCGAGTATCTGACGGACCCGCTCCACGCCGGAGACACCTCCGCCCGAAACAACAGTCATGCCCAAGTTACGTACTCCCCAGTAATAGCTCCACAATCCGATCCACATGCCGAAGTCGAAGCAGAAATACGCCGAATCGCCCGGGCGCAGGCCGTGGTCCCACATGCCGTAGCAGTACTGTGATCCGGCCTTGTTCTGCTCGTAGCGCGAGAAGACCTCGTTCAGGAAGTGACCGGTAGTTCCCGTCGTGTGGAAGTACTGCTGCCATTGCTCGGCGCCTAGCGCCAGGCCACCGTAAGTGCCGCTCGCCTCTTGGTCGGCAACGTAGTCGGGCTTGTCAGTGAAGGGCAAACGGTGGTGGTAATCGTCCCAGGTTTGGATGTCGGCAGGTTTGATTCCGGCCTCGTCGTAGATGCGCCGATGGAGCGGCGAGTGATCATATGCCCAGCCCACGAGGTGCCTGATCTTTGTGAGATGCATCGCATCAAGCACCTCACGCGGCGCAGTCTGCGTGCATCGGTTCCAGAATTGATCGTCATTCATTTGCTGAGTCCCCATTCCCCTCATCTCCGCCCCATCAACGCGCCCGCCACTCGGGCGGGCGCTTCTCGACGAAGGCTTGCGCCCCTTCCCGATGGTCTTCGGTCGTCTTCAGAATACTCTGCCCGAGCCGTTCAAGCCGGCGACCAGTCTCAGAGTCGACGTCGGTACAGGTGTTGAGCACCAGCTTTGCCATGCCGACCGCAAGCGGGGCAAGTTGACCGATGCGGCCAGCCAGAGCGACAGCCGTCTCGACGGCCTCGCCCTGCGGGCATGTCTCCGTGGCGAGGCCCAGCTGCAGCGCTTGCTGAGCGTCGAGCCTGCCACCCAACATGACCAACTCCTTGGCCCGACCGAGACCGATGTATCGCACTAGCCGCGAACACCCGCCACTGCCAGGGATCAGGCCAACCTTGGCTTCCGGCATAACGAACCGCCCGGCTTCCGAAACCACCCTGAAGTCACACGACAGAGCGAGTTCGAATCCTCCGCCAGCAGCAACACCATCGATAGCCGCAATCACCGGTACCTCCATGGCCTCAACGGTGTCGAAGACATCATGAATACCGCGGGCAGTCGCTCTGAACGCACGGGTGCCGATATCGGCCAACTCCCCCATGCCCCGCACATCCTCCCCAGCGGAGAACGCTCGACCTGCTCCTGCGATCACGAGACATCTCAGTTCAGGGTCGACCGCAGCGGCACCGATCGCCTGGCCCATCTCCCGACGCATCTGAGTGTTCCACGAGTTCAAGTTGTCCGGCCGGTTGAGCGTGAGCACACGAACCCCATCCTCACGAACCTCCTCCAGAAGAAATTCGTAGGTCACTGGGCTGACCCTCCGTCCGTAGTCTCGAGCTGAACAAGGGCGACCACGCCGCCGCTCGAGTTACGGACTTCCAGACCGTCGTCGATCGAGACGATCTCGAGAGCATCGCCGGGAAAGACCGGGGCTCGCAGTCGTGCATCGAAACTCCTCAGCTGGGCAACACCGAGTTGCGCCACGAGGGCATCGATCACGAGTGTCAACGTGAGCGGGCCATGAGCGATCACCGAGGGAAGCCCAGCCGCTTGGGCGAATTCGTCGTCGAGGTGCATCGGGTTGAAGTCCCCAACTGCTCCGGCGTACCGAGCAATCTGGACCCTCGTGATCGCGTTGGTGGTAGCGCGGTCAATCATGCGACTCCCCTCTCGATAAAGGTTGTGGTCTGCGTCTGCACAAGTTCGTTCGCGGCGTCGCGGAACTCGGTCGTCAACACGGCAAAGTCATTGTCACCCTTGCTGAAAACCTGATCGACGGTGACCCGCGCTTGGATTTCCTCGCCCGGCTCGACGGGCCGGCGCCAGTCGTACCGGTGGCCAGCCAGAAGTGCTCTACTGAGATCCATGTCCAGGGTGTCAACCAAGCGCTGATCTCCACCTATGGTCACACCGAACCACGGGACAATCCGAGCGGTCTCGGACGCCGTTTCAGTCCCGATGGCGGCAGAGAGTTCCGCGAGCTTGACCGGTTCGACTCTCAGTGTCGCCTCGTAGACGACCTTCCCCACAGCATCTTTACGCACGTGTGCCCCCTCATTGCCTGCTACTAGATGATGATGTCGATCATTGATTTTTCTATCGACTAGCGGGTAGAATAATCGGGTTGTGGGGTCGACGTCAAGTAATTCCCGATGCGGCCTCTTGCGAAACAGCTTTCGGGGGGGGGGGGGGTGGATATGGACGCTGAACAGGGGTTTCAGCTCCACATCGAAGAATTCGAGTTGGCAGGCACGTTGGGGCGCGCCCCCATCGTGCTGCTTCACGAGGGCCTTGGGTCGGTGGCCGGGTGGGGTCAGTTCCCTACTGCTCTCGCCCGTGCGACCTGCCGCAAAGTGGTCGCGTACGACAGGTTGGGCTATGGACGGTCACCGGACCGGCCGGCCCCTTGGCCCACGACGTTCCTAATCGACGAAGCTCGAACGCTCGCGTCACTGCTCACCGAACGCGGCGAAGCCGCGCCGATTCTGGTCGGGCACAGTGATGGAGCTTCGATCGCCCTGGCCTACCCATACGCCCGCGGTGACGCAGTGGCACCGCTCGGCATCGTGTCGATTGCTGCGCACGTCTTCGTAGAACAGCTGGCAATTGACGAAATCGCCGGGTTGATGGCGAACCACGGGAAGTTGCTCGAGAGTCTCCGCCGACAGCATCGCCGTCCCGAGGCACTGCTGGAGAACTGGGCTGCCGTGTGGACTGCTGCTGGATCGGTGGACTGGAGTCTGGACGCAGAACTGGCAGCGGTGACGTGCCCTGTTCTTGCGGTTCAAGGTGTGCTCGACAGATTCGGCTCCGACGAGCAACTCGAGCGCATTGCTGCCAGAGTCTCGGGCGCCGTCGAGCTAGAGCGCATCGCCGGTGTCGACCACTGGCCGCATCGAGAGGCCACGGAGGATCTCCTTGGGATGATCACCGCATTCTGTGACTCTGTGGACAGCCCAGGAGAACGGAGCTAGCCGTGGAATCGATCATCTTCTTCGATGACGAAAGTGGCACAATCGTCCACCGGTCGCAGACTGCCGACCTGCTGTATCCCCACGCGGTGATCGGGTTACCTGACATCGACGATCTATACAGGGTGGTCTCGATCGAAAAATCTGAGCCCAGCTCGATCGTTCATGTCGTTCGTCACGAAGGCAACGAGTACCTGAACGCCGCCGAGTGGCGAATTCGAGACGACCCCAACGCACACATGGTCCGATCTGCGGATGGCACAGCGATCGTGATGCATCACCTTGGTGGTGATGGACCACCACTCGTCATCAGCCATGCCACCGGCTTCCATGGCCGATGCTACAGACCACTCGGAGCCGCGCTCGCGTCACACTTCAGTGTCTGGGCCATCGACTACCGGGGTCACGGTGACTCGGAGGCACCTCACTCAGGTGACTTCTCCTGGTCTCGCATGGCGGAAGATCTGTCGGCCGTTGTGGACAAACTCGGCGGTGGGCCTGTGCGCGCCTTCGGCCATTCGATGGGTGGGAGTTCGGTGCTCCTGCTGGAAGCCATGCGAGCTGGAACCGTCTCAGGTGCCTTCCTTTTCGAACCGATCGTATTCCCTGCTGGTCCCGTCGACAGCCACCCCGGGGGGCGCCTGATCGATGCCGCACGGAACCGACGGGAGGTCTTCAACTCTCGGGCGGAGGCACTCCATCGCTATGCTGGACGAGCGCCGCTCAATTCGCTGCGCGCCGACTCGCTCGCCGAATACGTCCAATTCGGTTTTCGCGACCTGGCAGACGGAACGGTTCGCCTCGCGTGTCGGGCCGAACACGAAGCGGCGTCGTTCGAGGACGGAGTAAGAATGACCCTCGACCGCTTCGCTGACGTGATGTCCGAGGTCACGGTGGCCGCCGGAAAGGCCACCACGTCTCCCGGACCAGCCGACCACGCCGCAGCGCTTGTTGAGGCACTGCCATCGGCGCGGCTCATCCAGTACGACCATCTGCACCACTTCGGACCCCTCCACGTACCAGAACACCTGGCGGCGGACATCATCCGTCTGTTGTCATGACCACCCGCCACGGAATCGTCGTGTCCTGCACTACGAACCGCTCTCGAGAGGCAACACAATGCATGAGTCCCGCGAGGTGGTGGGGATTGCGTGACCGAGGCCACAACGTCTACGGACCGGTCGACCACGGGATGTGTCACTCGACCTACTTCATTCGCCTTCCCTGCCCGAGTGCAAAGCATGAAGACCTCTACAACATGGTGCTCGGTGTGCCCGATGCGGTCAGCTCAGCACCAACCGACGACACCAAACCGCCAGTGGCCGCCGAAGACTGACTTCAATGACGGTGTCAATCGACCTCATGGGCCGACGCGTGCTCGTAGCCGGCGGATCAAGCGGCATCGGCCTGGGTATCGCGCGCAGATTCCTCGACGCAGACGCCGAGGTGAGCGTCACCGGCACGCGGGCGACACCTGATGAGTACGCCGACACTGATCTCGGAGGAATGAGCTTCCACCAACTCGATATCGTCGACGACGCTGCGGTCACCGCCCTTGCTGCGTCCTTCGATCGTCTCGACGTGCTCGTCGTGAGCGTCGGCACCGTCGCCTACTCCCGCGCCGAGTACACCATGGACATCTTTCGTTCTGTGATCGATGTCAATCTCAACGGCGTGATGAGTGTGTGTACGGCGTTCCATCCACTGCTCTCTAAGTCCGCCGGGTCGGTAGTATTGATCGGCTCGACATCGAGTTTTATCGCCACCCCGGGGCAACCCGCGTACGCCGCAAGCAAGGGGGCACTGGTCACGCTGACGAAGTCTCTCGCGCACGCTTGGGCTCGCGACTCCATCAGAGTGAATGGCGTGGCGCCCGGCTTGGTCAGCACCAAGCTGACGGAGCGCAGCCGCTACGACGAGGCCGTCTATGAAGCCTCGCTGGAGTCAATCCCGCTACGTCGATGGGGTGACCCGGCCGACATGGGCGATGCGTCGTTGTTCCTCGCGTCTGACCTGTCGTCATATGTCACTGGGCAGATGCTGCTCGTCGACGGCGGCGCAACCCTGATGTGATCGGGGATCGTGGCGGAGAGGTGAGCGCGACGAGCGTGATTGACGAACCCTTCGCAGCACGCCCCAACGACGAGCTCCATAATGGCGACCGACCAATCGGTCCACTTCGGCAAGTTGCTCGAGCCGGATGTGGCGGGGACGGTGGGAACGCCTGCAACACAGTGCTCAGCGACGCCCTGAAGTACTACTGGTCGAGTCAGATTGAGGAAACCACGGTCCCGCCACTCGATCGGGCACAGGCCGGTGCTGTCACAGTCGCATCGAGCAGCGGACAATCACGACGCTGCTCGCCGACCGGTCAGATGGTGATAGGTGGCCAACGTTTCATCCGACGGCTCGCAGTCGAGCGCATCGAGTTGGTAAGTCAGATCGTTGAAGACGCCATGCACTGCTGTAGGTCCGACACATCGATGCTCGAGTTGCATGCGTAGCCGATAGAGCTTTTCGTGGCCGGGTACACCCTGGAGCCCACGCACCAGAGCGTCCCGCGCCGACGCAAAGTCACCGGCTTCGCACGCGAGTTCGAAGAGCCGCGCTGCGGCCTCCACGATCCGTTCATAGAGGCGAGCGTCGAGGTCCGCCCACTCGTAGCCCGCTTCCTCGAACGGTTCGCCATCGATGAGCGCCAGCGCATTTCGAAGCGGGTCAAGTGCCGTGGGGTGGTGTGCGAGGCGTCGGTGTCGACGGTCATCTCGTCAGCCGTGAGCTGATTTGTGTTGCTCGGCTCGGCGGTCATTGAACGCGTTTCAGGCTCTGGTGTCAAGCACCTCCTTCAAGAAGTTTCGTGGTCGGTGTGGGGGCGTGCGCGTCTGCCCGGTCGCCGCCGATTCGCGTGACCGGTGACCGGCAGTTGGGATCGGGTTCGTTCAGCCAGCGGCGGCTTCGAGCTCGGCGGGTTCGTCGTGGTTCACCTCCTCGGTGTGGCGGGGCTTGGCGAGCGATTCGGCGGACATGTAGCGCCGGGCGATCGCCCATTCATCGGTCTGCTCGGCGAGCAGCGCTCCGACGAGGCGGATCACAGCAGCCCTGTTCGGGAAGATGCCGACGACGTCGGTGCGCCGGCGGATCTCCTTGTTCAGCCGCTCCTGGGGGTTGTTGGAGCGGATCTTGGGCCAGTGCTCGACCGGGAACGCCGTGAACGCCAAGATCTCATCGGCGGCGTCGTGGACCTTGTCGGCGATCTCGGCGAAGCCGGCGCCATGCAACTTGTTGACGACGTCGTAGAGCTGCGACCAGGTCGAGTCACGGTCGGGTTGCTCGAAGATCGACCGCACCAGCGTGGCGACCATCGGCCACGACGCCTTGGGGCACTTCGTCGCCAAGTTCGCCATGAAATGGGTGCGGCAACGCTGCCACGACGCCTCGGCCAGCACCTGGCCGATCGCGGCCTTGATGCCACCGTGAGCATCGGAAATCACCAGCTCGACCCCGGACAGGCCTCGGGCAACCAACGAACGCAGGAACTCGGTCCACGACGCCGTCGACTCGGTCGTCACGATGTCGAACCCGATGATCTCGCGGCGCCCCTCGTTGTTCACCGCGGTCGCGATCACCGCGGAGACGTTCACGACCCGGCCACCCTCACGCACCTTCTGCGTCAGGGCGTCGATCCACACATACCGATACGGGCCGGCGTCCAAGGGTCGGTTGCGGAACTCGGCCACCTTCGCATCCAGCGTGGCGGCCAACCGCGAGACCTGCGACGGCGACATCCCATCGATCCCCATCGCTCGCACCAGATCATCGACCCGGCGCGTCGAGACCCCCTCGACGTAGCACTGCGCCACCACCGACGCGAGAGCTTGTTCAGCGCGGCGGCGATGCTCCAACAGCCACACCGGGTAGTAGCTGCCCTCACGCACCTTTCGGGACCGCCAAATCGATCGTGCCGACCCTGGTGTCCCAATCGCGATGCCGATAGCCGTTGCGGCTGTTCGTGCGCTCGTCGGTGCGTTCGTTGTACGCGGCGCTGCACTGAGCCGACGCCTCGGCCGACATCAACGCCTGCACGAACGCCGCCAACATGTCACGCGCCAGGTCCTGGTCGCCGTCATCGGCCTCGAGATAGTTGCGCAGCCAGCCAGCCGCGTCGATAGTGGTAGGGACGGTCATCGTGTCTTCTCCTCAAGTAGTCGTTGAACTGTCTTCTTGAGACTGACGCGATGGCCGTCATCACCGGTGGACCCTCACCAGGTCACCGCCCGGTCGTACACCACTCCCTGGCACTCAACTTTCGGAGCCTTGGTCCCACGTCAGCGTCTTGCGGGCCGCTGGTGGGATCCGTTCGAACAGGGCAACGAGTGCGAACACGGCGTCGGCAGACTTGTTGGCGGTGGGTTGGATCCAGCAGTTGCGGCTGGCCCGGTCGAACACGGTGATGAGCGCTGACCGGTTGTAGCTGCCGGTGATCAAGTCGCCTTCGAGGTGGCCGATCTCAGTGCGGTCGTTCGCATCTTCGGGGCGGTTGTGAATCGTCGGATAGTCGCCGAGGGGATGGCTGTAGTACTTGTCGCACACGGTGTTGCGGTGGTTGCGGCGGCGGCGGCGGCGGCGGCGAAGATGCAAACACCGTCGGGCGTGACGGTCGAGGCCACGCTTGTTGTAGATCGCCTGATAGATGCACTCGTGCGAGATCGACGCGACCACACCGTGGACGCCTCGTGCGAGCTCGATCGAGATCGTCATGGGTGAATCACGCAGGCCGAGCCGGTCGGCGACATACACACCAAGGTCCGGGTCGGCCTCCAACCGTGACTTGGGTCGTTTCCGCTTCTTGTCAGCGCGGCGCTGTGCACGTTCGGCGTCGTAGCCGTCTCGGCCGCCATTGCGTTCGATCTCTCGAGAGATCGTGGACGGATCTCGACCCAGCTCGGTCGCGATCTGCAGGTTCTTACGACCGGCCCGAATTCCGATCTCGATGACGACGCGTTCGCTCTCTACCAATGCTTCGCCTGGCATGCTGTGACCTCCACCGGTTGGTGATTTGTGTGGTTTTGACAGCGGGCATCATCGCCCGTCACACGCACCAACCGGTGGAACCCCGAAATTGCAGCCACCCCCTGAACCCGCCGTGACACCACTGACCACCTGACCTACCGGGCAGAACTACTGGCCACCGCCGGGCAGTTCTGTTGGCCACGGCTGGGCAGTTCCACTGTCCGCCACCGGGCAGATCCTGTTGGCCCTTGACACTTCTGTTGGGCGACATGACGGTTGAGTTGACGTTGGGCCAGGCTCGGAGCTCCGGCGTCGATTCGGGAACGCCGGGGTGGTGATTCGGGCTCCCTGCGTCGGGCCGGGAACGCCCGGGGGTGTTCGGGAACTCCCTGACTCGGGCCGGGAACGCCCGGGTGGTGATTCGGGCGCTCCCTGCGTCGGGCCGGGGACGCCCGGGTTAGTGATTCGGGAACTCCTCCACCGCACGGCGGACGTCCGGTGGTGATCCGGGTGGTAATCGGGGTGGTTCCCGGATCGGCGGGTCTGTGATTTCGCGAAGTCTTTGCTTGGTCGGGTGGTAATCCGGGACCTATTCCGGGACGTCGACCGTTCAGCGTCGACGTCCATGGACGCCTTGTTCGGACCCGGGATCCCCGATGTCGTCGTGCTGACGGTCGAAGAGGCCGGTCAGGTGCTGCGGATCGGACGGTCGCTGGCCTACCAGCTCGCCGCCCGCTACGAAGCGTCCGGCGGGATGGAAGGGCTCCCGGTGATCCGAGTCGCTGGCTGTCTGCGGGTCCCGAAGTGGGCGCTGCTCGAGCTGGCGATGACCGGTCGTGTCGTTCGGCTGTGCGACGCCGGCCTCGCCGACGTCGCGCTCGCTGCCGCAGAGGTGACCGGTGCGCGCTGAGCCACATACCACCAGCGTTGCCGGCTCGGCTGGCCCGTCGGCTGGCCGGGTCCACTGGTTCGCGTCGGCGCGGTCCGAGAGTCTGGTCGCGTCGTCGCCCGGGCCGTCCGCAGACGATGAAACGTCGTCGACGCTGCGCTCGTGTGTGACCGGCCTCGACGTGCGCTGCCACGCCGGCGTGCGCTCGGACGCCAGGTCGATCCGCTACGGCATCGACACCGCGGTCGAAGGCTGCATGGCATCACGCGTCGTCCCTGGCCACTGCGCGATCACAGCCCTGAGCGAGGTCACCTCCCCAGCGCGCCACCCGTCGATCGATCTCGACCAGCCCCGACCCGGCAACCCTGCCCGTCACCCGCAGCGCCTCGCCGACCGGCCGCTCCCACGTACCGATTGAAGCGGAGCCCCACCATGCACACCTCCTCATCCCGATCGACAACCCCTGAAGGACAGACAGGTGCCCGCGCGCTCTGGGGAGGTCCCTCATGTTGCGTGTGACGACCTTGTACGCGTCATCGGCGACCGCGACGGCGCAGTACTACACCCGCTATCTGACCCAGGCCGACGGCGAGCTGCCCGGGCAGTGGACCGGCCACCAGGCCGACCTCCTCGGGCTGACCGGTGAGGTGACGACCGAGCAGCTGGAATCCTTGTTGGAGGGCCGCGACCCGATCTCGAGGACACGGCTCGGGTATCCGCTCGTCGACCGGATCAAGAAGTCCGGCAAAGTGCGCAAGGCGGTGGCGGGGTTCGACGCGACGTTCTCGGCGCCGAAGTCGTTGTCGGTGTGGTGGGCGCTCACCGGGGATGAGCGTCTCGCCGAATGCCACGACGTCGCCGTGCGAGCTGTCGTGGACTATCTCGAACGGTATGGGTCCACGACCCGCATCCGTTCCAACGGTCGCCGTTTGCATCCCGACACGAACGGGCTCACCGCTGCGGTGTTCCGGCAAACCACCAGCCGGTTGGATGATCCGCAGCTGCACACCCATGTCGTGATCTCGGCCAAGGTGTGCACCGACGACGGCCGCTGGCTGGCCCTCGACGCGAGAACCCTGAAGGGCTATCAACGAGCGCTGGGTGGTTTGTATCAGTCGGTGCTGCGCGCCGAGGTCACTGCCCGCTTCGGTGTCGCGTGGACCGACATCGATAAAGGTCAAGCCGACATTGCCGGCGTCTCCGCCGAGTTGTTGAACGTTTTCTCGAAGAGGGCGGCGCAGGTCGACGCCGCGTTCGAGGCGAAGCTGGCCGAGTTCTGGGATCGTGAGGGACGCGACCCGACGCCGAAGGAACGTGGGGCGCTCGGCCGTGAAGCCGCCGCCGACACCCGCGGCCGCAAGTCAGGCACCGGAGCCGAGGATCTGCGTGCGGTGTGGCGGCGCGAGGCAGCGACCGTCGGTGTCACCGCCGACACCCTGGCTGCCGGCATCGCAGCGGCCGCCCAGACACCATCCGTCGATCCGCAACGGGTCGCCGTCGGCGACGTCGTCGCCGCACTGGCCGAGGGGCGGTCGGCGTGGCATCGCCTCGACGTCACCCAAGCCCTGTGCGACACCGTCCGCCCCCGACCCGGCATCGACGGACGCTCTTGGGCCGCCCTCTTGGAGCGGGCGACGGATCGGGTGCTCGACGACTGCATCGACCTCGACCCCACCGGCCAGCCCCGCCGGCGGCGTAGCGATGGTCGGTCGGTGTGGATCGAACCGTCCGCCCGCCACCACACCAGCGCGATGATCCTGGCCCAAGAAGAACACATCATGTCCTGGGCGATCGACCAGCAGAGCGACCCCTCCGACCCGTCCCCGACGATCGACACGACCGGGTTGGATTTGATGCAAGCCGAAGGCGCATCCACGGTCGCCGGCACGGAGCGGTTGGTGCTCGTCGTCGGCCCGGCCGGGGCAGGCAAGACCACCATGCTCCGCACCGCCGCCGACGACCTCACCACACACGGCCGACAGGTGGTCGGGTTCGCCCCCACCGCGAAGGCCGCCCGTGTCCTCGAAACCGGGACGGGGATGGCCTGTGACACGGTCGCCAAGCTCGTCTACGAACACACCCGCCCGGACCGGCCACCCCGACCCGACTGGGACCTCGCTCCCGGCACCACGGTGGTGATCGACGAAGCCGGCATGCTCGCCACCAGCGACCTGTATCGACTCACCCTTCTGACTGATGAGCACCACTGGCGGCTCGCACTGATCGGTGACCCTCAACAGCTCCAAGCCGTCGGCCGTGGCGGGATGTTCGCCGAACTCTGCGCCACCGGACGCACGATCGAGTTGGACACCATCCACCGGTTCGACAACGACTGGGAAGCCGCCGCATCCCTCAAGCTGCGACACGGCGACCCGACCGGCCTCCAGCCCTACCTCGACCACGACCGCATCCACCCCGCACCCTTCGCCGAGCACTGCGACAACATCGCCAACTTCTGGATGAGTGCGCGTTTTCGTGGCGAACACATCGCCGTCACGACGACCACGAACGAACACGTCGACGCCATCAACCAAGCCGTGCAAGCTCACCGTCTCGAGACCGGACAACTCGGCGCCGGCATCCACCACGGCGACGGACGACTGTTCGTCGGCGACCTAATCGTCACCCGACACAACCAACGCCTCCTCCACACCACCTGCGGCGACTCCGTCCGCAACCGCGACTACTGGACCATCGACCACATCGCCCCGACCGGCGATCTGACCGTGACCCGCATCGACGGACACGGCACCATCACCCTCCCTCACACCTACGTCACCGAACACGTCCAACTCGGCTACGCCGCCACCGAACCCGGCAACCAATCAGACACCGCCACCGGATCCATCACACTCGCCACACCCGCCACCACCTGCCGCGGCCTCTACGTCGCCATCACCCGCGGACGGGCCACCAACCTCGTCTGCGTCGTCACCGACACCCACGACATCACCGACGCCATCGACGTCCTCGAACACATCCTCGCCACCGACCGCGCCGACCACCCCGCCACCCGAACCCGACAAGAACTCGCCGCCGCTGTTCCGACGACTTCGCTGCAGCCAAGATGCGAGATCCCCGACTGGTTCACCCACCTCCACCGGACCGCCCGAACCGAACTCGCCGACGCCACCACTGCGCACACTGCCGAACAGCAACGTGATGCGGAGCTCCGGGAGCGCATCGACCAGCTCGGCCGACGACTCACCGACCTCGAACCCCGCTGCGCACCACACGACCACGCGATCGCCCGCACCACGACCGACCTCCACCACGCCGAACAACGCCGACGCGACGCCGAACGAGAACTCGCCAACACAGGACGGCTCCACCGCAGGATCGCACGCCGCGACCTCGCTGAGGCCAACGACGACGCCGCCACCGCCCGCACCGCGCTCGACGAACTCACCCGCCGCGCACGGCCATTGCTCGACCAACGCGATCAGCTCCGACAGGAACACCACCGGCTACAGCAGCAGCTCAAGATCGACCGGCAACTCACCCGCACCCTCGACCGCTACGAGAACCGACTCGCTACCGCAGAGCAACGCCTCGACGCCCTCGACACCTGGCACGCCTGGGCCACCGGCCACACCCCGCCACCGGCCGCTCTCGTCAACGCCGCCCACCACCTCCACCAAACCGGCGGCCACCACCGAGCCCTCGCCGAACCCCTCACCACATGGATCCACCAGAACGACCTCGCCCCACGGCAACCGGCGCCCACCGTGCAGCCGACCATCCACCACCCGCCACGACCCGAACCACCCGGACTCGACATCGGCCTGTAGTCGCAGGCTCAAGCCATGGAGAAGCTGCTCGCCACCTCGTAACGCCAAGAGTGCTCGACGACCAGCGATCGACAAGGCCACGAACGGGCCGCGTATACTTCGAACCATGTCGTCCACGCTTCACGTGCCTGACGAGCTCGCTCGGAAGCTCGCAGCCGCCGCTGCTGCTCGCGGGACGACGGCGGACGAACTCGCAACCGAGCTCCTCCGCGGTCACGTCCTCGACGCTCCGAGCGAACAGCCGAAGCTCGCGTTCGTCGGGATCGGCGCAAGCGGCGACGGAATCAGTCATCAGATCGATGAACTCCTCGCCGACGGCTTTGGCCAAAGCTGACGAGTGCTGATCGTCGACACCGGCCCTCTGGTCGCAGCAGCAGATCGCGACGATCGACACCACGCGCAGTACCGCGACCTCCTCAACACGGATCCGGGGCCGTTCATCACCACCCCGATGGTGATCGCAGAAGCCGCCTACCTCCTCGACCGCAAACTCGGCCCGGACGCCGAAGTTGCGCTGTATGACTCCATTCTCGACGGCGGCCTGAGGATCGAGTCCCTGACCGCCGACGACTGGCGACGCATACGAGAGCTCGTCGATCAGTACCGAGATCTCCCACTCGGTGGCACCGATGCGAGCCTCGTCGCGATCGCTGAACGGCTGAAAGCCGTCCGTGTCGCGACGGTCGACCGAACACACTTCACCGTGGTCCGTCCGGCCAACATCGCGGCGTTCGAACTCGTCGCTCCGCCCGTCTGACAACCGCAAGCCCCCAGACGACCCAATCCGACGTTCCTACGGTCAAGACGAGCGGTTACCTTGTCAGCTATTCCCCCAGTCGCTTCGGTGGCTGGGCGCGAGGCCCGCTTCGGCGGGCCTCTGCGTTTGGTGGGCGATCGTCGGGACCGACGTCAGCCGTAGCGCTCGACAGAGGTTCGGAGCACCCGAAGATGGACCACCATGCCAACCGGCTTCTCGACCAGGTTGACGACCTCGCAGACCGCCGGCGCCAGCGGGGACCCGGCAACGACCACCTCGCCCGGCCAGATGGCCTCCAGGTCCTCGGCTTCGCGAGGAACGTCCACACGAATCCGGCATCATCCTCGCTGTTGTGGTCAGCCGTGATGTCAACGCGATTCGCCGTCACTGGTCGGGCCTCCTCGTCGACATCGATCTCGCGGCCACCTGAAGCGCAAAGCCCGGCGGCTCCTCATACGGGGGAGAACGCCGGGCTCACTTCCCTCGTCTACTGACTCGGGCTCCGTCCAGTATGTCCGGATGGAAGTGGAGGGTCAACGTGTCTCACCCGGGCCGAACCTCGCTCACGAGTTGGCGACCAACAACCGTCGGGACGGATCGACTCGTCGATTGTAGATGTGACGTGCTGTCACGATGGTCGATTGATCAGCGCCGCGGCGGCTGCGGCTGCTTCGGCTTGTTGGCCGGGCATGACGTGGCCGTAGGTGTCGAGGGTGAAGCTGACCGAGGAGTGACCGAGGCGCTCGCTGACGACCTTCACGTTGACGCCCGCCATCAAGAGATGCGTGGCATGCGTGTGGCGCAGGTCGTGGAGCCTGATCACCGAGAGGTCCACTGCGTCGACGAGCCGACGGAACGCCTGGCCGACAGAGTTGGGACGTAACGGCTCGCCGATCTCGTTCGTGAACACGCGGTCGCTCGCCGTCGCCGAGACACCGAGCATGAGGAACTGTTCCCGCTGGCGTGCACGATGCCGCTGCAGCATCGACACCGTGTCGGGATCGAGATCGATCACGCGGCGGCTTCGACGGGTCTTGGGCACGGCGACCACCTCATCGCCGTCGATCACGGTGGCCGCCTGGTTCACCGTCAACCGATGACCCGACAGCTCGACGTCGGACCATCGCAGCGCGACGACCTCGCCACGGCGGATCCCGGTCATCGCCATCAACCGGAACAGCATCTCGTTGCGGTTGCCTTCGATCGAGGCGAGGAACCTCGCCAGCTCGTCGGGCAACCACACCCGCATCTCGGGCCCCTTCGCCCGCGCCGTCGTCAACGTCGGTGCGTTGGCGAGCTTGGCGACGTTGCGGATCACGAGCCCCTTGCGCTCGGCGTCGTGCAGCATCTTGTTCATCGCCGCGTGCACGTGGTGCACTGTCGTCATCGACAGGCCCTGACCACGCCGGCCACCCGAGCGGAGCAGTTCTGCGTACAGCGCGTCGAGGTCGGACGCACGCAACTCCTGCAGCGCGACGTCGCCAAGTCGCGGCAGCACGTACGCATCGAGCGACCTGCGGTAGCCGCGCAGCGTCGTCGGCTTGCGCCCTTGGTTCTCGAGCGCCGCGAGCCACGGTTCGACGAAGTCGCGCAACGGCATCCTGCTCGGCGCGACGAACGTCCCCGTCTGGTGGGCGGCGAGCAGCTCGGTGAGCGCGGCCTGCGCCTCCTTCTTCGTGCGGAAGGAGCGCTTGGATTGGCGCCGCTTGCCGCCCTCCTGCCAGGTGGCGTGGGCGACCCACGACGACGCCCCCGACGGCGTCTCACGGCGGTAGATCGTCCCGCTGGCCACGAAATCACGTTACCACGGCGTTACCACGAGGGGTAGTGGCCGTTCGGCGCTCGATGCACACCGCCATCTACCAGGTGTTTTACAGCGCCCCAGGCAGGGATCGAACCTGCGACGCACGGTTTAGGAAACCGATGCTCTATCCACTGAGCTACTGGGGCATCGATCGCGCCGGACGCGACCGGTGGCCACGATATCCGGCGGTCGGGCGGTGGTGTTCCCCCGTGTCGGCGTCGAGCCCGTGGAAGACCGCTCCCCGAGGGAGCTGCCCAGCAGCTCAGTTGCCGAGTACCTCGTCGATGCACGACTCGATCGCCTCGACGTCGAGCGATTCGAGGCGGGGCCAGCCGTCGAAGACGTCGTCGTCGAAGTGCTGGAAGAAGTCGTCATCGAAGAGCTCATCGAACTGCTCGTCGTCGAAGAGTTCGCCGAACCGTCCTGAGCCCTGCTCGAAGATCCGGCCGAACTCACCGAACAGATCATCGAGATCGTCGACCTGCGCATCACCCTCGGTCGAAATCGTCACCTCGCCGTCGTCCGACGTGACGGTGACGGATCCGTTGTCGCCGAGGTCGACGACCGACACGCCGTCGGGTCCGACGATCGTGACGCTTCCTCCGTCGAGGTCGAAGCCGCCGAGGTCGGTCGGCCAGTCCTGCTCCAGCCAGTCCCCCTCCAGATCGTCGAGGGCATCGAGCGGCAGGTCATCGAAGAGCCGACCCAGATCGAGCGGGAAGTCGCCCGGACCGAACTCCCCGAACGGGGAATCCGGGTCGAACGAGGGCAACCCGGCACACTCGGTCAGATCGGTGATCCGGTCGGTGCCGAGTTCACCGAGGTCGATGACGACGGGCTCGCCGTCGCCGACGTCGATCACGATCTCGCCGTCCGTCGATCCCGACGGTTCGGCCGGATCGTCACCCGAACCGTCGTCGGCCGGTTCACCCGTCGGATCCTCGACCGGGTCATCGGGCGGCGCGATCGTGTCGTCGGGTTCGTCCTGGGCCGCTGCGGCCAGATCGGGCCGGTCGGCCGACGCGAACTGACTCACGCCGGCGACGCCGGCGCCGACGAGACCGAGGGTCACGACGGCGACGAGCGCCGTCCGTCCACGCCGCGACCGCTCGGGCGCATGCGGCCCGTCGACGGAGACGGGATCACCGGATGGTGGCAGATCGAACGGATTCATGCGCCCATCATGCCGAACGCTCCTGAGGCGAAGCTGAGTGCGCGGCCGGAGCACCGTCGAGCGCCGTTCGTCACACCCGGCAGACTGTGGAGGTGCGCATCCTGGTGGTCGACGACGAGGTACGGCTCGCCCGCTCGGTCGCCCGCGCGCTCCACGCAGAGGGGTTCGACACCGACGTCGTCCACGACGGACTCGACGCGGCATGGCAGGCCACCGAAGTCGACTACGACGCAATCATCCTCGACATCATGCTCCCGGGCAAGAACGGCTACGAGGTCTGTCGCGACCTCCGGGCCGACGGCAACACGACCCCGATCCTGATGCTCACGGCCAAGGTCGGCGAGTACGACGAGGCCGAGGCACTCGACCTCGGCGCCGACGACTATCTCCGGAAACCGTTCTCGCTGGTCGTGCTGATCGCGCGTCTGCGCGCACTCCTCCGCCGGGGTGGAGCCGGTGGCGGCGACGACCTGGTGGTCGGCGACCTGAGAATCGATCCACGGCAGCTCGCCTGCCGTCTCGCCGACGGGCGCCGCATCGATTTCACACCCCGCGAGTTCGCAGTCCTCGAGTACCTCGCACGGCGGGCCCCCGACGTCGTGGCGAAGCAGTCGCTCGTCGACAGCGTGTGGGGATTCGACTTCGAAGGGGACCCCAACATCGCCGAGGTCTACATCGGCTACCTCCGCCGCAAGTTGGGACGGTCCGCCGTCCGCACGGTCCGCAACGTCGGGTACCAGCTCACGGGAACCGTCACATGATCGGGTCGGTCCGTGGCCGGCTCACCGTCGCCGCGATGCTCGTCGTCGGTGCCGTCGCGGTGGCGGCCGCCCTCCTCGCACCGCGGTCGGTCGAGCGGGCACTCATCGACGATCGGCTCGACGCCGAGGTCCCGGCCGAGGTCGCGACGCTCGAGAGCCGCGTGGTCGTGACCACCTCGACCGGTGACGAGCTCGGGTCGCCACAGCTGACGACGCTTTTTGGACCCGACATCGCCGATCTCGCCGCGTCCCTCGACGACGTCGGCGCCCTCGACCGCCTCCGGTCGTTCCGCGCCGACGGGTCCCTGGTCGTCGTCCCGGTCACCGGCGTCGTCGGCCAGGTCGACGCCGATGGACGGGTCCGGGTCGACAACGGCACTGCGGCGAGCACCGACGGCCCCGTCATCACCGGCGCCCGCCTGCAACAGCTCGCCGACGTGCTCAACCCGACCTCGGTGTTCGGCTCGCCGTACGACATCTTCGCCGACGGCGGCACCTCGCTCGACGACTTCCTCACCGATCTGCAAGACCGCTTCGACGCCGACCTCGGCCCGCTGCTCGACCTCGGCGACCTCGGCGACTTCGGCGAGTTCGGCGACCTCGAGTCGATCGGCGACGAACTGTTCTCCGACGACTTCCTGCGCGACCTACAACGCAACGTGCTCGACCCACCCGGGGCCGACGGCACGGATCGGCTCGGTCGGCCACAGCGCACGGTCGACCACTTCGTGTTCGGCACCCGCGACGTCGACGGCGTCGATGTCATCGTGGCGGCATCGACCGACGGGATCGACCGAACGGTCGAACGCCTGCGATCCGCGATCTGGATCGCGGTCCCGTTCGCGATGTTGCTCACCGGGCTCGTCACCTGGCTGCTCGCCGGCCGTGCCCTCCGTCCCGTCCGTGCGATCACCGACCAGACGGGACGGATCCGGACGGGCACCCTCCACGAACGTGTGCCCGTGCCCGCTTCGAACGACGAGATCTCGGCGCTGGCGACCGAGATGAACGACATGCTCGATCGCCTCCACCACGACGACCGTCGACGCCGACAGTTCGTGGCCGACGCCTCGCACGAACTCCGTTCGCCGATCGCGTCGATCCACACGCAGGCCGAAGTCGTCCTCGCCCACACCGACGACGGCGACGCTCGCGATCTCGCGGCCGGGGTACTCGCGGAGTCCGAGCGACTCGGCACGATCGTCGACGACCTCCTCGCGCTCGCCCGACACGACGAGACGCTCGCCCCGCCCGGCGCCATCGTCGATCTCGACGACATCGTGATCACGGCGGCGGCACGTCCACGGCGGGTCCCGATCGAGACGCGCCAGGTGTCCGGTGGCCAGGTACGCGGGCGGCCCGACGAACTCGCACGGGCCGTCAGCCACTTGCTCGACAACGCCGCACGCCACGCCACCTCCACGGTCAAGGTGTCGCTCGCCACGATCCACGACCGGGTCGAACTCACCGTCGACGACGACGGCCCCGGCGTCGCCCCACGAGACCGCGAGCGGATCTTCGAGCGCTTCGTCCGACTCGACGAGGCACGGATTCGCGACGAGGGCGGCGCCGGACTCGGACTCGCGGTCGTCGCCACCGTCGTCACCGCCGCCGGAGGTTCGATCTCGGTCGAGACCAGCGACCTGGGCGGCGCCCGTTTCGTCGCCGCCTTCCCCCGCCCGACGTGAACCCCGATGCCGGTCGGCACCCCGCGCGGCCCGTCAGGGAGCGGCGCGGTGGCGCACGGCCCAGGTGGGCGTGACCTCGACGGTCGGGCCCTCGACCGCGGCCGTGCCGTCGACGACGAGGCTCATGCCGTCGGAATGCGGCATCGGCGGGAACACGAGCGTCACGTTCGGCCGCTCTGCCGCGTTACGGCACGCGCGGCCGCCGCCGGCTTCGAAGCGCAGCACGTGGTCGGCACCCGACCCCACGACGTCGGGACGCAGCGCCAGGAGGTGCGGCCGCTCGCCTTCCGACACCGTGAGCAGGTAGCAGAACCCCCGGCGCCCGATCTCGCCGGCCAGTTCGTCAAGGGGCACCTCGATGCTCATGAGCCCACCGTAGCGACGGCGAGATGTGTCGGATCTCGAAACGAGTCGTGAACACGTCCACAAACCGGAACATTCCGGAACGTTCCGGCGGCCAGGCCGGTTCCATGACCATGATGTCGTTCATCCGCAAACACCCCATCGGTGTCGGTGCCTCCGCCGTCGCCCTCGTCGCCGGACTGGCGTGGCTCGCATTCGGGTTCTTCGGCGTCCACACGCTGTTCGTCGACGACGTGGTCGACGAAGCCGGCCCCGTCTTCGACGCCGCCCCCGTGTCGGCGGCTCCGGCCGCCGCCCTCCCGGCGGCCGACTCGAGCCCGACGACCACACCACCGCCGAGCACCGACGCACCCGACACCGGGTCGGCGAGCGAGACGCCCGCCACCGCGAGCTCCCCGGCGCCGGAGGTCACCGCTGCGCCGACGACACCGCCAACGACACCACCAACGACACCACCGACCACCGTCGCATCGGTCCCGGAGATCGTGACCGAGTACGTCGGGACGTTCGAGAGCGATGCGCACCCGACCTCCGGAGACGCACTCGTCCTCGGCAACGGAACCGGTCAGCGTTTCCTGCGGTTCGAGAACTTCGCGACCGACAACGGGCCGGACCTGAACGTCTACCTGGTCAACAGTTCGACCGGCGACGTGTCGGACTACATCGATCTCGGCGACCTGACGGGCAACATCGGCGACCAGAACTACGAGATCCCCGCCGACGTCGACCTCGATGTCTACGACGAGGTCGTCATCTGGTGTGTGCGTTTCGGTGTCGGTTTCGGTGACGCACGCCTGATGACCGCCTGACTCGCTCGGGCGCCACGCTCAGCGCTCGAGCCCGAACCACGGTTCGGACGCCAGATCGCCCTGGTAGATCGACCGGTCCTGCTCGTCGGCTACGTCCGTGGCAGCCGCGAGCCGGTACGAGCCGGCCGCCTCGTCCAACCGGCCGAGACACGCGAGCGCTCGGGCGCGAGCTTCGTGTACGTAGCCGTGATCAAAATCGGCCGCAGCGGAACCCGCCCGCTCGAGGAATCCGGCGCTGCGCTCCGCGTGGTGGAGCGCGACCTCACCGTGGCCGAGCACCGCGTGCGATCGCGACACCAGCCACGACGCACGAGCCATGTTGACGGCGGTGCTCCCGGTCGCCCGCTTCCAGTGGTACGCCGCTGCGTAGGCACGCTGGAGCAACTCATCGGCGTCGTCGCCGCCGTGCTCGCGCCCGTCGAGCAGCTCCCAGACCGAGTTGTTGGCGGTCACGGCCTGTGCACGATGCCAGTTGCCCTCGATCTCGGCGACGCTCGCGTCACCGTCCGCGTCGTCGACGGCGGGCAACGCTTCACCGGTCTCGAGCAGCGACTTGAGACTGTCGATCACACCGACCCACCCGAGCTTCACGTGCGCCCACGTCTTCGGGCTGAGCGCGAGGTCGGCGTGCCGGAGGGTGACCCGGGTGACCGAGCCGTCGTCGTTGGCCGGCGTCAGCGTCCACTCGACGCGCCCCGGCGGTTCGGCCGCCATCTCCGCGTCGTAGTTCACGTGCCAGGTGATGACGAGCCGATGGGGCGGTTCGAACGTCTCGACGACACCGTCGACCGCCAGCGCCTCGCCGTCGACGATCAGGTTGCGGAACGGTGCGCCCGGCTCGAACGTCGACTCGAACCGTGTGCCGTGGAAGTAGCGCACCGTGTCGTCCGGGTCGGTCAGGGCTTGCCACACCCGCTCACGCGGGGCCCGGATGAAGATCTCGTAGAGGTGTGCCGTTGCGGCCATCGTCATGCTCCTTCGGCTCGGTCGCGCAGGGCGAGCAGCCCGGCGACCACGGGCTGGCGATAGGGGGCGATCCACCGGTCGTGGACCTCGCGAATGGGGACGGGGTTGAGGTGGTGGTGCTTGGATCGACCGGAACGCTCGACCAGCACGAGATGGGCGTCTTCGAGCACCCGCAGGTGCTTCATCACGCCGAACCGGGTCATGTCGGGCAACACCTCGCACAACTCGCCCAGCGACTGCCCATCGCGCTCGCGGAGGGCGTCGAGCAGCGCTCGCCGTCCTTCGTCCGCAAGCGCTTTGAACACGTCGTCCATCGAGGCCCAACATAGGTGACTCATTGGTCACATGTCAATGAGCTCAAAACCCGAGTGACTATGTCGGGTATTGCGTGGTTACAGTGGACGGCGCGCAACGCGCGACCAACCGCAACACAACGATCGACAGGGAGAACGACATGGCCATCCGATTGGGCGACACCGCACCCGACTTCACCGCCCCGACCACCCAGGGCGAGATCAGCTTCCACGAGTGGCTCGGCGACTCGTGGGGTGTGCTGTTCAGCCACCCCAAGGACTTCACCCCGGTGTGCACGACCGAGCTCGGCTACGTCGCCCGCATCAAGCCCGAGTTCGACAAGCGCAACGTCAAGGTGATCGGCCTCTCGGTCGACCCCGTCGACTCGCACGAGCGATGGGAAGGCGACATCGAGGAGACGCAGGGCACCGCCGTCAACTTCCCGATGATCGGTGACCCCGACCGCAAGGTCGCCGACCTCTACGACATGATCCACCCGAACGCCAACGACACGCTGACCGTGCGCTCCGTGTTCGTGATCGGCGCCGACAAGAAGGTCAAGCTCACGCTCACCTACCCGGCGTCGACCGGGCGCAACTTCGACGAGATCCTCCGCGTGATCGACTCGCTGCAGCTCACCGCCGAGAAGAAGGTCGCCACCCCGGCCAACTGGAAGAACGGCGACAACGTGATCATCGTCCCCGCGCTCTCGAACGAAGAGGCGAAGGAACTGTTCCCCGACGGCTGGGACGAGCAGAAGCCGTACCTGCGGGTCACCAAGCAGCCGAGCTGACCCTGCTCAGGCCACGTCGCCCGGCACGACCGCCGCGGCGACGTCGGCCCAGCCACCGAACGGCGCCATCCGCTCGCGTTCGACACCGTGGCCGAGCCGGGCGAGCACGTCGGCCGTGTATGCCGCGAGCACGACGTCCTCCATGCCGGCCACGGCGTCGGTGAGTTCGGCCCGGCGTCGCTCGGCTTCGGCCCCGTACGACACCGCGGCGCCGGCGACCCTCGCGACACCGAGATCCCAGTAACTGACCGCGTCCATCGCCTCGACCGCGCTCACGTCGGCGAGCGACCGCTCCCGATCCCCCATCACCGCGTACGCCGTCGCCCGAGCAGCGAGCGCGAAGGGTGACCGATCGACGTCGACCTCGAGGAGTTGCACGAGTGTGCCGTCGACGTCGCCGGCGAGGAGCCGACCGAAGGCGGTGATGACCCGGCCCTCGTCGACGTTGGCACCGGTCGTGTCGAGCCGACCGACCGCCTCGGCGGCGTACTCGGCGGCACGCTCACCGTCACCCTGGTGCATCGACGTGCCGGCAGCGGCGATCAGCGGGTACGCCAACTCGCCGAAGGAGCCCGACAGCGCCAGGATCTCCTCGACCGAACGGTCGGCCTCGGCACGGTGACCGAGCGCCACGTAGACCCGATTGAGCGTGCCGAGTGCCTGCACCATGCCGAACCGGTCGTCGATCCGCCGGAACCCGGCGAGCGACCCTTCGGCCCGGCGGCGCGCCTCGTCGAGTTCACCGCGCCAGAGCCACACGCTGGCCTGGAGGTTGCGCATCATCGAACTACCCCACTCGTCGCCCCACCGCTTCGCGTCGGCCAACACCTCTCCGGCCAACTCGAGCGCCTCGTCGTCACGTCGGGTGAAGTGGTGCACGTAACCGAGCAGGCCGAGCGACCACGCCTTGCCGGCGCGGTCCTCGAGTTCGGTGAACGCCTGGATCGCGTGGCGGAGCCGGCGCTCGGACTCGCCGTGGTCACCGGACAGAAACGACACCCAGGCCCGGTGCTGGTACACCCAAGCCGTGCCCCGCGCGTCGTCGAGACCGACGAAGAGTCGCTCCGCCTCGTCGAGGAACCGATCGGCGTCGGAGAGCGACCCGCCGAACACCTCGGCGAATCCCCTGGCGCGCAACGCTTCGGCGAGACGAGCCTCGTCACCGATGCTGCGGAACTCGGCGACCGACGCCGTCAGGTTCTGGCGAGCTGCGACCAGTTCGCCGTCGGTCTGGTCGATCGTGCCGAGCAGGCGCGCCGCTTCGCCACGGAGCACACGGTCGTCGGTCTCGTCGGCGTACACGGCCAACTCGCTCGCACGGCGGCGGGCCGGACGCATGTCGTGCAGGTCGACCAGCGACTCGACCCTGAGCAGCAGGAGATCTCGATGCACCTCCTCCTCGGCGGTGCCGAGCCGCAGCGCTCGGTCGACCAGGCCGAGCGCACGGCGGTGAGCACCCTGTTCGGACCATCGCTTCGCCGCCAAGAGCAGCAGCCGAGCGGCCTCGACCCCGATGCTGTCGGGCACCTCATGGATCGCACCCAGTTCCTCGCTCAACTCGGCCGCCGTCGCCGCATGATGTGCCCGCCGGTCGACCAGGGTCGGTTCGAACGAGGCCAGGAAGCGCGCGACGCCGGCGTGGCGCTGCGCCCGGATCTGCTTGGTCAGCGTCTGGTAGGCGACCTCGCGAACGACGTCGCTGCGGAACTGCCAGCGCGATCCCTGCCGCACCATCAACCCGTGCGACTCGATGCCGTCGAGATCGTCGTCGTCGAACTCCTGCCCCAACTCGCCGGCGAACTCGCGCAGCGAGGTGACCCGGCCCTGGTTCCCGAGAATGGCGGCGTTGTCGAGCATCTGACGCTGTGCGCTGGTCAACTGGTCGAGCCGTGCCGCGATGAGCGCCCGCAGCGAGCCGGGCAGCGTCTCGCCACTCGGATCGTCGGACGACGCGGCCAGGCGGGCCAGCTCGATCAGGAACAGCGGGTTGCCGCCACTGCGAGTCGAGATCCGCTCGACCATCGCATCGGGCAGCTGCTTGCCCGCCGCGTGCGTCACGAGTGCCGCCGACTCCTCGGGATTCAGCGCTTCGAGCGACAGGTGCATGGTCAGCGCCGGGTCGACCGGTGGCGGCCAATCACCCATGCCCTGGTCGTCGGGGCGGCAGGTAGTCACGATCAACACCGGGAGCCCCGCCAACTGACGGGCGACCGATTCGAGCAGGTCGACCAGCAGCGGGGCCGCCCACTGCAGATCGTCGACCCACACGACCACCGGGCCCTTCTGGGCACGCCGACGCAGCGCGTCGACGATCCCGGCCACCACCGCGTCGCGCAGGCCGGCCGGACCGAGCGCGTCGAGACCCGACGGCTGGCCCAGCAGATGCATCACCAACTCGACCGTTCGGTCGAACTCGTGGGTGCCCGGCGCGTACTCACCGCCCGTTTCGACCCGGCGGACGATCCGACGACGCGACGTCTCGGCCGACTCGTTGCGGTCGAATCCGAGTCTCGCCATCAACGATCCGGTCACCGGCCACCACACGTTGGTCTCGCCGTACGGCGCGCATGCCCCTTCGAGTACGAAGGTCTCGGGGTGGTCTGCGAGGAGAACGGTGATCCCCTCCTGGACGAGCCGCGACTTGCCGATGCCCGCCTCGCCCGCGATCGACACGATCGCACTCCGCCCCGCGACGACGCTCGAGAGCATCGCCCGCAGCATCCCCACCTCGCCGGTTCGTCCGACGAAGGCCACGTCGGAGAGCCAGCGGCGACGCACCGTGGCGGTCTCGACCGCCACGGCACGCCAGACCGCCGTCTGTTGCTCGCGGCCACGGAGTTGGATCGAGTCGGCGTCGATGAACCTGATCGTCGGACTGCACAGCTCCCGCGTGGCGGCGCCGACGAGCACGGCGCCCGGCGGTGCGGCTTCCTGCAGCCGCGCTGCCGTGTTGACGACGTCGCCCATCGCCGTGTAGTCGCTGCCGGCGAGCGAGCCGACCAGCACCTCGCCGGTGTTGATCCCGATCCGCATGCGCACGGCGTCGGCCGGGTTGCTCTGGCGGAACTCGCGCAGCGATCCCTGCATCGCGAGTCCGGCCCGAACCGCTCGATCGGCGTCGTCCTCGTGCGCGACCGGCGCCCCGAACATCGCGACGATCGCGTCGCCGAGCACCTTGTCGACGACACCGCCGTGTTGCTCGACGTCGCGCAAGAGTTGTTCGAAGATCCGGTCGACGAGCCGCTTGACCGACTCCGGGTCGCGATGCTCGGAGAGCGCGGTGAACCCGACGAGGTCGGCGAAGAGCACCGTGACGATCCGTCGCTCCTCGAGCACCGCCGCCGTCGTAGCTGCCGACTCCGGCTGCTGCGGCACCCCACACGACGGACAGAAACGCGCGCCGTCGGGAACGGTTTCCGAGCAAGAGGGACACTGCAGCAAGGACGCCGATGGTACCCCTCCGCCCAGCGTCCGTGGGACGGGGAACCCACCTCGTCCGAAAGGCCGACACCGAATCATCCTGCGGTCTGATGTCGCTGCGACACCCGGAGCGTAGACAGGGGGCATGACCGAAACCGCGCCCCCGACATCCGCGCTCACCGCCGCTGCCGGCGCCTCCAGCGCCCGCAAGACCTACGGAACCGGCGATGCCGCCGTCCACGCCCTCGACGACGTGTCGATCGCGTTCGAGCCCGGTCGGTTCACGGCCATCATGGGCCCATCGGGCAGCGGCAAGTCGACGCTGCTCCACTGCCTGGCCGGCCTCGACTCGCTCACCAGCGGGTCCGTGTTCATCGGCGACACCCAACTCTCCGATCTCAACGATCGGCAGCTCACCGAGCTGCGGCGTACGCAGGTCGGGTTCGTGTTCCAGGCCTTCAACCTGGTTCCCACACTGACCGCCCGCGAGAACATCGTGCTGCCGATGATGCTCGGCGGCGACTCAGGCGACGAGGCGTGGATCGACCGCGTGATCGCGACCGTCGGTCTCGGCGATCGGCTCAAGCACCGGCCGAGCGAACTGTCCGGCGGTCAGCAGCAGCGGGTCGCCGTTGCTCGCGCCCTGGCGAGTCGCCCCACGATCATCTTCGCCGACGAACCGACCGGCAACCTCGATTCCAACTCGGGTGCGGAGATCCTGAACTTCATGCGTTCGGCCGTCGACGACTTCGGGCAGACCATCGTCATGGTCACGCACGACCCCTACGCCGCCGCGTACGCCGACCGAGCGGTCTTCCTCGCCGACGGCCGCATCGTCCACGACATGCCCAAACCGACCGCTGAGAGCATCATCGACCGCATGCTGCAGATCGGACACTGATCACGATGATCGGAACACTCGCACGCAAATCCTTGCGCGCCCGATTGGGCCGCAACATCTTCATCGGGCTCGCGATCCTGCTCGGGGTCTCCTTCGTCTCCGGCTCGTTCGTGCTGGCCGACAGCATGAAGGCAACGTTCGACAACCTCTTCTCCGACCTCAACGAAGACGTCGACCTCGTGGTTCGCAACGAACTCATCGGCGTCGACGAGACCGAGGCGGTCCGCGACCCGGTCGCTGCCGACCTCGTCGACCAGGTCGCTGCGGTCGACGGTGTCGCGCTCGTCCAGGGCAGTGTGAATCGTTACGCCCAGATGCTCGACCAGGACGGCGACCCGATCCCGACCAACGGCGCACCCGCGCTCGGTCTCTCGTGGGGCGGCGAGAGCGCGCTCGACGGCGTGGTCCTCAAAGACGGCCGTGCGCCGCAGGGCCCCGACGAGGTGGCGATCGACAAGGCAACGGCCGACCGGGTCGACTACGCGATCGATGACGAGATCTCGATCGTCTTCGACACCGGCCAACGGTCGTTCACGATCGTCGGCTTCGTCGGCCTCGGCGACAGCGACGGCTTCGGCGGGGCCACGACGTCCCTGTTCGACCCCGACTCGGCACAAGAGATCCTCAACGCCGGGGGCACGGTCGACACGATCGAGATCGCGATCGACGACGGTGCCGACGTCGCCACGGTGCAGGCCGCCATCGAACAGATGCTCCCCGCCCGCACCGAGGTCGTCACGGGCCAGCAGGTCGCCGACGAGGCGTCCGACGGCATCAACAGCATCATCGACGTGTTCGGCACCGGTCTGCTCGTCTTCGCATTCGTCACCGCGTTCGTCTCGGCGTTCATCATCAACAACATCTACGGCATCACGATCGGACAGCGTCTGCGCGAGCTGGCGCTCCTCCGCTCGATCGGCGCGAACGCCAAGCAGGTCCGGCGACTCATCGTCGTCGAAGCACTCGTCGTCTCGGTCGTTGCCACGATCGTCGGGATCTTCGGTGGCTTCCTCGTAGCACAGGGCATCATCGGCATCTTCAACGCTGCCGGTGCCGGGTTCCCCGACATCGCGATGAAGCTGCTGCCACGCACGATCGTGTTCGCCACGATCGTCGGTGTCGGGGTGACGCTGGTGTCGGTCATCGTGCCGGCCCGTCGCGCCTCGAAGATCCCGCCGGTCGCCGCGATGCGGCCGGAGATGGGGTTCACGGCCCTCGCCGCCAGCCGTCGACTCGTCGGCGGCGCCGTCGTGACCGGCGTCGGCGTCGTGCTCTTCCTGATCGGGCTCTTCCTCCGCCCCGGCGGCGGTGTGGGCCTGGCGGCGTTCGCCGGCATCGGGGCGCTGATGACGTTCCTCGGCGTGACGAGCCTGTCGACCACGGTCGCTCGCCCGGTCAGCGCGGCGATCGGCGCGCCGATCCAACTGCGGTTCGGCGCTCCCGGCAAGCTCGCCCGCGACAATGCCATGCGTTCCCCGCGCCGCACCGCGCGCACAGCCTCGGCGCTGATGATCGGCGTGGCGCTGATCAGCGCGGCCGCGGTGTTCGCATCGTCGCTGCGCGACACGTTCGGGCGCATCCTCGACCGGTCGATCACCGCCGACTACATCGTGACCGACGAGTCGTTCCAGGGACTTCCGCCCGGCGTCGCCTCCGGGATGGCAGCGTTGCCGGAACTCGGTGCCGTGTCACCGTTCCGGTTCATCTCCGGCACCGTCGACGACGGCAGCGAAGGCTTCACAGCCATCGACCCGGTGGCCTTCCCACAACTCGCCGACCTCGACGTCACCGATGGCGGTTTCGACGGCCTGGCTTCGGGTCGTGGGGTGATGGTGCTCGACACCAAGGCCGACGACTACGGCCTCGCAGTCGGCGACAGCATCGACATCACCTACCAGAACGGCAAGTCGTCCACGCTCACCGTTTCGGGCATCTTCGACGACAACTCGCTCGGCGGGAGTTGGTACATCTCGATCGACGAACTCGAGTCGGTGACCGACCAGGCCCCGCGCGACCAGTTCGTGCTCGCCCGGCTCGCCGACGGCGTCGACCTCGAAGCCGCACGGACCGCCGTGCAAGAGTCGGTCGCCGAGTTCCCCCAGGCCAAGGTGCAGGACAACTCCGAGTTCCGCGCCGAGCAGGAGGGTCAGATCAACCAGCTGCTGGTGGTCATCACGACGCTGCTCGGCATGGCGATCCTGATCTCGTTCCTCGGCATCGCGATCACCCTCGCACTGTCGGTGTTCGAGCGCACTCGTGAGATCGGACTGCTCCGGGCCGTCGGCATGAGCCGTCGTCAGCTGCGACGGGCGGTGCGCTGGGAGGCCGTGATCGTGGCCGTGTTCGGCGTCGTCGTCGGCCTCGTGGTGGGCACGTTGATGGGCACCGCGCTCAGCATCGCCGTGCCCGACAACGTGATCGACGGAGTCACCATGCCGTGGGGCACGATCGTGATCGTGCTGTTCGGAGCCGTGGTCGCCGCCGTGGTCGCCGCGATCTACCCGGCCCGCAAGGCGGCCCGGATGAACGTGCTCGACGCGATCTCCTCCGAGTGACAGGTCGGTCGCCATCGGCCACACTGGGCCGATGGCGATCGACCTCGACCACCCCGGCGACGACGTGCTCGGCTTTCTCACCGACCGGCACCTCGCCACGCTCACGACGCTTCGAGCCGACGGGTCGCCCCACGTGGTGCCCGTCGGCTTCGGCTACTCGCACGACGAACGCGTCGTACGGATCATCACCTTCGCCGGATCGCAGAAGGTGGTCAACGCCGAGCGCGGCGGGCGGGCCGCCGTCAGTCAGGTCGACGGCGGCCGCTGGCTCACGCTCGAGGGCGAGTGCCGCGTCGTCACCGACGTCGACCGGGTCGCCACCGCCGTCACCGCGTACACCGAGCGCTACCAGGCCCCGCGCGAACGTGACGACCGAGTCGCGATCGAGATCCGGGTCGACCGAATGCTGGGACGAGCCTGATGGCCGGCTACTCGAGGACCCCGCTGCCGAAGAAGCTGGGGATCACCGACGGCACACGTTTCGCCACCAAGCACGCCCCCGACGGATTCGCCGAGACGCTCGGCGAACTCCCGTCATCGGCCGAATGGCGCACGCAGGTGCGACCCGGCCTCGACGTGGTCGTGGCCTTCTACACGAAGCGCTCGAAGATGATCGCCGACTTCTCGAAGCTCACTGCAGCGGTGGCGCCGAACGGCACCGTCTGGCTCGCCTGGCCCAAGAAGGCCAGCAAGGTACCGACCGACATCACCGAGGACGTGTTGCGCGACGAGTTCCTCCCGACCGGCTGGGTCGACAACAAGGTGTGCGCGATCGACGAGATGTGGAGCGGCCTGCGGTTCGCGCTCCGTCGCGAGCTCCGCTGACGGTGCGGCGACGACCGACGCTCAGTTGGTGTCGCGGATGCGCCAGGGCAGTTCGTTGAGGTACTTCACGGCCGCCGGGTGCGGGTCCATGTCTCGCACCTCGGGCGGCAATCGGCGATCGAGCCGAACCTGGCAGCCCGGGCACCAGTAGAGCATGCGACCACTCCTGCCGACCGGTTGCGCCTCGATGGTCTCGTGGCAGCGGATGCACCCCTGCCCGTTGCGGCCGTAGACGGCGAGACCGGCGCTCGTGTACTGCGTGGTGGCACGGCGAACCCGGCCCTGGTTGACACGGACCATCTTCGCCGCCGTGCTGACGATCAACATCGCATCGTGATGGGTCAGATCGCTGATGTGTGCCCACGGGCTGAGCTCGGCGGCCCAGAGCACCTCGCACCGGTACACGTTGCCGACGCCCTGCATCACGTGCTGGTCGACCATCACGTCACGCAACCGAGCCTCGCGTTCGGGGTACGACAACAGCAGGTCGACGGCCTCGCTCGGGTCGGCGACGCGGGTCAGATCGGGGCCGAGACGCCCTCGCCCGGGGTGGCGTTGCCGGTCGGGCTGACGGTAGGTCTCGACGTTGGGAGCGTCGAAACACACGGCGACGAACTCGTCGGTCTGGATCGATGCGCGCAGCTGTTCCCACGACCGGCGCCAGGGCGATCCCTTGCGGTAGACGTGCCACTCGCTCTTGCCCTTGAGGTGGGTGTCGAGCACGATCCCGTCGTCCCACATCACCTCGAGGTGGCGGCCGCGCGCCTCGATGGTCTCGACCATCCGGCCGGCCTGCGGCACGGGCCCGATCAGTTTCGGGGCGTCGAACCTCAGCATCGGGTGCCCGATCAGCGCGGTCCTCATGGCGCTGGCGGTGCGAGCGATGTCTGCCACCGGCATGAGGGGAAAGGGTACGCGGCATCAGGCACCCACGGGTGGATACTGCTCCGGGCGTCAGGTGCGGTTACGGGAGTTGGCCGACGTGCGCGAGCGCGAGACGCAACAGGCGGTCCTGGCCACCGGTCATCTGTCCGATCACGTCGGGTGTGCACACTTCGGACGGCGTGAACCAGTGGAGGTCGAGCGCCTCCTGAGTCGGCTCGCAGTCGCCGTCGACCGGCACGATGAACACCAGGCTGACCGCGTGCTGTCGCGGGTCGTGGAACCCACTGACGTCGGGATCGGGGAAGTACTCGGCGACCGTGAACGGGGCGGTCGCGGGCGGGATCTGCGGCAGCGCCAGCGGCCCGAGGTCCTTCTCGCAGTGGCGCATCAGCGCGTCACGCACCCGTTCGCCGTACTTGACGCGGCCGCTGACGATCAGCCGACTGATCGTGCCGTCGGGCGCCTGACGGAGCAGCAGTCCGATCTCGGTGACGTGGCCGAGCCCGTCGACCCGGACCGGAATCGCCTCCACGTACACGATCGGCAGTTGGGCGCGCACCTGCTCGAGATCGTCGTCGGACAGCCAGGTGTTGTCGGTCGCGGTGTCGATGTCGCTCACGGTGCGACATCTTCCCAGATCAGGACCCTCCAGACCCGAATTGCGATGAGATCGGAACAACCCGATCGGGTGTCCGGTTGTACTGTTTGTCCGCACAATTCCTGGCGAACGACTCGTTCGGAACGACAGAGAGGCACTTCCATGAGTGACGCAATGCAGATCGACATCGGTATCAGCGACGCCGACCGGACCGAGATCGCGGCAGGGCTCTCCAAGGTCCTGGCCGACTCCTACACGCTGTACTTGAAGACGCACAACTACCACTGGAACGTCGTCGGCCCGATGTTCAACACCCTCCACCTCATGTTCGAGACCCAGTACAACGAGCTGGCGCTGGCGGTCGACGAGGTGGCGGAACGGATCCGGGCGCTCGGCGCACCGGCACCGGCCACGTATCGCGAGTTCGCCGAGCTGTCGTCGATCGAGGAAGACGACGACCGTCCCGACGCCCAGGAGATGATCCGACGGCTGGTCAAGGGCCACGAGGCGACCGCGCGAACGGCACGCTCGATGTTCGACGTCGTCGAGCGGGCGAGCGATGAGCCCACGGCCGACCTGCTCACCCAGCGGTTGCAGGTCCACGAGAAGACCGCGTGGATGCTCCGCAGCATGCTCGCCTGACGCAGATCGCGATCAGGTGCCGAACACCTCGGTGGCGAGGTCGATGCCTCGTGTGTCGCCGAGCAGGCCTTCGTCCATCCGGTTCATCACGTAGGCGAAGCTGATCCTGCGGTCCACGTCGCAGATGATCGACGACCCACCCCAGCCACCCCAGTAGGCATAGTTGCCCTCGGGCAGGTACGGAACCGCCTCGGAGTGCAGTGCATACCCCATGCCGAATCGCACCGGGAGTCCGAGCACCTGATCGACGCCGTGCGCCTGCTCCCGGAAGATCTGCCGGATCGTCTCGGCCGACAGCAACTCGACGTCGCCGACGGTGCCGCCGTTGGCGATCACCGCCTGGATCCGAGCGACCGAGCGGGCGTTGCCGTGGCCGTTCGCCGCGCCGATGCAGGCCTGGCGCCACTCGTCGGTCCACGCGACGTCAGCCGCGGGAGCCGGACCGGTGAAGGTCTTCACCAGCACGCTGTCGGGGTCGAGTTGCGTCATGTCCATCGGCAACGGTGGCGGCGGGATCACGTTGGACACACGCCCGAACTCGCTCGGGTCGAGCCCGATGTGGAAGTCGGCATCGAGCGGGCCAGCGATCTCCTCGGCGAAGAAGTCGCCGAGCATGCGGCCGTCGATGCGGCGGATCACCTCGCCGATCAGGTGGCCCTGGTTGAGGGCGTGGTAGCCCGACGCCGTGCCCGGCTCCCACCACGGTTCCTGCTCGGCGAGCATCGCGGTCGACTTGTCCCAGTCGTAGATGTCGTCGACGGTGACCGGCCGCATCCAGGCGCTCACCCCCGACGTGTGGCCCATCAGATGGCGCACTTCGACGTCGGCCTTGCCGTTCTGGGCGAATTCGGGCCAGTAGGTCGCCACCTTCTCGTCGAAGTCGAGCAGTCCGCGTTCGACGAGCAGCAGCGCGCTCAGGAAGGTCATCGTCTTCGTCGTCGACCAGACGTTGGTGATCGTGTCGCGCTCCCACGGGATGGTTCTGGCCTCGTCGGACCAGCCGCCCCAGATGTCGACGACCGTTTCACCCTCGACCGTCACGCTGACGGACGCACCGACGTCCTTCCCGCTGTCGATGCTCGCGCCGAGCAGCTCGCTCAACCGGTCGTACGACTCGTCTGCGGTGCCGTGGATCTCTGCCATTCCGTCAGTGTCGTCGCGCCGAACACCCCCGGACGACTCCGGGCGGGGTTCCGTCGCCGAGAAAATTTTGCGTCGGACCCGTTGGAGTTCCGTGACCTGTGACGATGGAGGGGTATGGGCCTGCCGGCGAGCGACGACGACCACGGGGACGACCTCCTCGCGATCTACGACGACGCGCTCCCCCAGGTGTACGGGTACCTCCTCCACCGGTGCCGGAACTCGACGGTCGCGGAGGACATCACGGCCGAGACCTTCATGGCCGCCGTCGAGTCGATCCGACGGGGCGCGGTCGCCGCGGTCACCACGGCGTGGCTCGTCGGCATCGCCAGACACAAACTCGTCGATCACTGGCGCCGGGTCGAGCGCGACACCCGCAATCTGCAGGCGGTCGACGCCCCACCCGACGACGATGACCCGTGGGAGGCCGAACTCGACGGTTTCGCCGCCCGCGATGCTCTCGAACGTCTCGGTTCGCATCACCGGGCTGCACTCACGTTGCGCTACGTCGACGATCTCGACGTCCAGCGGGTCGCGGCGATGCTCGATCGAACCGTCCACGCCACCGAGGCGCTCCTGGTCCGTGCCCGGCGCGCGTTCCGCGAGGTCTACGAATCCCTCCACCCCGACGACACCGAGGAGGTCGCACGATGACCGCCTTCGACGCACTCCGACACGACGACGAGCCCGTCGCCCCGAACCGGCGCTTCGCCGAACAGCTTCGAGCTCGGGTGACCGCCGCGCTCGCACCCGAGATCGAACTTCCCGAGAGGACACCTGCCATGACCGACACGTCCACCACCCCGACCGCCGGCGCCACCACGGCGAGTGCGACCGCCGCATCACCGGCGAACACGCTGGTGCCCTACCTCAGCGTTCATGACGCCGCCGCGGCGATGGACTGGTACCAGGTCGTGTTCGAAGCGACCGAACTCGTCCGCTACGTCGGCGACGACGGCCGCATCGGTCACGGCGAACTCGACGTCGGCGGGGCCAAGATCATGCTCGCCGACGAGTACCCGGACTACGGGGCGGTCAGCCCGCGCACGGTCGGCGGGTCGCCGGTCAAGCTCAACCTCCAGGTCCCCGACGTCGACGCGGTCTGGGCACGCGCGCTCGCCAACGGTGCCGATGCGCAGCGCCCACCGGAGACCCAGCCGTACGGACACCGGGCATGTGCCTTCGGCGATCCGTACGGGCACCAGTGGATGGTGCAGACCGAGGTCGCCGACCCGTCGAACGAGGAGATCGCCGAGGGCTTCGGCGGGGCGTTCGAGGTCGTCACGCCCGACACCGCAGACGCCGCAGCCGGTGGCGCTCCGGTCGAGGTCGGCTACCTCACGATCCCGTTCGACGACACCGCCACGGCCCGTGCGTTCTACGGATCGCTGTTCGGGTGGGTCACCGAGGACGGCCACGCGGGCGACCAATACGCCCACATCTCCAACACGAAGCTGCCGATGGGCATGACGCCCGGCGGCGTCGACGCACCGGCCCACCTGTACTTCCGGGTCGACGACGCCGACGCGATGGCCGACCGGGTCGTCGAGCTCGACGGGCGGATCGTCGAGCGGTCCGGCTCCGACTCCGGCATCAGCATCGACTGCGTCGACGACCAGGGTCGAGCGTTCACGCTCTGGCAGCCGGCCCCCGGTTACTGAACGGACCCGCCGACACATGACGACGGGGAACCGCATGCGACCGATCGACCTCACCGACACCTACCTGCATCTCGAGCGCGGCCCGGGGCTGAACGTGCTCGAGATCGACGAGCACTTCTGGCCGACGATCGACGAGCGCACCGACCTCGAAGACGGCCGGCTCGTGATGGCGACGCCGGTCACGGCCGACTGGTCCAACTGGGAGATGCACCCGGATGGTGACGAGGTGATCCTCGTCACCGACGGAGCCGTTCGAATCCACACCGAGGCCGGCGATCCCGTCGTCGTGCGGGCACCCGAACTCGTCGTGATGCCGGCCGGCACGTGGCACACGATGGACGTCGTCGAGCCGGCGCGGGTGATCACGATCACCTGGGGCGCCGGGACCCGGCACCGGGATCGCTGAAAAAGCGACACGAAGAACTGTCCTACGCTCCGGCGATGGAGATGCACTTCGCCACCGTGTGGGAATCGATCGCCGACGTCGTCCCCGACGCCCCGGCAGCGACCAACGGAGAGCACACGCTCACCTGGTCGACGTACGACGACCAGGCCGCGCGACTGGCGGCGGCGTACACGTCGGCCGGTCTCGGGCCCGACGCCAAGGTGGCGCTCTATCTGTACAACGGCAACGAGTACCTGGTCGCGCAGTACGGCGCGTTCAAGATGCGCGGCGTTCCGGTCAACGTCAACTACCGGTACCTCGACGAGGAACTGCGGTACCTGATCGACAACTCCGACGCCGAGGCGATCGTGTTCCACACCTCCCTCGGCGATCGCGTCGCGCGCGTCGTCGACCGGCTTCCCGACCTGAAGCTGCTCATCGCAGTCGACGACGGTCCGGCACCGGCCGGCGAAGGGGTCGAGGGGGCGATGTCGTTCCGCGACGCCGTCGCCGGACACGACCCGATGCCTCGGATCACCCGTCGGGAAGACGACGTGTACATGCTCTACACCGGCGGCACGACCGGTCTGCCGAAGGGAGTCATGTACGCGATGGGTGACATCTCGGGCGGGCTCTGCACGATCGGGTTCCAGGGCCTCGGCCTGCCGGTGCCCGACTCGGCCGACGACGTGCCGCAGATCGTGCGCGACCTCCACGGGCGCTGCGACGCCTCGGTGTCGATCACCGGAGCACCGCTGATGCACGGCACCGGGCTGTGGCTCGGCGCCTGCATCCACCACTTCGCGGGCGGACACGTGATCACGCTGACCAACCGCAGCCTCGACGCCGACGAGATGCTCACGGCGATGCAGCGGCACCACGTCACCCACAACACGATCGTCGGCGACTCGTTCTCCAAGCCGATCATCGCCGCGATCGACGCCGCGATCGAGCGCGGCGAGCCCTACGACACGTCCGACCTGAAGATGATGCTCTCGTCCGGCGTGATGTGGACCACCGAGGTGAAGGAGGCACTCCTCGATCGCATCCCGCAGGCGATCCTGTTCGACGCGATCGGTTCGAGCGAGGGTTCGATGGGCAACCAGGTCACGATGCGCGGCCTCGCCACCGAGACCGCCAAGTTCGCGATGAATCCGAACACGAAGGTCTTCAAGGACGACGACACCGAGGTCACCCCCGGTTCGGACGAGGTCGGCATGGTCGCCGCCGGCGGGATGATCCCGATCGGGTACTACAAGGACCCGGACAAGTCGGCCCGCACGTTCCGCACGATCGGAGGGCTCCGCTACTCGTTCCCCGGCGACTTCGCCCGGGTCGCGGCCGACGGCACGCTGATCCTCCTCGGGCGCGGCAGCCAGGTGATCAACTCGGGCGGCGAGAAGATCTTCCCGGAGGAGGTCGAGGAAGCCGTCAAACGGGTCGACGGCGTCGTCGACTGCCTCGTGGTCGGCATCGACGACGACAAGTTCGGTCAGGCGGTCACCGCGGTCGCCTCGCTCGCCGAGGATGCCTCCGTGAGTGAGGCCGATGTGATCGCGTCGGTCAAATCGGAACTGGCGCACTTCAAGGCGCCGAAGCGCGTCGTGTTCGTCGCGACGGTGCCCCGGGCACCCAACGGCAAGGCCGACTACCGAACCGCGCGCGACCTCGCCACCGAATCAACCGCGGGCTGACCGGTCGCCTGCGCCGCCGACCGTCATCCAGGTGCGGTGCTCGTCCATCCATCCCGTGGCGAAGTCCACGAGGTCGCGCGAGCGCATGAGCCGCCCGACGCCTGCACCGACCGACCCCGAACGTTCGTGGCCGGCGGAACGGAACGCGCCGCCGAGCGTGTCGAAATCGTTCGGGTCGTCGACGAGGCAGTCGTACACCACCCATCGGCGTTCACCGTCGACCGTGACCGGCGACGACTGCCGCCGGGTCAGCGCATCCGGCGGGGCCGACCGCCGCTCCGCGAGGTGCAGCGACGTGTTGTTGCCGTGACCGACTCCGAGCAGGAGGACGCTGCCGTCGAGCTCGTACAGACGCGCCTGCGGTGAATGATCGCCGAGCCCGTCGGGAAGCCGGTGATCGGCGACCACGAATCCGGCGTTCGGGCCCACGGCGGCCGCCGACACCGTGGGATGGTCGCTCCGGACGACACCGGGCACGTGCCGGAAGCACTCCACGATGGCCCCCATCGATCGCGTCGGCGTGAGCAACGGGTCGTAGGCCGGCATCGCCGCTCGGATCTCGTCGCACCAGTCGGTCGGCACCGGCGGGTTCGTCCAACCCGCCGGATCGGTCAGGTCGGTGGAGTGGGTCGGCATGACCATCGTGCCGGCCGGCCCGAGCACGTCGAGCAACGCCAGCACCACAGCATGGGCGCCTCCCGCCACGAACCCGAGGTGCGACAGCGACGCGTGGACCATCAGGGTCATCCCGGGCTCGACGCCGATCGCACGAAGGTCACCGGCCAGCGACGACCGCGTCGACGGGCTCGCCGTTCGGCCGATCACGTCGCTCTCTCCCACCGCGGCAGCGTAGGCCCGAGCGGTTCAGGCGAGCGGGCGGAAGCGCTTGAGGCGCAACGAGTTCGAGACGACGAACACGCTGGAGAACGCCATCGCCGCACCGGCGATCGCCGGTGACAGGCGACCCGACATCGCGAGCGGGATCGCGAGCACGTTGTAGGCGAACGCCCAGAACAGGTTGCCCTTGATCGTGCCGAGCGTGCGTCGCGACAGTCGGATCGCGTCGGCCGCCGACATGAGGTCGTTGCGGATCAACGTGAGATCGCTCGCCTCGATCGCGGCGTCGGTGCCCGATCCCATCGCGATGCCGAGGTCGGCCTGAGCGAGCGCTGCTGCGTCGTTCACACCGTCGCCGACCATTGCCACGTTCTTGCCGGCCCTCTGGAGTTCGCTGACGACGTCGACCTTGTCGGACGGCATCACACCTGCGTGGACCACGTCGATCCCGACCGCCTCCGCCACCGAGCGGGCCGTGACCTCGTTGTCACCGGTCAGCAGGACGGGTTCGAGGTCGAGCGCACGAAGCCGACGGATCGCCTCGACGCTCGTGGGTTTGATCGAGTCGGCGACGGCGAGGTGCCCGAGCACGTCGGTTCCGCGACGGAGCTCGACCACGGTCTCACCGGCGTCGACCCGGACCTCAGCGGTGGGCCGGCCCACTCGGTACTCCACGCCGTCGATCGTGCCGCGCACGCCACTGCCGGCCTCGTTCGAGAACGAGTCGACCGCACGGAGCTCCGCGGTCCGGGTCGCAGCGTCGGTGATCGCCCGGGCGATCGGGTGCTCGCTGCCCGCCTCGATCGAGCCGGCGATCGTCAGCAACTCCGCAGCATCGACACCTTCGGCGGGTCTGACGTCGCCAAGCGCCATCGCACCCGTGGTGACGGTGCCGGTCTTGTCCAGCACGATCGTGTCGATCCGGCGCGTGTTCTCGAGGATCTCCGGACCGCGGATCACGATGCCGAGCTGGGCGCCACGACCGGTGCCGACCAGGAGCGCCGTCGGTGTCGCCAATCCCAGCGCACACGGACAGGCGATGATCAGCACCGCGACCGCGGCGCTGAACGAACGTTCGGTGTCGCCGGTGACGACCAGCCAGCCGATCAACGTGGCGATCGCCAATGCGATCACCACCGGCACGAACACCGCGGCGACTCGATCCGCGAGCCGCTGCACCGGCGCCTTCCCCGACTGGGCGGCCTCGACCAGTTGCGCCATCTGCGCGAGTTGCGTCTCGGTACCGACCCGGATCGCCTCGATCACGAGCCGTCCGTCGGCGTTGACGGTGGCACCGATGACGTCGTCGCCGGGACCGACCTCGACCGGGACGCTCTCGCCGGTGACGAGTGAGCGATCGACCGCCGCGTGACCGTCGATCACCCGGCCGTCGGTCGCGATCTTCTCGCCGGGGCGGACCACGAATCGGTCGCCGACGCGGAGCGCGTCGATCGGGACCCGGCGCTCGGTCCCGTCGTCGGCGAGCAGGGCGACGTCTTTCGCTCCGAGGTCGAGCAGTGCCCGGAGTGCGTCGCCGGCACGGCGCTTGGCGCTGGCCTCGAAGTAGCGGCCGGCGAGGATGAACGCGACGACGGTCGACGCGACCTCGAGGTAGATGTGGTGCGACCCGCTCTCGCCGCGCACGTCGAGCGACATCGACATCGACATCCCGATGTCGCCGGCGGACGTGAAGATCAGCGCCCAGACCGACCAGGCGTAGGCAGCGGTGACGCCGACCGAGATCAGGGTGTCCATGGTGGTCTGGCCGTGGCGGAGGTTCAGCACCATCGCCCGGTGGAACGGCCACGCCGCCCACGTCGCGACAGGGGTGGCGAGCACGAGCGCGACCCACTGCCATCCGTCGAACTGCAGCGCCGGGATCATCGACAGCAGCAGCACCGGCAGCCCGAAGACGATGGCGACGATCAGTCGTCGCCGCAGGAATGCGAGCCGGTCCGGCGCTTCGGTGTCGTCCGACGGCACGTGTGCGCCGTAGCCGGTCGCCTCGATCGTCGCGATCAGGTCGTCGACCGCGAGGCGGTCGGTGGCGTCGGCCGGCAGTTCGACGCGGGCCTGCTCGGTGGCGTAGTTGACCGACGCGGTGACACCATCGAGCTTGTTGAGCTTGCGCTCGATACGCGACGCGCACGCTGCGCACGTCATCCCCGTCACGTCGAGCGTGACGAGGTCAGGCGACGTCGAAACCGGCTTCATCGATGGCGGCGACGATGGCGTCGCGGTCCAGTTGCGTGCCCGTGACGACGACGTCCTTGCTGTCGAGGTCGACGGCGACGTCGGCGATGCCGGCGAGTGATCCGACCTCCTGTTTGACCGCGGCTTCGCAGTGGCCACAGGTCATCCCGGGGACGGAGAGTGTGAGGGTCTGCGTGTTCATGATTTCACCAATCGTTCGATGGCCTTGGAGGCCTCGGTGATGATGCGATCGGCCTCGGCATCATCGTCTGACTGCACCGCGCTCGAGACGCAGTGCCGGAGATGGTCGTCGAGCAACTGCACGGCGACGCCCTGCAGCGCCCGCGTGGCGGCGGACACCTGGGTGAGCACGTCGATGCAGTACGTGTCTTCGTCGACCATGCGCTGCAGGCCTCGGACCTGCCCTTCGACACGCTTGAGTCGTGCGAGCACCGCCGCCTTGTCGTCGTGGTAGCCGGGTTGCGCCATGTCGCCAGTGTACCGGGGACTCGGCACATACCCTACGGGGGTACCGTTCGAGTCAGGCGCTACCCAGCTGCTCCGTCCGCACCGTGCAGCTTCTCGACCAGGAAGTCGAGCACCCGCTGCACGCTCGGCTCGTCGCGCTGCTCGGTCAGCACCGAATGGTCCCTCGGCGACGTGCTCGGCAGCTCGACCGCGATGAATGCGTCACCGAGTTTCTCGCGGAGCGTGTCGAACCGTGTCCCCACCAGGCGGTCGCCGGTGAATCGGAGGCCGAGCACCTGACATCCCTCCTCGGCACGTCGGACGACCTCGGCCTCGTCGTCGGGCGACAACCCGAGGTTGCCGCCGGCGTCGCCGCGACCGCGGGCGATCGGGAACGAGTGCTGCGAGAGCACCGGCGCCAGCATGATGTCGTCGACCATCATCCCCAGGGCGAATCCGCCGCTGAAGCACATGCCGACCGCCCCGACGCCCGGTCCGCCGACCTCGGCGTGCAGCGCACGTGCCAGCGCACGGAGCCACGGCGTGAGCGGCGTGGTGCGATCGAGCGCCCAGGCGGTGATCTCCCGGGAGATGCACACCTTGACCATGCTCGCGGCGATGTACGGGTGACTGGGTGGCCTGCCCGGTGTACCGACGAGGTCGGGCATCACCACCGTGAAGCCGCGCGCGACCACGTCGTCGGCGAAGTCGATCACCGTGGGAGTGATGCCGGGGATCTCGTGGATGACGACGACGCCCGGCCCCGCACCGCGCCGATAGGTGTCGTGGGTGAAACCCGCCGCCGAGAACGAGGCGCGCTCCCAGCCGGCCAGCGGGTCGGCACCACGGTGGGTCACGACAATCGCCGAACCGCTGCCAGCGCCTGCTCGGCCAACTCGATGGTGGCCAGACGAACCCGTTCGAGTGCCTCCGGGTCGTTCTGATCACCCATCGCGCCGTGCAGGTAGCGGTTGTAGACACCTTCGCTGATCACGGCGAGACGCCACGACGAGAACGCCACGTAGTAGTCGATCTGCGACACGTCACGCCCGGTGCGGTTGGCATAGCGCTCGACGATGTCGGCGAACGACGGGTAGCCACCGGCACCCGTCGGGTCGTTGTCGCGGCTGCCACCGTCGGGTCGCACCCAGTAGACGCCCAGGTAGCCGAGATCGGCCAGGGGGTCACCGAGCGTGCAGAGCTCCCAGTCGAGCACGGCGGTCACCCGGCCGGTCCCGATGTCGACGAGGCAGTTGCCGAAGCGGTAGTCGCCGTGGGCGATCGACACGCCGTGCTGCACGGGGACGTTGGACGCCAGGTGCCGGGCAACCTCCTCGATCGCCGCGATCTCACGTGTCTTGGAGTTCTCCCACTGGGTCGACCACCGCTTGATCTGGCGCTCGACGTAGCCCTCCCGGCGGGCGAGGTCACCCAGGCCGATCTCGTCGACATCGGCCGCGTGGAGGTCGGCGAGGACGTCGATCAGGTGCTCGCCGGCTACGGGCCGCAACGCCTCCGGGAGCAGCGCGCCGGACTCGGGCGAATCGAGGACCTGTCCGTCGACGAACTCCATCACGTAGAACGGCGCACCGTTCACGGACTCGTCGAGACACAGGCCGAGCGTCCGGGGCACGGGGACACCGGTCCGGCCGACGGCGGTGATGATCCGATGCTCTCGGGCCATGTCGTGGGCGGTTGCGAGCACGTGGCCGGTCGGCGGTCGGCGGAGGACGTAGCGGGTGCCCGACGCATCGGTGACCCGAAACGTGAGGTTCGATCGCCCACCGACGATCAGTTCGTACCGGAACGGGCCAACGGCCCCGTCGATGTTCTCGGCGAGCCAGTGACTCACCCGGTCGTCGTCGAGTCCCCGCACGATCTCCGACCGTAGTGCGAGCGGACCCGGCCGCCGCAGCCGAGTCGGCTCAGCTCCGGCTGGGAGCACGCACGGCGGCGACGAACTCGTCGACGTGGGCGTCGGTGGTGGCGAACGACGTCACGAGCCGGGCGAGCACTTCGCCCTCGGCGAGGTGCTCGCCCTCCGGGAGCGCGTTCGGGTACCACTCGTACATGGATGCGCCGGCGGCCATCAACGCGTCGTGGACCGAGCGGTCGAGCACGACGAACGACTCGTTCGATTCGCTCGGCCAGGCGAGCCGGACGCCCTCGAGTCCGACCAACGCGGCGCGAAGCCGATCGGCGTGGCGGTTGGCGGTTCGGGCGAGGTCGAGCCAGTGGTCGTCGGCGAGCCACGCGAGGAACTGTGCGCCGTACAGCCGGGCCTTCGAGGTCAGGTGACCCGTCCGCTTGAGTCGGTACTCGACGTCGACCGCGAGCTCCCGGTCGAAGAACACGATCGCCTCGGCGGCGACCGCGCCGTTCTTGCTCGCACCGAGGCACAGGACGTCGACCCCGGCCCGCCAGGTGACGTCACCGGGGTGCACCCCGAGCTTCGCGACCGCATTCGCGAACCGGGCACCGTCCATGTGGACGCGGAGGTTCCGATCGCGGGCGACCGCGCTCAGTGCAGCGACCTCGTCGACGGTGTGGATCTGACCGCACTCGTTCGCCTGGGTGATCGACAGCGCTCTCGGCCGCACGTTGTGCGGGCCGTCGCTCGGCAGGCGGTCGAGCATCGTCGCCAACCGCCCCGGGTCGAGGCGGAGATCCCGGTCGGGGACGGGGAGCATGCTCGCACCGCCGGTGAACAGCGACGGCCCCGTCGACTCGTCGAGCAGTATGTGCGCCTGGTGGTGGCACACGACGCCGTCCCATGGCTGCACCATGGTGGAGAGCGCCAGCATGTTCGCAGCGGTGCCGCTCGATACGAAGCACGCCGTGAGGTCGGTGTCGAAGGTCTCGCGCAACGCGTCGACTGCCGCCGCCGTGATCGCATCGGCCCCGTACGCATCGTGGTGTGAGCGGTATGCGTCGGAGATCGCATCGAGCACCCGCTCCGAGGCGCCGGCCTGATTGTCGCTCCCGAAGATCATCGTCGGTCAGTCTGCCTCACCACGCCTCGAACGGGTGTCAGCGAAGCTGAGTCGGGATCGGATCGTTCGAGCGCAAGGCGCGACGAACCCGAGCTGTCTCAGGACAGCGAGCCATGAGCCGCAAGACCCTGAGCACGACGCCGACCCAGCGCACTCACAGTCAGCGAAGCTGAGTCGGGATCGGATCGTTCGAGCGCAAGGCGCGACAAACCCGAGCTGTCTCAGGACAGCGAGCCATGAGCCGCAACGCGGCAAATCAGCAACCGAGCACCCCACGCACGCGCGCCCACGCCCATGGATCAGCGAAGCTGAGTCGGGATCGGATCGTTCGAGCGCAAGGCGCGACGAACCCGAGCTGTCTTCGGACAGCGAGCGGTGAGGCGGAACGCGGCGATCGGGCGATCCGGCCCGACTCAGCCGGGGCGGCCGACGGCGGTGACCTTGCCCCAGCTGACGCTGGCGACCTTCACGACGCTGCCGGAGTTCGGCGCATGCACGAGCTGGCCGCCGCCGAGGTAGATGCCGACGTGACTGATCGGCGAGTAGTAGAAGATCAGATCGCCGGGCTGGGCGGCTGCGGGCGACACCCGGGGGGTCGCTGCCGCCTGGGCCCGCGAGTTGCGAGGCAGGTAGACGCCGGCCTGACCCCACGCATAGTGCGTGAGACCGGAGCAGTCGAACGACACGCCGGGCTTCGACGTGGCGTAGACGTATCGGACGCCCTGCTGGGCCATGGCGGCCTGCACGGCGATACCGGCGAGTCCGGACACGGCCGGGGCGGGCGCAGGGGCGGGGGCCGGCGTCGAGCTGCCGCCGCCGGAGTTCGAGCTGCCGCCACCGGAGTTCGAGCTGCCGCCACCGGCGTTCGAGTTGCCGCCACCACCCGAGTTGGAGTTGGAGTCGGACGAGCCGCCACCGGAGTTGGACGTACCGCCGGAGTCGGAGGTACCGCCGTTGCCGCCACCGCTGCTGGTCGCCTGCGCGGCAGCTGCCTGCTCCGCTTCGAGTTCGGCCTGGAGTCGAGCGAACGCTGCTGCGGCACGACGCTCTTCTTCTTCCTCGATCAGCTGACCGAGGCGAGCTTCGGCATCGGCACGCCGTTCGATGAACTGAGCGGTGAGCTCTTCGGTCTGCTGACGCTTCTGCTCGATCGTGACCTTGAGCGCTGCGACCTGTTCGCGCTTGTCTTCGAGGTCGTCGCGTTCGGCGTCGAGCTCGGCCACGAACTCGTCGAGGTCGTCGGTGGTCGTGGTGCCGACGCTCAGCGCAACCCGGCTGAACTGGTCGCGCGACAGCGTGTCGCCGTACTGCTCGGCATCGGAGAACAGCGGGCCGAGCACGTCGCCGCCGGCGCCGGTGAACGCTCGCACGGCCATCTCGGACAGGTCGCCGCGCAACGCGCCGAGCTCTGCTTCCTTGGCCGCGACCCTGGCCTCGGCCTCGATCACTTCCTGGTCGAGCTGACGCAGGTTGTCCTCGGCCTCGGCCCAGTCTTCGGCCAGGATGTCGGCCTGTGTGTGGAGTCGGTCGAGTTCGTCGACGATGCGCTCGACCTCGCGCCGCTGATCGGACACGGAGGCGTAGGCGGCCTCGGGGAACGCCGTCGGCACGACGAACACCACCGTCGATGCGGCGACCAGGAGGTGAGAAATTCGACGCTTCATAGAACGAGTCGGCAGTGTACCGAATATTACGAACACGTTGCGACGCGACCGGCAATGTTTCGATTGACCGTTCGGGGGTCAGGCCGTATCCGTAGGACCCGGTCGGGACCGGCGCCGGCTCACTCCCACTCGATGGTGCCCGGCGGCTTCGAGGTGATGTCGTAGACGACTCGATTGACGCCGTAGACCTCGTTGATGATCCGCTGCGACATCTTCTCGAGCACGTCGTACGGAATGCGCGCCCAATCGGCGGTCATCGCGTCGTCGGACGTGACCGCCCGGATCACGATCGGGTTGCCGTAGGTGCGCTCGTCGCCCATCACGCCGACCGACCGGACGTCGGACAGCAACGCCGCGTACGACTGCCAGATCTCACGTTCGAGACCGGCGGCCGCGAGTTCTTCGCGGACGATCGCATCGGCGTCTTGGAGCAGCGCCACCTTGCCCGGCGTGACCTCGCCGATGATCCGCACGCCGAGACCGGGGCCGGGGAACGGCTGACGCCAGACCATCTCGTCGGGCAGTCCGAGTTCGGAGCCGAGCGCGCGCACCTCGTCCTTGAACAGGTCGCGCAACGGTTCGATCAGTTCGAGCTCCATGTCGTCGGGCAGTCCGCCGACATTGTGGTGGCTCTTGATCACCGACGCCGTGCCGTCGACCCCACCGCTCTCGATGAGGTCGGGGTAGAGCGTGCCCTGCACCAAGAACTTCGCGTCGGACACTCCACCGGTGTACTTCTCGAACACACGGATGAACTGCTCGCCGATCACCTTGCGTTTCGCCTCGGGTTCGGTGACACCGGCGAGCGCATCGAAGAACCGCTCACCCTCGTCGGCGTGGATCAGCTCGATCCCGAGGTTGCGCCGGAACGTCTCGACGACCTGCTCGCTCTCGCCCTTGCGCATCAGGCCGGTGTCGACGTAGATGCACGTCAGCTGTGCACCGATCGCCCGATGGACGAGCGCAGCGGCGACCGACGAGTCGACACCACCCGACAACCCGCAGATCACCCGGGCGTCACCGACCCGCTGGCGGATCCCGGCGACCTGCTCCTCGATCACCGACGACATGCTCCAGTCGGTCCGGCACCCGGCGAGATCGTGGAGGAACCGTTCGAGCACCGGCATGCCGAACGGCGAGTGGACGACCTCGGGGTGGTACTGCACTCCCCAGATCTTCCGCGTGTCGTTCTCGAGCACGGCGACCGGGGCATCCTTCGTGCCGGCGGTCGGCGTGAACCCTGGCGGCGCGACCGTGATCGCGTCGAAGTGGCTCATCCAGACGTCGTGCTCGTCCGGCAGGTCGGCCGGGAGCAGCGAGGAATCAGCGGTCCGCGTGAGTCGCGCCCGACCGTACTCCCCGGCCATTCCCCGCCCGACGGTCCCGCCGAGCTGGATGGCGATCAACTGCGCCCCGTAGCAGATCCCGAAGATCGGGATGCCGAGGTCGTAGATCGCCGGGTCGAGCCGGGGTGTCCCCTCGATGTTGACACTCGCCGGCCCACCCGAGAGGATGATCGCGGCCGGGGCCCGTTCGGTCACCTCGGCGGCACTGATCCGGTGACTGACGATCTCGGAGAAGACGTCGAGTTCGCGGACGCGGCGAGCGATCAGCTGGGCGTACTGAGCCCCGAAGTCGACCACGAGCACGGTGTCGTGGGTGGCGGCGGCATCGAGCTCGGGGGCGGCGTCGGTGTTCAAGGTTCCGATGGTAGACAACTGGGGTGTCCAATCCCATGAGCACGTGGCGATCGCTGCCCCGGCGGCGTCGAGTGACGGTGGTGCTCATGGTGCTGTGCGTGGTGGCCGTTGCGGTCCAGATGTACGCCCTGGCCGACCGCGCCACCGAGCCGTCCCGCGCCGTCGACACCGAACTCGTCCGGGATGCCGACGGCACCGGTACCCCGGTGAACGAGTTCATCCCGGCCGATCGCGACATCAGCGAATGCATCAGCGCCGTGCCGAAGCCAGGATGCGGGAGCGACGCCCGCGGCGGCTGGCACCAGAGCCTGGTGCTCATCGCGATCCTCGCCGGGCTCGCCCTGATCGTGTGGCGAATCGTGGCGAGCGCCCGGAAGGCCAAGGCGGCCCAAGACCGGCGCGTCGCCGCCGGTCACTGATCGCCGAAGGCGAGGCGCCACCACCGCTCCAGGCGCTCTCCATGGTGGCCCTGCACCATCACCAGGTGGTTGCCGAGCGGATCGTCGAGCAGTCGGCCGACCGGATGGTCGTCGGCGACACGTACCGTGACCTGTGTGCGACACAGATCGGGTGACGCACCTGCCTCCACCACCTCGGCCTCGGCGAACCAGTGTCGTTCGAGCGATGTGCCGCCGAGGCGCAGCAGCGTGACCGGTCCGGGAGCGAAGGTGCCCCGCAGTCCGACCCCGAGCCCGCTCTCGAAGTGCGTGTGCAACTCCAGGTCGTCGACCATCGACGGGGCGACGGTGCAGTGCGCGAGCAGCAGCGAGTTGGTGGATGCGTCGATCCGCGCCGGGTTCGCGATCCAACTCGGCCGACCGGTGAGTTCACGTACCAGCATCATGGCGACCGTCGATGCGACGTCGCCCTCGCAGCCGGCGACGACCCCGGTGTCGTTCAGCTCGGCGAGTGCCACGCATCCGGACGTGGCGAGTTCGGTGATGAAGTCGAAGCAGCGCACGGCGACCGCGTCGACCCCTGCCTGCTCGATGCCGTCCACCAGTGCCGGGTGCAGCGCCGCCGCCGCCACGGTTTCGGCAGTCGGCACACCCTTGGCGGTGAAGCGCACAGCGACCGGCCGGGCCTCCGCCGCGTCGACACGACGTGTGCGATCGATGGTGTCGCCGATGCCGATGTCGACCAACTCGATCCCCCACCGAGCGCGGAGGTCCACCGCGGTCGGCACGCTCGCGACCAACCAGTCGGACGGTTCGCCGACCAGCCCGATGCGGGATCCCCGGACGGCGAACAGCACGCTCAGATCGGAGATCGCGCCCGCGAGCGCTTCCCGGTCGACGAGCAGTTCCGTCGCCTGCACGACGCAACCCCGTACCCCGTCCGACCGCAGCCGCGCCATCGACTCGATCGAAGCGGCCAGGCTGTTGTGAAGTGGATGAGCGACCAGGACCACCGGCTCCCACGGAACGACAGCGCGGCGGCGCCGCACCAGGTCGAGGACCGCTCGCTCCGTCCCACCGGTCGCGACGACCACCACGTGCGGCCGTTCGGCGTCGAGCTCGACGTCCACGTCCGCCTCGCCGTTCGCGGCGCCCCCACCGAGCGCGACGAGTTGTCGTCGAACGGGTTCGGTGATCCGATCGACCGACCGCTGATCGTGGAGCGGGGAGGCGACGACGCTGTACCGAAAACCGTTCACGCCACCACTGTCCGCCCTGCAACGGGCTGCCGCCAGAGCCGAAGGTCCGACGCGTTCCGTGACCGCCTAACGTCGGGAACGTGACGCCCGACGAGTTCCGCACCAACGGTTACGCGCTGATCGACATGATCGCCGACTACCTGGAGGGGGTCGGCGAGCAGCGCATCGTGCCGGACGTCGAGCCCGGCGACGTCCGGGCGATGCTGCCGGAACATCCGCCGACCGAGCCGGAGCCGTGGGCCGACGTGATGGCCGACATCGAGCGCGTCGTCGTGCCGACGATCACGCACTGGCAGCACCCGAACTGGTTCGCCTACTTCCCCGCCAACACGACCTACCCGTCGATCCTCGGCGAGCTGCTCTCCGCCGGGCTCGGCGTGCAGGGGATGAGCTGGGTCACGTCGCCCGCCTGCACCGAGATCGAGACGCTGATGCTCGACTGGATGCAGGAGTTGCTCGGCCTGCCCGACACCTTCCACTCGACCAGCGAACGCGGCGGTGGAGTCATCCAGGGATCGGCGAGCGAGGCGGCACTCGTCGCGATCCTCGCCGCCCGTTGGAAGGCGACGGCCGGCACGGTCAACACCACCGGTGACACCAGCCGGCTGACCGCGTACATCTCGGCCCACGCCCATTCGGCGCTGGAGAAAGGGCTGCGGATCGCCGGCATCGGGACCGATCGGATCAGGATCATCGATCACGACGAGCGATTCGCGATGCGACCCGACGCCTTCGCGGCAGCGGTCGAGGCCGACGTGCAGGGCGGGTATGTCCCGTTCTTCGCGTGCACGACCCACGGCACCACGTCGTCGATGGCGTTCGATCCGACTGCGGTGATCGCCGACGTGTGCGACGCCCACGACATCTGGCTCCACGTCGACGGCGCGATGAGCGGCATCGCCGCACTCGTCCCGGACCACCGGTGGGTCAACGACGGGCTCGACCGGGTCGCCAGCTATGCCACGAACCCACACAAGTGGATGGGCGTCAACTTCGACTGCACCCTGTTCTGGGTCACCGACCGCGCAGCGCTGCTCGGTGCGCTGAGCATCCTCCCGGAGTTCCTCCGCTCCGAGGCGGCCGAGTCGGGCCGGGCGATCGACTACCGCGACTGGCAGGTGCCGCTCGGACGACGCTTCCGTGCGTTGAAACTCTGGTTCACGATCCGCCTCGACGGTGTGGCATCGATCCGGGAGCGGATCCGACGTGACGTCGCGCTCACGCAGGAGTTGGCGGCGTGGGTGGCCGCCGACGACCGCTTCGAGGTCGTCGCACCACATCCGCTGAACCTGCTCTGCCTCCGCGTCGCCGGCACCGACGATGGCCCGACCGACCGTCTGATCGCCGACGTCAACGCGAGCGGTGAGTCGCACGTCACCCGGACGGTGCTCGACGGCCGTTCGGTGATGCGGGTCAGCATCGGCGCCCGCACGACCGAACGGCGCCACGTCGAGGCGTTCTGGAACTCGCTCGTCGAGCGCGTCGGCGCATGAGCGACGTCACCGTCGTCGGATCCGGCGTCGCCGGGGCCTCGGTGGCGTTCGCCGCTGCGCGGGCCGGCGCGACGGTGACGCTGATCGACGACGCCCGCACCGGACGCGCGACCGCGGCGGGCGCCGGGATCATCGCCCCGTGGGCGACCGCGCTGGAGGGCGATGTGTACCGGTTGTACGCCGCCGGGGCCGAGGCGTATCCCGAAGTGCTCGCCGCCCTCGCCGAGGTCGGCATCGACGACGTCGGGCACGCCACGAACGGCGCACTCGTCATCGGTCCGGACGGCGGCCCCGACCAGGTCAAGGCCGATCGGTTGGTGATGCGATGCGCCGCGTCGCAGGTGGCCGGCACACCGCAACGTGTCGACGCGGCGGCCGCCCGTGCGATGTTCCCGCCGCTCGCCGATGGCTGGGAGGGCTGGTTCGTGCCGGGTGGCGCTCGGATCGACGGTCGGCGGTTGGCCGCCGGCCTGGTCGACGGTGTCGGCCGGCTGGGCGGCAGCGTTCGTGCCGGCACGGTCGACATCGGCCCGGGGACGGTCACGGTCGACGGCACTTCCATCGACGCCGACACCGTCGTGGTCGCCGGTGGTGCGTGGACGAACGAACTCCTCCGAGCACGGCGACAGCAGGTCGGCGTGACGGCGCAGCGTGGCCAGATCTGCCATCTCGGACTCACCGGGGTCGACACCGGTCGCTGGCCGTCGGTGTTGCCACCGGCCGACCACTACATCGTGCCGTTCGGCGACGGCCGGATCGTCGTCGGGGCCACACGCGAAGACGGTGTGGCCGACCCACGTGTCACCGCCGACGGGGTCCGGCGGGTGCTCGATCGAGCGCTGGACCTGGCACCGGGCCTCGTCGACGCGTCGCTGATCGAGACCCGGGTCGGGTTGCGCCCGTTCCCGACCGACTCTCACCGGCCCACGATCGGGCAGATCGACGATGCGACGTGGATCGTCACCGGGTTCGGAGCGATCGGCTTGACGATCGGCCCGACGGTCGGATTCCGCGTGGCTGCGATGATCGACGGTGGGGACGATGACGTTCTCGGCCCGTTCGCTCCCGGCCGCTCGCCGGGGCGCGCGTCGTCGATGTAGTTACACGCGTGGAGTTCTCCACAGGCGCATCCACAGTCTGTGGGTGACTACCCGTTCGGTCGACGGATCAATCCTCGGCCCCGCAACTCGTGCGGTCGGGTCAGGCGCTGCGGGGATCGAACGACACCCCGAGCGTGCGCGTGAGGAGGTCGACGAGCATGCGCGCGGTCGCCCCCCAGACGGTCTCGTCATCCAATTCGAAGAAGTGCAGCGTGCGGTCGGTCGGGCCGATCCCCCACACTTCCGAACGGTACGTGTCCGGGCGAGTGAACTCGGCGAGCGGGACCCACATGACCCGTTCGACCTCCATCGTCTGCGCCTCGAGCGCCAGGGGCCGGGCCACGGTCGCGACCTTGGGGACGATGTAGCTCCGGCTGACGACCGTGTTGAGGTGTTCGAGTTCGCCGTGGATCGTCACGTCCGACGGCTCGAGGCCGACCTCTTCGTGCGCTTCTCGAAGCGCCGTCTGGACCGGGGTCTCACCCGGATCGGTCCGGCCACCGGGAAAGCTCATCTCGCCGCGGTGGCTGCGCATCTCCCACGACCGTCGCGTCAGCAGCACCTCCGGCCCAGCGGAGCCTTCGGTGAGCGTGACGAGCACTGCGGAATGGCGTGCATTCGGGAACGACGGGAGCGACGGGCGATCGGTCTCCGGCACGGCGGCGAGCACCTCGTCGAGCGACGGACTCGCGCCGATCTCCCAGGGCGCCGGCGGGCCGGGCGCCCACCTGGTCGGGCGGGGGACGATCTGCTGACCTCCGGGGCGCCGCCCGGCCGCAGCGGTCACGTCACGATGCGGTGACGGAGGGGGTCCAGCCGCTCTCGATGAGCTCGGTGAGCACCTCGGGCAGGCCGGCCGTCTTCAGGTTGGCCAGCACCTTGCCGGGCTGCTGCTCGCCACGCTCGAACTCCTCCCAGGCGGCGAGGAGCTTCGTCAGGTCGGGGGCTGGACGCTCGAACGGCATACCGTACAGCCTACGGCCGCTCCGGCTGGGGTGGACCTTGCCTTTCGTCCGACTTCTCCCTATTGTTCGGGAAATGTCGGACGATCGACGCCACGAGGGCGGGACGGAGCGAGGGGACGATCGCCAGGCGTCCCCGTCCCCCGAACGACGCGACTACGATCTCGCCGCCGAGTTCCAGGTCGACACGCCCGCCCAGCTCAAGGCGCTGGGTGACCCGCTGCGCAGCACGATCATCGATCTCGTGCTCGAACGGGCGATGTCGGTCACGGAGCTGGCCGAACGACTCGACCGACCCCGCGGCTCGGTGGCGTACCACGTCGACGTCCTCGTCGAGGCCGGTCTCCTGCGGGTCGTCCGGACACGTCGGGTGCGGGCGATCGACGAGCGGTTCTACGGTCGCCCCGCCCTCACGTTCGTGCTGCCCGACCGGCCCGGCGAGATCCCCTTCATCCGCGACGTCCTGGCGGAGATGGACGTCGAGCGACTCGCCGCCGAGGGCAGACACGCGACCAGCACGTACCGGCACGCCCGCATCCCCCAACGCCGCGCACGCGAATTCGCCGACCGCCTCCAGGCGCTCGCGCTCGAGTTCGCCGAGGAACCGCGCAGCGGTGACACGGAGTACGGGCTGTACATCGCCCTGTTCCCCACCAACCGTCTCCCCGCCCGGAAACCGACCGGTAACGACCGACCACCATCCACCACACTCGACGACGAGGCCGAGACATGAGCGACACCGACACCCAGATCGACGACACCGGCGACGGCAGCAGCCCGGTCACGGTCGGCGACCAGCGTCTCGGATCGTCGTACTACAAGCTGTTCACCGGCACGGTCGTGTCGAACCTCGGCGATGGCATGGCCACCGTCGCGTACCCGTGGCTGGCGTCGGCGATCACCCGCAATCCGATGCTGATCGCGCTCGTGGCGGTCGCCCAGCGCCTGCCGTGGCTGATCTTCACCCTGCCGGCCGGCGTGATCACCGACCGGGTCGACCGCCGCAAGGCGATGATCACGATGGATGTGCTGCGCGGATGTCTGACCCTGGTGGTTGCGTTCGCGGTCCTCGGCGCAAGCGACACGCTGCCGGGCCCCGACGAACTCGACGCGGTCACCGGCACGCAGACCGGGCTGTTCCTGATCGTGCTCGGCGCGACCTTGCTGCTCGGCATGGCCGAGGTGTTGCGTGACAACTCCAACCAGACGATCCTGCCGAACATCGTCGAGCCGCACCAGCTCGAGAAGGCCAACGGTCGGATCTGGAGCATCGAGAACGTCACCAACACGTTCGCCGGGCCGCCGCTCGGATCGGTCCTGCTGCTGGCCGCGTTCGCACTGCCGTTCTTCGTCGACGCGGCGACGTTCTTCCTGGCCGCCGCGATGGTTTTCCTGATCCCCGGTACCTTCCGTGCCGACCGCGACGAGGCGGCCCCGAATAAGTCGTTCCGCGCCGAACTCGGCGAGGGCGTTCGCTGGTTGATGTCGCACACCCTGCTCCGGCCGATGGCGATCATCCTCGGGTTGCTCAACGCCGCCGGCATGGTCAGCGGCGCCACGATCGTGCTGTTCGCCCAGGAGGTGCTCGACATCGGGCCCCTGCTGTTCACCGTGCTGTTCTTCGGCGGCGCGGTCGGCGGGCTGATCGGCGGCAACGTCGCCCCGGCGATCTCGAAGCGGCTCGGGAGCGGCACCGCGCTCGCGATCGCGCTCGGCGGCATGGCCATCGGGCCGGTGATCATCGGCCTGGTGCCGTGGTGGCCGCTCGTGATCGTCATCTTCGGTCTCGAAGCGTTCCTCGGCATTCTCTGGAACGTCATCACGGTCAGCCTCCGGCAGACGATCATCCCGAGTCGTCTGCTCGGACGCGTCAACAGCGTGTACCGCTTCTTCGCGTGGGGCATGATCCCGATCGGAGCTGCGCTGGGTGGCGCGATCGTGTGGGTACTCGAACGACAGGTCGACCGCGAGTTCGCGCTGCGCTCCACCTGGTTCGCCCAGGCCGCGATCATCGCTGCGTGCTTCCTCTTCGGTCGGTCCAAGTTGACGACCGAGAAGATGGAAGCCGCCCGCGCCGCCGCTACTCCGACTTCTTCTTGATCGCCTTGAACGCGTTGCCGGCCATCCGTCCGGCGGATCGCCCGACGTCCTCGCTCTTCACACTCGCTCGGTCGACCCGGCGCTCCTTGCGACTGCGGCGTTCGGCCCAGTCGGTGTAGAACCACAGGAACCCGAGCGGCACCAGCATCACCAGCATGATCAGCCGGCCACCGGCGGGCACGTCGAACCACGGCTGCAACGCGGCCACGAGGATGCCGAGCATCACGACGATGTCGAGCCACCGGTGGAGGCTCCGTCCGACCCACTTGAATGCGCCGAGTGGCCCGCGCACGATCGCCACGTTGGCCATGACGGCGATACCCGCCAGCGCGGGGACGAGCGGGTCCTGCTCCTGCAGCCCCTGTGCGACCAGCGCGATCCCGATCAGGTACTCGGACAACTGATGGATCCAGAATGGACGCATCGCTCGGTCGGACATGGGCTGCAACCTACCGGTCGACCGTCGGTCAACCCCGGACGCGCAACGGCCCGGGGCCGAAGCCCCGGGCCGTCGATGACACCAGGTGTCAGTCGCGAGTTGTGCCAGGCACAACTCGTGATGTCACATCATGCCGCCCATGCCACCCATCGGGTCCATGCCACCCATGCCGCCGCCACCGGCGCCGGCCGGCTCCGGCTTGTCGGCCACGAGGCACTCGGTGGTGATCACGAGGGCCGCGATCGAGGCTGCGTTCTGCAGCGCCGCACGGGTCACCTTGGCGGGGTCGAGGATGCCGGCCTTCAGCATGTCGACGATCTCGCCGGTTGCCGCGTTGAGACCGTTCGCTCCGGTCTCGGCTTCGACCGCACGCACCATGACCGAGCCTTCGAGCCCGGCGTTCTCGGCGATGTTGCGGGCCGGAGCGGTCAGCGACTCCCAGACCAGCTTGGCGCCGGTCTGCTCATCGCCTTCGAGGCTGTCGACGACCGCCTGGACCGAGCCACGGGCACGGATGAGGGCGGTGCCGCCACCGGCGACCACGCCTTCCTCGATGGCCGCACGAACCGACGACACGGCGTCTTCGATCCGGTGCTTCTTCTCCTTGAGCTCGATCTCGGTCGCAGCGCCGACCTGGATGACGGCGACGCCGCCGGCCAGCTTGGCGAGGCGCTCCTGGAGCTTCTCACGGTCCCAGTCGGAGTCGGTGTTCTCGATCTCGGCCTTGATCTGGTTGACGCGGCCGTCGATGTCCTCGGAGGTGCCGCCACCATCGACGATGGTGGTGTTGTCCTTGGTGATGACGACGCGCTTGGCGGTGCCGAGCAGGTCCATCGTGGCGTTCTCCAGCTTGAGGCCGACGTCTTCGCTGATGACCTGGCCACCGGTGAGGACGGCCATGTCCTGCAGCATCGCCTTGCGGCGGTCGCCGAAGCCCGGCGCCTTGACGGCGGCGGCGTTGAACGTGCCACGGATCTTGTTGACGACCAGCGTTGCGAGGGCTTCGCCCTCGAGGTCTTCGGCGATGATGACCAGCGGCTTGCCGGTCTTCATCACGGCTTCGAGCACCGGCAGCATCGCCTGCACCGTCGAGATCTTGCCCTGGTTGAGCAGGATGTAGGCGTCTTCGAGCACCGCTTCCTGGCGCTCGGCGTCGGTCACGAAGTACGGCGACAGGTAGCCCTTGTCGAACTGCATACCCTCGGTGAACTCGAGCTCGGTGCCGAACGTGTTCGACTCCTCGACCGTGACCACGCCGTCCTTGCCGACCTTGTCGATCGCCTCGGCGATGACCTCACCGATCGATGCGTCGGCGGCCGAGATGGTCGCGACGTTGGCGATGTCGGTCTTGTCGTCGACGTCCTTGGCCTGGCTCTGGATCGACTCCACAGCGGCGGCCACGGCCTTCTCGATGCCCTTCTTCACGGCCATCGGGTTGGCACCGGCGGCGACGTTCTTCATGCCGACGCGCACCATTGCCTGAGCGAGCACGGTCGCCGTCGTGGTGCCGTCACCGGCGATGTCGTCGGTCTTGGTGGCCACTTCCTTCACGAGCTGGGCGCCCATGTTCTCGAAGGGATCCTCGAGCTCGATCTCCTTGGCGATCGACACACCGTCGTTGGTGATCGTCGGGGCGCCGAACTTCTTGTCCAGCACCACGTTGCGGCCCTTCGGGCCGAGCGTCACGCGAACAGCGTCGGCCAGCTTGTTGACGCCGGCCTCCAGCGAGCGGCGTGCTTCGTCGTCAAAATGCAGCATCTTTGCCATGCGATATCAGTCCTTTTCGTTGCGTTCGGGGGGTTCAGCTCTCGACGATCGCGAGCACGTCGCGGGCGTTGAGGACGAGGACGTCTTCACCATTGGAGCTGACCTCGGTGCCGCCGTACTTGGAGTACAGCACGGTCTGGCCGACTTCGATGCCGACGGGGATGAGCTCACCGGAGGTCTCGGCGCGCTTGCCGGGGCCGACGGCGAGAACGACACCCTGCTGGGGCTTCTCCTTGGCGGTGTCGGGGATGACGAGACCAGACGCGGTCTGGGTCTCGGCCTCGTTTGGCTTGACCACGATGCGGTCGTCCAGCGGCTTCAGGTTCATGGGTGCATGCCTCCATTGGCGTGTCACAAGGGTTTGAACAGTGGACCCGAGGTCGTTAGCACTCTCCTCGGGCGACTGCTAAGACTAGTCCATCGACCCCACCGTTAGCAACCGCCCCCCGAGAGTGCTAACGATCGCGACGGATGCGTCGATGCACCGATGTGCCGATGGCGACCTCAGCCGCCGGTGACCGCGACGCCGCAGGCCCGCAGCACGCCGATCGTTTCGGCGAGCGGGAGCCCGATCACGTTCGACGGACTGCCCTCGATGCGGTGCACCAGCGCCCCGCCGGCGTCCTGCATCCCGTAGGCGCCGGCCTTGTCGAGGTGTTCCCCCATCGACAGGTACCAGTCGATGCCCTGCTCGCTGAGGCGAGCGAACGTGACGTCGGTCGTGACCGTCACGGCGTGCTCCCCGTCGGGACCCCACCCGAACACGGCGGTGTGCACCCGATGGGTGCGGCCCGACAACCGACGCAGCATGCGGCGGGCATCGTCGTCGTCGAGCGGCTTGGCCAGGATCTCGCCGTCGACGTCGACGGTGGTGTCGGCCGCGAGCACCGCCGCGTGTTCGAGTTCGGGACCGTGCGTGCGCGACACGACGGCGCGAGCCTTACTGGCCGCGATGCGCTCGACGTAGAGGGTGGGCGGTTCACCCGGCAGTTCGGTCTCGTCGACGTCGGCCGGCGAGACGTCGAAGACGAGACCGATCGACGTCAGCAGGCGACGACGCCGCGGCGAAGCCGAAGCGAGAACCAGCCGATTGGCCGCCGTCACCGAGCCGCTTGGATCGCAGCCCAGACACGCTGCGACGAGCACGGCATGTCGATGTGCTTCACACCGAGATGCGAGACCGCGTCGATCACGGCGTTCTGGATGGCCGGCGTCGAGCCGATCGTCCCCGACTCGCCGATGCCCTTGGCGCCCAACGGGTTCCGAGGGCTGTCGGTCTCGGTGTTCGAGGTCTCGAAGCTGCACAGTTCGGCGGCCGACGGGATCGCGTAATCCATCAGGTTCGACGTGATCGGGTTGCCGTCCTCGTCGTACAGCACCTCTTCGTAGAGCGCCTGCGCCGCACCCTGGGCGATACCGCCGTGCTGCTGGCCACGGACGAGCATCGGGTTGAGGATCCGACCGCAGTCGTCGACCGCGATGTGACGCAGCATCTCGACGCGTCCCGTCTCGGTGTCGACCTCGACGACCGACACGTGGGCGCCGAACGGGAACGTCGAGTTCTCGCCATCGAAGTCGAGCTCGTGCTTGAGCGCCTCGGGGTCGAGACCGTCGGGCAGCTTCGCGGCATCCTTCGACGCCGCTGCGAGGTCGATCCAAGACACGCTCTTGGCCGGCACACCAGCGACCTGGAGACCACCGTCGCCGGGCTCGATGTCGTCGGGAGACGCCTCGAGCATGTGGGCGGCGATCTGCTTGGCGCGCTCGAGGACCCCTTCGGAGGCGAGGTGGATCGCGCTACCGGCGGTCTGGAGCGAGCGTGATCCCAACGTGCCGGAGCCACGTGGCACCGTGGCGGTGTCGGAGTTCGCCAGCGAGATCTTGTCCATCGGGATGCCGAGCACGTTGCTGGCCAACATCGCGAACGACGTGTGGTGGCCCTGACCGTGCACGCTCGTACCGGCGAACACGGTCGCGGACCCGTCGTCGTTGATCTCACAGGCGCCGTACTCGACGTGGAGGCCGACCGGGGCGGTCACCTCGACGTACGCCGACACACCGATCCCGAGCTGCTTGGCATCACCCGATGCACGACGGGCGGCCTGCTGCTCGCGCAGGTCGGCGTAACCCGACGCCTCGAGCACCGCGTCGAGCGCCTTCTCGTACTCGCCGGAGTCGTACGCGCCACCGGTGATGGTGACCCGCGGGAACGAGTCGGGCTGCATGAAGTTGATCCGACGGATCTCGGCCGGGTCCATACCGATCTCGGCCGCCGCGGCATCGATCACCCGCTCGATGAGCTGCGTGGCTTCCGGTCGACCGGCGCCACGGTAGGCACCCACCGTGGTGTTGTTGGTGAGGACCGTCTTGGCGTCGAAGCGCACCTTCGGCACCTCGTACACGCCGACCGACATCATCTGGGTCAGCATCGGCAGGATCGCACCGATCGCGGGATAGGCGCCGGCGGCGGCGAGCACTTCGGCGTCGAGACCGACGATCTTGCCGTCGCCGTCGACACCGAGCCGAGCCTTCATCACGTAGTCACGGCCGTGGACGAGCGACACCATGTCTTCCGAGCGGGCCTCGACCCACTTGACCGGCTGCTGCAGCTTGAGTGCGATCGCTCCGGCGGCGATGTGTTCGACGTAGGCGGCGGCCTTGGGCCCGAACCCGCCGCCGACCCACGGACACACGACGCGGAGTTTCTCGGGCTCGAGGCCCAGTGCCGGCGCGTACCCGGCGTGGATCGAGTGAGGCGTCTGGTGCGAGACCCACATCGTGAGCTCGTCGCCCTCGGGCACGGCGACCACGCCGTTGTTCTCCATCGGCACACCGGCGAGCCGCTGGCTGACCATGTGCACCTCACCGACCGCGGCGGCCCCTTCGCACGGGTCGTCATCGGTGCCGCCCTCGGGGAACTGGCTGGCGAAACAGATGTTGGAGCCGGCCTCGGGGAACAGCAGCGGAGCGTCGGCCGCGAGCCCGTCGGCCGCACGGATGATCGCAGGCAGCACGTCGTAGTCGACGATGACCGCCTCGGCGGCGTCGTTGGCGTGCGCTTGCGACTCGGCGACGACCACGGCCACGATGTCGCCGACGAAGCGGACCTTGTCGGTGGCGAACACCGGACGGTTGTAGGTCTCGGGCATCATCGCGAAGCCCTGCACCGGGGCGAGCCCCAGGTCGTCACCCCGTGCGTGGTAGATGCCGACGACACCGGGCATCGACTCGGCGTCGCCGACGTCGACGGACTCGATCGTGCCGTGGGCCACCGTTGAGCGGACGAACGCGGTGTACAGCATTCCGGTCTCGACCAGGTCGTCGACGTACTTGCCGTCGCCCGTGAGCAGCGTCGGGTCTTCCAGACGGTGCACGGCGTTCCCCAGAATTGAGCCAGCAGTGGCCATGTCGAAACTCCCCTGTCGATCGGTCGTCGATGATCCCCACGGCGCATGCCGGCCGGAACCGGGAACACCGTGTACCGATCCTTGCCGCTGACACGACGCGAGTCAATTTGAACCGCTGCGGACCGGCGTCCGACGCCCTCGCGTGCGGTGTCAGCCGCCGGACAGCGCCATCACGGCACCGTCGTCGGGCACCGTCAGATCGTCGAGGTGATCGAGGTATCCCTTGGGCAGCGACACCTTGCGCGGGCCGTTGGTGTGGCCGCGCTTGATCCGCTCGCCTCCGTCGACGATCGCCAACGAGCGGTCGAGCGGACCGACGAGGTCGGCGAGTTCTCGCAGCGACGAGACCATCGACATCTCGCGTCGCACCGCCGGTCCGACCGGGTATCCGGACAGGTACCAGCCGGTGTGTTTGCGGAAGTCGCGCATCGCGAACGGCTCCTGGTCGCCGCCGCCATGGTGCGCGACGAGACGGCGGGCATGCTCCATCATCGTGTCGACGACGTCGCCGAGGAGCCGGGTCGGCGGCGGTGTGCCGCCGGACAGTGCGGCGACGAGATCACCGAACAGCCACGGCCTCCCGAGGCAGCCACGTCCGATCACGACCCCGTCGCACCCGGTCTGCGCCATCATGTCGAGCGCGTCGCTCGCCTCCCAGATGTCGCCGTTGCCGAGCACCGGGATGCCGTCGACCGCCTGTTTCAGTTCGGCGATCGCCTCCCATCGCGCCTCGCCCGCGTAGTGCTGCTCCACCGTGCGCGCATGCAGCGCGATCCACGCGACACCCTCCTCGGCGGAGATCAACCCGGTGGTGATGTCGGTGCGGAGGTCGTCCCAGAGGCCCATCCGGAACTTGGCGGTGACGGGCACGCCGTACGGACGGGCGGCGCCGACCGCGGCGCGCAGGATCTGTCGCAGGAGCGCCGGCTTGGCAGGCACCGCGGCGCCGCCGCCCTTGCGCGTCACCTTGGCCGCCGGACAACCGAAGTTGAGATCGACGTGGTCGACGAGCCCCTCGTCGCACACCATGTGCACCGCACGTCCGAGCATCTCGGGATCGCTCCCGTAGATCTGCAGTGAACGCGGCGATTCGTCGGGCTCGAACTTCATCATCTGGCGGGTCTTGTCGTTGCGGTGGACCACCGCGGTCGACATGACCATCTCGTTGACGTAGATCAGGTCCGGCCCGAAGTCGCGACACATCGACCGGAACGCCGCGTTCGTGACGCCAGCCATGGGAGCGAGCACGACCGGCACCGCCGGCGTGAAGGATCCGATCCGGAGGGGCAACATCTTCGAAAACGGTATCGGGCACGACCGCTCACGCCGCGTCCGCCGTCAGGTCATCGTGACCAGGAAGACCGGGAAGCCGGGTGCGACCTGCGCGAGTTCGTCGTCGGACGACTCGTGATCGACGCCCTCGAAGAACCTCCCGACCTCGAACGCCCACCGTTCCAGGTAGGCCCGCAGGACGGGCACCTTGTCCACCTCGGCGAGTTCGACCGCCGTGAAGTCGTCCGCGCGGCGCCCCTTACGGAGTCGCCCGCCTCCCGCCACGCGCAGGTTGCGGACCCACTGCGTGTCCCCGCGAGGCGCCACGAGGTACATGGCACCGTCGTGGGTCAGCAGGTTGACGGGCACCGTTCGCCACTCGCCGGTCGAGCGCCCCCGGACCTGCAGTTCGCGGGCACCCCGGGCATCGACGCCGAGCTTCACGAGTGCCGTGACGATCCGGTTGACGATGTGCCGGCTGACCCAGTCGGGCTCGAGGTAGCGGCGCGGTGCGGTCGTGCTGCCCGTCGTGGTGTCGGTCGTGGTGTTCATGGCGATCTCCTGTCGATCGGGTGGGTGTTGTGAGTTTCGAGAGCGGTGCTCTCGTTCGAGTGAACACGAACCCGAACACAAAAGCAAGAGCAGTGCTCTTGTTTATTGCGTGTCGTCGGGCACACTGGTCCCATGACGACCCGAGCCGCACACCGAGCGGCGACCACCGAACGGATCATGGATGCCGCTCGCCGGCAGCTCGCCGAGGTCGGCGCCTCCGGGCTCTCCCTGCGTTCGGTCGCTCGAGAGATCGGCATGGTCTCCTCCGCCGTGTATCGCTACGTCGAGAGTCGCGACGAGTTGCTGACCCGCCTCATCATCGAGGCCTACGACTCGCTCGGCTCGGCAACCGAGGAGGCCGCCCGGCAACACGTCGACGACACCGATCTCGACCGATGGACCGCGACCGCGTGCGCCGTACGGAGCTGGGCACTCGATCACCCGCACGACTACCTCCTCCTGTACGGCTCGCCGGTCCCGGGGTATGCGGCGCCCGACGACACGGTCGCGCCCGGCACCCGCGTGACGTTCGCACTCCTGAGCGTCCTGCGTGACGCTGCGATCGCCGGCCGACTGGAACCGGTGCCGCTACCGGACGACCATGGAGCCGAGCTGGCGCACGATCTCGACCAGCTCGCTCGACTGGTCGACGTCGAGGCCACCGACGCGGCGGTGCTCGCGTTCCTCGCAGCCTGGACGCAGTTGTTCGGGCTGATCGGGTTCGAGCTGACGAACCAGACCCGGGGAATGACCACCGACCATGCAGCGCTGTTCCGCTCGACCACCGCCGCCATGGGCCACCACATGGGATTGCGCTGATGCAGGGAGCACGCTGATGGACGCCCCTCGTTCGAACGAACTCGGCACCAAGCGTGAGATCGCCCGGCTGTTCGTCGGCCGTGGGTCGGCGCAGGTCCTGCTCGTCGCGGCCGCCGCACTGGTCGTGGCTCGACTCGCGATCGGCGGCTTCGGGCTCGGAGACGCCGCGGTGATCGCCATCACGATCGCGATCGCCGGCACCGTCGAGTGGATCATCCATCTGCACCTCTTGCACGCGCCGGAGAGCTCTTGGACGAGCCGCACGCTCGACACGGGCAGCGGGCACCGCCGCCATCACCTCGATCCGACCGACATCGACTGGTTGCTGCTCCGCGGCATCGACGCCGCTGTCTTCGTCGTCGCGTTCGGCGCCGTGACCGCGGCCTGGTCGATCCCGTTGATGTGGATCGTCGGCTGGCCGATGCTCGGTCCGTTCGTCACCGCATGGGCATGCGTGGCGATCGGCCTGATCCACTACGAGTGGGTGCACCTCATGGTGCACACGACCTACCGACCGCGCACCCGGTACTACCGGCGGATCGCCCGCAACCACCGACGACACCACTATCGCAACGAGCACTACTGGCTGGGCGTGACGACCAACTCCGGCGACCGTCTGTTCGGCACCTACCCCAAGCAGGCCACCGACGTCCCCGTCAGCGGAACAGCGAAGCACCTGGCCGACACCGACACCGCCCCGAGATAGGGCCGCCATCGAGGTCGGTCAGCCGTCGGTCAGCAGTGGCAACTTGAGGTTGGGCGTGGCCCCGGAGTCGAGCGCGGTCGGGCCGTCGCTGCTCAATCGGTACCAGCCGGCGGCCGCGATCATCGCTGCGTTGTCGGTGCACATCGCACGACTCGGCAGGAACCCACGGATGCCGTCGGCGGCGCATGCCCCCAGGATCTCCTCGCGCAGCAACGAGTTGGCCGCGACGCCTCCGCCGAGCACGATGCCGGTCGCGCCGACCATCTCGGCGGCGCGCCGCGCCTTGCGAACGAGCACGTCGACGACGGCCATCTGGAACGATGCCGCCACGTCGGCCGAGCCGACGTCGGGGTGTTTGCGCACGTAGTTGGTGACCGCCGTCTTCAACCCGCTGAAGCTGACGTCGAGGTTGTCGGGGTCGTCGGTCATCGCGCGCGGGAACCGGATCGCGTCGGGGTCGCCGTTGAGCGCCGCCGCGTCGATCGCCGGACCGCCCGGGTACCCGAGGTCGAGGAAGCGGGCGACCTTGTCGAACGCCTCGCCGGCGGCGTCGTCGATCGTCTGACCGAGCAGCCGGTACCGACCGTGGTCGCGCATCTCGATGAACATGGTGTGACCACCCGACACCAGCAGCACGACCAGCGGGAACTCGAGCGACGGGTCTTCGAGGAACGCCGAGTACAGGTGCGCCTCGAGATGGTTGACGCCCACGTACGGCACGTCCCAGGCGAGCGCGAGCGACTTCGCGGCGGAGACGCCGACGAGGAGCGCCCCGATGAGCCCCGGACCGTTCGTGCACGCGACGGCGTCGATCCGTTGCTCGTCGATTCCCGCTTCGACGATCGCCCGAGCGATGACCGGATTGAGCGACTCGAGATGGGCGCGACTGGCGATTTCGGGCACCACTCCACCGAAGTCGGCGTGGATGTCGATCTGGCTCGACACGACACTCGACACCACGTCGTTGCCGCCCATGACGAGCGCGGCCGCGGTCTCGTCACAACTGGTCTCGATGCCGAGCACCAGCGTCGACTCGTCGGGGACCACCGATCGGGTCATGCCGCCAACCTCGCGAGCCGCTCGGCGTACTCGGGTGTGTCGATGTCGTGGCACCACATCACGATCGCGTCCTCACTGTTGTCGTAGTAGTTCTTCCTGACACCCGCGGGGGCGAATCCGAACCCTCGGTAGAGCCCCTGAGCCCCCTCGCTCGACGCCCGGACCTCGAGCGTCCACGCCACGCAGCCGCGGGCGATGATCTCGGTCGCGAGAGCGACGAGCAACCGACTGGCGATGCGCTGCCGTCGTGCCGACGGTGCCACGACCACGTTGGTGACGTGGGCCTGGTCGCCGTCGGGGTCGGGCACGATCCAGACACCGGCGTACCCGACGACCGTTCGGCCTCGGCGGGCGACGAGATAGTGACGCGACCCGTCACGCACCTGGTCGAGCTCACCCTCGAACACCGAACGCGACCACGACGTCGGGTAGGCCGCGGCCTCGAGCGGCATCGCCTGACGCAGGTGGCGCCGTCGCATCGGTTCGATGACGATCGCCTCGGACTCGGCGTCCCGGTCGCTGCCGAGGAAGCGTGGGACGACACTCACGGTCGGCTCTCGCGGGTCGCCCAGTTGATCTGCGCATCGGGCGCTCGCAGGTACACCGGTTCGAGTTCGTCGGGGCGCACCCATTCCTCGCGCAGGGCCTTCGCGTGGGCGAGTTGCACCAGCGCAGCGGCCGACGGGTGGACCGGCGCCGAGATCTCGCATCGGTACCCGTCGATGATCTCGGCGCGATACCGCTCGGCACCGTCGCCGACGCACAGCACGTCCTGGCTGCGCGCCAACAGGTCGGCGACGAGGTCGGCGACCGGCCCCACGGTGGGTGCGCTCACCTGCTGCACGCCGCCCGGCACCTGTCGGTACATCGCCCAGAACACCTCGGCCTTGCGGGCGTCGATCACCGGCACGACCACCCGGTCGGTGTGCCGGCACGGAAACGCGAGCAGGTCGAGCGAGCTGATCCCGATCACCGGGATCCGCAGTGCCAGTGCCAGGGCCTTCGCCGATGCGAGGCCCACCCGCATCCCGGTGAACAGACCCGGTCCGGTGTCGACCGCGATGCAGCCGATCTCCTCGATCTCGATGTCGGCCTGCCGACACACGAACTCGATCGCCGGTGTCAGGATCTCGGCGTGACGCCGCCCTCGCGCGACCTCGAATGTGGCGATGACGCCCTCGTGGCCGCCGATCGCGACACCGACCTGCTCGGTCGCGGTTTCGATCCCCAGGATCAACATGTCGCCGTCACCACCGGTAGGCCTCGAGGTCGGACTGGAGTCGGTCCCATCGACCGGCCCACGACGAGCCGGTGGCGTGCAGCTCGATCGTGCGTGACGAGTCGAGTCCGAACTCGTCGTCGGAGTCGTCGTCGGACTCCTCGGTCGTATCGATGTCGAGGTCGTCATCGTGACGCAGTCTGACCTCGAGGTGCTCACCGAGGCCCCCGGCTGCCACATCGCCCCACTCGATCAACACGATGCCGCCGAACTCGGCGAGTTCGTGCAGCGCGAGCTCTTCGACGTCGCCGGTGCGGTCGAGACGGTAGATGTCGGCGTGGTGGAGCGTCCGTCGGCCGTCGGGGCAGGGGTAGCTGTGCACGAGTGTGAAGGTGGGCGATGTGATCGCGTCGGTGATCCCGAGCGCACGACCGAAGCCTTGGGCGAAGGCGGTCTTGCCGGCGCCCATCTCGCCCGCCAACACGATCATGTCGCCGGCCCGCGACAGCGATGCGATCGCGGCGGCGATCGCATGCGTGGCGGCGAGGGAGTCGGCGCGCAACATCATGACGGCTCGATGCTACGAGGGTTCGCGGCGAGTCCGAACGACCCGCGGCACGCGAACGCCGATTCCGCACACGACCTCGTATCCGATCGTGCCGAGACGGTCGGCCCAGTCTTCGGCGCGGATGCGGTCGTCGCCCTGGGCACCGATCAGCACCGCTTCGTCGCCGACCCGCACCTCGGTGTCGCCGACGTCGACCATGAACTGGTCCATCGTGACCACGCCCACGATGAGATGGCGGCGGCCGCCGATCAGCACCTCGGCGCCCGGCCGATCGGGCAGGGTGCCCAGACGGCGCGGCACGCCGTCGGCGTACCCGATGGGGACCGTGGCGACGGTGGTCGAGCGCTCGAAGCGGTGCCGCCATCCGTAGGAGATGCTCGACCCGGCATCGACCCGCTTGACGAACGAGACTCGGGCGGCGAGGGTCATCGCCGGCCGGAGCTCGCCGCACAGGTGGTCGACTCCGGCGCCCGGCGAGACGCCGTAGATGGCGATCCCGGAACGCACGAACGAACGTCGGGTGTCGGGCAACGCGAGCGCCGCGGCAGAGTTGGCAGCGTGCACGTGCCGGGGCTCGATTCCCGCACGGCGCAGTTCGGCGAGCGCGGCGTCGAAGCGGTCGAGCTGGAGCCGGTTCGAGTCGGCCCGTGGTTCGTCGGCACACGCGAGGTGGGTGAAGACCCCCTCGACGCTCAGGTCCGACGACGCGAGCGCATCGACGAGCCCGGTCACGTCGCCGGCTCGGACACCGACCCGTTGCATCCCCGTGTCGATGTTGACGTGCACGCCGACATCGGCGGACCGCGCCGCGAGGGCCCGTACGAACTCGGGCGTGTACACCGTCGGCGTCAGACCGTTGGCCAGCATCTCGTCGATCTGCGAGACCGGCTGCTCACTGAGCACGAGGATCGGCGCGTCGAGCCCGGCGGCTCGAAGCCGGACACCCTCGATCACGAGGGCCACGCACAAGCCGGCGGCACCGCCCCGCAGCGCGGCCTCGGCGACGACGACGGCACCGTGGCCGTAGCCGTCGGCCTTCACCACCGCCCACACGTCGGACGGCGCCACGGCGGCGCGGATCACCCGCACGTTGTGCTCGATCGCGTCGGGCTCGATCTCGGCCCAGGCCCACCGACCGACCGGGTCGTCTTCGTCGGTCATCCGGAGACCGCGCTCGTGTCGAAACCGAGCGTGTCCAGGGTGGCGACGTCGGCGACCCCGCTGATCGTCAACCCGTTCGATTGCTGGAACGACTCGACCGCCGAACGGGTCGACGGCCCGAAGCTGCCGTCGGCTCCGACGGTGAGCAACCCCAGCCGGACGAGGCGGGTCTGGAGGGCCTCGACATCATCGCCGTGGTCACCCAACTGCAGCACGCGGGTGAGCTGGATCACGTGGGTGTCGGACCGGCACTCGATCGTGCGGTCGTCACCGATCTCGTAGCAGAGCACCCCGTCCTCACCGATCGGGTACAGCGCCTCGATGTCGGCGACCGGGCCGGTGACGTCGGGATCGGGGCACGGGTTCTCGGGTTCTCGCGACGGGTCGACGGCGAACGGGCAGGCGCGTCCGTCGAGGAACGCCATCTTGCGCGAGAGGTAGTCGGAAGCGCCCCAGGCACCGATCTGGCGGTAGTGGACACCGTCGGTGACGAACCAGTGGCTCAGCTCGGCGGTGTAGCCGCCCCAGTCGGCGAGCACGACGTCGGGAAAGTCGCCGGTGGCGAGCAGGTCGTGCAGCGACGCGTTGTTCTCGGCGAAGACCTCGTGGTTGCCGACCGACCCGGGCGAGACGTAGTCGACGTCGGAGCGCAGCGTGAACCACACGATCCGATCGAACCCCTGCAGGCGCGCCTTGTCGACCACCGCCCGGAACGATGCATCGAACGCCTCGGGACCGTCGTTGTAGCCGGTGGCGACGACCAAGGTGCCGTACTTGCCTGCGTGGAAGTCCATCGCGTCGTACAGCGTCGGCGGGCGCCGCTGCTCGCGCCCGATGCACGAACTGAGGAACAAGCGTCGGCACGACTCGAGATCGAGCGTGTGTCCGAAGCCGACGATCGCATTGTCGGCGCCCGGCACCCATCGGAGCGCGGCGATCGCCGAGTCACCGATCACGACCGCCCGGTCGGGTGGATCGAGCCGGATGGCAGCTTGGGTGGGCGTCTCGGCCGCGCCGTCGATACCGTCGGCAGCTACAGCGACACCGACCAACGCGCCACTGGTGAGTGCTGCGAGGACGGCGACCCGGCGGACGAGTGGACGACGCCTCATGCCGACCGGCACGCCTCGATGGCGTCGGGGATCAGCGGGATCAGATCACCGGCGACCAAGCCGGCACCGCATCGGGTCGCCGCATCGGCGTGCACCCAGGCGGCCGCGGCAGCGGCCTCGAAGGCGCGGGCACCGCGGGCGAGGAACGACCCGATGAGGCCCGACAACACGTCACCGGTCCCCGCCGTCGCCAACCGTTCCGATCCGTTGGTCACCAGGAGCGTGCGGCCGTTCGGCTCGGCCACCACCGTGGTCGGACCCTTGAGCAGCACGACGGCTCCGGCCATCCTGGCGAGGTGGTGCGCCGCGGCGATGCGGTCGCGACCGGGACGGCGCCCGGTGAGCAAGCCGAACTCGCCGTCGTGCGGCGTCAGCACGGTCGGCACCTCGCGCTCGGTGAGGAACGACGGGTTGCCCTCCTCGTTCCACGAGAGCGCGAACAGCGCGTCACCGTCGACCACGGTGGGGACCACCGCCTCGAGCACCGTGGTCACCACCGACGGCATCGTGTACTCCTCGCGACCCAGCCCGGGACCGATGACGAGCGAGTGGTACCGGTGGAGATCGGCGAGCACCGCCCCCGACCAGTCGAACGGTGGGATCCGGCGGTCGATCACCTCGGTGGGGACATCGGAGTGGATGCCGGGGCTCGAGACCGCCACCATCCCCGAACCCGCTCGCATCGCGGCGGCCGCCGCGAGGTGGGCGGCGCCCGTCATCCCCGCACTTCCGGCGACGATGCGGACACCGTCGGCCCACTTGTGGGCGTCGGCCGATCGGACCGGGACCCACGTGGCGACATCGGCCGCTTCGACCACATGGATCGTCGACGTCGGCATGTCGAGTCCGATGTCGACCACATGGAGTTCACCGACGAGGCGCGGCCCGTCCTGGAGGACGTGCCCCGGGGCCGGCGCGCCGAACGTGACGGTCGCATCGACACGACGGGTGTGATCGCCGGCGATGCCGGTCGCGGCGTCGAGCCCGGTCGGGACGTCGACCGCGAGCAACTTCGCCGAACCGGTGTCGGGACACCGCCACGTGTCGCGGAAACCGGAACCGAACGCGGCATCGATCACGAGATCGGCTGCCGGCAGCGTCGACGGCGCGTCGAGCGCGTCGAACACCCTCACCCGGATGCCCTCGGCGGCGAGCCGGGACGCGGCGACACGCCCGTCGGCTCCGTTGTTGCCGGGCCCGGCGAGCACGTTGACGGTGCGCCCGTAGCGGCCACCGAGCAGCGAGATCGCCGTCGCGGCGACACCGGCGCCCGCACGTTCGATCAGGGTGGCGAGCTCGACGTCGGCCGTCTCGTCGGCGGAGCGCTTGTCGTCGGGGGTGGCGACCGGGATCATCGACGCGGACGCCTCACTCCGCCAGCACGTACGCGACGGCGACGAGATCGGAATGGGTCAGGCTCACGTGCCATCGGGTGACGCCGGCTTCGGTGGCGAGTTCGGCTGCCCGTCCGGCGAACGCCAACGACGGTGCGCCCGATGATGCGCGTTCGACCCACACGTCGTGGAACCCGAACGCACCGAGGCCGAGTCCCAGCGATTTCATGACCGCCTCGCGCGCGGCGAACCGTACGGCGAGCGACGGCACCGGGTCGCTCTGCGGGGCGACGTAGGCGAGTTCGACGTCGGTGAACAACCGGTCGCGCATCGTCGGCGTGCGTTCGAGCGACCGGCGGAACCGTTCGATCTCGACGACGTCAACCCCGATGCCGATCATGCGGTCAGCTTCGCCAGAGGTCGGCGGTCTCGGAGATCGGCGCGATCAGCAGGTCGGCGACGGGGAGCTCGCCGAGCCTGCTCTGGTCGAATTCGCCCTCGGTCTCGGAGACCCAGTCGACCAGGCGATCGAACCGGTGGTCGTACCCCTGCAGCACGGCGCGCATCGTGTCGGCCGGGAGGCGATCGTGTAACCGGACGTGGAGCAACGTGATACCCGTACAGACGTCGGCCTTCACCTCGGGCACGAAGATCACGATCCGTCCGTCGCGGCGGCCGCGGGCGACCAGCAACTCGCGAGCATCGGCGACACGGTGCTTGGTACCGACGAGCCGAGCGTTCTGGTCGACCCGGCTCTGCAGCTCGCGAGAGATGCCGCCGCGGTCGACGATCGAGATGGTGTCGCCCTCGATCCGGTACCGGGTGAACCCGGTGACCTCGATGACGGCGGGGTCGAGGTCGGCCAGCACCTTGAGGGTGCGGTAGCTGAGCACATCGCGGCCGGGACCGGCGGCGAGCGTGGCCTGGACCAGCGCCCGGTCGAGCACGCCTTCGTCGCTGCGGGAGATGCCGACCGTGACGGTCTTGGCCTGGTGCTTGATCGCGTCGATCGGCCGGGTGAGCTCTTCGATCGCCTGGGTCAGGCCGGCGACGAGGTCGTCGATGAGCGCGCCGGGCGTGCCGACCTTGCCCGACGACGTTGCGTACGTCTCGACCGGATTGGTTGCCAGCGCGTCGCGCATCAGCCCCGACAAACGGACCGCGCTGCTCGCTTCGAGATGGCCGTCGTACAGGCGGTCACGGAGACCGTCCGCGAACTTGCGCGACACGGCCGGCAGTTCGGCGCGAATCGACGCGAGCACCGCGTCGCCACCGTCGTGGTCGGCGACCGCCCGCTCGATGAGCTCGCGGCCCTCGCGAAGCGGCCGGGCCGACGCATCGATCGCCAGCGCTGCCTCGTAGCCGAACAGGTGACCGACCATGGCCGACAGCACGAAGCCGAGCGCCGGGTCGACCGGCGGCACCGCGATCGTGGCCGCGGCGCTGTAGCGGACCTCGCCCTCGTCGGCGACGACGATCGCCGTCGCCTTGTGGGCCTGGAAGATGGCGGTCTCCTTGGCCACGTCGTCGGCCGTGCTCCCACGCAGACCGGCCGCGCAGACGAGGATCAGCGGCTCGCTCGACAGGTCGATGTGCTTCTTGTCCTCCGTGACGTCGGCGGCGATCGACTTGTAGCAGAGCTCGCTCAGCTTGATCCTGACCTCTTCGGCCGCGACCGTGTTGGGCCCGTTGCCGACCACGGCCCAGTAGCGCTTCGACGGCGCCAGTCGTTGGGCGGCATCGGCGATCTGCTCACGATTGGCCAGCACCTGGCGCATCGCGTCGGGCAGGGTGCGAAGGCCGGCGAGCAGCTCGTGGCGGCGGGTCGCCGTGCCGAACCCTGCGGCTTCGCTGATCGCGCACGCGAGGAGCGCACCGGCTGCCACCTGTGCATAGAACGCCTTGGTGGAGGCGACGCTCATCTCCACGTCGCGACCGTCCGACGTGTACAACACGGCGTCGGCCTTGTCGACCAGGTCGCTCCCGCGCCGATTGACGATGCCGATCACGGCGGCACCGCGCGCCCGGAGCAGGTCGACGGTTCGATTGGTGTCGGTGGTCGTGCCGCTCTGGCTGACGGCGATGGCCAGCGTGTCGCTCATGTCGAGCCGGAGGTGGAACCCGGACAGCTCGGTCGCGGCGATCGCATCGACGTCGAGTTCACCTCCGCAGAGTTCGTCGAGCAGCGCCGCGGCACTCTGCCCGGCGACTGCGGCCGTGCCCTGGCCGATGACACGGATGCGGCGGATCGCACCGCTCGCGAGACGCTCGGCGATCCACGCCGGGAGCGCCCGTTCGCCGACCGCGGCGGCCAACAGTCCGTCACGCTCGACGATCTTGGCCCGCAGTGTCTTCTGGAGGCTCTGGGGCGCCTCGCCGATCTCCTTCAGCAGGAAGTGAGGTGCGTCGCCACGATCGATGTCGCGCGTGGTGACCTCGGCGGGGGTCACATCGTCGTCGGTGACGGGGAGTGCCGAGCCGTCGTAACCGATGCGCGTGATGCCACCGATCTCCCCGGCCGAGGACGCGTCGAGTACCACGACCTCTCCGCCCGCTTCGCCGTCCATGCGGACGTACCGGTCGGACTCCTCGACGACGCCGTACGGTTCGCTCGCGACGATGTAGCAGTCGTCGGCGAGACCGACGTAGAGGCCCTGGCCGCTGCCCCGCAACGCGAGCAGCATCTGGTGCGGGTGGTCGGCGCTCATCGCGCCGACCGCGACCGAGCCCTCGAACGCCGACACCGTCCGGCGGAACGCTTCGACCGACGCGGAACCGGCTGCCACGTGGTGCGACATGATCGTCGGGATCACCTTGGCGTCGGTGGTCACCTGCTGCGGGATCTCGAGGCCGTGTTCGACGCGCAGGTCGGCGTGATTGTCGACATCACCGTTGAGGGCCGCGATGACGTACGGGCCCTCGGGCGCCGTCGCCGGCGAACGCTCCATCTCGTCGCTGTTGAGTGGATGCGTGTTCGGTTCGGAGATGATGCCGACGCTCGCCCAACGGGTGTGGCCGAGTACCGAGGTGCGTGCGGTCGGCGCGGCCAACGCCCGACGAAGGAGGTCGTCGCCGGCCACCGCAGCGCGCAGCGCACGGGTGTTGTCGCCGAGTTCGCCGATCTCGGCGGCCTTCTTGTAGACGAACGACAGGACCCCTTCGACGACACGGACCGAGCCGGACTGATACGTCAGGTCGTGGGACCGATCGGCGATCGCAGCCTGGACCGCCGGGTCATCGAGATCGAGTCCGTGCTCGTTCACGAAGACGTGGACTCCGGCCGAGTCGCGCCCCCGCACCTCGAGACGATCGAGTGCCGAGAACGCCTGCTGCACGGCGAGATAGCCGGCCAGCGAGCCGGCCCCGGCGTCGCGCCCGGCGAGCCCACCGACCTCACGGGCGGTTCGCAGCCGGTCGTACCGGATCGCCCACAGCACGTCACGGAACTCGATCGAACGGGCACTGAGTTGCTCGAGCTCCTCGGGAGCGGGTGCGGCCGCCTCGATCGACGCATCGAATTCGTCGGCCACACCGTCGAGTCGGTCGAGTCGCGACGTGATCTGGGCGACGGTCTCGGGGTGATCGGCGAGGGCGGACACACCGGGCACGCCACGCAGCAGTGCGTCGATGCGTCGCAGGACCGCGGTGGCGCCGGCGACGTCGTCTCGACACTCGATGGCCTGATCGAGCAGGTGCACCAGTTCGTCTCGACCCGGCACCGGGCGCGACGTCGGCCGACCGAGCACACCGATGATGCCGCACATGACGATCAGGTTACCGAGCGGGGGCGGATCGGTGTGGCCGCGCTCACTCGGCGGTCGCGGTCACGAGCACGTCACGCAACGCTTCGGCGACGTCGTTCGCGAGCTCGCCGGTCGGAGCCTCGACCATGATCCGAACCAGCGGCTCGGTACCGCTCGGACGAACGAGGATCCGACCGGTGTGACCCAGTCGTTGCTCCCACGCGGCCACGTCGGCGGCGAGCAGCTCGACGGCGTCGTCGCGCCGCGCCCCCACCGGCACGTTGACCAGCACCTGGGGAAGTTGGGTCATGGCCGAGGCAGCGAGTTCGGACAGCGGCTTGCCCGACCGATGCACCACGTCGAGCAGCACGAGACCGGTCAACAGGCCGTCACCCGTCGTGGCCCGATCGGCGAAGATCACGTGGCCCGACTGTTCGCCGCCGAGCGAGTACCCGCCGGCGTTGAGCGCCTCGAGCACGTACCGGTCGCCGACGGGCGTCTCGACGACGTCGATGCCGGCCGACTCCATCGCCAGTCGGAAGCCGAGGTTCGTCATCACGGTGACGACCACGGTGTCGTCGCGGAGGAGGCCACGTTCACGAAGGTCGAGGGCGCAGATCGCGATGATGTGGTCGCCGTCGACGACCTGACCGAGTTCGTCGACCGCGATCAGGCGGTCGGCGTCGCCGTCGAGTGCGATCCCCACTTGGGCTCGTTCTGCGGTGACGACCGCTTGGAGACCTGCAGGATCGGTCGCGCCGCACGCTGCATTGATGTTGGTCCCGTTCGGCTGGGCGTTGACCACGATCGTGCGGGCGCCGGTACGTTCCAACACGTCGGCGGCGAGATGCGACGCCGCGCCGTTGGCCGCATCGACCACCACGCCCATCCCGGTGAGGTCACGGCCCTCGAGCACGTCGAGCAGATGGGTGATGTACCCGTCGGCCGACGCTCCGCGTCCGTGGATGGGCCCCGGTTCACCGGTCGGGTCGCCGAGCGTGTCGAGCGCCGCTTCGATCCGCGCCTCGACCTCGTCGGGGAGTTTGGTGCCACCGGGGGCGAACAGCTTGATGCCGTTGTCGTGGTACGCGTTGTGCGACGCCGAGATGACCGCGCCCATGGCGCCGAGGCGTGCGGCCTCGAACGCCACCGCCGGGGTCGGGGTGACGCCGAGTCGATGGACTTCGACCCCCTCGGAGGCCAGTCCCGCCACGAAGGCCGCCTCGAGCATCGGGGTGGAGATCCGGCTGTCGCCGCCGACGATCGCCTGCTCGGCACCGAGCACCCGGGCCGCGGCGCGGCCGAGGTTCAGCGCGAAGGCCGGAGTGAGTTCGGTGTTCGCCCGACCGCGGACACCGTCGGTGCCGAAGCGCACGAGCGTTGGATCCTGGCGAGTGCCGGGATCAGCGCTTGGTGAACTGCGGGGCCTTGCGGGCCTTCTTGAGGCCGTACTTCTTGGACTCCTTCTTCCGCGGGTCGCGGGTGAGGAGTCCGGCCTTCTTCAGCGGGTCGCGCAGTTCGCCGTTGAGCTCGACGAGCGAACGGGCGATCGCCATGCGCAGCGCGCCGGCCTGCCCGCTGACGCCACCACCGTGGATCGAGGCGTCGATGTCGTAGGACTCTTCGGCCTCGGCGACACGGAGCGGCTCGTTGACGACCATGCGCTGGGCATCGGTCGGGAAGTACTCGGCGAAGGTCTTGCCGTTGATCGTGATGGTGCCGGTGCCGGGGCGCAGGCGGGCACGGGCGACCGAGCGCTTGCGGCGGCCGGTGGTCTGGGTGAGCGGAGCAGTCATGGTTTCCTCGTTCTCAGCGCTTGATCTCGAACGGCTTGGGAGCCTGTGCGTGGTGGGGATGCTCGGGGCCGGCGTAGACCTTGAGCTTGGTCATCTGCTGACGACCGAGCGGGCCCTTCGGCACCATGCCCCGAACCGTGCGACGCACCGCGTCGGCCGGCTTGCGGGCGAGGAACTTGTCGAACGTCTCGCTCTTGATGCCGCCCGGGTAACCCGAGTGGCGGTAGATCTGCTTCTTGGCGGCCTTGTCGCCGGTCATGATCACCTTGTCGGCGTTGATGATGATGACGTGGTCGCCGGTGTCGATGTGCGGCGAGTAGGTCGGCTTGTGCTTGCCGCGCAGGAGGCGGGCGACCTCGGTCGCCATGCGGCCGACGACCATGCCCTCGGCGTCGACAATGTGCCACTCACGGGTGATCTCGCTGGACTTCGGTGTGTACGTCTTCATCGAACTTCGCTCTCGCAACTCTCTGCAATCGGTGTCGCAGCCAGGCAGCCGACAGGGCCGCAAATGAACCGGGTAATGATATGGGGCCGCGGGCACGCGCGGCAACGTGCCCGCCAGGTTCTCGCCCTCAGCTCTCGCGGTCGGCATCCCAGCGGACGCCGTCGTAGCCGACCTCCCAGAGGACCAGCCCGGTCGGCGGGGCGACGGTGCCGGCCGACTCCCGGTTGCGGGCGGCCAGGATCCCGGGCATCGCGGCCGCCGCGATCCGGCCGAGCCCGACGTCGACGAGCGTGCCGACGATCGAACGGACCATCTGGTGGCAGAACGCGCTCCCGGCGATCTCGAAACGCAGCATCGGCGTGTCGTCGACGCGGGTCCAGGACGCCTCGCGGAGGATCCGCACCAAGCTCGCCGGCTCCATGTCGTCGGGCATCTTCGGCTTGCGGCAGAACGATCCGAAGTCGTGTTCGCCGAGCAGCGGAAGCGCACCCGCCTGCATCGCGTCGACGTCCAGAGGTCGGTGCACGTGCCAGCTGATGTCGGCGAGCAGCGGGTTCGGCGCCGGATCGTTCCACACGTGGTACCGGTACCGACGGGAGGTCGCCGAGAAGCGGGCATCGAAGTCGGGTTCCGCCCATTCGGCCGAACGGATGGCGATCTCCGGGGCGCACATCTTGTTGACCCGCCGTTGCAGATCGCCCAGGTCGAGACCGGCCGGGAGGTCTCCGGAGATCACCTGGCCCCAGGCGTGCACGCCGGCATCGGTGCGACCCGACATCGAGAACTCCAGATCGCGGCGGGCGACCTTCGACGCTGCCCTCACGAGATCGCCCATCACCGTGCGGACGCCGCGGTTCTCCGCGAAGCCGCGGAAGTCGGTGCCGCGATACGCCACCGTCAACCGGGCGCGACGCAGTTCCGCGTCGGCGGACGATGCGACCTCGGGCATCCGGCCAGACTACGGGCGGCCTGGCCCGCAGACGACGGGAACACCGTCGACGTCATCGCCGGCACCGAGGCGCCCTGGGAGGCCATGAGCGTCCGTGTCGGCCGCCACCCCGAATTGTTCGAACCCGGTGCCGTGGCACCGGGTTCGAGTCAGTTCTGCACCATGTGGTCGGGACCGTTCGGACGGGCTGCGCCGGTCCGGGTCGTCGATCAGACGAGTTCGATGCGCGCCATCTTGGCGGCGTCGCCCGGGCGCGGCCCGAGCTTCAGGATGCGGGTGTAGCCGCCGTTGCGCTCGGTGTACCGCGGCGCGACGTCGTTGATCAGCTTGTGCGTCATCTCGCGGTCGCCGAGGTAGCCCTGGATCTGGCGGATCCGGTGCACTCGCATCGGGCCGTCCTGGGCCTTCTTGGCCTTGGTGATCAGCTTCTCGGCGATGGGGCGGAGCGCCTTCGCCTTGGCTTCGGTCGTGGTGATGCCCTCGGCAGCGAACAGCGACGCGGCCAGGTTGGCCATCATGAGTCGCTGGTGCTGGGAGCTGCCACCGAAGTTGGTGGCGCGGCGTGGGGTTGCAGGCATGTCAGTGTGTCTTTCGAATCAGTGCGAACTGGACGTCAGCCGCGCAGCGTGAGGCCGCGCTCGTCCAGCTTCTCCTTGACCTCGTCCAGGCTCTTCTGGCCGAAGTTGGTGATGTTCAACAGGTCGTCCTCGTTCTTGGTGAGCAACTCGCCCACCGTGTTGACCTGCGCCCGCTTGAGGCAGTTGCGCGGCCGCTCCGACAGATCGAGGTCTTCGATCGGCAGGTCGAGGTCGGGCGACGAGGTGGTGGTGTCGATCATCTCGCCGAGCTCGAGGCCCTTGGGCTCCTCGCTCATCGAGGCCACGAGGTCGACCAGAGACCGGAGCGTGGCGCCGGCCGAGGCGAGCGCGTCGGCCGGATCGATCGAGCCGTCGGTCTCGATCTCCATGATCAGGTTGTCGTAGTTCGTCGACTGCTCGACGCGGGTCGGCTCGACCTCGAAGCTCACCCGGCGGACCGGGCTGAACAGTGCGTCGATCGGGATGACACCGATCGTGCGGGTCTCGATCTCACGCTGGCTCGACGCGTAGCCGCGACCCTGCTCGACGCTGAGGTCGATCGACAGGCGTGCCTTGCCGTTGAGCGTCGCGATGTGGAGGTCTTTGTTGAGCACCTCGACGTCGGCGGGGCACTCGATGTCGCCGGCGGTCACGACCGCCGGGCCACGCACGTCGAGGCGCAGGTTGACCGCCTCGTCGGCGACCGACGTCAGCACGACGTCCTTCAGGTTGAGAATGATGTCGGTGACGTCTTCGGCGACGCCCGAGATCGTGTCGAACTCGTGGAGCGCCTCGTCGAAGCGGACCGTGGTGATCGCTGCGCCGGGGATCGACGAGAGCAGGGTACGACGGAGTGAGTTGCCGAGCGTGTGGCCGAAGCCGGGCTCGAGCGGACCGATCGCAAAGCGCTGCTGGTTGTTGCTCTCCTCGCCGAGGGCTTCGACGGAAGGGCGCTGCATGACGAGCATGTGCTGCCGGGTCCTTTCTGAGCGTCCGATGACGCTGATTTCGCGGGTGACGTGTTGAGGTGCGGCGGCTCACGCCGCGGCGGCGAGCGGACTACTTGGAGTAGAGCTCGACGATGAGGGACTCGCGCACCGGCACATCGATGTGCTCGCGCTGGGGGAGACTGCGGACGGTGACCTGCTTGCCACCATCGCCCGTCTCGAGCCAGCCGACGAGCGACCGGTCGAGCGTGTCGATGTTGTGCTGCACGACGATCATGTTGGTGGCCTTCTCGCTCAGCGTGACGACCTGCCCCTGCTTCAGACGGTACGACGGGATGTCGACTCGCTTGCCGTCGACCTTGATCAGACCGTGGTTCACGAACTGACGGGCCTGCGGGCGGGTCGATGCCCAGCCGGCTCGGTACACGACGTTGTCGAGACGGGTCTCGAGGAGGATCAACAGGTTCTCACCGGTCGGCCCCTGCAGACGGTTCGCCTCGTTGTAGGTCTTCTTGAACTGCCGTTCGAGCAGACCGTAGATGTACTTGGCCTTCTGCTTCTCCTGCAGCTGGGCGAGGTACTCGCTGCCGGCGTTGCGACGGCGGGTCCGGCCGTGCTGCCCCGGCGGGAAGGGACGACGATCGAGCGCCTTGCGGCCCTTCTCGTTCTCGAAGATGTTGGTGGAGAGGCGACGCGAAAGGCGCACCTTGGGTCCGGTGTAACGAGCCATGATCTACCTCAGCCTCGGCGCCGCTTCGGCGGGCGGCAGCCATTGTGCGGCACGGGCGTGACGTCCTTGATGGACGTGACCTCGATGCCGGTGTTCTGGATGGAACGAACCGCGGTGTCGCGACCCGAACCCGGGCCCTTCACCTGCACTTCGACGCGACGGAGACCATGCTCCATCGCTGCGTTCGCCGCGCGCTCGGCGGCTTGCTGGGCAGCGTAGGGCGTGCTCTTGCGGCTGCCCTTGAAGCCGACGGCACCCGACGATGCCCAGGAGATCACGTTGCCCTGTGCGTCGGTGATGGTGACGATCGTGTTGTTGAACGAGCTCTTGATGTGCACGACACCCGAGGAGACGTTCTTGCGATCGCGCTTGCGGGGGCGACGACCGCCCGGCTTTGCCTTGGCCATGGCTTACTTCCTCACTGCCTTCTTCTTGTTGGCCACCGTGCGCTTCGGGCCCTTGCGGGTCCGGGCGTTGGTGTGGGTGCGCTGCCCGCGGACCGGAAGGCCCTTGCGGTGGCGGACGCCTTGCAGGCACCCGATCTCGATCTTGCGCTTGATGTCGTTCTGGACATCGCGACGCAGGTCACCTTCGATGGTGAGGTTCTGGTCGACGTACTGACGGATCTTGTTGACCTCGTCCTCGGTCAGGTTGGACACCTTCGTGTTCCGGTCGAGTTCGAGCTCATCACAGATCTTCTGGGAGGTCGTGAGACCGATCCCGAAGATGTAGGTGAGCGAGATCTCCAACCGCTTCTCGCGGGGGATGTCGACGCCAGCAATACGTGCCATTCTCGTACTCTCTTCTCAGCCCTGGCGCTGCTTGTGGCGCGGGTTCTCACAGATGACTTGGACGCGGCCGTGCCGGCGGATGACGCGGCACTTCTCGCACATGGGTTTGACGCTCGGTCGGACCTTCACGACTTCATCTCAATTCTTCGGCTCACTTGTATCGGTACGTGATACGGCCTCGGGTGAGGTCGTAGGGAGTGAGTTCCACCTGCACCTTGTCGCCGGGCAGAATGCGGATGTAGTGCATCCGCATCTTCCCCGAGATGTGGGCCAACACGTTGTGGCCGTTCTCGAGCTCGACACGGAACATTGCATTCGGAAGCGACTCGACGATCGTGCCTTCGAGCACGATGGCGTCGTCTTTGGGCTTTGCCAGGGGAAACTCTCCTCGGTACGAACTGAGGATTTCCCCAGCTCAGCGGACTTTCGTTGGTGGTCTGCACACAGACCGACTAGCAATGCTATCGGAAGCGGGCGCGATCCCCAATGGCAGGATCCGCCACTTTTCCGAGGCGATGTGCTAGCGGTGGGCCGCCTACCGGCGGGCCTCGATCGCGTCGGTGAGACGCTTGAACACGTGGTCGGGATGCCCGACACCATTGACCACGGCGAGTGCACCGCGGCTACTGAAATACTCGATCAACGGAGCGGTCTGCTCCTCGTAGAGGTCGAGACGACGGTCGACCGCCTCGGGTGTGTCGTCGGCGCGCTGCTGCACGTCGCCGCCACAGACGTCGCAGATCCACGGCGACGGTTCGTTGTCGCTCGCCGTGTAGTTGGTGCCGCAGTCACGGCATACGCGCCGCGCCGAGAGACGCTCGCGCACGATTTCGCGGGGCACGTCGAGGTCGATGACCGTGTTGATCGGTTTGGCGGCGGTCAGCTCGTCGAGCGCCTGCGCCTGCGCGACCGTGCGGGGGAACCCGTCGAGGATGTAGCCGCGACTGTCGGCGTCGGGCTTGGCGAGCCGCTCGTCGACCAGGCCGATCATGATGTCGTCGCCGACCAGACCGCCCTCCTCCATGATCTGCTTCGCGAGCAGGCCAAGCTCGGTGCCCTCGCGGACCGCGGCGCGCAGCATGTCACCCGTCGAGATGTGCGGGACGACGTAGTGGCGCGACAGTCGGACACACTGCGTCCCCTTACCGGCTCCCTGCCGGCCGAGGATGATGAGGCGTGCACCCGGGATCACGGGACGGCGACTACTTCAGGAACCCGGCGTAGTTGCGCAGCATCAGCTGGCTGTCGATCTGGCGCATCAGCTCGAGGGCCACACCCACCGAGATGAGGACGCTCGTGCCGGCAAAGGCGAAGGAGTTCACGTCGGCGGCCCACAGGATCAGATACGGCAGGATCGCGATGATCGCGATGAACACGGCGCCCGGCAGCGTGATCCGGTTGACGGCCTTGCCGAGGTACGCCTCGGTCTGCGGACCGGGACGGACGCCGGGGATGAACCCGCCCTGACGGCGGATCTGGTCGGCCTGGCGGACCGGGTCGAACGCGATCGAGTTGTAGAAGTAGGCGAAGGCGATGATCAACAGGGCGAAGATCGTGACATACACCAGGTTCTGACTGTTCAGGATGTACTGGTCGACGAACTCCTGGGCCTGGCCACGAGCCTTGTCCCACCAGTTGCTGCTGTTCGCGTCGCCGTTGCCGAGGAAGCTGACCATGATGGCCGGCAGCAGCAGGATCGAGCTGGCGAAGATGATCGGGATCACACCGGACTGGTTGACCTTGAGCGGGATGTAGGTGTTCTGGCCACCCATCATCCGACGGCCTACCACACGTTTCGCGAACTGGACCGGGATACGGCGTTGGCCGAGTTCGATGAACACCACCGCCACGATGATCCCGATCGTGACGACGATCATCACCACGAACCAGAAGACCTTGTTGACCTGGAGGATCGAGTAGAACCCGCCGGGCAAGGAGGCGACGACCGAGGCGAAGATGACCATCGACATGCCGTTGCCGATGCCACGCTGCGAGATCAGCTCACCCATCCACATCAGGACGGCGGTGCCGGCGACGAGGGTGGGGATGATCAGGTAGCCGCGCGGCCAGATGCCGTCGGGCAACAGCGGCACCGACGGCGCCTGGACCGCGCTGAAGAACGCGCCGCCACCGCCGGTACCGAACAGGAAGACCAGCACCGTCGACTGCAACAGCGCCAACGCGATCGTCACGTAGCGGGTGTACTGCGTGATCTTGCGTTGACCGACGGCACCCTCCTGCTGGAGTTCTTCCAGCTTGGGGATGACGACGCCGAGCACCTGCATGATGATGCTGGCCGTGATGTACGGCATGATGCCGAGCGCGAAGATCGAGAACGACTCGAAGGCACCGCCGGAGAACAGGTTGAACAAGCCGAGCACACCGTCGCCGGTGCTCTCCTGGAGCTGATCGATCGCGAGCGGGTCGACGCCCGGCACACGAATGGCGGCACCGATGCGGTACAGCGCCACGATCATGAAGGTGAACAGGATCTTGTTCCGAAGATCCGCAACCTTGAAGATGTTCAACAAATTCGACAGCACTGGCGATGTTTTCCTCGTGTTCGGGGACTCGGGCAGGTTAGCGGGCGGGGCTCGCGAGGAGCCGCCGCCGTCGCAGGTCGACCGGAGTTACCGGTTCGTGAACTGGTTGCCCTTGGCGGCGGGTCGGCCCGCCTTGCCCTCTTCCTTGAACGGCAGCGTGATCAGCGTGACGGTGCCACCGGCACCCGTGATCGCGGCTTCGGCCGCCTTGGAGACCGCGTGTGCGTGGACGTCGAGCTTGGCGGTGATCTCACCGCGGCCGAGGATCTTGACGAAGGCGCCCTTCCGGACGATGCCACGAGCGACGAGCAGGTCGGGATCGACCGTCGACTCGCCGAGTTCGTTCAGCGTGTCGAGGTTGACCGCCGAGTACTCGACGCGGAACGGGTTGGTGAAGCCCTTGAGCTTCGGCACCCGCTGCTTGAGGGGCATCTGGCCACCTTCGAAACCGCGCGCGACCGTGTTGCGGGCGCGCTGTCCCTTGGTACCGCGACCGGCGGTCTTGCCGCCCTTGCCGCCGATACCGCGGCCGACGCGCTTGGCGCGCCGCTTCGAACCTGGTGCTGGTGCGAGATCGTCGACACGCATGATCACTCAGCTCCTTCTGTGACTTCGATGAGGTGCGGCACACGATGGATCATGCCGCGGATCTCGGGGCGATCGGGAAGGGTGTTGGTCTTGCCGATCCGGCCGAGACCCAACGCCCGCAGGGTGCCGCGAGCCTTGGGCTTCTCGCCGATCGCGGACTTCACCTGCTTGACGGAGATGGTGTTCTCACTCATTGGTCGTTCCCTCAGTCCTGACTCGTGGAGACGCCGGCAGCCATCTGCTTCTGGCGCTCTTCGTACGCCTTGAGCAGACCCTTCGGCACGAACGTGTCGGCCGGGATGCCACGGCGCTTGGCGATCTCGTCGGGCCGCTGGAGCGACTTGAGACCGGCGATCGTGGCGCGGGCGACGTTGATGTGGTTGGCGGAGCCGAGCGACTTGCACAGGATGTCGTGCACACCGGCTTCTTCCAGGATGATGCGTGCGGCGCCACCGGCGATGACGCCGGTACCAACGGATGCCGGCTTCATGAGCACACGACCGCCACCGGTCGAGCCGAGCACGGGGTGGATGATCGTGGAACCGGCCAGCGGCACCTCGAAGAGGTTGCGCTTGGCTTCCTCGGTGCCCTTCTGGATGGCCAACGGAACTTCCTTGGCCTTGCCGTAGCCGAGGCCGACGCGACCGTTGCCGTCACCGACCACGACGAGCGCCGTGAAGCTGAAGCGACGGCCACCCTTGACGACCTTGGCGACACGGTTGATCGTGATGACGCGCGACTCGCGCAGCCCGCCCTCGTTGTCGCGATCGTTGCGATTGTCGTTGTTGTACGCCATCAGAACTCCAGACCTGCTTTGCGTGCTGCCTCGGCGATCGCAGCGACGCGACCGTGGTAGGCGAATCCACCGCGGTCGAAGACCACGGTGTCGATGCCGGCGGCCTTGGCCCGCTCGGCGACGAGCTGACCGACGCGCTCGGCCGCGGCGACCGTCGCACCGCTGCTGCTGCGCAGGTCGGCTTCGTTGGTGGACGCAGCCGCCAGCGTGCGGCGGGCGTCGTCGTCGATCACCTGGACGGTGATGTGCTTGTTCGACCGGTGAACGGCGAGGCGCGGACGGGCCGCGGTGCCGTGCACCTTCTTGCGGACCCGACGATGGCGGCGGATGCGGCCCTCACGGCGTGCCTTGGCGATGTCACTCATTACTTCTTACCTGCCTTGCCGGCCTTGCGCAGGACGCGCTCGCCGGCATACCGGACGCCCTTGCCCTTGTAGGGCTCGGGCTTGCGGATGCTGCGGATGTTGGCGGCCACCTGGCCGACGACCTCTTTGTCGATGCCGGACACGACGACCTGCGTCGGGGCCGGGACCTCGAAGGTGATGCCCTCGGGAGCGGTCACGTTGACCGGGTGGCTGAAGCCGAGATTGAGCCGGAGCGCATTGGCACCCTGGGCCTCGGCGCGGTAGCCGACGCCGACGATCTCGAGCTGCTTCTTGTAGCCGTCGGTGACCCCGATGACCATGTTGTTGACGAGGCTCCGGGTCAGGCCGTGGAGCGCCTTGTTCTTGCGCTCGTCGTTGGGGCGCACGAACGTGAGTGCGCCGTCCTCCTGACGGATCTCGATGCCACCCGGGATGGGGCGGCTGAGCGAGCCCTTCGGGCCCTTGACCGTGACGTTGCCGTCGGCGACCGTGACGTCGACGCCGGACGGGACGGTGACGGGTGCGTTACCGATACGAGACATGAGTCTTCCCTTCGATCCTCTGGCTCACCAGACGTAGCAGAGGACTTCGCCGCCGACGTTGCGCTTGCGCGCCTCGCGGTCGGTCATGAGCCCATGGCTGGTGGACAGGACGGCCACACCGAGACCACCGAGCACACGAGGCACGGCGGTCGACTTGCGGTAGACGCGCAAGCCCGGGGTGGAGATGCGACGAAGGCCGGAGATCGTGCGTTCACGATCGTCGGAGTACTTCATCGAGATGGTGAGCACGTCGCCGGGGCCCTTGGTCGACGGTGCGACCTCGAAGCCTCCGATGTAGCCCTCGGATTCGAGGACCTTGGCGAGTGCGACCTTCTGCTTCGACGAGGGCATACGCACCTCGTCGTGCATCGCCGTGTTCGCGTTGCGAATCCGGGTCAGCATGTCGGCAATGGGATCAGTCAGCATGTTTCTTCCTCCCTCACCAGCTCGACTTCGTCAGGCCGGGGATCTCACCGGCATGTGCGAGCTCACGCAAGCAGATGCGGCAGAGGCCGAACTTCCTGAAGACCGAACGGGACCGGCCGCAACGGCGGCAGCGGGTGTAGGCGCGAACTTTGAACTTGGGCGTACCAGCCGCCTTGTTGACGAGTGCTTTCTTGGCCATGTCGTATCTCTCTCTCGCCTACTCGTTCACTTCTTCTTGCCACCGCGGTACGGACCACGGCTCTTCTTCTTGCGGGGGGCGTTGTCGGCGTCGGCGCCCTTCTTGAAGGGGAAGCCGAACGCATCGAGCAGCGCCTTGCCGGCCTCGTTGGTGACCGCCGTCGTGACGATGGTGATGTCCATGCCCCGCTGGTGGTCGACGTTGTCGACGTTGATCTCGGGGAACACGGTCTGGTCGTTGAGACCGAACGTGTAGTTGCCCCGGCCGTCCCACGAATGAGCCGGCAGACCGCGGAAGTCACGGATACGGGGGATGGCCACCGAGATCAGGCGGTCGTAGAACTCCCACATGCGATCGCCGCGCAGCGTCACCTTGGTGCCGATGGCCTGGCCCTCACGGAGCTTGAAGCCGGCGATCGAGGTCTGCGCCTTGGTGACGACCGGCTTCTGGCCGGCGATCAGCGTGAGCTCGTCGACGGCCTTTTCGAGCAGCGACGGCTGCTGCGTGGCCCGGCCGACGCCCATGTTGATGACGATCTTGTCGAGCCTCGGGATCTGCATCGCGTTCTCGATGCCGAGGTCCTTGGCGAGCTGCGCCTTGATCGTGTTGTTGTACCGCGCCTTGAGACGGGGCTGGGTTGCGGTGGCGTTCATCAGACTTCCTCACCACTCGGGCGTGCGATACGGACCTTCTCACCCTTGCTGTTCTCGGTGTATCCGAGACGCACGGTGTTGCCCTTGTGCACGAACATGACGTTGGAGGCGTCGATCGGCATGTCGCGGTCGATGATCCCGGCCTGCTCGTTGGCACGAGCGGCACGCTGATGCTTCGACGCGGTGTTCACACCGGTGACGATCACCTTGTTGGCCTTGGGGTAGACGTGTTCGACCACGCCTTCCTTGCCCTTGTCTTTGCCCGTGATCACACGGACCGGATCTCCCTTGCGGAGTTTCATGTCAGATCACCTCCGGTGCGAGCGACACGATGCGCATGAACTTGCGATCACGCAACTCACGGCCGACCGGGCCGAAGATGCGGGTGCCGCGAGGCGTGAGATCGTCCTTGATCAGCACGGCTGCGTTCTCGTCGAAGCGGATGTAACTGCCATCCGGGCGACGCTTTTCCTTCTTGACTCGGACGACGACGCACTTGACGACGTCGCCCTTCTTCACCCCGGCGCCCGGGATGGCATCTTTGACGGTGGCCACGAAGACGTCACCGATCGAGGCGTACCGGCGGCGCGTGCCACCGAGCACCTTGATGCAGAGGACTTCCTTGGCACCACTGTTGTCGGCGACCCGAAGTCGCGACTCTTGCTGAATCATCGGTTCACCGTGCCCGCTCGATGACGTCGACGAGACGCCAGCGCTTGTTCTTGCTCATCGGCCGGCACTCCATGACGCGGACCTTGTCGCCGACTCCGGCGTCGTTGGTCTCGTCGTGGGTGTAGAGCTTCTTGCTCTTCAGGACGAACTTGTTGTACTTGGCGTGACGCACGCGGTCGGTGATGGTGACGACGATCGTCTTGTCCATCCCGGCCGACGTCACGACGCCTTCACGAACCTTCCGGGCCGTGCGCTCGGTGCTCGACGCCTCGGTGGCGGTGGTGTCTGTTTCGCTCATGTCTCTCAGCCTTCCGCCTCGGCCGCAGCGATCTCACGCTGACGGATGAGGGTGTTGATACGCGCGATCTGTCGGCGCACCTTCGGGATCTCAGCGGTGTTCTCGAGCTGACCGGTCGCGTTCCGGAAGCGGAGGTTCAACGCCTCGTGCTTGGTTTCGCGCAGCTCTTCGACGAGCTCGGTCAGGTCCATCTCGGCCAGCTTGTTCTTGCGTGCCATGTCAGATCATCTCCTCACGCGTGATGACGCGTGCCTTGATCGGGAGCTTCTGGATCGCCTTGTTCATGGCTTCCTTGGCGGTGGCCTCGTCCGGGTACGAGAGCTCGAAGAGCACACGACCCGGGCGCACGACGGCGACCCAGAATTCGGGGTTGCCCTTGCCGGAACCCATGCGGGTCTCGGCGGGCTTCTTCGTGACGGGCTTGTCCGGGAAGATGTTGATCCAGACCTTGCCGCCACGGCGGATGGCGCGGGTCATGGCGATACGGGCGGCCTCGATCTGGCGGGCGGTCAGCCAGCCCGGCTCGAGGGCCTGGATGCCGTACTCACCGAAATGCAGTTCGGTGCCGGCCTTGGCCTTGCCCTTCGTGCGACCACGATGGTGTTTGCGATGTGCGACTTTGCGGGGCATCAACATGATGGATTCCTCACTCCCCTTCGCCGGTCTTGCGGGCGATGGTCTCTTCTTCGTCGAGCAACTTCTCGAGCTCGGGGTCAGCGTCCTTGATCAGGGGCTGCGTCTCGGGCTCGGGTGCGACCTGGCGCTGGCGGGCTGCCGACGACACGACCTTGCGGGGGCCGTCGTCGGCGGTCTGACCCGACGTCTCGCCGACGGCCATGGCCGCCTCACGAGCGATCTTGTCTTCGTTGGCCGGCTTGTACGGGAGGATGTCGCCCTTGTAGAGCCACACCTTCACGCCGACGCGACCGTTGGCGGTCTTCGCCTCACGGAAGCCGTAGTCGATGTCGGCACGCAGCGTGTGCAACGGCACACGGCCTTCGCGGTACCACTCGGTGCGGCTCATCTCGGCGCCGCCGAGGCGGCCGGAGCACTGCACGCGGATGCCGAGGGCACCGGCGCGCTGGGCGTTCTGGACGGCCCGCTTCATCGCACGCCGGAAGGCGATGCGGTTGGCGAGCTGGTCGGCGACACCCTGTGCGATCAGCGCAGCGTCGAGCTCGGGGGTCTTGATCTCGACGATGTTCAGCTGGATCTTCTGGTTGCCGGTGATGTCGGTGATCATCTGGCGCAGCTCGTCGGCCTGGGCGCCACGACGACCGATGACGATGCCCGGGCGTGCGGTGTGCACGTCGACGCGCAGCTTGTCGCGGGTCCGCTCGATCTCGATGCGGCTGATCGCGGCGGACTCGAGCCGCTTCATGATCGCCTCACGGATCTTCCAGTCTTCGGTGAGGTACTGCTTGTACTCACGCTCGGAGAACCAACGGCTCTTCCAGTCGGTGCTCACGCCGAGGCGGAAGCCGTACGGATTGATCTTCTGACCCATGAATCAGTCCTCGTCCTTCTGGGTGCCCGGCTTGGCGAAGCCTGCGGCCTCGGCGTTCTCTTCGGTGTCGAACCACACCTCGGCCTTGGTGACCTTGTAGTAGCGGCTGTCGGGGGTGTGATAGAGCATCGAGTCGGCGTTGCCCTTGATCGGGTGGGTGTCGGGCCCGTTGCCATCGGCATCGGGCAGCACGGCACCTGCGTAGTCGGCAGCGGCGAACTCACCGGCCGGAGCTTCGACGGCGTCGTCGCCGCTGTCGTCGGCGGTGTCGGCCGCATCGGCGACGTCGGCGAAACCCTGCACCTCGGCGTCGTCGGTACCGACGACGTCCTCGGCGGTCTCGTCGTCGAGATCCTCGGTGGCCTCGTCGGCCTCGATCGCGTCGACGCCGGCCTTGGCCGCTTCGGCGCGCTTGCGGCTGCGCTCGACGCGTGCCTGACGGTTGGCGCTGGCACCGGCGGTGTTGCCGTCGATGCGGGCCCGCACGACCTCGAGTCGGTCATCGCTCATGCGAGCGACGACGATCGTGATGTGGCAGGTGCGCTTGCGGATGCGGGTGGCGCGGCCACGGGCACGGGGGCGGAAACGACGCAGCGTCGGGCCCTCGTCGGCGAAACAGGCGAGCACGAACAGCTCGTCGGCGTCGGCGATGTACGAACCCGTGTTGTCGGGGTTGCTCGCGTTGGCGACCGCACTGGCGAGCACCTTGCGGATGTCGTGGGCGATGCCGCGCTCGGTGAACTGCAACACCTGGTCGGCGCGCGACACATCGAGTCCGCGGATCAGGTCGAGCACGACCCGCGCCTTGTAGGCCGACGACCGCACGTACTTGGCGGTGGCCTTGGTGCCGTGACGGACGCCCGGCTCGAGCGTCGCCGTGATGGCACCTTCGTTCAGCTTCGGTCCGCGCATTATCGACGAGCTCCCTTTTCCTGCCCAGCGTGGAACTTGAAGGTCCGCGTGGGGCTGAACTCACCGAGCTTGTGGCCGACCATCGACTCGGTGACGTACACCGGGACGTGCTTGCGGCCGTCGTGGACGGCGATCGTGTGACCGACCATGTCGGGGATGATCGTCGAGCGACGCGACCAGGTCTTGATGACCTTGCGCTCGCCGGCGTCGTTCTGGGCATCGACCTTCTTGAGCAGGTGCTCGTCGACGAAGGGGCCCTTCTTGAGACTGCGTGTCATGGTTCTGCTTCTTCCCTATCCCTCAGCGACGCCCGCGACCGGAGCGGCGACGACGGACGATCATCTTCTGGCTGGCCTTCTTCTTCGAACGGGTGCGGCCCTCGGGCTTGCCCCACGGGGACACGGCGGGACGACCACCGGACGTCCGGCCTTCACCACCACCGAGGGGGTGGTCGACCGGGTTCATCGCGACACCGCGGGTCTGGGGCTTGATGCCCTTCCAGCGGTTGCGACCGGCCTTGCCGATCTTGACGAGCTCGTGCTCGGAGTTGCCGACTTCGCCCACCGTTGCACGGCAGTCGATGGCGACTCGACGCATCTCGGTCGACGGCATACGCAGCGTGGCGTAGTCGCCTTCCTTGGCGACCAGCTGGACGGCGATGCCGGCCGAACGACCGACCTTGCCACCCTGACCGGGCCGCAGCTCGACGTTGTGGATCGTGGTACCGACCGGGATGTACCGGAGCGGCAGTGCGTTGCCGGGCTTGATGTCGGCGCCCTGGCCGCTCTCGACGTGGTCGCCCACGTTGAGGCCCTTGGGCGCCAGGATGTAGGCCTTCTCGCCGTCGGCGTAGTGGAGCAGCGCGATCCGGCAGGTGCGGTTCGGGTCGTACTCGATGGCGGCGACCTTGGCGGTCACCGAATCCTTGGTCCGCTTGAAGTCGACCACGCGGTAGCGCTGCTTGTGGCCGCCACCGCGGTGACGCGAGGTCTTGCGACCGTAGGCGTTGCGGCCGCCGGTCTTCGGCTTGGATGCCAGCAGCGTCTTCTCCGGCGTCGACTTGGTGACTTCGGAGAAGTCGGACGACGTCTGGAAACGACGTGCGGGGCTCGTGGGCTTGCGTGAACGAATCGCCATGATGACCTCAGTTCTCGAACAGCGGGATCTCGCCCGCTGCCAGCGTGACGATGGCGCGCTTGGTGTTCGGCTTGGAACCGGTGCGGTTCGTGCCTCGGACTCGGGTGGCCTTGCCCTTGCGGTTGAGGGTGTTGACCTTGAGCACCTCGACCCCCCAGATCGCCTCGACGGCGTCGCGGATCTCGGGCTTGCTGGCGCTCTGATGCACCTTGAACGTGTAGACGCCGGTCTCCATGAGCTCGTAGCTCTTCTCGGAGACGACCGGCGCCATGATGATGTCGCGTGGGTCCTTCATCAGCCTTCGCTCTCGTTCTCGTCGGCGGCGTCACGCTGTGACGGCGGCTTCTGGAAGCCGGCGGCTTCCGCGTTCTCTTCGGTGTCGAACCAGACCTCGGCGACGGTGCGGTCGTAGAACGCACTCCCGGGCACGTGGTAGAGCATCGAGTCGGCGTTGCCCTTGATGTCGTAGCCCTCGGGCTGCGCGTCGTCGGGGAGCGCCTTGGCCGATCCGGCCCATTCTGATGGGACGGGACTGGTCTCCGCTTCGCTTTGACCGCTCCCGTCCTCCGACTCGTCGCTGGCGCTTCCCTCGTCGGCTGACTTGGGGGCGGCCTCGGTCTTCGTGACCTTCGGTGCGGCGGGTGCGGGCAGGGTGGCCTGCGTGAACACGATGTACTCGTTGCAGAGCACGTCGTAGGCGTTGAGTTCGGCCGGGGTGATCAGCTGGACCTCGACGAGGTTGCGGAAGCTGAGTGCCGCAGCGGCGTCGTCACGGTCGACGACGACGAGCGCCTTGCCGTCGATGCCGAGACCGGCGAGCGCCGACTTGGCGGCCTTGGTGCTCGGCGAGTCCCAACCCCAGGAGTCGACGACGATGATCTTGCCCTCGTTGGCACGGTCGGACAGCGCCGAGCGGAGTGCGAGGCCGATCATCTTCTTCGGCGTCTTCTGGTCGTACTTGCGGGGCTTCGGGCCGAGGGCCACGCCACCACCGCTGTAGTGCGGCGCACGGATCGAGCCCTGACGGGCGTTGCCGGTGCCCTTCTGGCGGTACGGCTTGGCGCCACCACCACGGACTTCGCTGCGGGTCTTGGTGCTCTGCGTGCCGGCCCGTCGGGCGGCGAGCTGAGCGGTGACGACCTGGTGCATGACCGGCACGTTGGGCTCGATGCCGAACGTGTTGTCGTCGAGGTCGACCTTGCCGGCGTCGCTGCCGGCTGCGTTCTTGAGGGTGATCTGCGACATGTTGATCAGGCTCCCTTCCCGGTCGACGAGGCAGTTGCCTTGACGGCGTTGCGGACGGATACGACGCCGCCGTTCGGACCCGGAACCGAGCCCTTGATCAGCAGAACGTTGCGCTCGACGTCGGAATCGACGACCTCGAGGTTGAGCGTGGTGACTTGCTCGTGACCCATGTGGCCGGCCATCCGCTGGCCCTTGAACACACGACCGGGGAACGAGCAGGCGCCGATCGAGCCGGGCATACGGTGCGTGCGGTGCACGCCGTGGCCTTCGCCCATGCCTCGGAAGTTGTGGCGCTTCATGACACCGGCGAAACCCTTGCCTCGGCTGGTGCCCGTCACGTCGACGCGGCTGCCGGCGGCGATCGACTCGACGGTGATCTCCTGGCCGACTTCGAAGCCGTCGACCGAGTCGAGACGCAGCTCGACGAGCCGCTTGCCCGGCTGCACGCCGGCCTTCTCGAAATGGCCCGCATCGGGCTTGTTGAGCTTCTTCGCCTCGCGATGACCGTAGGTCACCTGCAGGGCGGTGTATCCGTCGCGCTCGTTGGTCTTGATCTGGACGATGCGCATGGGCTCGACACGGAGAACCGTGACGGGGATGACCTTGTCATCCACCCATTTCTGCGTCATCCCGACCTTCTCGCCGAGAATCACTGTCTGTGCCATACCGGCTGTTCCTTGCTGTTGATCGAGCCCCGGCGGGGCTATCCACTGCTGACTGGCGACCGGTGATTTCTCACGCAAATGCTCCGCAGCCGAAACGGCGTGCGGAGCACTCGGTCACGTTGTTGCCATGAGGTCCCTGCCGGTCACCCGGATCAGGCTCACATGGACATCGATTGCGATTATGTTCGTGACTGAGTTCCCTCAGGACACGGCCAGGAAATGCTATCGGTGCCGTTCAGGCACCACAACCTGCGGGGTTCGACCCGCGATCAGGCTTCGGGTCGATCGGTCAGCACGACCGTCACGGTGACGACCTGGCTCCCACGCACGACCTGGATCTCGAGTTCGTCGCCCGGTTCCTGGTCGCGAACGGCTGCGACCAGGCCGGCGCCACCCTCGATCGGCGCCCCGTCGACGGAGATGACGATGTCGCCGGGCAGCAGCCCGGCCGCCTCGGCCGGCGTGCCCTCCTCGACCTGGGCGATGATCGCACCCTGGCCGCCGTCGCGTCGGTCGTCGAGTCCGACGCCGAGATAGCCCTCGTCACGAGGTTCGCCGTCGGCCTGTTCACGCAACGATTCGATGATCGGGAGCGCCTCGCCCACGGAGATCGCGAAGCCGATGTTGGTCGCGGCGACGGTGGCATCGCCCCTGGCCACGGCGGTGTTGATGCCGACGACCTGGCCGAGCGCATCGACCAACGGTCCACCGGAGTTGCCGGACGAGATGGCGGCATCGGTCTGCACGAGACCGTCGAGTGCACCCCCGGCGGTGACGATCGTCCGGTCGAGGGCGGAGACGATGCCGCGGGTGACCGACGGTGCCCCGTCGAGGTCGAGTGCGAACCCGATCGCGACGACCTCGTCGCCGATCCGCATCGAATCGGCGTCGGCGAAGGTGGCGGGGACGAAATCGTCGCCCGCGACCCGCAGCAGCGCCAGGTCGTTGCCGGCGTCGGCGGCCAGCAGGGTGGCCGGACGCGGTTCGGTCTCGCCCGCCAGGCGGACACGGATTGCCGTGGCGTCCTCGACGACATGGGCGTTGGTGAGGATCTCGCCGTCGGACGTCGTGATGACGCCGGTGCCGATCGACCCGCCGACGCCCTCGGGGCCGTCGATGTCGGCGCTGATGGTCACGATCGACGGTGCGACATAGGCGGCGACGGCGGCGACGTCGATCGGCGGGAGGTCGTCGGCGCGGACCGCGCCGATGTCGAGCGCCTCGCCGGACGAGCGCTGCGGCGGTGTCGGGTCTTCGTCGAGCCGATGCTGGACCACCGCTCCGGTCACGCCGGCACCGACCATCGCGATCGCGAGCGCGGCACCGGCGGCGACACGGCCCGCCCAGCGACGCCGCTTGCGCTGCGGGGGAGGCGGCGGTGGCGCGGAGTCGTCGCGCCGATCCGGCCCGTTCGGTGTCAACTCGACGATCGTCGGTGACGCCCACGTCGACGCCGGGGAAGAACCGGGCCTGTCGGGGGGAGGCAGCGGTGTCATGGGTCCAGGTCTATCAATCACACTGACCATTCGTCACGGGCGACGGAATGGTTCTCACCTTCTTCACACCTGTGGCAACACCGGCCGACCGGATGGGATTCCTGCGACCGGGGTGCGATCCACCCGTCGAGCGGCGACTCCCTCGCCGCCCGACGGGTCGGAACGTCAGCCGCGAGCCTCGGTGAAGGCGTCGCTGAAGTTGACCTCGAAGTCACCGGTGTCGCTGATGAACTCGATCTTGTCCGGGTCGACGCCGGCTGTCGCCTTGTCGAGGAACGGCTTGACCGCGTCGTCGATCATCGGCTGCGACGCCTCGTTCGGGCTGGCGTAGTAGTTCCAGTTGGACAACGCCGCCCCGTTGTCGGCATCGAGCAGGAAGTTGATGAACGTGTGCGCGGTACACGGATGCGGCGCGTCGGCGACGACGGCCATGTTGTCGACCCACTGCGTGCCACCCTCCTCCGGCATGAAGTAGTCCCAGTTCTCGGGGTCGTCGGCGTCGATGAACTGGGCGAACATGTTGCCGGAGTAGCCGTGCCCGACGATCGTGGTCCCGTTGCCGAGGTTCTCGTCGTACGAGTCCGAGTCGAACGCGGCGAGTGCGCTCACCGTGTCTCGCAACAGGTCGCGGGCCTCGTCGAGCTCCTCCTCGCTCGTGGTGTTGAGCGAATAGCCGAGGTACTTCAACGCCGCGCCGAGCGTCTCGCGCGGATCGTTCAACAGCGAGACCTTGCCGTCGAGGCCGTACTCGGCACGCAGTTCGGGGTCGAAGACGAGTCCCCACGACCGCGGGAAGTCGTCGCCGAGTTCGCCGAGGTTGACGCCGAGTCCGGTGGAACCCCACTGATAGGCGGCGACGTACTCTCCGTCGGGGTCGTACGGCAGCCCGGACGCGAACTCCGGGAGCAGGTTGTCGTAGTTGGGGATCGCGTCCTTGTTGAGCGGCATGATGTCCTCGCCCTCGATCAGGATCGACACCATGTAGTCGGACGGGACGATCACGTCGTAGCCCGAGCTGCCGGCGGCGATCACCGGCTGCATGGCCTCGTTCGAGTCGTAGAAATCCTGGGTGACCGTGACGTCGTACTCGGCTTCGAACGCCGAGATCAGATCGGGGTCGAGGTACTCGGACCAGTTGTACAGCGCGAGGTCGCCGTCGGTCTGGCCGGCCTCACAATCGCTGCCGCTCGAGGTCCCTTCGTCGTCGCCGCCGCATGCGGCGGATCCGATGATCAGCACCGCGCTCAGCGGTAGTGCCAGTCGCTTCTTCATCTATTCCTCCCCTGTAGTGATCCCTGTGGTGATCAGATCTCGCCGCCGTCGTCCCGCACTTGCACGCTGCGCGAGGAGTGAGGCGATGACGAGTACGAGTGATGCTAGGAGCATCACGACCGAGACGGCGTTGATCAGCGGCGTCACGTCGCGCCGGATCAGGCCGAAGACGTAGACGGGCAACGTCGTGCTGCCGGGTCCCGACACGAACTGGGTGACGACCACGTCGTCGAGCGACAACGTCAACGCCAAGAGCGCCCCGCCGAGCACGCCGGGCATGATCTGCGGCAACGTCACGTACCGGAAGCCCTGCCAGCGCGTGGCGTAGAGATCGCTCGCGGCCTGCTCGAGTGTCTGGTCCATCCCGGCGATCCTGGCCCGGACGACGACCGAGACGAACGCGATGTTGAACGCGACGTGGCTGACCACGACGGTGGCGAACCCCTTGCCGATCCGCATGCCGAACAGCAGGTCGACGACGTCGAACGCCTTCGTGAAGAACAGGAGCATCATCACGGCCATCGTCACGTCGGGGATGATGATCGGCAGGTACAGCAGCGCGTCGAACACCTTCTTGCCCCGGAACTGGAACCGTTCGAGGGCGAGGGCGGCCATCGTGCCGAGCAGGGTCGCGACGATCGTCGAGACGATCGCGACCTTGACGGAGATCCCGATCGCCTTCTGCACGTTGTCGTCGTTGCCGAGATCGCGATACCAGTCGAAGGTGAACCCGCCCCAGGCACCCGGGTCACGAGCGGCGCTGAAACTGAAGATCACGAGCAGGATGATCGGGGCGTACAGGAACAGCAGCACCAACCCGCCGTTGCCGGCCAGCAGCCATCGGGTGATCCCTCGGGGGTTCGCGGACGAACTCACAGGTTCTTGCCCCCGGACCGGAAGTACACGATGGTCGCGCCGAGCATGACGGTCATCAGGACGAACGAGAGCGAGGCACCGACGGGCCAGTTGCGGGCCGTCAGGAACTGCCCCACGATGTACTCACCGAGCAGCGCCTCCTTGCCGCCGCCGAGGATCGCCGGCGTCACGTACGCACCGAGGCTCGGCACGAAGACCAGGATCGACCCGGCGATCACCCCCGGGAGCGAAAGCGGGAGCACGACCTTGGTGAACGACTTCCATCCGCTGCAGTACAGGTCCCGGCTCGCCTCGACCAGCCGCCAGTCGATCCGTTCGATCGAGGCGTACAGCGGCAGGATCATGAACGGCAGGAACGAGTAGACGAGACCGATCACGACCGCCGTCCGCGTGAACAGCAGGTCGGTCTCGCCGAGTCCGATCGTCTCCGTGACCGACGAGATCGGCCCGCCCGTCGAGAGCAGCACCCGCCACGCGTAGTTGCGGACGAGGAAGTTGGTCCAGAACGGGATCATCACCGCGACGAGCAACAGGTTCCGGGTGGACGCCTTGCGGGTCGCCACGAAGTACGCGAACGGATACGCGAACAGGAGGCACAGGACGGTCGTGACCAGAGCGAGGATCCCCGACCTGATCGCGACGTTGCGGACCAGTTCCTCCTTCAACTTCGCGTAGGCGTCGAAGCTGAGCTCGGAGAAGGTCGGATCACCGGTGCGCGAACGGGTGGAGAAGCTGTAGGCGAACACGATGACCAACGGGACGCCGAAGAACAGCACCATGTACGCGTAGGCGGGCAGAGCGAGCAGGAAGCCACGGCGACGGTCACCGGCGCGCAGACGACGCTCGACGTCCGCGCCGATCGCGGCGTGGTCGGCGTCGTCGGTGCCCGACGCCAACTCTGCGGCGTCGATACTCACCCGGGCACCACCGCGACCGCGTCGTCGCGCCACCAGACGCTGACCGTGTCACCGACCTGTCGGCGCTCCACGCTCGGCCGGTTCTCGGCGCGCACCTCGATCGTCAGCCAGTCGAACGCGATCTGGTACACGATCGCGCTCCCGAGGAACGTCATGAGTTGAACGGTGCCGACGAGCGAAGGCCGCCCGTCGGGCGCCTCTCCCACCGCACCCATCTGGACGCGTTCTGGGCGCAGGCTGATGGCGACCTGATCGCCGGCGGCACCGGCCGAGTTCACGGCGATGCGTGTGCCGTTGGCGAGGCAGACGATGTCGTCGGACTCGACGGTACCGGGCAGGAAGTTCGACCGTCCGATGAAGTCCGCGACGAAGCGGCTCACCGGCGCGTCGTAGATCTCCTCGGGCGTGCCGACCTGCAGGAGCTGACCGTCGCCCATGACACCGATCCGGTCGGCCATCGACAGCGCTTCTTCCTGATCGTGGGTCACGAACACGAAGGTGATGCCGACCTCGCGCTGCAACTGCTTGAGCTCCATCTGCATGCCTTGTCGGAGCTTGAGGTCGAGCGCGGCGAGCGGTTCGTCGAGCAGCAACACCTTGGGTCGGTTGACGAGGGCGCGAGCCAGTGCCACACGCTGCTGCTGACCACCGCTGAGCTGGTTCGGGCGCCGGTTCTCCATGCCACCCAGTCGGACCAGGCCGATCGCCTCGTCGACGCGGCGGGCCACGTCGGCCTTGGGGACCTTCTGCATCTTCAGGCCGAACGCGACGTTGTCCGCGATCGACATGTGCGGGAACAGTGCGTAGTTCTGGAACACCGTGTTGACGGGCCGCTTGTTCGGCGGCAGGGTGCCGACCTCGTCACCGAAGATCTTCAAGCTGCCGGCCGATGGGATCTCGAGCCCGGCGATCATGCGGAGGGTGGTGGTCTTGCCGCATCCCGAGGGCCCGAGCAGGGCGAAGAACTCGCCGTCGGCGATGTCGAGGTCGAGCGCATCGACCGCGACGACATCGTCGAACCGCTTGGTCACCGATCGCATCGACACGGCCGCAGTCATCGGGCGGACAATAGCCCCTCTCGCGACCCCGCTCGCACGCCGGGGACGGCTCGACACGCAGTGTTCACACATGCCCCCGACAACGACGAGAGCCGGTGGCATCACGCCACCGGCTCTCGGGGTTCATGTTGTGTCCGAATCGGCGACGTGGCCGGCTCGGATCACCTGTCGGTTCAGGCTTGCTGGATCTTGATCTCGATGTCGACGCCGGCCGGGAGCTCGATGCGCTGCAGCGAGTCGATGGTCTTGGCGTTGGGGTTGACGATGTCGATCAGCCGCTTGTGGACGCGCATCTCGAAGTGCTCACGCGAGTCCTTGTCGACGTGCGGTCCACGGATGACCGTGTACCGGTGCTTGTCGGTCGGCAACGGGATCGGGCCACGGATGGTGGCGTCGGTCCGGTTGACCGTCTCGACGATCTTCTTCGTCGACTGGTCGATGACTTCGTGATCGAACGCCTTCAAGCGGATTCGAATGTTCTGTGCCATGTCAGTCTCTCTTCAGTTCGAATCGTCGGTCACTTGAGGATCTTGGTGACACGGCCGGCACCCACGGTACGACCACCCTCACGAATCGCGAACCGCAGACCCTCATCCATCGCGATCGCCTTCCCGAGCTCCACCGTCATCTCGACGTTGTCACCCGGCATCACCATCTCCGTCCCCGACGGCAACTCGATCGTCCCCGTCACATCCGTCGTCCGGAAAAAGAACTGCGGACGATAGTTGTTGAAGAACGGCTTGTGACGACCACCCTCCTCCTTCGTCAACACATACACCTGACCCTCGAAATTCGTGTGCGGCGTGATACTGCCCGGCTTACACAACACCTGACCACGCTCGACATTCTCCTTGTCGATACCACGCAACAACGCACCGATGTTGTCACCCGCCTGACCCTGATCGAGCAACTTCCGGAACATCTCAACACCCGTACACGTCGTCTTCTGCGTATCACGCAACCCAACGATCTCGATCTCATCACCGGTGTTCACGATGCCCTGCTCGACCTTGCCCGTCACCACCGTGCCACGACCCGTGATCGTGAACACATCCTCGATCGGCATCAAGAACGGCTTGTCCAGATCACGATCCGGCTCCGGAATGAACTCATCAGCAGCATTCATCAACGCCATCACCTGCTCCTGAGCATCCGCATCACCCTCGAGCGCCTTCAACGCACTCACCGGGATCACCGGAACATCATCACCCGGGAACTCGTACTCGTTCAACAACTCACGAATCTCCAACTCCACCAACTCGAGGAGCTCTTCGTCGTCGACCATGTCAGCCTTGTTCAACGCCACCACGATCGCCGGCACACCGACCTGACGGGCCAACAACACATGCTCACGCGTCTGCGGCATCGGACCATCGGTCGCCGCCACCACCAAGATCGCACCATCGACCTGCGCCGCACCCGTGATCATGTTCTTGATGTAGTCAGCATGACCCGGCATGTCGACATGCGCGTAATGCCGGTTCTCGGTCTCGTACTCGATATGAGCAATCGAGATCGTGATACCACGAGCCTTCTCCTCCGGCGCCTTGTCGATCGTGTCGAACGCAGCAAAATCAGCCAAACCGCGATCGGACAACGTCTTCGAAATCGCCGCCGTCAACGTCGTCTTGCCATGGTCGATGTGACCCATCGTGCCAATGTTGACATGCGGCTTGTTGCGCTCGAACTTTGCCTTGCTCATGTGTCTCTACCTCTCGTGTGCTTTCTACGACGACTGTCGCTGGTGAATCAGATGTGGGTTGTCAAGGAACGGGGAACCTCGGCGATCACTCGCCGCGGACCCGCTTCACGATGTCGGATGCGATCGCTTCGGGGACCTGCTGGTACTCGGCGAACTGCATGGTGTAGGTGGCCCGGCCCTGGGTGGACGAGCGGAGATCGGTCGAGTAGCCGAACATCTCGGAGAGCGGGACCTGGGCCCTGACCTGCTGCACGTTGCCGTTGGCGTCCATGCCCTCGATGCGACCGCGACGACGGTTGAGGTCGCCGACGACGTCGCCGAGGTACTCGTCGGGCGTGACGACCTCGACGGCCATGATCGGCTCGAGCAGCACGGCACCGGCCTTGGCGGCGGCTTCCTTGAAGCCTGCCTGCCCGGCGATCTTGAACGCCATCTCGGACGAGTCGACGTCGTGGTACTGGCCGTCGACGAGGCTGACCTTCACGTCGACCATGCCGTAGCCGGCGAGCACCCCGGACTCGAGGCCGGCCTGGATGCCCTGGTTGACGGGCTGGATGTACTCGCGCGGGATGCGGCCACCGGTGATCTTGTCGTCGAACTCGTAGCCCTTGCCCGGGTTCGGTTCGATGTCGAGCTTGACGACGGCGAACTGACCGGAGCCACCGGACTGCTTGATGTGCTTGTACTGGTAGCCCTCGACCTTCTTGGTCACGGTCTCGCGGTACGCCACCTGCGGCTTGCCGACGGTCGCCTCGACGTTGAACTCGCGCATCATGCGGTCGACGAGCACCTCGAGGTGCAGCTCGCCCATGCCCGAGATCACGGTCTGGCCGGTCTCTTCGTCGGAGCGGATGCGGAAGGTCGGGTCCTCGTCGGACAGCGACTTGAGCGCCTTGCCGAGCTTGTCCTGGTCGGACTTGGTCTTCGGTTCGATCGCCACGTGGATGACCGGCTCGGGGAACTCCATCTTCTCCAGGATCACGTGGTGGTCGCGGTCGCAGAGGGTGTCGCCGGTGGTGACTTCCTTGAAGCCCAGCCCGGCGACGATGTCACCGGCCATCGCGATGTCGAGGTCTTCGCGCTGGTTGGCGTGCATCAACAGGATGCGGCCGAGACGCTCACGCTTCTCCTTGGTGGAGTTGTAGACCTCGTCGCCCTTGTTGATCTCGCCGGAGTAGACCCGGAAGTAGGTGAGCTTGCCGAACGGGTCGGCGACGATCTTGAACGCCAACGCCGCGAACGGATCGTCCTTCGGGCCGCGATAGACGTCGACCTCTTCGCCGCCCTCGGTGGTGACCCCGTGCGCCGGCTCGACGTCGAGCGGTGACGGCAGGTAGTCGATGACGGCGTCGAGCATCGGCTGGACACCCTTGTTCTTGAACGCCGAGCCACAGAGGATCGGCACGAAGTCGTTGTTGAGCGTGCCCTGACGGATCGCCTTCTTGATCATGTCGACCGGCACGTCTTCGCCGCCGAGGTAGAGCTCCATGAGCCCTTCGTCCTCGGTCGCGATCGTGTCCATGAGCGCCTCGCGGTACTCGTTCGCCTGGTCGACCATGTGGTCGGGGATGTCGACCTCGTCGTACGTGGCGCCGAGGTCCTTCTCGTCGGTGTCGAGCCAGAGCAGGGCCTTCATCTTGATCAGGTCGACCAGACCGATGAACGGCTCGTTCGACTCGGGGCCGCCGGCGCCCACCGGGAGCTGCAGCACGAGCGGGTTGGCCTCGAGGCGGCTCTTCACCATGTCGACCGTGCGATAGAAGTTGGCGCCGATGCGGTCCATCTTGTTGACGAAGCAGAACCGGGGCACGTTGTACTTGTTGGCCTGCCGCCAGACCGTCTCGGTCTGCGGCTCGACGCCGGCGACCGAGTCGAACACCGTGACCGCACCGTCGAGCACGCGCAGCGAGCGCTCGACCTCGATGGTGAAGTCGACGTGCCCGGGGGTGTCGATGATGTTGATGCGGTGGTTGTCCCACACACACGTGGTCGCCGCGGACGTGATCGTGATGCCACGCTCCTGCTCCTGCGCCATGTGGTCCATGGTGGCGGCGCCGTCGTGGACTTCGCCGATCTTGTAGCTCTTCCCGGTGTAGAAGAGGATGCGCTCCGTCGTCGTCGTCTTACCGGCATCGATGTGCGCCATGATGCCGATGTTGCGGGTGCGCTCGAGGGGGAACTCTCGCTTGGCCATCGTCAGATCACTTCCGTCTTTCGGGTCGAACTCTCAAGGAACAAAACGTCGGTCGTGCCGGTCAGCACCGGCCACGAACACGATCGGCCAGTGTAATCGGCCGAGTTCCAACAACCACCTGGGACGGACAGGATTCCCGTCGATCTCCGCGATGCGGACGGACGTCGAGGGGCGCCGGGTCAGTGGCCGGAGATGTACTGGCTGAGCGCCTGGTTCTCCTGCTCGAGTTCGGCGAGTCGGGCTTTGACGACATCGCCGATCGACACGATGCCGGCGAGCCGTCCGCGATCGTCGACGACCGGCAGATGACGGATGCGGCGCTCGGTCATCAGGCTCATCAGGCGGTCGACGCCATCGCCGAGCGAACACGTGATGACGTCGGTCGACATCACCGATCCGACCGTGGCTCCGAACGAGTCGGCACCGCTGCGGGACGCGGCCCGCACGATGTCGCGTTCGGAGACGATCCCTTCGATGGCGCTGCCGTCGCCGGAGACGACGAGCGCCCCGATGCCGTGCTCGCCGAGCCGGGCGATGGCGTCGGCCAGCGTCGCGACCTGCTCGATGGTGGCGACGTCGGTCCCCTTGGATCCGATGATCGACTGCACGTTCATGTCACGACCCCCATCGCGTTCGTTCCCCGAACACCCATCTTAGTGCGTTCGTGAAATCCGAACCAATCGCGACGGCCGCTCGAGCGGGCGGTTCGGGTCAGCGACCGAAGCGGGAGCGCACGCGTGCCCACGTGGCGCGCGGCTCGCGGACGGCGCGGCGCAGGCGCGCCATCGGCCGACCGAGCGAGGCCAGCTGTGCCCGGTGCGCGTCGTCGATGAACCCCTCGACCGGATGGTCGTAGAGCGTGTCGAACGCCGGCCGCCCGGTCATTCGGCGGGTCGGCCGCTCGCGGGTGCGCTTGTCGAGCACCACCACGCTGTCGTACACGTGAATGCCCTCGATCGTGGTCGTCCAGCGGTTGACCGCCGGCTCGTCGGATCGACGCGACTCGGACTCGAGCGGCGCCTGCCCCTCGATCCAGTAACCGTGCAGGTCGTCGATCCGCTCCTTGATCGCCCCGATGAACGTCTCGTCGACACCGCGCCCGCCCTCGTAGGTCGGTAGGTAGCTCGTGTGCACGTCTTCGACCAGGTAGACGCCCCCCTCGGACAGCGCCGGCCACAGTACGTCGAGGCTGACCTGCTGGTCGCGGAACCAGTGGCTGCCGTCGTCGATGATGATGTCGAATCCGCCGTACCGTTCGACGAGTTCGGCGAGGAACGCCGGGTCGGACTGGCTCCCCACGTGGACGTCGATGCCGGGTTCGGCCAGGTCGGCGACCCGCGGCTCGATGTCGACCCCCACGATCGTCGCCCGACGCCCGAGGTAGCTCCTCCACATCTGGAGCGAACCGCCGTGGGAGATGCCGATCTCGAGCAGCCGCACATCGGTGCGGCGGAACGGCGCGAAGTGGCGTTCGTAGATGCCGAAGTAGTGCATCCACTTGTCGATCAGGTGACCGTCGTTGTGCTCGAAGTAGCGCCGCAGCGGCGACGATCGGAACGGCAGCTTCATGCGCGGGGAGGTTAGCGGTCGGACGACCCGGCACTCCTCGACGCTGCTCCGCCGAAAACAGCGAACGACCCGCCGTCGCCGGCGGGTCGTTCGAGGATGTCGTGGCGAGTCGCGACGGGCACGACTCGGGACGTCACCAGCGGTAGTGGGCGAACGCCTTGTTGGAGTCGGCCATCTTCTGCATGTCGTCGCGCTTCTTCATCGCGGCGCCCAAGCCGTTGGCGGCATCCATGAGTTCGTTGGCGAGGCACTCGGCCATCGTCTTCTCACGGCGGGCCCGGCTGAAGTCGACGAGCCAGCGGATGGCGAGCGTGCCGGCACGGCGAGGACGGACCTCGACCGGGACCTGGTACGTGGCGCCACCGACGCGACGGCTGCGAACCTCGAGCGGCGGCTTGACGTTCTCGACGGCGCGCTTGACGGTGTCGAGCGGCTCTTCGCCGGTCTTGGTCGCGATCAGCGACATCGCGTCGTACACGATCTTCTCGGCGATGCTGCGCTTGCCGTGCAGCATGACCTTGTTGATCAACTGGGTGACGACGACCGAGCGGTAGATCGGGTCGGCGACGAGCTCGCGACGGGGGGCGGGACCTTTACGGGGCATGACTCAGCGCTCCTGCTTCGCGCCGTAACGGCTGCGAGCCTGCTTGCGGCCCTTGACGCCGGCGGCGTCGAGTGCTCCACGGATGATCTTGTATCGCACACCCGGCAGGTCGCGGACACGACCGCCGCGCACGAGCACGATCGAGTGCTCCTGCAGGTTGTGGCCCTCGCCCGGGATGTAGGCGGTGACTTCGATACCGCTCGAGAGCCGGACGCGCGCCACCTTGCGCAGTGCGGAGTTCGGCTTCTTCGGGGTCGTGGTGTACACGCGGGTGCACACACCCCGGCGCTGGGGCGAACCCTTGAGCGCCGGTGTCTTGCTCTTGGTGAACTTGGAGCTCCGACCCTGTCGGACGAGCTGCTGGATGGTGGGCACGAGGCAGACCTTCTTCGTTGACGGTGTTGATGCGTCGGTTCGGTGTCACTGCGTGTCAGCACGACGAGGGACCTTCCCTCTCACAGGACCCTGCAATGTTATGGGCAGCGTTGCGTCGCGGCAACCCGCGACGTCAGGCGCCGAGACCCCGACGGATCGCCCTGCCGGCCCGGTTGGCGGCATCGAGCGCTTCGGACGAGAGATAGACGACCGGCTCGCCGGAGTCGACGATCGCATCGGCGAGCGACGAGCGGCCGATCTCGATCCGCGAGCCCGACATCTGCACCGACGCAGCCAGGATCTGGCCGCCCTGGAGGTCGGACCCGTTGACCTGGACCCGAGCGTTCGGGGCGGCGAGCACGCCGCTCCAGGAGATCGAACTCGCCGAGAGGTTGATCCCGGTCCGGTAGCAGCCGGTCGCGCCCGAGAGCACCGTGGGCAGACCGGGGGCCGCCGGGCTGAGCACGAGGCCCGGTCCGGAGATGCCGACGGTGCCGGTCGCGACGATCGTCACCCTGCTGAGGTCGACACCGTTGCCCGAGATCTGGACGTCACCGTCGACGTAGTGGATGCCCGGCGACACGGCGCCGCCGACCGACCAGGACCCGTCGTGGCGGTGGTGGGCGACATCGAACCCGACCGGGGATCCGAGGGCGAAGTCGGCCACCGACCAGGTCAGACCCGAGGCGGTGGTGGTCTCGTCGAGCGCCACACCGTCGCTGACGACCTTGTGGGACACGTTCGACGAGCCGCCGAACGAGATGACCCCGTCGACGGTGACGCTGCTGCCCTGCACCATGACGTCGCCGTTCGAGCGGAGGTTGCCGAACACGTCGATCGACGATCCGGACAGCTGCAGCCGGGCTTCGCACTCGTCACCACCGGTGGCGAGGATGGTGTACCCGGCGGTGAGGTCGGGCAGCGGGTTGGACGGCACCGTGGTCGTGGTGGTCGGAGCCGACGTCGTGGTGGTGGTCGTGGTCGTGGTCGTGGTGGTCGGAGCCAACGTGGTCGTGGTGGTCGGAGCCGTGGTCGTGGAGGTGGTCGTGGTGGTCGGAGCCGACGTGGTGGTCGTCATCGGAGCCGACGTCGTGGTGGTCGTCGCCGGCGTCGTGGTCGTGGTGGTCGTCGGGACGACGCGGATGACTCGGTGGTCGACGGTCGGGCCGGAGCCCTCGTCGTTCTCGGCGGCGATCTCGACGGTGTACGACACCCCGGGGACCAATCCGTCGAACCTGATCGTCGACTCGGTGACCGCATCGGCGACCGTCGTCCCGGCGATCCTCACGACGTAGTGGGCGGCGACGCCCAACTCGTCGGTCACGAGCGGTGCGTCCCAGGTGAGCTGCACGGAGGTCTCCGACAACCAGGTGTCGACGACGTTGCGAACCGCGCCGGGGGCGGCCTGCAGCCCGCTCGCGTCCTCACGCCATCCGCCTGCGCCCGACATCGTCGGCTCGAGCACGTCCGCCGGCACGACCTCGATCGCAGACCCCGGTGTGCTCCAGCCGACTTCGAGGTGGTCGAGGCCGAGACCGTGAACGCCGATCGCTTCGATGTAGTAGGACTCGCCGGCGACGAGATCGAAGCTCTCCGTGGTCTGGCTGGCGTAGCGGTCCCATTGGTACTGCTCGGTCCAACCCGAGACGTACGCGACGGGCACCGCGCCGTGCGCCCAGGCGCCGTCGGCGTTGAAGAGCAGGCGAGCGTCGTCGTCCCCGGCGAGGTGGAAGGTGTACGCGTCGGTGCGCTTCGGGGTGATGACCGCCCGGAGGCGCGAGGCGTGGTTGTTCCCGCGCATCGGCGGGGCCTCGAGTCCGGTGTCGAGCGTCGTCGTCGACTCCGGGGCGAGACCGGCCGGCACCGAGGTCAGCGTCCACCAGCCGGTGTCCCAATGGTCGTACGTGACGGCGGGCGAATCGCCGGCCGGCGGAGCGACCGGGGTCGGGTACGGTCCGCTCGCCGTCACGACGACGCGGCCGACCTCTCGCCCGCGTCCGGCGTTGCTCGCCGGAGCGATCTCGATGAGGTAGCGGGTGTCGGGCACCAGGTCGTCGAACACCACGCTCGGCCCGTCTGCGATCTCGGTGCGAGCCTCGCCGGAGCCCTCGAGCCGCACCTCGTACCAGTCGGCACCGTCGACCGGCGCCCAACCGACCACCATCGTCTCGGGCCCGACGGCCGATGTCCATTGGGGATCGGACATCGCTGCCGGCAGACCGGGCAGGCCGACGGGCGTCGCCGCCCGCCAGCCACCCCCGCCGAGCTGAGTCGCCTCGAGCACCCGCGCCGGCACGACTTCGCGGTCGAATCCGTCGGCGAGTTCCCAGGCGACGGAGAAGTGATCGTCGCCCGACCCTTCCTTCCCGATCGCCTCGACGTAGTAGGACACACCCGCTTCGAGCTCGATCCAGACCGAACGCTGACTCCAGAAGCGGTTCCACTGGCGGTACGTGGTCCACCCGGCGATGTAGGCGATGCGGCTCGCCCCCGCCGGGTCGGCACCATCGGCGTTCATGAACAGTCGCATGTCGTCGTCGCCGGAGATCCAGAAGCGGTATCGCCCCGACACCTCCGGCGTCAGGAGTGTTCGGATGCGGGTGGCGTAGGCGTCGCCGATGTTCACCGGCGACTCGAATCCACCCAGCTGCTCGACGGTCGCGTCGGGCTCGACCCCGTGGCGCACGTCGGCCAGGGACTGCCCGCCCACGTCGAACCAGTGGTCGACGGTGAGATCGGAGACCGGTTCATCGACCTCCGCGTACGGCTCGAGATCGTCGACCACCGGTTCGGCGACCACCGCGGGTGCGGTGACCGATGCCGGAGCTGCCTCGGCGACCGCCTCCCCCACCGAGGCGGTGAGGACGATCACGGCCACGAGCACGATCGAAGCGCGAGGGCGAACAGGTGTCATAACGGGTGTATCGGAGCGCCTGACCGGCGACTTCACACAAAACTCACATTCTTGAGCGAAGCCAGAAGCGGCTAGGGCTTGATCTGCTCGGCGCGTCGCTCTCCGAGCAGGGGTTCGCCGACGGGCGGTGACTGCGGCAACGGACGCTCGACGAGTTCACGCACACGGGCGGAGATCAGCGACTCGTCCAGGTGGGGTGCCCGCGGGACGGGCCCGCGGCCCGGGCGTCGACCCAACAACGGTTCGCCGGCGGGCCCGACCGTCGGGTGCAGACCGGCAGCATGACGACCCAGTCGGTCCGACTCGAGTTCCTCGCCGGGATCGCGGTCCGCACGGTCCGACGTCCGGGCAGGGAGCGGACGGCCGCCCAAGAGGTCGGTACGGCCTTGGCTCGGCGCCGGCGCGCGTTCTCCGGGCTCGACCGGCGTCCGCTGTGGCAGCCCGTCGGCACGCAACGCGGCGGGTTCGCGGCGACTCGGCATCGGTGGGTCGGCCTCGATCCCGGGACGACGGACCGGCAGCCCGCCAGGGTTCGACGCGTCGTCTCGACGTCCGACCCGCTCGGCGCGGCGAACGCCGGCAGGTACCGGACCCGGCGCGACGACGGCCGGAGCGGGCACGGCGGCGGCGCGGGCACGGGTCGGGAGGCCGGATGCGGTGACCACGACGACCTGGTCGGGCGCGCCCCCGCTCGACTCGCCGACTTCGTCGGTCACCTCGTCGAGGTCGTCATCGTCCTCGTCTTCGAATTCGATCGGTGCGTCGCCGCGAGGGGTCACCTTCCAAGCCCGCTCCCCGACGAACTCCTTGATGTGAGCGACGCGGGCGATCGTGTTCTTGTACTCGGTGTAGAAGATCGTCGAGAAGAAGAGATAGGCCCAGAACCAACTCTTGTGCTGCTTGATCTCCCAGTCGGCGAGCCGGTAGGCGTACCAGGTCTGGACCGGTCCGATGTGGAGCACGAAGAGGGTCGTACAGAGGAAGATCGGCCAGCCGTAGCTGAGCGTGTCGCCACGGGACAACCAGTAGGCGACCAGCGGGAAGATCTGCAGCGACAGCCACGGATACACCTCGCGGTACCCGAGCAGGTACGACGCTCCGAACTTCTGGCGGAACGTCAGCCCGGGCGACTTCCACACGCGGATCGTGTGCATCATCGTCACCTGGAACCAACCCTGCGCCCACCGCAACCGCTGGTTCCACACCTGCTCGAACGTCGTGGTCGCCAGTTCGCGCGAGACGACGTCGCGGTCGGAGCGGATCTTGAGGCCACGTTCGACCGTGCGCATCGACGAGTCGATGTCCTCGGTGAGCATCGAGCCACGCATGCGCGTCTCGTGGAGCAGCTCGGTTCGCCAGTAGCCGTTCGAGCCGCCGAAGACGCCGAACCGGTGCAGCTTGGCGCGACCCGGATGCGCCACTGCGTAGATCGACTCGAACTCGACGGCGATCATCCGGGCCAGCAACGTCTCTTCACCGTTGCGGGTCATGCAGTGCCCCTGCACCACGTCGTACCCACTGGCGAGCCAGCGCCACGAGCGCTCGAAGCTCCCGGGTCGCGGTTCGTGATCGGCGTCGAACATGCCGGTGAACTCGCCGCGCGCCATCGCCAACACGGCGTTGACGTTCTGCGCCTTCGACGTGCTGCCCTCGACGCGCACGACGTCGAGGTCGGGGTGCTCCTCCGCGAGCTTCGCGAGCTCGCGCTCGACCGGCATCGAGTTCGGGGTGTTGTAGGCGAGGATCACCTGGAGGCCGCCGGGGTACCCCATGTTCAGGAACGCATCGAGCGTCCCCATGATCGTGGCCGCTTCGTTGGGGAGGTAGGCGCAGATGATCGCCGTCGCCTCGGGGTACGAGTCGACCTCGGGCGGTTCCTTCTGCCGCACCGCGTACTGCGCCTCCACGAGGATCATGACGCCGGTGAGGACGAGCGTCGCCACGACGGTCAGGTACATCCAGTAGGTGATGTCGAGCCCCACGACGTTCGCCATCCCCCAGTAGAAGCAGAAGGGGATCACGAGCCCGAGCACGTAGGTCGACAGGATCTGCGTCGGGGCGCGGAGGCGCTCCTTGATGTCCTGCCACTTGAAGCGGTCGAACGGTTGCCGCTCCTCCGGTGCGGTGTCGGCGGACATCGCCGGCTCCCATCGGTGCACCCGGAGGTCGAGGTGCCCGGCCGCCAACTCGCGGGCGTCGACGGCGCGACGCACGACGTCGGCGGGATCAGTGCCGTCGTCGAGCGTCGCGACGCCTGCGGACGGCGTGAGCAACACGCCCTCCCCGTCCGGATCGAACCGGCGGCCGGCGATCGCCCTGCACACCCGGTCCACCCGGCTGATCGCGGCGGAGAGCCTGGACTCCCGGGCCATGATCAGGATCTCGCCGGTCTCCGAGATCGTCACGATGTCCATCGGCGTCAGCACGTCATGGAGCAGCGCGGTGACGTCGGTGACCCGGTCGAACACGTATCCCGGGCCGTATTTGTGGAGCAGCCCGGGCATCTCGAAGATCGAGATCGTCCCGACCATGCAGTTGCGGCCGCCCCGGCTGCGCCGGTCGAACTCGGCGGCGAGTTCGATCGCGAACTCGGCCGGGTCGACGACACCGGCCGTGAACCGGTTGCGTTCCCGCTCGAGCCGCCGCTGCACCTCGGACGGCTCCGGGGCGCGGTTGATCACCACGCGTTGAGGTCGTGCTCCCGGGCGGGACACGGTCGTGACAGATTGATCCAGGTCGGTCATCGTTCGATATATCAAGTGCTTGACACCTGTTATCGACGCCGTTCGTGATCGCCTTGAGGGTGTCTTGACCGATGCGCATCGAATACTTGACGGTCCCGGGAACGCGAAACGGCCCGGAGCCGAAGCTCCGGGCCGTTCGATTCGGGTCGTCGGGGATCAGCTGGTGGCGGGCTGGCCCTCGTAGGAACCGTGCAGGTTCGCCAGGAACGCTGCGGGGTCTTCGTCCTCGACGTCGCTGGAGTAGTACGTCATCGGCTCGTACTCGGGGGCTTCGATGCCGAACTCCCGGTACTTCATCATGCCGGTACCAGCCGGGATGAGCTTGCCGATGATGATGTTCTCCTTGAGGCCGATGAGGCTGTCCGACTTGCCGTCGATGGCGGCCTCGGTCAGCACCCGGGTGGTCTCCTGGAACGAAGCAGCCGACAGCCACGACTCGGTGGCCAGCGACGCCTTGGTGATGCCCATGATCTCCGGGCGCCCCTCGGCGGGCCGCTTGGTCTCTTCGACCATGCGACGGTTGGTGTCGCGGAACACCTTGGAGTCGACCCGCTCGCCGGGCAGGAACTCGGTGCCACCGGGCTCCTGCACGCCGATCCGGCGCGTCATCTGACGCACGATCAGCTCGATGTGCTTGTCGTGGATCGACACACCCTGGTCGCGGTAGACCTTCTGGACCTCTTCGACCAGGTACACCTGCGTTTCGCGGATGCCCTTGATCTCCATGAGCTCCTTCGGGTCGGACGGACCGTCGGTGATCAGGTCGCCGGCCTTGATCTCCTGACCGTCGGCCACGATCGGGCGGGCACCGAGCGGGAGCAGCGTCTCGTGCTCTTCGCCGGCATCGTCGACCACGGTGACCGGGATGCCCTTGCCCTCGTCTTCGCCGAGACGCAGCACGCCGGTGGCCTTGGCCAGGCGGGCGGCGCCCTTCGGGGTGCGTGCCTCGAAGAGCTCGACGACGCGAGGCAGACCACCGGCGATGTCCTTGCCGGCCACACCACCGGTGTGGAAGGTCCGCATCGTCAGCTGGGTGCCCGGCTCACCGATCGACTGCGCCGCGATGACACCGACGGCCTCACCGAGCTCGATCGACTTGCCCGTGGCGAGCGACCGGCCGTAGCAGAGCGCACACACGCCGAGTTCGGCGTCGCAGGTGAGGACCGAGCGCACACGCACCCGGTCGATCGCGTCGTCGTCACGGAGCGTCACGAGTTCGTCGTCGCCGACGATCGTGTTGCGGGCCATGGTCGTGCCGTCGGAGAGCGTGATGTCGTTGAGCAGCGCACGGCCGAACAACTTCGTCTCCAGGTAGGTGCGCTGGTTCGGCGTGTCCGCGTGGACGTTGGGGATCCAGATGCCGAGTGAGGTGCCGCAATCTTCTTCGCGCACGATCAGTTCCTGGGCGACGTCGACGAGACGGCGGGTCAGGTAGCCGGAGTCCGCAGTACGCAGCGCCGTGTCGACCAGACCCTTGCGGGCACCGGGCGTGGCGATGAAGTACTCGAGGGTCTCGAGACCCTCACGGAAGTTCGACTTGATCGGGCGGGGAATCATGTCACCACGAGGGTTGGCCACCAGGCCGCGCATGCCGGCGATCTGACGCATCTGCGTCATGTTGCCGCGAGCACCCGAGCCGACCATCATGTCGATCGGGTTGAAGCGCTGCGCCTTGAACTCGGCCTCCATCGCGGCCTGGACCTCGGCAGTGGCGTCGGTCCAGATCCGGACTTCCTGCTGGCGGCGCTCGCCGTCGGTGATGATGCCGCGACGGAACTGGGTCTCGACCTTGTCGGCCTGCGCCTCGTACTCGTCCATCATCTCGCGCTTGGCCGCCGGCGTCTTGACGTCGTCGATCGACACCGTCAGGCCCGACTGCGACGCATAGCGGTAGCAGAGGTTCTTGATGTTGTCGAGTGCGTTGGCGACCTCGACCGCGTTGTAGTTGTCGGACAGGCGCTCGACGATCACACCCATCTCGCGCTTCTTGATCGTGCCCTGGATGTAGCCGAACTGCTCGGCATAGCCGTCGGGCAGGGCTTCCTGGAAGAGCGCACGTCCGAGCGTGGTCTCGTACGGCTCGACGCCGTTGCCGGGACGCATCTGAATCGTCGCGTGCAGCTCGAGCGCCTTCTCCTCGTAGGCCTTCTGGGCTTCCCACAGATGGCGGAAGACACGACCTTCACCCTTGGCGCCCTCGACGTGCTCGGTCAGGTAGAACCCGCCGATCACCATGTCCTGCGTCGGGGTCACGATCGGGCGACCGGACTGCGGCGACAGGATGTTGTTCGCCGACAGCATGAGCACGCGGGCCTCGGCCTGCGCCTCGGCCGACAGCGGCACGTGGATGGCCATCTGGTCGCCGTCGAAGTCGGCGTTGAACGCGGTGCAGACCAGCGGGTGGATCTGGAGCGCCTTGCCCTCGACCAGCACCGGCTCGAACGCCTGGATACCCAGGCGGTGCAGCGTCGGTGCACGGTTGAGGAGCACCGGGTGCTCCTTGATGACGTCGTCGAGGACGTCCCACACCTGCGGGCGGCGCCGCTCGACCATGCGCTTGGCGGTCTTGATGTTCTGCGCCAACTCGAGATCGACCAGCCGCTTCATGACGAACGGCTTGAACAGCTCGAGCGCCATCAGCTTCGGCAGACCGCACTGGTGCAGCTTGAGCGTCGGGCCGGCCACGATGACCGAACGGCCCGAGTAGTCGACGCGCTTGCCGAGCAGGTTCTGGCGGAACCGGCCCTGCTTGCCCTTGAGCATGTCGGACAGCGACTTGAGCGGACGGTTGCCCGGCCCGGTGACCGGACGACCGCGGCGGCCGTTGTCGAACAACGCGTCGACGGCTTCCTGCAGCATGCGCTTCTCGTTGTTGACGATGATCTCGGGCGCACCGAGATCGAGGAGGCGCTTCAGGCGGTTGTTCCGGTTGATGACCCGGCGGTACAGATCGTTGAGGTCGGACGTGGCGAAGCGGCCACCGTCGAGCTGCACCATCGGACGCAGCTCCGGCGGGATCACCGGCACGACGTCGAGGATCATCGCCATCGGATCGTTGATCCGGCGCCCTGACTCGTTGCGACGGTTGAACGACGCGACGATCTTGAGGCGCTTGATGGCCTTCTGCTTGCGCTGGGCACTGAGCGGCTTCTGACCCTCTTGCGGGTCGATCGCGGCCCGAAGGTTGACCTCTTCGACGTCGAAGTCGATCCGGTTGATCAGGCCCTTGATCGCGTCGGCGCCGGTGCCACCTTCGAAGTAGTCGCCGTACTTGTCCTTGAGCTCACGCCACAGCATCTCGTCTTCGATGATCTTGCGGCTGTGCAGGCTCTTGAACTCGTCCCACGCACGCTCGACGAGGTCGAGTTCGAGCTCGTACCGCTCGCGGAGGGCCTCGATCTCCTTGTCGGCGTCACGCTTCATCTTCTTGGTGTCGGTGCCCTCGGCCTCGGCCGCCTCGGCCTCGGCCTCGAGCTCCTTGAAGCGGCGGTCGACGGCGAGCTCGAGTTCCTTGCGGATCTCGTCGCGCTCTTCGAGGTACTCGGCCTCGAGGCTCTCGAGGTCTTCGTGACGCTTGTCTTCGTCGACCCACGACACGAGGTTGGCGGCGAAGTAGATGACCTTCTCGAGCATCTTGGCCTTGAGCTCTTCCTTCGGCTCGATGCCGGCGAGGAGGTAGGCCAGCCACGACCGGGTGCCGCGGAGGTACCAGATGTGCACCACGGGAGCGGAGAGCTCGATGTGGCCCATCCGGTCGCGGCGCACCTTGGAGCGGGTCACCTCGACGCCGCAGCGCTCACAGATGATGCCCTTGAAGCGAACGCGCTTGTACTTGCCGCAGTAGCACTCCCAGTCACGGGTCGGCCCGAAGATCTTCTCGCAGAAGAGGCCGTCCTTCTCCGGGCGCAGCGTGCGGTAGTTGATGGTCTCGGGCTTCTTGACCTCGCCGTGTGACCAGAGGCGGATGTCTTCAGCAGTGGCCAGCCCGATCTTGAGCTGGTCGAACATGTTGACGTCGAGCATTGTTGGGTTCCTTTGTCTCTCTCGTCAGTTCCGGTCAGCGTGCGGCGCGCTCAGCGGCACGTCGCGCGTCGTCTTCGTCGGTCCCGCGTTCGGGCCGGGAGATGTCGATACCGAGTTCTTCGGCGGCACGGAAGACTTCGTCGTCGAGATCACGCATTTCGATCTCGCGTCCGTCGTCGCCGAGCACCTCGACGCTGATGCAGAGTGCCTGCATCTCCTTCATGAGCACCTTGAAGCTCTCGGGCACGCCGGGTTCGGGGATGTTGTCGCCCTTGACGATGGCCTCGTAGACCTTCACGCGGCCGAGGACGTCGTCGGACTTGATGGTGAGCAGCTCCTGCAGGCAGTACGCGGAGCCGTACGCCTCGAGGGCCCACACCTCCATCTCGCCGAAGCGCTGACCGCCGAACTGGGCCTTGCCGCCGAGCGGCTGTTGCGTGATCATCGAGTACGGGCCGGTCGAACGGGCGTGGATCTTGTCGTCGACCAGGTGGGCCAGCTTCAGGATGTACATGTACCCGGTGGTGATCGGGTTGTCATACGGCTCTCCGGTGCGACCGTTGTACAGGGTCTGCTTGCCGTTGATGCCGATCAGGCGTTCACCGTCGGCACCGTCGGCGTTGAGGCTCTCGAAGATCTGCTGGATCGTCGGGTGCTTGCCCGACTTCTCCACCTCGTCCCAGTTGGCCCCGTCGAAGACGGGCGTGGCGATGAAGGTCGACGGCTTGGTCCGCGGCCGGGTCTTGAGCTCGGTCCCGCGCAGGGGTTCGTCACCGATCTGCGTGCCCGACTTCGGGTCGGTCCAGCCCCACCGGGCGGCGTAGCCGAGGTGGGCCTCGAGCACCTGACCGATGTTCATGCGCGACGGCACACCGAGCGGGTTCAAGATGATGTCGACCTGGCTGCCGTCGGCCATGTAGGGCATGTCCTCGATCGGCAGGATCTTGGAGATGACGCCCTTGTTGCCGTGGCGGCCGGCGAGCTTGTCGCCCACGCTGATCTTGCGCTTCTGTGCGACGTAGACCCGCACGAGCTGGTTGACGCCGGGCGGCAACTCGTCGCCGTCGTCGCGGTTGAACACCTTGACGTCGATGACCTTGCCGGACTCGCCGTGGGGCACCTTGAGGCTGGTGTCGCGCACCTCGCGGGCCTTCTCACCGAAGATCGCACGGAGCAGGCGCTCTTCGGGCGTCAGCTCGGTCTCGCCCTTCGGCGTGACCTTGCCGACGAGGACGTCGCCCGGGCCGACCTCGGCGCCGACGCGGATGATGCCGCGATCGTCGAGGTCGGCGAGGATGTCGTCGCTCAGGTTCGGGATGTCACGGCTGATCTCTTCGGGGCCGAGCTTGGTGTCGCGGGCATCGACCTCGTGCTCGTGGATGTGGATCGACGTGAGCACGTCGTCCTTCACGAGCCGCTCGGACAGGATGATCGCGTCCTCGAAGTTGTAGCCCTCCCACGGCATGAATGCCACGAGCAGGTTCTTGCCGAGCGCGAGTTCGCCGTTGTCGGTCGACGGGCCGTCGGCGATCACGTCGCCCTGCTTGAGCTTGTCGCCCTCACGGACCAGCGGACGCTGGTTGATGCAGGTGTCCTGATTGGACCGACGGAACTTGGACAGGCCGTAGACCCGCTTGCCCGAGTTCTTGTACTGCACCGTGATCGACGCGCCGGTGACCTCGATGACCTCACCGTCGTCGTCGGCGAGGATCAGATCGGCGGCATCGCCGGCGGCACGCTTCTCGATGCCGGTGCCGATGTACGGCGCCTCGGCACGGATCAGCGGCACGGCCTGACGCTGCATGTTCGCACCCATGAGGGCGCGGTTGGCGTCGTCGTGCTCGAGGAACGGGATCAGTGCCGTGGCGACCGAGACGATCTGCTTCGGCGACACGTCGAGGAAGTCGACCTCGACGGGCGGCACGTAACCGATGTCGGTGGTCGCACCGAAGAAGCTCTCCTGCTCGAGCATCTTGCGGAGGTCGTCGAGGCTGGCGGCCTGCGGCGACCGACGCACGAGCACGCGCTCGCCCTTGAGCGAGCCGTCCTCGTTGATCGGCGTGTTGGCCTGGGCGACGACGTAGTTCTCTTCTTCGTCGGCGGCCATGTAGACGATCTCGCCGGTGACCTTGCCACCTTCGACCTTGCGGTACGGCGACTCGATGAACCCGAACTCGTTGACACGGGCGTAGGTCGACAGTCCACCGATCAGGCCGATGTTCGGGCCCTCCGGGGTCTCGATCGGGCACATGCGGCCGTAGTGGCTGAAGTGGACGTCGCGGACTTCGAATCCGGCGCGCTCACGGGACAGACCACCCGGGCCGAGCGCCGAGAGACGGCGACGGTGGGTCAGACCCGACAGCGGGTTCACCTGGTCCATGAACTGCGACAGCTGGGAGGTTCCGAAGAACTCCTTGATCGCTGCGACGACCGGGCGGATGTTGATGAGCGTCTGCGGCGTGATCGCCTCGACGTCCTGCGTCGTCATTCGCTCACGCACGACGCGCTCCATGCGGCTGAGACCGATGCGGACCTGGTTCTGGATCAGTTCGCCGACGCTGCGGATGCGGCGGTTGGCGAAGTGGTCCTGGTCGTCGAGTCGGTAGCCCGGCTCCTGCTTGACGAGGTTGAGCATGTACGTGACCGCGGCGAGGACCTCGCAGCGGCTCAGGACGTGCTGGCTCTCCTCTGGCAGGTCGAGCAGCGGCTCGCCCATGGCGTTGACCGCACCGAGCAGACCGAACTGCTCACCGATCTTCTCGACCTCGGCGCCGAGCTTGCGGTTGAGCTTGTAGCGGCCCACCCGGCTGAGGTCGTAGCGACGGTTCTCGAAGAACGCGTTGCGGAAGTAGGCCTTGGCCGATTCGACGGTCGGCGGCTCACCCGGACGGGCTCGCTTGTAGATCTCGACGAGCGCTTCGTCCTGGGTCGGCGCGAGGTCGCGCTCCTTCTCCCACTGGCCCTCGAGGAAGTCGAAGTGGCTGACGAACCGGTCGAGGAAGCCGGGAGCGTTCTCCTCGTCGTAACCGAGCGCACGGAGCAGCATGAAGATGCCGAGCCGGCGCTTGCGGGCGACGCGGGTGCCGCAGGTGACGTCCTTGCCGGGGCGGTGCTCGACGTCGAACTCCATCCACTCACCGCGGTAGGGATGGATCGTGCCCTTGACCAGCTGGTGCTTGGTGAGGTTACGCAGGCGGTAGCGCTCGCCCGGCTCGAAGATGACGCCGGGGCTGCGAACGAGCTGCGACACGACGACGCGCTCGGTGCCGTTGATGATGAACGTGCCCTTGTCGGTCATCGCGGGCAGATCGCCCATGAAGACGGTCTGCTCCTTGATCTCACCGGTGTTGCGGTTCATGAACCGGGCGCGCACGAAGATCGGCGCGCTGTAGGTCATGTCCTTTTCCTTGCACTCCTCCACCGTGAACTTCGGCGGCGGGCGCAGATCTTCGTCGAACGGGTCGAACTCGAGCTCGAGCTGCAACGCCTCCGAGAAGTCCTTGATCGGGCTGATGTCGCGGAAGGTGTTCGCGAGCCCTTCCTCGAGGAACCACTGGAACGATTCGCGTTGTACCGCGATCAGGTCCGGCAGTTCGAGGGGTTCGTCCAGATTCGCAAACGAATAGCGTTCACGCACGGTCGAGCGAGTAGCCACAGATCACCTCGATGTTGTTGGCACGGTTTGTTGGGCGCGCCAGAGCCACACCGGAATTCTGGTGAAGGGCAAGGAGACGCACGGCAACAGACGAGCCTATCCTGATCGTCACAGGATCGTCAACCGTCGCAACGGAGCGCTCTGGATCGGATCGAAGGCGGCCTCCCGGCCTCCTGCCCGAATTGAGGCACACGGTACGGAAATCGACCGCCCCTGTCAAGGATCCACGTTCGCGGGAGTCGCTCGGGACGGTCCGTCATGAGAAGGTTCTCATCTGGATCTCACGGGATCCTCCGTGAGACCCGCCACACTCGACCTGGTGCAGTTCCGTTCGTCCCGACCTGCGACCGGTCATCCGACCGATCGGGCGTGCCGTCCGTCGTGAGCCGTTCCGGGCTGATGCGCGTGGGTCAGGTGATCACGGTGTTCGCCATCTCGGTCGCGTTCGGTGTCGGACTGGTCTACCTGGCGCTCGGCGCGTTCCGGGGTGATCCGGCTCCAGTCGACCCGATCGAACTCGTCGGGCCCGTCGCCGCCAGCACCACGACCACGACCACGACGACGACCACGACCACAACCAGCACCACGACCACGCGGTCCTCGCCCGCGCCCACCTCGAACCCCGCGGCGACCACGACATCACCGACCACCCCGTCCACGACCGCTCCCACCACCTCACCGCCGCCCGGCAACGCCCCCGTCACCACGATCGGTCTGCCGCCCCCACCCCCGCCGACCGCCGCCCCGCCGCCGCCGCAGCCGGCACCGGTCGACGACGACGATGACGATGACGACGACGACGATCCCGATGACGATGACGATGACGATGACGACGACGACGATCCCGATGACGATCCCGATGACGACGATCCCGATGACGATGACGATGACGATGACGACGGTTGAGCAGCGGCGACATCGCCGGGTACGGATCGGCATTCGGACCCGGGTGGTGCTGGGCTACGTCGGCCTACTCGCCGCGGCGCTGGGCATTTCGATCCTCGTCACCCATCAGGTGTTGCTCGCCCGGCTCGACCGCGAGATCGAACGCGCCTTCGCGCAGGAGGTCGAGGAACTCCGACTGCTCGCCGATGGCACCGACCCGGCGACCGGCCAGCCGTTCGGCACCGACGCCGCTGCGATCTTCGACGTGTTCCTGAAGCGCAGCGTGCCCGCCGAGAACGAGGCCTTCTACACCGTCGTCGACGGGCGGCCGTACTTCTCGAGCTTCGATGCACCGCCGGCGGTCTTCACCGACGAGGCGATCGTCGCGGCATGGACATCGGGCACGGGTCCGCAGCGCGCGACCGTCGACACCGCCGTCGGCGAGATGCGGTATCTGGCCACGCCACTCGTCGCCGACGGCGAGACCACCGGCGTGTTCGTGGTGGCTCACTTCCCCGAGATCGACCGGCGCGAAATCCTGGACGTTGTTCGTGTGCTCCTGATCGCGGGCGGTGTCGTGCTGGTGATCTCGGGGGCGCTCGCCTGGTCACTCGCGGGACGGGTACTCCGCCCGGTCCGTGAACTCACCGCTGCCGCGCGAGGCGTGACGGACACGGACCTGTCGCGCCGCATCCCGGTCGAGGGTGACGACGAGTTGGCCGAGCTCACGACCACGTTCAACGACATGGTCGAGCGACTCGAGGTGAGCTTCGTGCACCAGCGCCAATTCCTCGACGACGTCGCCCACGAACTGCGCACGCCGATCACGATCGCGCAGGGCCATCTCGATCTCCTCGGCGACGATCCCGACGAACGCGCCGAGACGGTCGCCGTCATCACCGACGAGCTGGACCGGATGAACCGGTACGTGAACGACCTGCTGCTCCTCGCCACAGCCGAGGTGCACGCGTTCCTCCACCTCGGCCCGATCGACCTCGCCGACCTCGTCGAGGCGGTGGAGCAGAAGGTCGACGGACTCGACGAACGCCGATGGGTCATCGACATGGCGCCACGGGCCGGTGAGCTCGCGATCATCGGCGATCGGGACCGCCTGGTGCAGGCTGTCCTCAACCTGGCCGCCAACGCCGTCCAGCACACCGAATCGGGCGACGAGATCGGCATCGGTGTGGCGGCCGACGGTCCGGCCGCCACACCGGTCCGGATCTGGATCCGCGACACCGGACCGGGCATCGAACCGGCGGCGTTCGAACAACTCTTCCAACGTCGCTTCCGGGGCGCGGCGAGCCGGTCGCGCCGGGCCGAGGGCATGGGCATCGGCCTGTCGATCGTCGACGCCATCGCCCGGGCCCACGGCGGCTACGCCGCGGCGTCGCACGAAACCGACGGTGGTGCACGATTCACGATCCACCTCCCCATCGAACCCCCCGAGGAGCCATCCCGATGACACGCATCCTGATCGCCGAGGACGAGTCCCGAATCGTGTCGTTCCTCGAGAAAGGACTGCGGTCGAACGGGTACAGCACGGTCGCGGTCACGAGCGGTACCGACGCCGCCGCCCTCGCCCGCGACGAAGCGTTCGACCTGATGATCCTCGACCTCGGTCTGCCCGGTCTCGACGGTCGGGAGGTGCTGCGCGCCGTCCGCGGCCGAGGCGAACGCCTCCCGGTGATCGTGCTGACCGCGCGCAACGGCGTCGACGACACCGTCGGAAGCCTCGAAGAAGGCGCCGACGACTACGTCACGAAGCCGTTCCGGTTCGAGGAGCTGCTGGCTCGCGTCCGCCTCCGCCTGCGTGACGACGTGGCCGACGACACCACCGTCCTGAGCGCGGGTGGGGTGTCGCTTGATCTTCGCTCCCGACGGGCCACCGCGGACGACCGCACGATCGAGCTGACCGCACGCGAGTTCGCACTCCTCGAGACGTTCCTCCGCCATCCCGGCCAGGTGCTCGATCGCGAGCAGCTGCTCAGTCACGTCTGGGGCTACGACTTCGACCCGGGTTCCAACGTCGTCGACGTCTACGTTCGCTACCTGCGCAAGAAGCTCGGCGACGGCGTGATCAACACGGTCCGCGGGATGGGGTACCGGCTCGAGACCTGACCGAGCCCGGCACCCGCTCCGGATGAGAGAGTTCTCATCCGGTCGTCACCACGTTCCCATCTCGGCAGCGCACGCTGATGACGTGCTCATCGATGACCCCGTGCTCCCCGCGGCCGCGCATCTGACGAGTGCCGCAGCGGCGGATGCACTCGGTGCCGCCGTCGAGTCGAGTGGCGCCGAGCTGGTCGCCTGCCGCCCACGCCACGTGCAGTACCGACCCGGGTTCGATCTGATCGTGCGCTACGACGCCACGATCCGTCGCCACGGTCGGGAACACCACGACACCTTGATCGCAGCCACCACCGCCGCCGGTCCCCCGCCCGGCACCGTGCCGGTCGAGGCCACGACCGACGCGGGCGACCACCTGATCGTCGGGGTCTGGCGGTGGCCGTTCGACCCCATGTTGACGGCGCTCGAACGTGCCGTGACGCCCGGTCGCGCCGAGGCGCTGCTCGGCGAGGTGGTCTCTGGCCCGGTCGCACTCGAGGTGGTCGCCTATCGACCGACCGAACGAGCAGTCGTACGGACGACCGATGCCATGGGACGCGTGCGGTACGTCAAGCTCACCGCGCCCGACACGACGGCCGCGCTCGTCGATCGCCACGTCCGACTCGGTGGCGCCGGGGTCCCCGTCCCGGAGGTGCTGGCCGCCGACCTCGAGCTCGGCTGGTTGGCGATGACCGAACTCGCAGGACCGACGTTGCGCGAACGGCTGAAGACGGGCACGCCGCCCTGGCCGCGGCCGGAGGGGTTCGTCGACGTGATCGAGCGGATTCGATCGGTCGAGCTCACGGATGCCGCTCCCCGACGGCCACGGTGCCTCGACGCCGGCGGTCATGCCCGCATGCTCGCGAGCGTCATGCCGGCCGAACGGCACCGCCTCGACGAGTTGATCGAGCGCTTCGAGCCACTCGCCGAACAGGCACTCGCCCGGCACGGCCCGACGGTGCACGGCGACCTTCACGAGGGGCAACTGGTGGTCGACACCGACAGCATCATCGGTGTGCTCGACATCGACGACGTCGGTCCCGGCGACCCCGTCGACGACATGGCGACCGTGATCGGCCACCTCCGGTATCGCGCCGGCGCGGCCGTCGACGGCACCGGGCCCGCGATCGACAGGTATGCGGACGAACTGTGGCGAGGGTTCACGGTCCGCACCGACCCCGTCGAACTCGACACGGTCACCGCAGCCGTGCTCGTCGGCCTCGCCACCGGACCGTTCCGCATCCAGCAGGACGACTGGGCCACGGTCGTCCGCGGACGGCTCGACCTCGCCGAGCGGCTGCTCGACACGGCGGGGGTCGGACCGATCGGTGACTGCGGACGAGATGGGACGTGCGAACGAAGATGAGAGAAGTCTCAGACATGACTCACGACCCTCACACGAGCCGCTGCGCACCATGAACTCCTGATCGGGCAACCCGATCGAGACACCCCAGGGGGCCGGTCGAACGGATCGACCCCGTCCGAACTCGAAGGAGAACGATCGAGATGAACACCCCAGCGAAGACCAGCACGACGACCACCACGAGGCTCAACTGGAAGGTCGCCGCCGCCGTCGGCACAGTGGCCGGCGTCGGCCTCGGCGGGTTCGCACTCGCCGGCAACGACACCGGGGGTCTCACCCCGGGTCAGGTCGAGTTGCAGGACGCACCCAACAGTGCACCCCGGCTCTCGGCCCCGGTCGTGATCCCGCCGACGTCGACGTCGCTGGCCTCCGCGGCCTCGGTGAACCTGTCGCCCCGGTCGCCCGCCGTGACCGGCCGCACGGACGAGCGGCCGGCGCCGCCCGTCGCCGAGATGAACTCGGTCGGGAGTTCGGACTCGCCGAACAGCCCGACAACGCCCGCCAGCCCCGACAGCCCGGCTTCACCGGCCAGCCCGGCGACACCCGACAGCCCGACATCACCGGCCAGCCCGGCGACACCGGCCGGCGCCGAGAGTCCCGTCTCGGTGAACAGCCCGGCATCGCCTGCCAGCCCTGACTCTCCCGATACGCCGGGCACACAAGCACCTGCTCCAGCTCCGACCCCGGCAACCGACAGCGCAGACAGCCCCGCGAGCCCAGTCAGCGCTCAGAGTGCGGCCAGCCCGGCCAGCCCTGGCTCCCCAGGGAGCGGCTACAGCAGCTGACCGAGCCAACTCGTCGACCGCGTCCGCCTGCGAGTCGGCGCCTCGAACCCCCGGGTTGTACAGCCCGGGGGTTCATCGCGTCCGAACGCAGAACGACGCACATCGGCGGGACCGCTCGCGACGACCTCGTCGCGCGGAGAATCGGCCGCGCACCGATACCCGACCGGTCGACGACGGTCTGGTTGCGAACGGCGTCACGGGTCGCGGTCACACGAGCGCGGGAGGCCGTCGGGCTCGCCGCCGTCGGGGCAGATCACGCCGAACTGCATGTTCACCGTGCTGAGATCGATCGTCGGGTCGATCTGCGTCAGGTCGACGCTCCGGAAGACGGTGTCGGTGAGCACCGTCCCGTCGAGGCTGGTGACCACAGCCGGGTCAGAACTCAGCCCTCCGCTGACGGTCACCCCCGTCAGGTCGAGACCGGACAGGTCGAGTTCGAGCGAGCCCTCGGCCGACGGGTTGACGGTGATCCAGATCGTCTCGTAGTTGAACGCCGTGAGGTCGGGAAGGGTGTCGACGACATCCAGCCGGGCACCGGTGAGGTCGGTGTTGCCGAACGTCACCCCGGTGAGGTCCCAGAGGTTCGCTTCGAACATGGCCGTGTTGGAGAAGTCGACCCCGTCGGCGCGCAGTATCTCGCTGTCGACGAAGCTGGCACCGTCGACCAGCGCACCCGAGATGTCGCCCATCTCGGCACGCTGCGCCTGCGCGCCGGTCAGGTCGGCACCGACGAAGCTCGCGTCGGGATTGCGGTCGCTGGTGACCAGCCGAAGCGATGCCCCCGACAGGTCGGCACCGTCGAAGACCGCCTCGCCGATGTCGGTACCGGTGAGATCGACGCCGGACAGGTCGCGGCCCGAGAAGTCGGGGTAGTCCGGGTGTTGTCTCAGGTCGCTGAACACGCAGTACCCGCCCGGTTCGAGGGCGCACGTGTCGAGCGGCGGCCCCTCACCTGAGGTGGCGCGCCACGCGACCACCCTCGCCGGGTCGCCCGGCACATACGGGAGGAACGGGTCGCGGGCCTGAACACCGAACAGCAGGTAGCCACCGTCGACCCCGACCGTGCCGATCGGCCGAGTGACCGCGATCGGGATGGTCGACCGCACCTGTGCGGGGACGTCGTCGGTCACGGTGAAGACGTCGTGCACCGGGGGGCCGCCCGTCAAGGTCCTGATGGATGCCGGCCCGCCCGAGACGACGGCCGTGTACGAGTTGCTCCCGAGCGATGTCGCCCAGGAGGCCGCCCTGTCCACGTTGACGCCGACGATGTCAGTCACGACCCACTCGCCGTCGACCAACTGGGCCCAGCGACGCGTCCCGATGCTCGTCACGAGTTCGTTGTACAGCTCCTCGTCGTCGGCGTCGCGCGCGGCTTCGAGTTGGTCGCGCTGTTCCCGCGTTCGGCCGTTCTCGAACACGGTCAACGCCCCGTCGATCAGCTCGAGGTCGAACCCAGGGCTGACTCCCGCGAAGTTGAAGGGGACCCCGTCGACCGGACCGCACGGGTTCGCAGGGTCGGGCGGCACGAACGGCGCGGCGGCGAGCGGATGGTCACTCGGCTGCTGCAGGGTCAACGAGTCGACATCGGCGCCCACGAAGATCCGACCGTGCTTCGCGACCCCCGCGCCGAGGTCCCAGCCGGCGGTGTTGAAGTTCACCCCGGCGCACGGGGACTCGTTGGCGATGAACACCAGCGTCGAGCCGTCGTACGCCAGCGCCTTCGAGCTCATCGGGTTGCTGTCGGCGCCGACGATCGAGCGTTCGGCGGTCCACGTGAGTCCGTCGGGCGACGAGAACAGCACCGCACGCCATGCCGAGCCTTCGACCGTGCCGGCAGCGACGAAGCGGTCGCCGACGGTGATGAGGTCGTTGATGCGCAGCGACGAACCGTCGGGCGGTGCGAGGCCTGCCGGAGTCGATTCGGTCCAGTTGGCGCCGTCGTCGCTCACGAAGACGACCGGGCGGCGTTGTTTGCAGACGAAATGGCGGGTGAACCCGCCCTCGATCTCCTCGAACAGTTCGCACGACGTCTCCCGCCTGGCGATCGCCACGTAGCGCCCATCGGCACCTCGCGCCACGTGCTCGACGATCGTCTCGCCGGTCGCAGGCGGAGCCGCGAACGACACCTCGGTCCAGGTCCGGCCGTCGTCGAACGACCGGGCCGCGACCGAGCTGTTCCACCGGCCGCCGATGACCCAGAGTTCTTCCCCCAGATCGGCGATGTGAAATGGAGCAATCGCAACCGAATACGCCTGTCCGACGAGACCAGGGCGCACCGACAACACCTCGACCGGATCGTCGAACACCACACCAGCCCGATACGGCTCCGGCGGCACCGTGGTCGCCGTGGTCGTGGACGCCGTCGACGCCGTGGCCGCCGTGGTGGTGGACGCCGGCATCGTGGTCGGCGTCCCCGGGTCGGTCGGCGTCGTCGTGGATGACCCAGGTGCGTCCGGCTCGGTGATCGCGACCGAACTTGTCGAGCCCGGCGTGTTCGTGGACGGGGAGGCACCGTCGCCACCGCTGCACGAAGCCGCGACCACCGCGACGACCATGCCGAGGGCGAACCGAGCGCTCGAGCGACCGGATCGGGATCCGCTCGGCCGGAGTGCCGCCAATACTCCGACGAACTCTGCGCCGCCGTTCACGTCGCCGCAACGAGGACGGGATCGTGGCGTTCGGCCGGCACGGCGCGCGTTCGAGTCCGACCTGTCGTCCCGCTCCGATTCATGTCGATCACCGTAGACACGGCGGGTAACAGCCCGGTAGCAGGCCCGAATCGACGGTCGGCCGGCTCGGAGACGCGGCGGAGCCCCGGGTCTCCCCGGGGCTCCGTCAATTCAGGTGAGCGCCGATGGCGCTCGGCTCACTTGAGTTCGACGGTGGCGCCGGCCTCTTCGAGCTTGGCCTTGGCCGCATCGGCGGCTGCCTTGTCGGCCTTCTCGAGGATCGGCTTCGGTGCGCCGTCGACGAGGTCCTTGGCCTCCTTGAGGCCCAGGCTCGTCAGCTCGCGCACGGCCTTGATCACCTGGATCTTCTGGCCGCCGGCCTCGGTGAGGACAACGTCGAACTCGTCCTGCTCGGCAGCGGCTTCTTCGCCACCAGCGGCCGGCGCACCGGCTGCTGCGACCGCCACGGGGGCGGCTGCGGTGACTTCGAACTTCTCTTCGAAGGCGTCGAGGAGCTCCTTGAGCTCGATGACGGTCATGTTGGAAATGGCGTCGAGAATCTCGTCCTTGGTTGCCATGGTGTTGGTCTCCTTGTTGAAAGTGGTTGCACCGTGGTGGTGCGGAAATCGGTTGTTGTTGACGGATGGGTGTCAGAGGCGGGGCGTCAGGCGTCCTGCTTCTCGATGAGGGCGCTGAGGCCGTAGGCGAAGTTGCGTGGCAGGGCCTGCAACAGGCCGGCGGTCTTGACCAGCGGCGCTTGCAGCGCACCGGCGAACTTCGCCAGCAACTCCTCGCGCGACGGCAGATCGGCCAGGGCCTTGACGTCGTCGGCCGACAGCGCGGCCGAGCCGAGCACGCCACCCTTGATGATCAGGGCAGGCTGGGTCTTGGCCGTGTCACGCAGCGCCTTCGCGGCACCGGCGACGTCACCGTTGACGAACGTCAGGGCCGTGGGGCCGAGCAGGTGTTCGTCGAGACCCTCGATGCCGGCGTTCTTCACCGCGATACGCGTCAGCGTGTTCTTGTAGATCACGTGCTGGGCGTCGGCGGGGCGAAGCGCGTTGCGGACCTCGGCCATCGCTGGCACGGTCATCCCGCGATACTCCGTCACGAAGACCGCCCGAGCGTCGTTCAGCTTGGCGGTGATCTCCTCGACGATGGCAACCTTGTCGGCACGTGGTTCGCGTGTCGACGGGGTGTCTGTTTCACTCATGTGTGTGCACCTCCTTTCGCTTCAACTCGTGGCTCGCTCCCGAACGTGTCGGGGTGGGCGACGCCACGAGGAGCGACCGTTCACGTGGAACGAACGATTCCCGTAGGAGCGTGCACCTCGGCTGGTGGGGCGAACCCATTCTCCGTTCCCCGATCTTCGATCGGGTGCGGGGCCAGCGGTCTTCGGCGAGCAACCGGATGTATGTCAGCGGGCAACGATACCGACCGCTCGATCGGTTCCCTCGACCTCGTGCATCGAATCCGTCGGGCCCTCGAGCGCCCTCGGGGCGACGACGGTCCGATCGTGATGGCTACAGTTCGTCGTGCGGCGGAAGGGGCGACGTGCTGAACTGGGGATTCGTGTGGATGGTGGCATGGCCGGACTTCCGGTCACGCCTGACGCGATTCATGGTGATCGGGCTGGGCATGGCCCTGGTGATGGCGGTCACGCTGCTGCTGGCCGCGTTCTCCGAAGGCTTCCGGCTGCGCAGTGAGCGACTCCTCGACGTCTTCGACGCCGACCGGTACGTCGTCGCGAGTGGGAGTTCCGGCCCGATGACCGCGACCACTCCCCTGCCGGCGTCGCTCGTCGGCGAGATCGCCGAGGCCGACGGGGTCGAGACCCGTTCGCTGTTCTTGATCCCGACCGCGATCCTCACCGGGGGAGCTCCGCAGGGTGTCATCGTCGTGGGGTCGAACGGCGACGAGCCCGGCTTCCGACTCGTCGACGGCCGACGCGTCGGCGGCCCCGGCGAGGCCGTCGTCGACGAAGAGATCCTCGGGCTCGCGACCGGTGAGCGGTTCGTCCTGGCCGGCGAGGAGTTCACCGTCGTCGGTCGATCCGAACACGCGACGTGGGACATCGCGAACGCCGGGGTGTTCATCGATCGGCGACAAGCTCTCGACCTGTTCGCCGGCGGCGCCGACGTCGTCACCGCGGTCGCCGTCGACGGCGACGGCGAGATCGGTGCACTTCCCGCCGGCGTCGAAGTCCAGACCCGGGCCGACGGATTCGACGACGTCCTGAATCGGACCGCTGCCGCGAAGCGGTCGATCGACTCGTTCACGTTCACGCTGTGGGCACTCGCGATCGTGATCGTGGGTGCTGTCCTCTACCTGGCTGCGATCGAACGCATTCGCGACTTCGCGATCTTCAAGGCCACCGGCGCTTCCGACCTCGACCTCGTGGTCGGGCTCGGGCTGCAGGCGGCGATGGTCGGCGCGATCGCCGGCGTGCTCTCCATCGGCCTGGCGCACCTCATGAAGCCGGTGTACCCCGGGCTGCTGTCGCTCCCACTCCGTGTCGCCTGGCCGGTCATCCCGGTGGCCGTGGTGATCGCTGTCCTGTCGAGCATCGTGGGTGTCCGCCGCGCGATCCGAGTCGACCCGAGCCAGGCGTTCGGGTGAGGTGACGGCATGTCCGATCTGATCATCGACGACCTGACGGTCGAGTACGACGCCGGCGAGTACAGCGTGCGACCACTCGACGGATTCTCCATGCACGCCGACGACGGTGAGCTGGCGGTGCTGCTCGGTCCGAGCGGGTGCGGCAAGACCACCTTGCTGTCCTGCCTCGGCGGCATCCTCACGCCGTCGGCCGGCACGATCCGCTGGGGCGACACCGACGTGGCGGCCCTCACCGGAACCGAGCTCACGACCTACCGGCAGAGCGAGGTCGGCATCGTGTTCCAGTCGTTCAACCTGGTCCCGAGCCTCGACGCCCTCGGCAATGTCACCGCACCCCTGCGAGCTGCCGGGTGGTCGTCGAAACGGGCGACCGCCCGCGGCACCGAGTTGCTCGACCACGTCGGTCTCGGCGAGCGGATGCACCACCGGCCGTCGCAGCTGTCGGGAGGTCAGCAACAGCGCGTGTCGCTGGCACGGGCGCTCGCGCACGATCCGTCGCTGATCATCGCCGACGAACCGACCGCCAGCCTCGACTACATCCAGGTCGAGGGCGTCCTCCGGCTCCTCCGCGAGCTCGCGGCGCCGGGACGTGTGGTCGTCGTGGCCACCCACGACGACCGACTGCTCCCCCTGGCCGACCGGATCATCGAGATGGTCCCCCGCTTCCACGAGCATGCGTCCGAGCCGGTCGTGACCGAACTCGCAACCGGCGACCTGCTGTTCGAGCAGGGATCGCGCGGCCAGTTGATCTATCTGATCGATGCCGGTGAGATCCGAATCGAGCGGGAGCGGCCCGACCATCACACCGAGTTGCTCGCGACGCTCGGCCCTGGCGAGCACTTCGGCGAGATGGGCCCACTGTTCGATCTCCCGAGGTCCGCCACCGCCCGCGCCGGCGGCCCCACGGTCGTCACCGGGTACACACCCGAACAGTTCCGGTCCCACGTCGGCGCCGAGCGCCTCACCGATCTGATCCGACACGATGGCGACCTCTGAGCCACTCGAACGTTTCGACGTCGACCCGAGCGATGTCGCGCGAGCCGTCGCCGAGTGCGGCCTGTTCGCCTCGGTCACCGACGAGGCGCTCGACGAACTCCGGAACGCCTTCGACGGCGTCCGGTTGACGACCGGACAGACGCTGATGGTCGAGGGCGAACCGGCCGCCGAGCTGTACATCGTTCGACACGGTCGATTGCGGGCCACGGTGGTGGGGCCTGACGGCGCCGACGTCCTCGTCGGCGAGATCGGCAAGAGCGAAGTCGTCGGCGAGATGGCCGTGATGACCGACCAGGATCGGGCCGCCACGGTCCGGGCGATGCGCGACACCGACCTGTTCCGGCTCCCGGCCGAGTCGTTCGCTCGCCTCGTCCAGCACCACCCGGCGATGCTCCGCCCGTTCGCCTCGGTCGTCGTCGATCGACTCCGCACCGCGATGACGCAGCCCGCCCGGCCCTCGCTGCCGGCGACCATCGTGTTGCTCCCGGTCGACGACGACGACCTGTCGACCTTCGCGCACCAACTCGCTGAACGGCTGACCGACTACGAGACGGTGGTGCTCGGGGCCGACGATGTCGTCGGCGTCACCCACCCGGCAGCCTGGCTCCTCGAGATCGAGAACCGCGTCCAGATCTCGCTGCTCATCGCCGACCGGGGACCGACCGCGTGGACCCGCCTCTGTCTGCGCCACGCGGATCGGGTCAACATCGTCGCGAACGACAGGGCGAGCGCCGAACTCACCGAGACCGAACGCGATCCGGCGTGCGCGGCCCGTATCGCCGAGGTGCCGACCCACCTGATCATGCGCACGGCCGGACGCCCACCGACGACCGAGTGGATCCGCCGGCGAACCCTCGTCTCGCACGTGAACGTCTCGGCGACCGACGCCGACGATCTCGCGCGCCTCGCCCGGGTGATGACGGGGACCTCGAACGTGCTCGTGCTCGGGGGCGGCGGGGCCCGTGGCTTCGCGCACTTCGGCGTGGCGCGCGCGTTCGTCGAGGCCGGCGTGCCGATCGACGGCATCATCGGCACGAGTGCCGGCGCCGTCGTCGGGGGCCTCCTCGCCCGGCTGGGCGACCCGGTCGACGCCCAACGCCAGATGCTGCAGTGGTTCGAAGCCGCCCGCTGGCGGCGCGACCTCACACCACCCAGCGTCGCCCTGATGTCGGGGCGCACGATGACGACCGGGCTCCAAGAACTCGGTGGCGGCATGAACATCGAGGAACTCCCGATCAACTTCGCCGCGGTCTCGTGCGACCTCGTGTCCGCTCGGCCGTTCGTCCACGACCGTGGTCCGATGTGGCAGGCGCTTCGTGCGAGCGGCTCGGTTCCCGGGCTCTTCCCGCCGCTCGCCGTCGACGGCATGCTGCTGGTCGACGGTGGGCTGGTGGCCAACATGCCATCGGAGATCGCCCGGAACCGGCATCCGAACGCTCGCCTCATCGCGGTCGAGGTCGGCGACCCGACGGGGCTCGAGGTCGGTGGCCTCGACGGGTCGGGGATCCTCAACGGCTGGGACCGGCTCAGACGCCGGAACACCGCTCCGGGTGGGGCATCGCTGTCGAAACTGCTGATGCGCCTGACCGAGCTCGGTCGGCAGGACTCGACCGACCACGCCGACGTGGTCATCACCCCCGACGTGCGTGGCTACGGGCTGACCGACACGAAGCGGGCCAGGGAGATCGCCGAGCGCGGGTACGAGGCTGGGCGCGCCGCGGTCGCCGAACTCGCGGCGACGGCCTGAGTCCTCGGACGGTCATCCGCGCGCCGGCACCTGACCGCGAGTGGCGAACGAGGGTCGCCTCACCTGATCGAACTCGCTTGAAAACGGACGGACCCCGGGCGAGTGCCCGGGGTCCGTTCGTTCAGGGTGCCGTGTCGGCGAGGATTCAGTCCTGCTCGACCTTGAGGCGGTTGATGTCGACGCGGACGCCGGGGCCCATCGTCGCCGAGACCGTGATCTTCTTGATGTAGCGGCCCTTGGCCGACGCCGGCTTGGCGCGCTGAATCTCCTCGAGCACGGCACGGAAGTTGGCGTCGAGCTGCTCCTGCTCGAACGAAGCTCGGCCGAGTTGCACGTGGACGTTGCCGTAACGGTCGGTGCGGTACTCGACCTTGCCGCCCTTGAACTCTTCGACGGCCTTGCCGACGTCGGTGGTCACCGTGCCGGTCTTGGGGTTCGGCATCAAGCCACGCGGGCCGAGCACGCGGCCGAGGCGGCCGACGGTCGGCATCATGTCGGGTGTCGCGATGGCGATGTCGAACTCCATCTCGCCACCTTCGATGGTGGCGGCGAGGTCGTCGGCACCGACGAGGTCGGCACCCGCAGCCCGTGCGGCGTCGGCGGCCTCACCCTGCGCGAACACCGCGACCCGGACGTCCTTGCCGGTGCCCGAGGGCAGCGCAACCGTGCCGCGGACCATCTGGTCGGCCTTGCGGGGGTCGACACCGAGGCGGAACACGACGTCGAGGTTCTCCTCGAACTTCGCGGTGGCGGTCTCCTTGGCGAGCCGGACTGCGTCGATGGGGCCGTAGAACTGCTCCCGATCGAACTTCTTCAGTGAATCTGTGTACTTCTTACCGGACATTGGTTGTCTCCCTCGTGGTTGAGCTCCCCCGGCGAGGTCCTCCGAGGCCGAGCTGTGGTTGGTGTAATGACGCACGTTCGGCGGTGTCGGCAGAGCTGACGTTCCGGGCGAAGCCCGGAGTGTGCCCAACGTGCAGAGTCGGCGGAGCCGACGATTCCGGGCGAAGCCCGGAGAAAGGATTGCCAGCGACGGAGTCGCTGGAGGGCCGACGAAGTCGGCCCCGGCGGCGTCAGCCGACCGCAATCCCCATCGAGCGGGCGGTGCCGCGGATCTGCTGCTTGGCGGCTTCGATGTCGTTCGCGTTCAGGTCGGGCATCTTGATCTTCGCGATCTCTTCGATCTGCGCGTCGGTGATCGTGCCGACGGTCTCGGAACCCGGATTGTTGGCGGCCTTGTCGAGGCCGAGCGCCTTGCGGATCAGCACGGGGGCCGGCGGCGTCTTCAGGATGAAGTCGAAGGTGCGGTCTTCGTAGATCGTGATCTCGGTCGGCACCACGGTGCCGGCCTGGGCCTCGGTCTTGGCGTTGTACGCCTTGACGAAGTCCATGATCGCGATGCCGTGCGGTCCGAGCGCGGTACCCACGGGCGGCGCGGGGCTCGCCTTGCCGGCCTCGATCTGGATCTTGACGATCGCAGCGACTTTCTTCTTTGCCATCTTGGTGTCTCTCTATCTCGGTGAAATCGTTCGACCCGGCGGGTCAGAGCTTGCTGACCTGGCTGAAGTCCATCTCGACCAGGGTCTCGCGGCCGAAGATGTTGACGAGCACCTTCAGCTTCATGTGATCGGCGTTGATCTCGGCGACCGTGCCGAGGAAGTCGGCGAACGGGCCTTCCTTGACGCGCACGCTCTCGCCCTCTTCGTAATCGAGCTTGGGCTTGGGGCGTGCGGCCTCGGCGTCGGCACCGGGCGTCTTGGTCGACAGGAACGTGCGGACCTCACGGCGGCGCAGCGGCGTGGGCTTCTGACCGCGGTCGCTCTGTCCGACGAAGCCGGTGACGCCCGGCGTGTTGCGAATGCAGTACCAGGACTCGTCGGTCATGCGACAACGAACGAGCAGGTAGCCGGGGAACACCTTGCGCTGCACCGTCTGCTTCTTGCCGTTCTTGAACTCCACGACCTCTTCCATGGGGATCACGACCTCGTAGATCATGTCTTCCATGTTCATGGACTGGATGCGGGCGTTGAGGTTGGCCGTGACCTTCTTCTCGTAGCCCGACTGCGTGTGCACGACGTACCACGAACCCGGTCGGGTCCACGGGTCGTCCTCCTCGACGTCGTCGGTGGTCTCGGCCACCGCATCGGCTTCGGAGATGACCTCGACGTCGTCGTCGGGCTCGGCGGCTGCTGCCGCACCGCCGGTCTCGGCGTCGTCGGTCGCTTCGGCGTCGGCCGCATCGGCGACGTCGGCCAGATCGCCGATCGGCAGGAGTTCGCTCGCCTCGACGGCGTCGGCCTGGTCGAGCACGGGCACGTCGGCCTCGGTGGGCTCGGCTCCCTCGCTGATGTCGGCATCGCCGACGGGCAGGAGGTCGGCCGGCGCCTCGGTCGAGTCGGACGCGGCGTCGCCATCGGCCTGGACGTCGTCGGTCACCAGGTCGGTGTCGTTGTCACTCATGCGTAGAACCAATCTGCGACGTACCGGAGGCCGAAATCGATACCGCCGACGAAAGCGGTGTACACCACCACGGTGGCGGTGACGATGATCGAGTAGCGAACCACTTCAGGGCGGCTCGGCCAAGCCACCTTGCGCATCTCGTCGCGCACCTCACGGAGGTACTGCGTCGGCCCGACCCGCTCGCGCGTCGCTTGGGCACGCGGTGCCTTCGCGGGCGCGCCGCTCTCGTCCAAAGCGCCTTGGCGCTTCAGAGCACGCTTCTGTTCACGGTTCAGGTCATCGAGTGACATGGGTTCTTTCTACGCGTCTCGTCTGGGCAGGGCAGGAGGGACTCGAACCCCCGACCGTCGGTTTTGGAGACCGATGCTCTACCAACTGAGCTACTGCCCTCGGATGGGATCACCAGCGTACCAGCGGTCCCTCGTCAGGCACCCTGACGAGTCAGCGAGTCTCCTTGTGCATCGTGTGCTTGCGTTCGTTGCTGCAGTACTTGCTCATCTCGAGGCGCTCACGGTCGTTGATCTTCGACTTCATCGTGATGTAGTTGCGCCGCTTGCACTCGGTGCACTCGAGGGTGATCTTCACCCGCTTGTCGGACTTGGCCATTTCGTTCGCTCGCTTCGCTCACTGGGGCCGGCAGGACGCCGGCGCCACATCTTCCGAGGCCCCAGCGGGGCTTCGGTGTGTTCGGTCCTCCGAGACGGAGTGCGCCCGAGCCGATGGTCGGCTCGGGCGACACCCGCACGGAATCGTTCGTCAGGTCAGTTGATCACTTGAGGATCTTGGTGACACGGCCGGCACCCACGGTACGACCACCCTCACGAATCGCGAACCGCAGACCCTCATCCATCGCGATCGCCTTCCCGAGCTCCACCGTCATCTCGACGTTGTCACCCGGCATCACCATCTCCGTCCCCGACGGCAACTCGATCGTCCCCGTCACATCCGTCGTCCGGAAAAAGAACTGCGGACGATAGTTGTTGAAGAACGGCTTGTGACGACCACCCTCCTCCTTCGTCAACACATACACCTGACCCTCGAAATTCGTGTGCGGCGTGATACTGCCCGGCTTACACAACACCTGACCACGCTCGACATTCTCCTTGTCGATACCACGCAACAACGCACCGATGTTGTCACCCGCCTGACCCTGATCGAGCAACTTACGGAACATCTCAACACCCGTACACGTCGTCTTCTGCGTATCACGCAACCCAACGATCTCGATCTCATCACCGGTGTTCACGATGCCCTGCTCGACCTTGCCCGTCACCACCGTGCCACGACCCGTGATCGTGAACACATCCTCGATCGGCATCAAGAACGGCTTGTCCAGATCACGATCCGGCTCCGGAATGAACTCATCAGCAGCATTCATCAACGCCATCACCTGCTCCTGAGCATCCGCATCACCCTCGAGCGCCTTCAACGCACTCACCGGGATCACCGGAACATCATCACCCGGGAACTCGTACTCGTTCAACAACTCACGAATCTCCAACTCCACCAACTCGAGGAGCTCTTCGTCGTCGACCATGTCAGCCTTGTTCAACGCCACCACGATCGCCGGCACACCGACCTGACGGGCCAACAACACATGCTCACGCGTCTGCGGCATCGGACCATCGGTCGCCGCGACCACCAAGATCGCACCATCGACCTGCGCCGCACCCGTGATCATGTTCTTGATGTAGTCGGCATGACCCGGCATGTCGACATGCGCGTAATGCCGGTTCTCGGTCTCGTACTCGATATGAGCAATCGAGATCGTGATACCACGAGCCTTCTCCTCCGGCGCCTTGTCGATCGTGTCGAACGCAGCAAAATCAGCCAAACCGCGATCGGACAACGTCTTCGAAATCGCCGCCGTCAACGTCGTCTTGCCATGGTCGATGTGACCCATCGTGCCAATGTTGACATGCGGCTTGTTGCGCTCGAACTTTGCCTTGCTCATTGCCTTTTCCCTTTGCCTTCGGTGTATGGGACCTGTGTTCTGAACGATCCTGCGGGTGCAGGATCCTGGTAGCGCCGATCGGGATCGAACCGATGACCTTCCGATTATGAGCCGGATGCTCTGACCAACTGAGCTACGGCGCCAGGCCTTGGCCCCCGGACGGGGTGTGTACCCCGACCGGTTGGTCGAGCCCTCTGTGGGAATCGAACCCACGACACCAGCCTTACCATGGCTGTGCTCTGCCGACTGAGCTAAGAGGGCGCTCTTGCTTTCGGTGCGCGGCGGAGCCGCGGACCGGCGTGCAAGTGTAGCGGCCGCGAGGGGGATCACACCGCGCGAGAAACCGGGATTTCCGGCGTCCGCAGCGGGCCGAACCGGACGTTCCACGGGCGGCGCCGGTCGCTAGTCTCCGAGCGATGCCCTCGACCCCTGCGATCACGATCCGTCTGGCGACCGGCGTCGATGCGGCAGCGATCGCCGAGATCTACAACCGAGAGGTCACCGAGACGACCGCCACGTTCGATCTCGTGCCGCGAACCGTCGAGGCACAGCGCGACTGGCTCGCTGCGAGAAGCGGCGCATTCGCCGCGATCGTCGGTGTCGACCCGGCCACGCGCCAGGTGGTGGCCTTCGCCTCGCTCTCGCCGTACAAGGAGCGTGCTGCGTACCGCACGACCGTCGAGAATTCGATCTACGTCCACCGGGACTTCGGTGGACGCGGCGTCGGCAAGCAGATGTTGACCCACCTGATCGGCGTCGCCCGCGAGTCGGGGTTCCACTCGATCATCGCCCGCATCGAGGCGTCGAGTGAGGCCTCACGAGCACTGCACGCCGCCTGCGGCTTCGAACTCGTGGGGATCGAACGCCAGGTCGGACGCAAGTTCAAACGGTGGCTCGACGTGGCCGTGATGCAACTCCTGCTCTGAGACCGCGGGCCGACACCACCCGCGCCAACGACGCGCGTCCGTCTGGACGGACCTTGTGCCGACCGCGTACGGTGCGCTTGGGTCCCGATGACGCTGAGCGTCACCGGGGTCAGCGGGACATGAACGACAACGACGAAACGACGCCGCCGGCGACGGTGGGCTGGACGGTCAACGTCCGCGGCCCGCTCCGACTGGACCACGACGGGACTCCCGTCGACCTGCGCCCGAAGGAGCGCTCGGTCCTCGCCGCACTCGTCGTGACCCACCCCGTGCCGGCCGACACCGACCGAATCGCCTCGCTGATCTGGGGGCACGCCGTCCCCGGTTCGGCGCACAAGTCGATTCAGAATCACATCGCCCGCATCCGGCGTGCGGCCGGCGACGCCGTGATGACCGAGGCCACCGGATACGCCCTTGCTCCCAGCGTCGTCATCGATGACTCGTCGGCGACGGCCGGCGCCGCCGTGTTGCCGGACCTGGCCGACACCCCCGAGGTCGAGGCGCAACGCGAACGCATCCGCGGTCGCATCCTCACCGACGACGAACGAGCGCTGGAGATCGCCGTCGCCCGAGGCCTCGACGGCGACGTGATCCAGCGACTCCACGCCGCCGTGATCGACGAGCCCTACCGGGAGCAGCGCTGGGTGCTCCTCGCCACGGCTCAGCACACGCTCGGCGATCGCCGCCAGGCGTTGCTGACCTGCCATGCCGCTCGCCGGCACCTCGCCGAAGTCGGCCTGCCGCCCGGCGATCGACTCGTCGACCTCGAACGCACGATCCTCGGCTCCGACTCCGACGGCCCCGACACGGACGACCCCTCGACCGTCGGCCGACCGACGCTGCACCCTCACTTCGACGAACCGTTCGTCGGCAGGACCGACGCCCTGGCGCACCTGCACGAGGCCTGGGACGCTGTCGCCACGCAGCGGCGGCCGGCGCTCGTCATCCTCAAGGGACGCGCCGGCATCGGCAAGACGCGGCTCGCCGACCGGTTCTGCCATGAGGTCTTCGAACGCAACGCTGCGACACGTCTGGTCTGGGGCCGACATCGCAGCTCCGGCGGACGCTCCTCCGGTGCGTTGATCGAGGCCCTCCTCCGACTGCTCGCGTCCGAGCCGGAACTCGCCGCCGAGCACGCCGCCACCGAACGAACGATCCGGCTCGCCGCCGGGCGGATCGGCGACGCGGCCGATCCCGACGATGGACGCGACCTCCGTCGGGCGGTGGTCGAGCTGACCCGCACGATCGCCCGGCAACCGACGATCTGGTTCGTCGACGATCTGCAGTGGGCCTCCACCGATTCGCTCGCGCTGCTCGAGGAGGCCCTCGACGGGGCGACGGGCCCGATCCTCGTCATCGCCACGAGCCGTCCGACCGACCTCGGCAACGACGACGCGATCGGCGCGCTCGAACGGATCGTGCCGACACGGACGATCTGGCTGGACCCGCTGACGGTCGATGACGTGGAGGCGTTGATCGAGCGTCCGGACATGCCGGCCGGCCGCCGGCTCGCCGAGGTGGTCCACGATCGGACCGGGGGCCTGTCGCTCTACGTGAGCGAGATCGCGCGTGCCGCACGACGGCACGGTTCACCGATCGATCCTGCGAACATCCCGACCGCGATCCGGGAATGGGTCACGCATCGCATTCGAGCCCTGCCGCCTGCCGACGCCGGACTGCTGCGCCTCGCTGCCGTGATCGGGCGGCATGTCGATCCGGCGCTCCTCGAGGCCTGCAGCCCGTACGACCCCGGCGAGGTCACCGCCCGATGCGACGAACTCGTGTCCGACGGGTTCCTCACAGTCGGCGACACCGTCTCGACGTTGCAGTTCTCCCACGCGATCACCCGCGACATCGTGCTCGACGGCATCGGCCCACTCGAACGGGCGAGACTGCACCGACACATCGGCCAGACCATGATCGAGCGAGCGGACGCAGGAGCGCCCGATCACGCACGAATCGCTCACCATCTGTCCCGGGCCGGCGAGCCGTGCTCCGAGTCGGCAGCCGAACACGCCGCCGCAGCCGCCGAACAAGAACTCTCCGACGGCGCGTGGCAACGCGCCTCCGAGTTGTTCCGGGTCGCGGTCGACGCGGTACGAACGCCGGGCACCCGTGGCCGCTCACTCGTCGGGCTCGGTCGGGCGCTCGTGTGCCTCGAACGGTTCGACGACGCGGCCGTGGTGTTGCAGGAAGCGCGCCTGTCGGCGATCGCCGACGACCTCCCGATGATCGAGGGAGCCAGCGCGCTGGCGCTCAGCGGGCGAGCCGGGCGCGGCGCGGCGTCCGGTTCCGGCGGGTCGTCGATCGACGACGCGCTGCGACAGGCCATCGAGCACCTGAGCCTCACGCGCGGGCGCGAGGCCGCCGTCCTGCTCAGCGATCTCGAACGCGAACTCGCGTTCAGCCTGCTGCTGAGCGACGACGCCGCGGAGCGTTGCGAACTCCTGACGCGCTCGCTCACCCGGATGCGGGTACTCGATCCACCTTCGCCACGCCCCTTGGCGGCGGCCCTCCTCGGCGAGCGGTACGCACACCTCGATCCCCCGGCGGTCGAGTCGCGACTGGCGAACATCGCCGAGGTGCTGGCGATGCCGCGGCGACAGGTCGGGTCGGAGACCCTCATCGCCGCACACTGCTACCGGCACGAAGATCTGATCCGCACCGGTGACCTGGCCGGCGCGTCCCGGGCACTCGACGCCGCGTCGGAGATCGCCGACCGCTATCCGGAGCCGTACTGGCGCTGGGTGATCACGACCTGGCGATATCTCCGGGCGCTCCACGCCGGCGACCTCGACGGAGCCGAGGAACTGGCGCACGCGGCGGCGTCCACCCGTCGCACGGTCGCCGAGGCCCAGGCCTGTCTCGCGGTGAACCTGGTCAACATTCGCCTGTACCAGGGCCGGCCGGGCGAGATGATGCCGACGTTGGCCGGCGCCGTCGAGCGCCACCCCGAGATCCCGGCTTACCGGGCGGTGCTCGCCTTCTGCGCCGCCGAGGCCGGCGACCTCGACCAGGCCGATGACACGCTCCGCTGGTTCGACCGCACGGGGTACGCGAACCTCCCGACCGACACCAACCGATTCCTGGCGCTGGCGCTGCTCGGTCACGTCGCAGCGACCGTGCGCAACGAAGCGGCCGGTCGATCGTTGCGGGTGTTGCTCGAGCCGTACCGGGCGCACTGGGTGGTCCTCGCGTGCTACGGCGGTGGCGGCGCGTCATGGGGCCCGACCGCCCACGTCCTCGCCCGGCTCGCCGACCTCGCCGGCGACCGGTCGACCGCCGAAGCGGAGTTCGAACGGGCCCTCGCCGAGGCCCGTGACGCACCGCCGGCGCTCGCCCGGATCGAGCAGGATCGCCTGCGGTTCACCGAACCGGCTGCGGCAACGACAACAGCCCGCCAGCAACGCTGACGGGCTGTCATGGTGGGCCGGGAAGTGTGTGAGTTCAGGACATGTGCAACGGTTCTGATCACGACATCTGCAACGCCGGCTCGGCTGAGCTTGGTCGGTGTCGAAGCGTCAGCAGGTGATCTTGTCCGTTGTGCTCGAGGGCCGCTCTCAAGCTGAGGTCGCCCGCTCCTACCAGGTATCGACAGCCACCGTGTCACGGTGGGTCGCCCGCTACCGCACCGACGGTGACACCGCGTTCCAACCCCGATCACGCCGCCCACACACCTCACCGAACCGGCTCACAGATGAACTGATCGAACTGATCGTGAACCTCCGCGACCAGCTCGACTCGAATGGTCTCGATGCCGGCCCCGCCACCATCAGCTGGCACCTCGAACAACACCACGACACACACGTATCGATCTCCACGATCCGCCGCCACCTGATCGCCGCCCGACGCATCACCACGAACCCACGCAAACGACCCCGCTCGTCCTACACCCGGTTCCAAGCCGAACTCCCCAACCAGATGTGGCAAACCGACATGACCCACTGGCCCCTCGCCAACGGCACCACCGGCGCCGAGATCCTCACCTGGCTCGACGACCACTCCCGCTACGCACTCTCCGTCACCGCCCACCGCACCGTCACCGCCCCGATCGTCGTCACCACCTTCGATCACGCCTGCGACCAGCACCAACACCCCGCCAGCGTCCTCTCCGACAACGGCCTCTACTACACCGCCCGGTTCTCCCGCGGCGGCACCAACGGCCCCAACCGATTCGAACAACACCTCATCGACCTCGGCATCGAACAAAAACACTCACGCCCCAACCACCCCACCACCTGCGGCAAAGTCGAACGCTTCCAACAAACCCTCAAGAAATGGCTCACCCAACAACCAGCCGCCACCACCCTCGACGAACTCCAGCACCAACTCGACACCTTCACCAACATCTACAACCACCACCGCCCCCACCGCTCCCTCAACCGCCGCACCCCCACACAGGCCTACACCACACTCCCCAAAGCCAGCCCAGGACAACCCACCCACACCTGGCGCACACGCACCGACCGCGTCGACACAACCGGACGCGTCACCCTCCGCCACAACGGCCGCCTCCACCACATCGGCATCGGCCGAACCCACACCGGCACACCCATCACCATGCTCATCCACAACCTCGACATCCGCATCATCCACGCCACCACCGGCGAACTCCTCCGCCACCTCACCCTCGACCCCACACGCGACTACCAACCCACCGGCAAACCAAAGAACCCACCCCGAAAACACAAACACCCGAACCCCTGAGGGTTCGGGTGTTGCAGATGTCTCGCGACATCACAATGGTGGGCCGGGAAGGATTTGAACCTTCGAAGGCAATGCCGACGGGTTTACAGCCCGTTCCCTTTGGCCACTCGGGCACCGACCCAATCTGTTGGTCGACTCGACGTTGCCGCCGAACCGACCCGGAATCGTACCGGCCAGGAGACCGATTCCCCCAGCCGTTAACCTGACGACATGCCCAGTTTCGATGTCGTCTCCGAAGTCGATCGCCAGGAAGTCCGCAACGCCGTCGACCAAGCAAGTCGCGAAATCGCGAACCGCTTCGACTTCAAGAACACGAACTCGTCGATCGAGCAGAACGAGCTCGTGCTCACGCTCGCCACCGTCAGCGAAGACCGCCTCGACGCGCTCCGGACGGTGCTCGAGGAGAAGCTCGTGAAGCGCGGGGTCTCCCTGCGCGGCGTCGAGTACGGCGACGTCCAGGAGGCATCGCACGACACGGTCCGTCAGGTCGTCACGATCAAGGTCGGCATCTCCAGCGACAAGGCCAAGGAGATCAACAAGCTGATCAAGGCCGAGGGACCGAAGGGCGTGCAGAGTCAGACGCAGGGCGAAACGGTTCGCGTCTCCAGCAAGAAGCGTGACCATCTGCAAGATGTCATGGCGCTCCTGAAGAACGGCGATCTCGGCATTCCGCTGCAGTTCAACAACTTCCGCGACTGAGCCAACGGGTCGGCTCGGGCCGTGACGCCCGATCGGCCGGTCAGTTCGTGAGTCGGCGCTGCTGGCGATCGATCAACGCATCGACCGTCCCGGCATTCGCCGGCGATGCCGCTTCGGCGCCCGGGTCGCACGCATCGAGCTGCACCCGTGTCGGCCCGACCGAGGTGGCCAGTGCCTGCGATGCAGCAGGGGCGTTCGCCGCCCAGGTCAGCAGCGAGGCGAACACACTGTTGCCGGCCGCTTCATCGACGGTGTCGAACACTGCGACGAAGCACGTCACGCCGGCCCGCGAGACCGGCCGGTAGGAGTCGGCGACGACCTGGTCGACCAGCAGATCGACGGTCGCCCCCGGCAGACGGGCACCCCACGCCAACGACCAGTCGTCGTTGCCGAGCGCTCGCGGCGCTGCGAGCGACACCTCACCGGGTTGGATCAGCGCTCCTGCCGCCGTGGCCGGGGCGTCGTCGAGCACGGTTGCAATGCTGGCCGGATAGGGATCACCGACCGTGTACGTGGCGGGGTCGAGCCCGATCGCCGACAGGATCGGCTCGCCGAGGACCTTGACGGCGGCGAGTTCGTACGCGATCGGGAGCGGCAGAGCGTCGTCGGCAGGCTCTCGGGCGCCGACGGCACCACCGGTCGCGAGCACCTCGTCGACGGCTCTGGTGGCGATCGATTCGAGCGAGGAGACTCCGGTCAGACCGTTGCCGAGCTCGATGTCGTCGCCGACCGACGCGTCGGACACATCGGGGTTCGCATCAGGGTTCGCATCGGCGAACTGGGCGTCGAAGGCCTGGTTCAGCGCCACGCGAAGATCGCCGGCACCGACCGCCGGGTCGACACCTTCGAGTTGATAGATCTGATCACCGGTCGGGTCGTACACGGCGGTCGTCGACACGGTCAACGCAGCACCGACCGACGTTGCGTCGACCGATCCGGTCGCGACGCCGAGCGCACGCCATTCCGGGACGCGTTCGACCCAGGCGTCGCCGATCGCCGCGGCCTGCAGACGTTCGCCGAGTTCGGCCGCCGGGACGGCGACGAGCGGCACGGGACGATCGAAGGATCCACGCTCGGCTTCGATCTCGTTGACGATCGGCGTCAGTTGGGCATCCCATTCGGTGTCGAAGAGCAGGGATCGGCCGAATACGAGGGCTCCGGCGATCAGGCCGCCGATGACGACGAAGGCGAGGAGCGAGCGAGCGAACATCTTGCCCTGGCGCTGCTGCTTGCTGGCCCGGAGCTGAGCCGAACGGAGCGCATTGATGTCAGGGGTGGACGGTGCCGAGCTGACCGGTTCGGCGATCGGCGGCGGCGCTGCCGGGTTCGACGCCGGCAGGCTCGGCATGAACGCCGGCGACGGGACGCTCGGGGCAGCGGTCGGCACGCTCGGTGCCGCGGCAGTGGACGACGAGGGCAGGTTCGGAGCACCCGTGGCATTGCCCGACTCCAGATCGTCGAAGACGGACGAACGGCTGAAGGGCCGGGGAGCAGCATCGGCCGGCGTGGCCTCCCTGATCTCCGGAACGGCATCCTGCGCCGGCCGCATCTGTGATTCGAGGTGGGTGCCCGGTACCCGTCGCGGATAGTCGGGCTGCGGTGCCTCGGCGGGCGGCGGCGCGACAGGCGGCGGAGTGGCGGCGGGCGGTGCCGGGACGGGCGGCGTCGAGGGTTCCCGGACGACCGATTCGTACGTCATCGGCTCGATCGGGCGCGTCAGGCGGGACGGGGGCGGCGGCGTCGCCGAGGGTGGGGCGACGAACGGTTCGGGGTCGGGCGCAGCGGCCGGCTCGGCGACCGGTGGGACCGCCTCGTGTGACGGGGGCGGAACCGGTTCGGTCGGGGTCGGGTGTTCATCGGCCGCGGGCGTCTCGGCCGGCGCATCGCCGGCGAGACGCGCGAGCGCTCCGCCGAGGTCGAACTGGAACGACGAGTCGCCGCGAGACGGCTGGGGCGAGGGTCGGTGATCGGTCTCCACGGGCGCGCCACCGGAATCGGTGACCGCATCCCATGTCAGGCGAGGGCGTCCGGTGGGTCCATCAAGCACGTCAGTGTCATCGGCATCGCCCAGTAGGTCCTTGAGGCTGGGCGGCTCGATCCGACGGGACGCATCGGAGTCACCGAGGGGTTCGTCGTCGGGTTCGCCACTGTCGGGTCGGGGACCGTCACTCATCGCCACCCCCGCCGGCGGCTCGGCTCTGGAGTTCGTCGACGATCGATGCGTCGGCGAGTGTGGTGGTGTCGCCGATGTTGCGACCCTCGGCCACGTCGCGGAGCAGCCGCCGCATGATCTTGCCCGACCGCGTCTTGGGCAGGTCCGGGGTGATGAAGATCGCCTTCGGCTTCGCGATCGCCCCGATTTCGTGCGCGACGTGGTCGCGGAGATCCGCGACCGAGACGTCGGCACCACCACGCAGGATGACGTATGCGAACACCGCTTGACCCGTCGTGGCGTCGGTGGCTCCGACGACGGCGGCCTCGGCGACGGACGGGTGCGAGACGAGGGCCGACTCCACCTCGGTCGTCGAGATTCGGTGGCCGGAGACGTTCATGACGTCGTCGACGCGGCCGAGCAGCCAGAGATAGCCGTCGTCGTCGAGCTTGGCTCCGTCGCCGGCGAAGTAGCGGCCCGGGAACCGCGACCAGTACGTGTCGCTGAAGCGCTGCGGGTCACCCCAGATCCCTCGGAGCATGCCCGGCCATGGCCGGGTGAGCGTGAGGTAGCCGCCACCGTTGCTCACCGTGTTCGCGTCGTCGTCGACGAGTTCCGCCGTCACCCCCGGCAGCGGGAACGTGGCCGAGCCGGGCTTCGTGGTGGTCGCACCCGGCAGGGGACTGATCATGATGCCGCCCGTCTCCGTCTGCCACCAGGTGTCGACGATCGGGCAGTTCCCGCCGCCGATGTGCTCGCGGTACCACATCCACGCCTCGGGGTTGATCGGCTCACCGACGGTACCGAGCAACTGCAACGACGACAGATCGTGCTTGGCCGGCTCGTCGGCTCCCCACTTCATGAACGTGCGGATCGCCGTCGGTGCGGTGTAGAACTTCGTGACGCCGTACTTCTCGATGATCTCCCAGAAGCGGTCGTTGGCCGGGTAGTTGGGAACACCCTCGTACATCACCTGGGTGCATCCGTTGGCCAGGGGGCCGTAGACGATGTAGCTGTGACCCGTGATCCAACCCACGTCGGCCGTGCACCAGAAGACGTCGGTCGCCGGATGCAGGTCGAACACGTACTTGTGGGTGAAGGCGACGTGGGTGAGGTAGCCACCCATCGTGTGCATGATGCCCTTCGGCTTGCCCGTGGTCCCGCTGGTGTAGAGCAGGAACAGCAGGTCCTCGGAGTCCATCGGCTCGGCCGGGCAGTCGGCGGACGCGCCGTCCATCAGGTCGTGGTACCAGTGGTCCCGACCGTCGACCATCGTCACGTCGTTGCCACCACGCTTGACGACGACGACGTGCTCGATGGTCGAGGTGTTCTCGACGGCTTCGTCGCACGCCGGCTTGAGCGGGAACACCTCGCCGCGCCGGTACCCGCCATCGGCGGTGATCAGCAGCTTTGCGTCGGCGTCGTCGATGCGGTCGGACAGCGATTGGGCGGAGAACCCGCCGAACACGACGCTGTGAGGCGCGCCGATGCGGGCGCACGCGAGCATGGCCACCGCCGCTTCCGGGATCATCGGCATGTAGATCATGACCCGATCGCCCTTGGTCGCCCCGAGTCCCTTCAGGACGTTGGCGAACTTCGACACCTCGTCGAGCAGATCGGAGTACGTGATGGTGCGCGTGTCACCCGGTTCGCCCTCCCAGTGGATCGCGACCCGATCCCCGAAGCCGGCCTCGACGTGACGATCGAGGCAGTTGTCGGCGACGTTGAGTTCGCCGCCGACGAACCACTTGGCGTTCGGCAACTGCCAGTCGAGGATCGTGTCCCATTCCTTGGTCCAGCGGAGGGCACCGGCCTGACGAGCCCAGAAACCCTCGTCGTCCTCGGCCTCGTCGTAGAGCGACGTGTCACTCACGAGCGAGCCCGAGCGGAATGCCTCCGACGGCGGAAACTTCCGGTGCTCCGCCATCAGCGCGTCGATCGTGTCATGGTGCTCCTCGGTCATGGCATGCCATCGTAGAACAGCCACCGTCAGCTCGGTCCGGTCCACTCCCACCCGATCGGCAAGCTGGGCGCCCCACCGTCCGGGACCCTCGCCACCGGGCGTGCCACACTCATGGACCATGACCCCGTCGACCGTCGTTCCGCGTCCGACCTCGGTGTTCACGCTCACGACCGCCGACATCATCGTCGACGCCGTGGGTCACGGCTGATTCGATGCGCCTCGTCGAGGCCATCGCCGCGACGCTCGACGTGGCGGTCGTCGCGACATCCGGCGTCACGGGTGGCGACGTCGCCGAGTCCCACCGATTCGAGTTGGCCGACGGTCGAACCGTCTTCGTGAAGACACATCGCGACCCGCCGACGCACTTCTTCACCACCGAAGCTGCCGGGCTGGAGTGGCTCCGGGCGGCGGCGGCCGCGTCGGTGCCCGAGGTGCTGTCGGTGTCCGACGGCGACGAGGACGTTCCACCGCACCTCGCGCTGCCCTGGATCGAGACGGGCCGTTCCCGGGGCTCCGACGCAGAGTTCGGACGCTCGCTCGCCCGGCTGCACCGCTCGGGCGCCCCACACTTCGGGCGCGCCGATCGACGGACGACGGGAAGCCGTGCCCTGCCGAACGAACCGTGCGACACGTGGACCGAGTTCTTGTCCACCCAACGGCTGCAGCCACTGATCGGGCTCGCGGCCGACGCCGGAGCACTGGCTCCGACGACACTCGAGGGGATCCGGTGGATCTCCGAGCACCTCGACGAACTCGGCGTGCCACGTGAACCCCCGGCACGTCTGCACGGCGACCTCTGGGCCGGCAATCGGTTGATCGACGTCACCGGAACGTCGTGGCTGATCGATCCGGCCGCTCACGGAGGGCATCGCGAGTTCGATCTGGCCATGATGCGGCTGTTCGGCGGCTTCGGCATCGAGTGCTTCGAGGCATACGACCAGGAGTACGCGCTGGGCGACGGCTGGCGCGAACGGCTCCCGCTGCACCAGTTGGCGCCGCTCACGGTCCACGCGATCAAGTTCGGCGGCGGGTACGCGACGGCGACCGACGAAGCGGTCCGATCGGTGCGACGAAACCTCGGCTGACGCCGCCGTGGCGACCGGCCGAGCCGGCCCGCCCGACCAGACGCGATCTTGAGGAAACAACCTGCCGTTTCGCGTTTACGCGGTGCGCGCCAGGGGGACGTTCCTGCCATGACCGAGCAGCCGACCGAACGAGGGAACACGTTCCTCGAGTTTTCCGTCCTCGTGACGGCGGTCGCGGTGCTCATGCTCGCCGTCCTCGAACTGCACGTGAAGCCGCAGGCTGCGCTCGCCGACGGCCCCGCCGTCGCCTCGGCCGACGGGATCGAACGAGTCGCTCCGGTCGACAGCTGGACCGTCACGGCCACGTCGCCGATCGACGGCTCGCGGCGTCTCGCCGCCGTCGGTACCGGGAGTTCCGCTCCGGCCACGCGATCGGTGCGGATCGACCTCGACGAGATCGGCCAGGAGTGGATGGGCGTGGGCGGGGCCTTCACCGACGTGTCGGTCGACCTGCTCGCCGCCGACGGCGATGCGCTCGGCCTGCTGTTCGACCCGAGCCGCGCCGACGGCGCACAACTCGACCTCGGACGCCTGCCGCTGTCCGCCACCGACTTCTCCGCGACCGCGTGGACCTGGGGGTGGGACGCCCGCTCCCGGGTCGCCACGCCGACGGCCGAGGCCCGCAGGGCCGCCGACGTCACCATCGCAGCGTTCGAGCTGCAGCCCGACCTCGGCCTCGTCGCGACACCGTGGACGGCGCCCGACTCGATGATCGCCTCCGATGGCGGCCTCGCAACCGACGCCCAAGCGGACTACGCCGCTCTCCTCCGACAGCAGGTCGAGTGGTTGCTCGCCACCGGCGCACCGATCGATGCCATCAGCCTCGCCAACGAGCCCGGCCACCTGGCCGACTACCCCTCGATGACGATCTCCGACGAACAGTTGGTCGACCTGGCTCGCACGGTGCGACCGGCCCTCGACGCCAACGGCGTCGACCTCTGGGCGGTCGACCACAACTGGGCCGACCGTGACCGTGTCGACACCGTCATCGACGGCGCCGACTTCGACGCCGCTGCATTCCACTGCTACGAGGGCACCCCCGACCAGATGGCAGGTCTGTCGGTGCCGGCCGTCGTGACCGAGTGCACCGGCACCGACGACAACTGGACGAGCACGTTCGGGTGGGACAGCAGGGTGCTCGTCACCGAATCGATCCGAGCCGGGGCGTCGGGGCTGCTCATGTGGAACCTCGCCCAGACCCCTGACACCGTCACGTTGCCGGGCGGTTGCGACAACTGCCGCGGTCTGCTGACCATCGATCCCGCCGCCGGTACGGTCGCACCCGGCCCCGAGTTCTTCACGCTCGCCCACCTGTCACGGGCGGCCGACCCCGGTGCCGTCCGTGTGGGAACCAACCGGGTCGACCGGTTTCCGACCGTGGCGTTCGTCAACCCCGACGGCACCGTCGGCGTCTTCGGTCACAACGACACCGACGCGTCGCAGGTCGTCGAGATCGAGACGACCGCCGGCGACCGCACCGCGTTCACGATCGGCCCGTGGGAGATGTTCTCCATCCGGCACTGACGGCGACCACCCCGGGTTCCGGAGCGTGCGGCGGCGATTCCAGTACCATTGGGCGCCTTCGCCCACGACAAGGAACCCCCATGGAAGAATCAGAAGAACTGGAACTCAACGAGGTCGACGGTGTGATCGAGGTCGTCGGCGAGATCGACGCCTCCACCGCCGGTCAGCTCGCCGACGCGATCGCGGAGCGCGAGGGCGATGTCGTCATCGATGTCGCCGGCGTCGCGTTCATCGACTCGAGCGGCATCCGAGCCCTGATTGCGTCGCAGCAGGCCGTCGAAGCGCAGGGGGCCACGCTGACCATCCGCAACCCGTCGCCGGCGGTGCTGCGCTTGTTCCAACTCAGCAGCCTCGAAGAGTTCTTCAACCTGGCCTGAGCGTGCGGTGCGGGCGACGGCGTGCTCGCCGAGCCCGCTCGTGACCGATCCGGCGCCCGCCGGTTCGACGCCCGATCCGGACCGACGGATCAGCAGCGGAGACGGATCCGCACGAACGACGTGTCGTCGTGGTTGGTCGACGTCGTGACCTCGTCGACCAGGTCGGCGACCGGCCGATCGGGCGACCGGACCACGGCGTCGAAGACTCTCGCGAGCCCGCTGTCGATGATCTCGCCCGCCCGTTCGACCACACCGTCGGTGTAGATCACCAGCGTCGCGGGTCCGTCCAGCTGCACGGTGGCCGACGGGCGCGCCCGTGGGAACGGCAGGCCGATCGGGGTCGAACGACCCTCGTAGAGCCACCGCCAACTGCCGTCGGCGGCTCCGAGCATCGCCGGGGGGTGCCCGGCGGTCGAATACTTGAGCTCACGTCGCGCCGGGTCGAAGATGGCGAAGAACGCGGTCGCGTAGGGTCGTGTGATCGTCGAGCGGGCGAACACGTCGAGCGCGTCGGCGATCTCGCCCGGTTCGCTGGCGAACATCGACAGCGCCGATGCGGCGAAGCGCAACTTGCCCATCGTGATGAGCGCCTCCTCGCCGTGCCCCGCCACGTCGCCGATCATGATCGCGACGCGACCGTCGGGGAGCGGGACGACGTCGTACCAGTCGCCACCCACCTTCAGCTCCTCGTTGGGCGACTGCGAGATCCCCTCGGCGTCGACATGGTCCGACCGGATCAACGGGTCGGGAGCGAGCGCTTCGCGGAGCACCTCGGTGGCACGCAGTCGGGAGCCGGCGAGCGCGGATGCCGATTGGCGCTCCGACGACTCGGCGGCGACCAGCAGGCCGGCGGCCGCCATCGCCCACAGCTGCAACTTGACGAGCAGGATGCCGCGCGAGCCCTCCATGCCGGCCACGAGCGCGTCCTCTGGGATCCACGACGTCACGGCGACCGCGACGACGAGCACACTCGTGGCCGCAGCGGCGAGGCTCCCGAGCCGAGCACTGATCACCACGAGCGGCACCACGGCCAGGAAGCCGATCGGCAGGTCGGTGACCCAGTGGAGGAAGAAGCCGAACGCGGTGGTGAGGCCGATCAGCACCACCGTCTCCACGGTGTTCACCGAGCCGCGTTCGTAGGTGAACACCGTGAGGAGGAGGCCACCGACGACCAGCACGCCGAGGCTGTCGCCGAGGCCCCACGACCACCAGATGCTCCGGAACGGGCCGCCACCCATGAAGACCGTGAACCCGCCGATCGCGCCGCCGATCGTCGGGCCGATGATGACCGCCCCGGCCATGAAACCGAACAGGTCCCACCGGCGACGGATGTCGATCCGGCGGCGTTGCCCCCGGGTGGCGATGAGCGCACCCGCCACGGGTTCGATCGTGTTGGCGGCGGCGAAACCGAGGAGCGACCACATCGAGAAGCCGCCGGAATCGATGTCGACGTAGAACTCGGCGAGGAAGGCGGCGGCGAGCACGAACGGCCACTGACGGCGATCGCTCAGCAGGAGGGCCGCCGAGGTGATCCCGGCGGGCACGAAGAAGACGGCGCCGAGCCCGGAGAGGTCGAGGAGGTAGAACGCGAAGTAGGCGCCCGCCACATAGCCGATCAGGACGACACAGAACAGGAGCGCGTCGCGCGTGCGGCGGCGGACATCGATCCGCTGGAGCAGTGGCAGCTCTGGTGTCGTGGGCGCGGTGGCAGCCCGAGTCAGATGAGTGGTCACGATGCTGTTGCTTCGGCCGGTGATCGCCGAGCCTTGACCAACACAGTTGTTATAACAACTAACTGGGACCGCGAGGGGTCGTTCGGCCCTCGTTTCGAGGGCGAATGCCCTGGAAACGGGTGGCTATCTCCCCGTTATCCCAGGCGGTCCAGGGAGGACGGCGGACGCTCCGCACGCGCCAACCACCCCTGGTACGCATCGACGCTCTGGCCCTCGAGCGCCCGCAGCTGCTCGGCACGCTCGACGCCGACGGCGACGACGAAGATCCCGTCGTGGCGGCAGCGTTCGAAGAAGTTCCGCGCCGCCGCCACATCGGCGGTGTCGGCGGCGAGTTGTGCGGTGAGCACCGGATCGAGTTTGACCACGTCGGGCTCGAGACTCGTGATCGACCGCAACGACGCCGGCCCGAGGTCGGCGACATGGATCGCGAGTCGGGTCCCGGTGGCGTGGACCTTGTCGATCGTCATACGCAAACGGCCGAGGCTCGGCAGCGATGTCTGCCCGGTCAGCTCGACCACCAGACGATCGTCGTCGACGTCGTGGAGACGCTCGAGGAAGCGCGGGTCGACCAGCGCCTCCGCCGAGGCGTTCACCCCGATGAAGCCGGTGGCCTCTTCGCGATACCGCTCGATGACGGCATCGAGCACCGACAGTTCGAGGTCGACACCGATGCCCATCGCGTGCGCGACCCGGAACCACGCCAGGGTCGACAGTTGACCCGGAAAGGCCGCCAACGCCTCGCTCCCCACGACGGAACCTGTCTGCAGGTGCACGATCGGGTCGAAGTCGACGTTCCGATTCGCATGCCGCATCAGCGTCATCAGCTGGTCGTGGTACCGGTCGAACTCGGCTCCCACGAACTCGTCGACACCGGGGATCAGGTCGGACGTCGGCGCGGACGACGGACCGGGCGCGGGCCGTCCGATCATCGGGTTCGTGGTCTCGTACATGGTCTACCGCCTCGTGGGTCGATCGCTGTCACCCACCGCGGGATGGGTGGGTTCACTCTTCCCCGGCCCGCATCGATGCAAAACCGGAATTCGTGCTTCTTGAGGTTCCCTGAACAGTTCGTGCCCGAGCGCGCGGTCGGCCGACGCTGCAGCGGCGTCAGACCGACGGCAGCGGAATGTCGAGTCGGATCGTGCTCGCCCCGGCGGTGTGGAACACCGTGCGGGCGCGGGCGATCTGGTCGACGACGAAGAGTCCGCGGCCAGTGGCGCTGTCGTCTCCGGGCAGAGCGGTGGGCTCGTTCAACGGGGTGGGGATCGCCGACTGGTGCGCGATCGTGGCGACGACGTCGTCGCCGACGATCTCGAGCGACACGTCGACCGAGGCGGCCGAGCTGTGGACGAACGCGTTGGTGACGACCTCGACGGTGGCCAACTGTACGTCGGCGACGAAGAGGGGCAGGTCCACGCCGAGCTCACCGAGCCATTCAGCCAGTCGTCGTCGCATCGCTCGGAGGCCCGCAACGGAGCCGACCGTGGTGGCGTGGCGATCGCTCATACCGGCATCACGTGCATCATGGCCTGCCGGGCGCGACATGACGTCGGTGTCGTGGGCTGCTCCGGCCGCGTGCGAATCATGTGCTGCCGGCGATCCGTTCGACCAACTGTCCATATCAACGCTTCACTTCCCGGTTCCGAACCGTGGCTGGGCCCCAACGGCCTGGCATGTTCCCTCGGCTCTCCGACGTTGCATCGGCAGGTGCGGGCGTGAACTTGACCGCGATCGGTGGCGAAATCGAAGCGCCAGGTCACGGCGCCGAACGCGCTCGCCATTCGCACACGGTGAAACCACCGAGGCCACCGAGGTCGAGCAGGGCTTCGGACTCGGCGACGCGACTGCGCATGCGCAGGGCGGTGAGGTCCGGACGGGATGCGTGCTCCGCCCAGTGGCGCTTGCCCTCGTCGACGAGTTGATCGATCCCGTGCAGCTGCAGCCAGTGCGCCTGTGACCGGACCGCGTCGGGTTCGGGCAACTGGTCGAGGGCGACCTCGGTCGTGATGTCTTGTGAACCAGGCTCACGCAGGTAGTGATCACCGCGCTGATGGCCACGATAGGTCCTGAGCCACTCACGCCACGGGCGCACGGCGAGGCCCGCCGTGGTCGGCGTGGCATAGTCGATGACGACGACGGTGCCGGAACGCAGTCGGGCGCGTGCCGCTACGACCCAGTCGGCAGCGGCATCCTGGAGTGGTGCTCTGGCGCCCAGGGGCGCTGCCGACGGCAGGACGGGCGGCAGCGGGTCGAATCGGTCGCTCAGGTGTTCGGCCCACTGTCCGTCCGGGCCCGCGATCACGTATGCCTCGCGCCAGCCGTCGTCGAAGACCGCCAGCCGGAACGGGAGATTGTCGAGGAGCTCGTTGGCGATGATCACGCCGTCGAACGGACCGGCCGGCAGCTCGGCCAGCGACTCGACACCCGACGGATGTTGCTCTCGCTGCGGGCCCGACACGTCGACCGTGACGTAGCGTAGTGCCGACGCACATGCGGGTGATGCGCCGAGGATCGCCCGCGCCAGCGTGCCCGGGCCGGCGCCGGCGTCGACGACGAGGAACGGGTCGGGTTCACCGATCCGGCGCCATTCGGCATCGAGGAAACGCGCCACGACGGCGCCGAACAGCGGCCCGACCTCCGGTGACGTGATGAAGTCGCCGCGCCGGCCGGCGCGGCCGCCGGTCGAGTAGAACCCGTCGGGGCCGTAGAGCGCGTCGGCCATGAACCGGTCGAACGGGATCGGCTCAGTCATGCCGGCCGTCCGATCGCGAGTTGTGCCTGGAGGATCAGCGGATAGGTCGCTCCGCTCCTTTTCATTCCGCTGATTCCTCCCCGTATCCATCGGGAGTGTCGAGCGGCCAGGTTCGACAGAGCCTCACCTATCCGCTCGACCTCCAGGCACAACTCGCGATGGTCACGGTCCGAAGGCGCCGGTGAGGTCGCGCAGATCGGCGAACCGGAGCACGAGACCCGGCAGGATGCCGAGTACCACGGTGCCCGCGGCGCAGATGCCGAGTGCGGCCCAGATCGGCTGCGGTGTGGAGATCGGGGCGACGTCGCCGTCGGGCACCGGCTTCATCCACATCTCGCGCATGACCTTCATGTAGTACGCCGCGGAGACGACGGTGTTGACGGCGGCAACGATCGCCAGGGCGTACGCGGCGTCGTCGCCGGCGTCGATGAGGGTCTTGAACGCCTGGAGCTTGGCGATCCAGATACCGAACGGCGGGATGCCGGTGAGCGACGCCAGGAACAGCGTCATCAGCAGTGCGTGGGCCGGGGCGTAGCTGAGCAAGCCGCCGAACGACGAGATCTGGCCGCTGCCGGTCTTGCGGCTGACCGCCATGATCACCGCGAACGCACCGAGGTTCGAGAATGCGTAGATCAAGAGGTAGATGACGACCGACTTGAGTGCCGGATCGGCCGCGTCGCCGGATGCGATCACCGCGAGCGGCATCAGGATGAAGCCGCCCTGGCTGACCGACGAGTAGGCGAGCATGCGCACGATGTTGGTCTGACGGAGTGCGAGCACGTTGCCGACCGTCATCGTGAGGGCGGCCAGCACCCAGAGGAACGGCTCGTAAACGCCGTCGGCGGCGTACAGCGCCAGGAACAACATCGAGATCAGACCGACGAACCCGGCCGCCTTCGAGGCCACCGACAGGAACGCCGTGACGGGCAGCGGTGCACCCTCGTACGTGTCGGGCGCCCAGGTGTGGAACGGCACGGCCGAGACCTTGAAGCCGAACCCGACGATCACGAACACCACCGCGATGACCTGCATCGACGTGATCGGGTTGTCGGCGAGCGAGGCACCGATCTCGGTCAGCTTGGTCGTGCCGGTGGTGCCGTACAGGTACGACATGCCGTACAGGAGCACACCGGAGGCGAACACACCGAGCAGGTAGTACTTGACGCCCGCCTCGTTCGACTTCGGGTCACGCTTGCGCCACGCCGCCATCATGTAGGCGGGGATCGAGAGGAGTTCGAGGGCGACGAACACCGACACGAGATCGCGGCTCGATGCCATCATCACCATGCCGAGCACACTGACCAGGAGCAGCACGTAGAACTCACCCTGGTAGTAGCCGCCCTCTTCGAGTTCGGTCTGGCTCATCAGCACGATGACGTAACCGACCAACAGGAACAGCGCCTTGAGGATGAGCGAATACTCGTCGACGACGTAGCGATCGAAGAACATCGATCGGACCGGCGTGTCGCCGATGACGGCGAGGGTGACGACCGGGATGAACGCCCCGAGCATCACGAAGCCGGTGAGGGCGCCCATCATCCACTTCTTGGAATCTTCGAGCCAGAGGTCGATGAGGAGCACCAGGTTGATGCCGACGACCAGGACGAGCTCGGGCGCGAGCGCATGCCAATCGACATCGGGTCGGATCCAGTCCGACGCCTGGGCGAGGAGCGCGGCGATCACGGGATGCCGGCCCCCACCCGCTCGACGAGCTGGGTCACAGCCGGGTCCATCACCTTGAACATCAACTGCGGGTAGACACCGAACACGACGATGGCGACCAGGAACGGCGTCCAGGCGATCCACTCGACGATCGAGACGTCGTGGATCTCGTCGTTGTGGTCGTGATCGGCGTTGGCGGCGGCGCTCAGCGAGTGGGCGGGCGTGCCGTGCGACATGAACTCGGGGTTCGGCTCACCGAACGCCGTGCGCTGATAGAGCCAGAGCAGGTAGGCGGCGGCGAGCACGGTACCGAGGGCGGCGATGACGGTCAGCACCCGGAACAGGTCGACCTGGCCGCTGGAGAAGACGTCGGAGGGATTCCACGACGCCAGCAGCGCCGGGAACTCGCCCCAGAACCCGGCGAGACCGGGCAGTCCGAGCGACGCCATGGCGGCGAAACCGAGGATCCAGCCCATCCGGGGCATCTGGATCAACATGCCGGACAGCCGCTTGATCTCGAGCGTGTGGTACCGGTGCTTGACCGAGCCGGCGACGAAGAAGAGCATGCCGGTGATCAGACCGTGGGCGACCATGCCGAACAGTGCGGCGTTGATGCCGATCGGGGTCAGGGTCGAGATGCCGAGCATGACGAAGCCCATGTGGGCGACCGACGAGAACGCGATGAGGCGCTTCATGTCGGTCTGGGCCAGGCAGCCGAGGGCGCCGTAGATGATGCCGATGACGGCGAGGATCGCGATCGCGGGCGCCCAGGCCTTGGCCCCTTGCGGCAACATCGGGATCGCGATGCGCACGAAACCGTAGGTGCCGAGCTTCAGCAGGATCGCGGCCAGGATCACCGAACCCTGGGTCGGCGCCTGCGTGTGGGCGTCGGGCAGCCAGGTGTGGAACGGGAACATCGGCACCTTGACGGCGAACCCGACGAACATGCCGGCGAAGATCCAGATCTGCACGTCCTTGTCGATGAGGGCGCCGTTGGTCATCAGGTACTCGAAGCCGAAGCTCTCGCCACCGGCCTGGAAGAACAGCGCCAGGAACGCGACCAGCATGAGCGCCGAGCCGAACATGGTGTAGAGGAAGAACTTCAGCGAGGCGTACTGGCGATCCTCGCCGCCCCACACACCGATCATGAAGTACATCGGGAGCAGCACCAGCTCGAAGAACACGAAGAACAGGATCAGGTCCTGGGCGATGAACGATCCGGCCATGCCGACCTGGAGCACCAGCATGAGCATCAGGAACGCCTTGGGGTTCCCGATGTCGGGCATGTTGTCCCACGTGTAGATCGCGACCAGGAAGGTCACGACCATCGACAGGAAGTACAGCGGCAGGCTGATGCCGTCGAGTCCGATCGTGTAGTTCGACTTGATCACGCTGATCCAGGTCTCGTCGACCGCGAACTGCAGCTTCTCGGCCTGCCCGTAGTCGAACTGGATGAGCGTGTAGATGCCGACCAGCATCGTGACGCCCGCGGTCACGATGGCGATCTGCTTCTGCAGCCGCTCCTCCGCTCCCGGGGTGAACATCATGAGCAGCACACCCACGAGTGGGAGGAACGTGCCGACCGTGAGGAGCCAGTTGTCGTTGGTGAGAACTTCCATGGTTGCCTTTGGGCCCTTAGACGTTGGTGAGGATCAAGACGATGGCGCCGACCGCGGCGGCGCCGAACAGCAGCGCGCCGTACTGGTTGACCTTGCCGGACTGGACGGGTTGGAGGGCGTGACCACCTTCGCTGGCGGCCATGCCGGATGCGTTGACCGCGCCGTCGACCACCCGCTGGTCGATGTTGCGGTAGACCCAGTCACCGGTGCGCTTGCCGCTCCGGCCGGCACCGTTGACGACGCCGTCGATGACGTGCTGGTTGATCCAGTACGCCGCGTTGGAGATCGGGTGGGCGATGCCACGGACGATCACCTTCTCGTAGAGATGGTCGAGATAGAGCTTGTTGACCAGGAACGCGTGGAACGCCCCGATGGGCTTGCTGCGCTGGGTCAAACCGACCAGCGGCGAGAACAGGTTGCGTCGACGGCCGAAGACGGCCAGCGACAGCATGAGGCTGAGGCCGGCGCCGAGCGCGACCAGCGTGAGGCCGGGCCAGATGGCGGCGCTCCACATGAACGTCGGCGGTTCGGGCACCTTGAACTTGCCGGAGGCTTCGTAATGGAGCGCTTCGTCGCCCTCGGCCGACGCCATGGGGAAACCGGCCGACGCGAACTCGGTGATGTCGGCGGCTTCCTCGTCGTGGTCGCCTGGACTCTCTTCGCCACCCTCGTCGCCGTGGTCGATCGGCAGACCGATCGACGACTCGGTCTGGTTCTCGAACCAGTGGATGTTGAACGCCGGCGCGTTGAGGTAGCCGGAGCCAACCGCCAGGATCGCGAGGATCATGATCGGGACGGTGATCTTCCACGGCGAGTCGTGCGGCGCGAACGGCAACGGTTTGCCGTGTACGACGTGATGTTCGTCCGCATGGTCGTCGTGGCCGTGGTCGTCGCCATGGCCGGTGTGGATGGCCGCTCCGTCGGTGGCGTCGGGCAGATGAGCCTCGGCGTGTTCGGCGTCGTCGGCGTGCGCCGAGTGCTCGTCGTGACCCGCTCCGTGATCGACGCCCATGAAGTGTGCGGCGGCGCCGCGGGGCTCACCAAACCAGGTGAGATACGTCGCACGGACCATGTAGGCCGCCGTCATACCGGCGCCGACGACGGAGAGGATCCAGAGCGTCGTGTACTCGTAGTGCTTGGCCGAGTCGATGATCTCGTCCTTGGAGAAGAAGCCAGAGAACAGCGGGACACCTGCCAGCGCAGCGGTCGCGACGATCCACGACCAGAACGACACCGGCATCTTGCGCCACAGGCCGCCCATGTCCTTCTTCATGTCGAAGCTGTGATGGCTCGCCGTGTGGCTGATCGAGCCCGCGATCAGGAACAGGCAGCACTTGAAGAACGCGTGCGTGACGATGTGGAACACGGCACCCGTCCAGGCGCCGACGCCGAGACCCAACATCATGTAGCCGAGCTGCGACACGGTGGAGTACGCCAGCACCTTCTTGATGTCGTCTTGGACGAACGCCAGGGCGGCAGCGACCACCAGCGTGACGGCGCCGATGACGGCGACCAGGTTGAACGACTGGCCGACGGCATTGATCTCGAGGCCGACATGGAACACCGGGTAGATGCGGGCCACCAGGAAGACGCCGGCGACGACCATCGTCGAACTGTGCAGCAGCGACGACACCGGCGTCGGGCCCGCCATGGCGTCGGGCAACCAGGTGTGCAGTGGGAACTGACCCGACTTGCCGATGCAGGCGATGAACAGGGCCACCGCCGCCCACATGAGCAGCGACTTGCTCTCGAACTCACCGGCGGCGGCGAGCTCGTTGATGCCCTGGATGTCGAGGGTTCCGAAGATGCCGAGCAGCATCGCGGTGCCGACCAGGAGACCGACGTCACCGACGCGGACGGTCCAGAACGCTTTGAGCGCAGCCTCGCTGTTGGCCCGTTCTTCCCACCAGTGCCCGATCAGCATGAACGAGCACAGGCCCATGATCTCCCACCCCAGGATGAGTTGGACCATGTTCGGTGCGATGACCATCGCCAACATGCCGGCGGAGAACAGCGTGAGGGCAGCGAAGAAGTGCGTGTAGCGACGATCGCCCTTGACGTACTCGGTGGAGTAGATCTGCACCAACGTGGAGATGAAGGTGACCAGTAGCAGAATCATGACGGACAGGCCGTCGATCTGCTGACCGATCCCGAATTCGATGCCGCCCGACTGCCACCACACGACCTGGCGGATCACGGCTTCGTCGGTCTGGTCGGAAACGGCGCCGATCCACTCGAACGCGGCGCCGGCCGCGATCACGAGAGATGCGGTCATGCTGGCGATGCCGACCTCGCTGCCGCCGCGCGGGAGGCGCTTGCCGAAGAAGATGATGACGAAGAACGCGATCGCCGGGATGACCGGGATCAACCACGCGTTCTCGAGGAACCAGCCTGATGCGACACCGCCGGCGTGGGCGGCTTCTTCTACTGCGAGCAACATCAGCCCTCTTCTCCTCGGGGGCTGCGCCCCCGGCACCCCATCGGTGCCCGGCTCGCTGGCGCTCGCTCGACCACAGGGACTCCCTCGCTGCGCTCGCTCATCCCTTCATCTCCGACAGTTCATCGAGTGCGATCGAGCGGCGGTTGCGGTAGATCATCAGCACCATGCCGAGGCCGACGCCGACCTCGGCGGCGGCGATGGCGACGACGAAGAGGGCGAAGATGTGCCCGTCGATGTCGTCGTTCATCAGTGCGAACGCGATCAGGTTGAGGTTGACCGAGTTGAGGATCAACTCGATCGACATCAGCACCATCACGGCGTTCTTGCGGGCGATGACACCGAACACGCCGATGCTGAACAGGGCCGCGCTCAGGAGCAAGAAGTTGACAGCCAGCATGGTCAGTCCTTGCGAGCCAGGACGATGGAGCCGATGGCGGCGGCGAGCAGGACGAACGACAGTGCGATCAACGGAACGAGATAGTCGCCGAGATAGCCGTCGGAGATGCGCTGCGTGCTGGTGGCGATCCGGTCGCCGGGCAGGTCGCTGATCACGTCGTCGCGGTACTGGTCGATGACGACCCAGGCGAACATGCCGAACAGCAGGAGCGCGACCGGGATGCCGACGCCCCATCCCTTGTTGTTCAGGTCGGTCTCCTGCCCGATCGTGGCCCGGGTCAGCATGATGCCGAACAGGAACAAGACCATGACCGCGCCGATGTAGACCAAGATCTGCGACACGGCGACGAACTCCGCCGCGGCGAGGATGTACTGGGCGGCGACGCCGCCGAGCACCACGACCAGCCACAGGGCGGCGTGCACGACGTTCTTGGTGGTGACGACCCGCAACGCGCCCCACAGCATCATCGCGGCGATGATGTAGAACCCGACGTTCTGCGCGACGTTGATGTCGGCGGCGAGGACGGCACTCACTTCGTCTGTGCTCCTGCTTCGAGCGCCGGCGCCTCTGGCACCGTCTCCATCCACTCGCCCAGCTTGGTCTTGTCGTGCAGCAGATCGGCGATGCGCGGCTCGGAGTACTCGTATTCGGGGCTCCAGAACAGCGCGTCGAACGGGCAGACCTCGACGCAGATACCGCAGTACATGCAGAGCGCGTAGTCGATGTCGAACCGGTCGAGGTGGTTGACCTGGCGCGGCTTGCCGCCGGCGCGGCGAGGCGGGGCGAGCTGCTTGTGGGCCTCGATGTAGATGCACCAGTCAGGACACGAGCGCGAGCACAGCATGCACGCCGTGCAGTTGTCGTTGTGCAGCGCGATCACGCCGCGTGCCCGGGTGGGCGGCGTCTCCTTGGCGTGCGGGTACTGGACGGTGTTGGCACCGTCCTTGGCCGTGCGCGCCATGGTGCCCATGGTGATGCCGAGGCCTTTGATGAGTCCGGGAAGCTTGGGCATGGTCGTTACACCGCGACTTTCAGGATCGACGTGACCACGATGTTGGCGAGCGACACGGGGATCAGCACCTTCCAGGCGAAACGCTGGAGCTGATCTTCGCGGAACCGCGGGTAGGTGAAGCGCACCCACATGATGATGCCGACGAGCGCCATCATCTTCGACATCATGATGATCGGACCGACGACGTTCATCCAGTTGTCGACGGAGTCGATGCCGGTCCATCCGAACCAGCTGAACGGGACGCCCCAGCCGCCGAGGAACAGCACCGAGGCGATGAAGGCGAACACGCCGGCGGTGGCGAACTCGGCGATGAAGAACATCAGGAACCGGAAGCCGGAGTACTCGGTCATGTACCCCGACACGAGTTCGGACTCGGCGATCGGCATGTCGAACGGCGGCTGCGTCAGCTCGGCCTGCACGGCGATCATGAAGACCACGAAGCCGACGAACTGGGTGATCACGAACGGGTTGCCGATCCAGTCGAGCCCGAAGATCTCCTGGGTGTTCTGGGCGACGACGATCTGCTGGAGATTCATCGAGCCGGCCTGGATGACGACACCGACGACGGCCAGCACCATGGGCAGCTCGTACGCGATCAACTGGCCACCGGCACGGAGACCACCGAGGAGCGAGTACTTGTTGGCACTCGACCAACCGGCGACGAGGATGCCGATCACCGAGACCGAACCGATCGCGAGCGCGTAGAACACGCCGGCGGAGAAGTTGGTGAAGAGCGCGTCGGGACCGAACGGCACGACGACGATCAGGAGGAACGTCGACACCAGCACGATGATCGGTGCGATCTTGAAGATCTTGGCGTCGGCGTTCTCGGGGATGATGTCTTCCTTCTGCAGCCACTTGCCGACCTCGGCGATGAGCTGCATCGAGCCGTACGGCCCGGCCTCCATCGGACCGAGACGGCTCTGCATGAACGACATCATCTTGAACAGGAAGAGGTAGACGATGCCACCGGCAGGCAGCAGCACCGCGACGATGCCACCGAGCACGCGCAGGAGCGACTGGCCCCAGTAGGGCACCTCGACAGCGAGTTGGGCGATCACCGGTCGATGTCTCCGAGGATGAAGTAGAGGCTGGCGAGGATCGTGATGATGTCGGGGACGTAGACGCCCTTGAGTACCCACGGGGTGATCGAGATGTTGTTGAAGCTCGCGGAACGGATCTTGACGCGGAACGGGCCGAGATCGCCTTTGCTGACCACGTAGTAGCCCATCTCACCGAGCGGGTTCTCGGTCGACACCCAGGCCTCGCCCTCGGGCACCTTGATGATGCGCGGCACCTTGGCCATGACCGGGCCGGCGGGGATGTCGTCGATCAACTGCTCGACGATCTTGCACGATTCGCGGGTCTCCTGGAGGCGGACCCAGCAGCGGGCCCACGAGTCACCGTCGGGGTGCGTCCAGACCTTCCAGTCGGCCTTGTTCCAGACCATCGGCAGATCCTGGTCGCGACGCAGGTCCCAGTCGACGCCGGAGGCACGCAGGTTGGCGCCCGACAGCCCGTACGACTTGGCGACGTCGGCGGGGATCACGCCGATGCCACGGGTCCGGGACTGGAAGATCTCGTTGCCGAACAGCAGGTCTTCCATCTCGTCGCAGAAGCCACGGAGCTTGCGCATGACCTGACGGGTCTCGTCGACCCAGCCCTTCGGCAGGTCGTCCTTGAGGCCGCCGATCCGGTCGAAGTTGGGGTGGAAGCGGCCGCCGGTGGCGCCTTCGATCAGGTTGAGCACGTACTCGCGGTCGCGGAAGGCGAGGAACACGGGCGTCACGGCGCCGAGCTGGACGCCGAGGTCGCCGAGGAACAGACCGACGTTCGCGATCCGGCTCAGCTCGAACAGGATCGTGCGGATGTACTGGGCGCGGGGTGGCGCCTCGATCTCCATCAGCTTCTCGGCGGCGAGGATGAAGGGGACCTCGTTGGCGAAACTGCCCAGCCAGTCGATGCGGTTGATCAGCGTGGTGACCTGCGGGAACGTGCGAACCTCGGTCAGCTTCTCGTAGCCGCGGTGCATGTATCCGGCGACCGGCTCGGCCCACACGACCTGCTCGCCGTCGAGGCGGGCGATGATGCGCAAGGTGCCGTGCGTGGCCGGGTGCTGCGGCCCGATGTTGAGGGTCATGCCCTCGGTCTCGAGTTCGACGTTGAGTCGGGCATCGGCGGCCTGACCGGCGATGTAGGAGAGCTGCTGACGCTCGTTCAGCATCGTCATGAGGCGCTCGATTCGTTGGTGTCGCCGCCGGTGAGTCCGTCGGGATGCTCCTCGGTGGCAGGCCCCGGGGTCGGCGCCTCGGCATCGGCGTCGGTCGACTCGGTCGTCGTGCCGGGCTCGAGGTCGGCCTCGACGGAACCGTCGGCGCCCGGCCGCTCGTCGCCCGAGCCTGCGGTGTCGTCCGAGGGAGCGTCGGGAGCCGACGTCGGCTCGACGGCGTCGGGCGTCGCGTCGGCGGCAGCCACGGCGTCGCCCGTCGCAGCGGCATCGGCGTCGGCCGCGGGCGCGGCGACGTCGTCGGTCGGCGGCGTGTCGACAACCGTTGCGCTCGCCGACTCGTCGGTGTCGCTACTCGGCGCGTCGGCGTCGGCGGACGACTCGGTCGCCGCCTCGACGGCGTCGCCGGCGGCGGTGTCGTCGGCCTTGGGGGCCTCGGGCTCGTCGAAGTCGGGCATCGGTTCGACGTCGACGATGCCCGGCCACGGCTTGACCATGCGCGACAGCAGCGGGAAGTCCTTCCGCAGCGGGAACCCTTCGAACTCGCCGGGCAGGTAGAGGTTGCGGAGGTCGGGGTGGCCGTCGAAGCCGATCCCGAACATCTCGTGGGTCTCGCGCTCGTGCCAGTTCGCGCCGGCGAACAACGGGATCCAGGTCGGCATCGTGAGCGAGTCGGGCACGTCGGCCTTGATCGTGACGCCCACGTGACGCTCGATGTCGGTGAGTCGGGCGATCAACTGGAATCGGCTCTCGCCGCCGGCGTACCCCTGCCTGATCTCGGTGTCGGGCTCGGTCGGCTCGGCGTCGGGGTCGTCTTCGCCCTTGCCGTACGGCGACGGCATCCAGTCCATGGCGGACAGGAAACAGAAGTAGTCGAAACCCTGAGCTTTGAGGGACTGGCCGGCGAAGGTCCAGGCCTCGGGGGCGACGCGCACCCACAGGTCGTCCTGCGGCAGGAGGTGGGTGTCGATCAATTGGTCGCCGAGGTCGGCGCGCAGCGCGTCGACGACGCCCTCGCGCAGGCCGTCACCGGGCAACGCCGGCGCTTCGTCCTGCGTGTCGGTCTCACTCAATCGGGCCACCCCCGACGACGATCGGCTCGGCCGATTCGATGGCGGCGGTCTTCTGCAGCGAGGTGTACTCGTCGCCGCGCCACTTGGCCGCCATGTCTTCGTGCTTGATCCGCTGCTGCAGCAGGACGATACCTTCGAGCAGCGCCTCCGGCCGGGGCGGGCAGCCGGGCACGTAGATGTCGACCGGGATGATCTGGTCGACGCCCTTGGTGACCGAGTACGAGTCCCAGTACGGGCCACCGCAGTTGGCGCACGACCCCATCGAGATCACGTACTTCGGCTCGGGCATCTGCTCGTAGAGGCGCTTGACGGCCGGTGCCATCTTGTCGGTCACGGTGCCGGACACGACGACGAGGTCGGCCTGGCGCGGGCTCGCTGGCAACGGGATCACGCCGAGGCGCATCACGTCGTAGCGAGGGGACGCGAAGGCCGCACCCATCTCGATCGCGCAGCACGCGAGGCCCCACTGGTACACCCACATCGAGTACGAGCGGCCCATGTTGAAGAGCTTCGTGAGCGGAGCCGGCATGCGGCCCTTGTCGACTAGACCCATCGGAGGAGTCCTCGTTTCCAGGCGTAGACGAGACCATCGAGCAGCAGCACGATGAACACGAGCATGGCGATCAGACCGAACCAGCCGTATCGCTCCATCGACGTCGCCCACGGGAAGATGAAGACGGCCTCGACGTCGAAGATGACGAACAGCAACGCGAACACGTAGTAGCGGATCTGGCTCTGTGACCAGCCCATACCGACCGGATCGACGCCCGATTCGTACGCGATCAGCTTCTGCGCGTTGGGGCGCGACGGCCTGACCGCGGCAGCGAGACCGAGGAGTAGACCGCCGAGGACGATGGCCGCGAGGCCGAACCAGACGATGGTGAGGTAATCGCGAAGAAACAGCGACATCGAGCAGCGAGGCTACCAGGGGTTGTGAAGCGGTTCCCAAACCCTCCGACGTCGAAATTCTCCCGCGCTCGGATCACGAGCGCACGAACAGAAGTGGCGGGTCGGGAAGATTTTCCGTCCGAACCAATCCACCTCCTTCGCGACTCCGAATCACGACCATCCCGGTTCCGGCGCGACCGCCGTCGTTCCCAGCGACGGGCCGTTCCAGCCGAGGGCCGGTGGGCAACCACCCGAGAACCATGACCCCAGGAGGACATCTTCAATGACCGACCAACTCAACCCCGACACCACCGTCGAGACGACCGAGGAACGGGGTGGGATCAACCGTCGACGGATGTTCCTGGCCGGCGCGGGCCTCGCCGGTGCGGCCGTGATCACCAAGGCCTCGACCGCGAGTGCAGCCGACGGCGACAACGTCGTCCTGGGTGCCGACGCATCGGACGGCGGCGTCAACGAGTCCTCCTCCACCACCGAGATCGTGAACTCGGGGACCTCGTCCGACCGGTCGAACAACGCCATCAAGGGCACGCTCTCGAACGCCGACAACAACAGCCATGCCGTGCTGGGCGTGACCGAGGGCGAGGGTCACGCGATCGCCGGCGTGGTCAACAACACGACCGATGACGCCGTCGCCGCGACCTGGGGACGACACTTCGGGCCGGCCGCGGCCACCGAAGGCCAGAGCCTGGCCGAGAACCAGCCGATCGCCGGACCGGCGAACGGCGTCAAGGGCATCGTCGAGATGCCGACCAACGGCTCGCACGCCGTGCTCGGCATCACCAACGGTGGGGGCCACGCCGTCGCCGGCGACACCCCCGCCGACGCCGCCGGAGCCGACGGCGAGGGCAACAACACCGTCGCCGCCACCTGGGGTCGCCACGGCGGCCTCGGTGCCGGCGTCGGCGGCGTGAACACCGCCACCGACGTCCCGCTCGCCGGACCCGCCCGCGGCGTCGAAGGCATCGTCCTCGACGCCACCAACGGCTCACACGCCGTCTACGGCGAAGCGCGCGGTGCCGGCCACTCCGTCGCCGGCGACACCCCCGCCGACGCACCGAACACCGTCGCCGCCACGTGGGGCCGCCATCGGGGCGCCGGTGCCGGTATCGGCGGCATCTCCGTCGGCGGCTACGGCGGCGAGTTCGTCGGCGGCAAGGCCTCGGCCCGACTCATTCCGAGTGACGACGTGGCCGTCGGTGCGCCGCAGGACGAGATGCACCTCGTCGGCGAGCTGTTCGTCGACGGCGCCGGGGACCTGTACTACAACACCGCCGACGGCGCGAACTTCACGAAGCTGAACGGCGGCGGCACCGTGATGCTGTGGGACTCGCAGCGCGCCTACGACTCGCGGGCCGGCGAGGCGCCCGCCGGCCAGAAGGGTCGCCACGCCGCCGGAGAGGTCCGCGAGATCGACCTCACCGAGTTCACCGACCTGCCGGCCAACGCGTCGGGGGCGATCATCAACATCACGGTCGCCGACACCGACGCACTCGGCTACGCGCTCGTCTTCAACGGCGACACCCCCGACAGCCCGACCCCGGTCGGGTCGAGCATCAACTGGGTCGATGCCGGCGAGTTCGTCGCCAACGGCATCACCGTGGCGCTGAGCTCCACGGGCACCGTGAAGGCGTACACCGAGAAGGCCACCGACGTCGTGATCGACGTCGTCGCCTACATCAGCTGACGTCACCCCTCCAGTGAGCCGCAGGGCCGGCCGTCTCGTCGACGGCCGGCCCTGCCGATGTCGCACCATCACCCGATGGAGCGATTGGTGAGAACTTCGCGAATTCGCACGCTCCCGGGCTACCTACTGGTCGGTAGGCAGCTACCATGACACCGTGCTGGACTCGACCAAACTCCTCGCCGAACTCGAACCGACCGTCGAGCAACTGCTCGAACGCCACCTCGCTGCGTCGAAGGAATGGTTCCCCCACGAACACGTCCCCTACGGCCGAGGTCGCGACCCGATCGCCGGGGAGACCTGGTCCGAGGCCGACGCCGATCTCGCCGGGCACACGATCGACGACGCGGTCCGTTCGTCGCTGCTCGTCAATCTGCTGACCGAGGACAACCTCCCCTACTACTTCCGCACGGTCGAAGGGCTGTTCGGCGCCGACGGGCCGTGGGGCACGTGGGTACGTCGATGGACGGCCGAGGAAGGCCGCCACGCGATGGCGATCTACGGCTACCTGATGGCCACCCGGGCGATCGACCCGCACCACCTCGAGCGCTGCCGCATGGCGCAGGTGTCGCTCGGCGAGACGCCCGACCCGGCCACGCTGCAGCACGGCTTCATCTACCTCGCCCTCCAAGAGCTCGCCACCCGTATCGCGCACCGGTCGACCGGCCGCATGATGGGCGACCCCGCCGGCTACGACGTGATGATGCGCGTCGCCGGCGACGAGAACCTGCACCAGCTCTTCTACCGCGATCTCGCCGCCGCCGCGATCGAGGTCGACCCCGACGGCATGGTCGTCGCGATGGAAGCGGAGGTCCGCAACTTCGCGATGCCGGGCACCGGCATCCCCGGTTTCATCGAACACGCCAAGAAGATCGCGGCCGCCGGCATCTACGACCTCACGGTGCACCACGAGCAGATCCTCGTCCCGGTCGTGCTGCGCACCTGGAACGTCGAGAGCATCGAAGGCCTCGGCCAGGAAGGTGAAGAGGCGCGCGAGCGACTCATGAAGCGCATGGCCAAGAGCGAGAAGGTCGCCAAGCGCCTCGCCGAGCGACGAGAAGCCGCACTCGCTTCGGTGTAGACCATCGTGATGGCACCCACGCCGTCCCGCCGGTCCACCACACGCCGTCTCCGACTCTGGCCCCTGCTGGCCACGGTGGCGATCGTCGCCTGCGGCGGCGACTCGACCTCGTCGCCCTCGTCGACCTCGTCGTCCAGCGGCACCCCGCCGACGCCGACCGAGGCTCCGCCGAGTTCGACATCCGCACCGGTCGTGTCGTCGACCGACGCGACGACCACACCGCCCGCGACCACCCCGCCCGCGACCACCCCGGCGACCAGCACCCCGGAGGACCCGATGACGACCGACGCCCCCGTCCCCGACGACGTGATCGCGAGCGACGTCGTCCAAGCTGCCATCGACGACCTCGTCGAGCGGACCGGCGCCGACCGGTCGGCGATCGAGGTGGCGAGCGTCGACGAGGTCGAATGGCCCGACGGCAGCCTCGGTTGCCCGCAGCCGGGCATGTCGTACACGCAGGCCATCGTGAACGGAACCAAGATCGTGCTCCGCCTCGACGGGTTCCCGTACGACTACCACCAGGGCGGCTCACGCCCCGTCTTCTACTGCCCGCCCGGCGACGTCTCGCGCTGATCCCGGACGCGGCGAAGGGGCGCCGAAGCGCCCCTTCGCCGTCGACCGCAGGGCGGCCGGGGTGGAATCAGCCGTCGACGGCCACCAGCGTCAGGCCGGCGAGGCCGTCGTCGGTGGTGTGTGACACCGCACCGAGGTAGTTCCCCGATGCCAGGTCGGACGGCCAGCTGACCTCGACCGTGCCGACGGTGCCGAGCTCAGCCGACGCCGGAGCGCTCACGATGTCGAGCGAACCGGTGTTGGCCTCCAACGGCACGGCGAACGTGTCGAAGGTGTAGTCGGCCGATGCCGGCGGGACCTCGCCCGGTGTGCCGATACCCCAGCCGTGGATGAAGATGTAGTACGTACCGTCGGGGGGCAACAGGATGTCGACCGTCTCGTTGGTGCCGCCGTTGCCGGACGAGCCGACGAGCGTCAGGTCCGGGCCGTACACGAACAGGTCGAGGTCGGTGTCCGGGTTGGCGACCGGCGGCACGTGGATCCGCAGGAACGCCGCATCGGTGACGTCGACGGTGTGGAGCGTCGCGCCGACACCCTGGTCGGCCGGGCTGAACGTCTGGTCGTCGTCCTGGAACACCGTGCCGCTCTGGGTCGCTGCAGCTGCCAGACCGTGGGCAGCCGCCGTGTACGACCCCGTGTACCCGAAGTCGATGTCGAACGACGTGCCCCCGGCGGCGATCGTGCCGGACACCTCGCTCGGTGCGGCCAGCGTCACGCCACGAACGGCGATCGGCGACCGGGCCGAGTAGGCCTTGCCCTTGCCACGGGTCTGCTCGACGAGCGTCATCGAACCGAACGCCCACTCCCCGACCGGAGCCGAGTCGTTGGTGATCGTGATCTGGAACGTGGCCGACTTCTTGGCCGGGACGTGGATGATCGCCGGTGAGACCGTGACCGAGTACCCGGCGGGTGCGTCGACTTCGGCGGCGAACTTCAGCGCCCGGCCGGACACGTTGGAGATCGTGCGGACGACCGTCTGCGAACCGGCGAGTTCGCCGATGCCGATCGAGGCCTGGTTGAAGTCGCTGGGATCGGACGGGACACCAACTCCTTCGAGGAACGCACAGTCACCCGACGAGAAGATGCCGAGGTCGGCACCGCACGAATAGCCGGCGTACTCGAACAACCCGGCGTCGTAGACGATGCCCGGGTTGAAGAGCGAGTTCTCGGCCCATGCGGCACCGCTCGGGTCGACGTGACCGGCCCCCATGTCGAACGGGTCGGCCGGCGTGGCGCCGTCTTCCTTCAAGACGTCGGTGTACGCAGTCGTCATCAGCGCCGACTTCACCGCGGCCGGCGACCAGTCGGGATGCGCCTGATCGATCAGGGCCATGAGACCGGCGACATGCGGGGACGACATCGAGGTACCGGAGATCGACTGGTACAGCTGCCCGGGGGCACCCGCGGTGGGCGTCGGCGTGTTGCCGGCGAGGATGTTCACACCGGGCGCGGTGACGTCCGGCTTGATGATGTCGCTCGACAGCAGGTTCTCGCCTCGTGACGAGAACGCAGCCATCCACGGGGCATCGATCGTCGTGTACTCGCCGGCGCCGATCTCGGCGACCGCGGCGGCACCCTCGTCGTCGATGTACGTCTTGACGGCCGAGCCGTCGGTGAAGTTGATGTGCACCGACGGCACCCAGTGGTTGTCGGTCACCTCGCTGTCGGCGTCGAACGTGTTGAACAGCACCATGCCGGCACCGCCGGCCTCGTAGACGGCCAGCGACTTGTCGATGCGGGCGACCGCACCACGCTGACACAGCACGATCTTGCCGGCGACGTCCTCGCTGAACCCTTCGCCGAGGAGGCAGAGCGGGTTACCGAGGTCTTCGGCGTCGACGAGCGGGGCCTCGTCGGTCCCACCGGTGATCGAAGCGCCGAAGTACGACGCTCCGTCGCCGAGGGTGACGGAACCTTCGAACGTCCGACTGTGCGTCGAGGCGCCGACGGTCGTGAGCCACGGGACCGACGACGGTGAGCCGAGGGTCGCTGCGTCGGGGCCGGAGTTGCCCGCAGAGGTCGCCACGTGCACACCGGCATCGGCGGCGAACATGAACGCCACATCGTCGGGTCCGATCGCGAACGAGGTCGAGCCGATCGAGTAGTTGATGACGTCGACGCCGTCGGCGACGGCCTGGTCGATCGCGCCGGCGAGGTCGGAGCCGTAACCGCCGAGCGTGCCGAGTGCCTTGTAGGCAACGACGTGGGCGCGCGGGGCGACACCGGTGACGCTGCCGCGGTCGACGCCGAACACCGACGCCGCGACGTCGGCGTTGCCGGCGGCCGTGGTGGCGGTGTGCGTACCGTGGCCGTCTTCGTCGCGAGCCGAGTCGTACTCGACGTCGGTGAGACCGGAGAGCGCGAGGTAGGTCGGCATCATGTGACGGGCGCCGATGAGCTTGTTGTTGCAGCTGAACGCGTCGTCGGTGAGCCCGTCGGCGAGGTGGTCGTCGCCACCACCGAAGTCGCACGCCGGGAAGACGTTGCCCTGATCGTCGGTGACCTCGGAGAGGCTGATCGGCGGAGCCGAATAGCTGCCGTCGTCGGCGACACTCGGGTGCTCGGGCCAGATGCCCGAGTCGATCACGCCGACGACGACACCGTCGCCGTCGTAGCCGAGGTCGTAGATGCCGCCGGCGTCGTCGAGTCCGAGGAAGTCGGCGGACTCGTCGGTGGTGAGCTGCCGCAGTTCGTCGGGAGCAACGAATGCGACGCCCTTCTGCAGCGCGACCGCGACGGCCTCGTCGTGACTCATCACGGCCGAGAATCCGTTGACGGCGTTGGTGAAGCTCTGGACCTTGCGGTTCGCGTCGACGCCGGCCCGCTCGAGGGTCTTGGCGTGACCGCGAGCGATCGCCGCACCCTTCTTCTTCGCCGCCTTCGAGTTGAGTTCGCCCTGGGCGAACTCGCCCAGCAACGGGTCGGCCTGCATGACGACCACGTAGCTGCCGCTCGTGCTCGTCTCGACGACCGGTGCGGCGGTGACCGCGGCGGGGGATGACTGCGCGACACCGACGGGGATGGCCGTGGCCACACCCAGTGCCGCAGCCAACAGGATTGACCGCTTCCTACTCATTGACTCCCTTTCGATGTGTGGACAACACGGGGTGAAACAAACGTTCCATCCACCCGTGGAGGGCCGAACCTAACATCCGCCCACCCACCGGGTTCAAGACCTCACGCGTCAAGTCTGTGTCAGATCCCGGCGAGCTCGTCACCCGTCAGGACGGCATGAAACGTGTGATATCAGGCGCGCAGAAAGGTCAGGACGGCCATGACCCGACGGTGGTTGCCGTCCTCGGGGTCGAGACCGAGCTTCATGAACACGTTGGAGATGTGCTTCTCGACCGCTCCGTTCGACACGACGAGCCGCTCCGCGATCCCGCCGTTGGAGAGCCCTTCGGCCATCAGGTTCAACACTTCACGTTCGCGCGGCGTCAGCCGATCGAGCTCGCCGGTCTTGCGCGACCGCCCCAGGATCTGACTGATCACCTCGGCGTCGACCGCACTGCCACCGGCCGCGACGCGACGCAGCGATGCGAGGAAGTCCTGGACGTCGATCACGCGGTCCTTCAGCAGGTAGCCCACCCCGGCGACGTCACCGGCCAGCAGTTCGCCGGCATAGCGCTCCTCGACGTACTGCGACAGCACGAGCACGGCGATGTCCGGATGGCGGCGGCGGATCTCGACCGCCGCCTTCAGACCTTCGTCGGTGTGGGTCGGCGGCATCCGCACGTCGACGAGGCACAGGTCCGGTTCGTGCTCGGTCACGGCGTCGAGCAGCGCGTCGGCGTCACCGACCGCGGCGACCACGTCGATGCCGTCGTCGGTCAGGAGGCGCACCACCCCGTCGCGGAGCAGCACGGAGTCGTCGGCGACGACGGCACGGATCCGGTCGGCGGTCATGTTCGTGGGATCTCCGCGATCAGGGTGGTGGGACCACCGGAGGGTGACGTGATCGTGAGGCTCCCGTCGACCGCGTTGACGCGGGCTCGGATGCCGGCGATCCCGGTCCCCCGGCTCGCGTCGACGCCGCCGATGCCGTCGTCGTGGATCGTGACACGCACGTTGGCCGCGACCTTGGCGACGTGGACGGAGGCGACACGCGCCTGCGCGTGCTTGAGCACGTTGGCGATCGCTTCGTTGGCGACGAAGTAGACGGTCTCGCCCACGTCGGTCGACAGGTCGAGATCGGGGTCGACCTGCACCGAGATCGGGATCGACGAACCGCTGACGACCGCCGACAGCGCGGCGTCGATCCCGCGGTCTTCGAGGATGGCCGGGTGCAGCCCGCGCCCGAGCTGGCGGAGTTCGCCGATCGATCCCTGTACCTTCGAACGGGCGTTCCCGATCAGTTCCTTCGCCCGGTCGGGATGCTGCTCGATCTGCTGCTCGGCCATGCCGAGGTCGAGGCCGATCGCGACGAGTTGCTGCTGCACCCCGTCGTGGAGGTTGCGCTCGATCCGGCGCCGCTCGCTCGCGACCGCGTCGAGGATGTCGGAGCGCTGTGACGACAGCAGGCTGACCCGCTCCTCGGCGAGCGCCAGACGATCGGTGCCGACGAACCAGCCGGCGATCTGCGCCTTGATCCCCGCCATCCAGATCGCGACCCGAGGGATCGCGCCGGCGAAGAACGCGGCGAGTGGCAACGCCAGGATGCCGGTCGTCCCGACTCCGAGGTCGGAGCCGATGCCGAAGTCGAGTCCGAAGACGAGGACATCGCCGAACAGCACCTGGGTCACGAACGAGAACGGGAAGCTCCCGAACGCGAACAGCACCGGCGCGATGACGACGTTGGCGGCGATGAACCCGGCCTGCCGCCACCGCACCTCGTCGGTGAGCGCTCGCAGCGGCGCCGTGATCCGCGACCCCTCGAGGGTGGCCGTCGGCCGCATCTCGATCCGGTGTCCGGCGAGCGCGGCCAGGGATCGCTCGAGCTTGACGAAGACCTCGATCAACAGGAATGTCGGGACGATCAGCAGGAGTCCGACGACGACGAAGCTGAGCCCGAAGGTGAGCGCCGCCGCCGCCATCATGAATCCGAACAGGAACGGCGAGACCAGGGCGCCGGCGAACAGGTAGACGAGCGCCATCCATCCCTCTCGTTCGGTCAGCGGACGGAACCAGCGTTCGGCGAGGTCCTTCGCCCGATCCCAGTCGAAGTCGAACCCGTCGCCGCTGCCACCCGAATCGGGCGGTGGGGCCGCCGGAGAAGGCGGCGGTGGGAGATCGCTCACCGACACAGTGTCGCGCTCCGGCGTCCGGTCCGTCGCAGAGGTGGTCACGCCGCGCTCCGCAACGTCACCGTGACCGGACGCCGGGTCGCCGTCCGGACGATGCTCAGCGAGAGCGCGACGAGGGCGACGAACGACCCCGCCACGATGACCGGGATCGAGCCGACGGCATCGACGACGCCGATGTCGATCGCATTGCTCGACTCGAACGAAGCGATGATGCCACGGTTCCCGAGCGCCCCGAGCCCGAGTCCACCGACGATGCCGAGCGTCGCGATCGGGACGAGTTCGCGGATCACGAGGCCACGGAGTCGCCGCTTGCGCGCCCCGATCGCCTGGAGCGCCGCGAGTTCGTGGCGACGTTCGTAGAGGCTGACCGTCATCGACGACATCACGGCCAGTGCGGCGACACCGCCGACGATCACCCCGATCGCACCGAAGATGTAGACGATCGCGTCACGGCCGGCCTTGTCGTCCGCTGCCAGATCGGCAGCGGTGTTCGTCCGAACGGCGGCGCCCCACGCCACGTCGGGGTCGGCCCGGTCGGACCAGACCGTGTTGGCGTGTCCTGGCATGCCGAGATCGGCGGCGAGCACGTCCCGATCGACGTAGATCGCTCTGCCGTGGTCGTCGGACATCCCGACGACGTCGAAGCTCGTCGGGCCGGCCGCCAACTCGAGCGTGACGGTGTCCCCGACCCCGATCGAGTTGCGCGACGCGAAGCCGGCGCTGATCACCGCTTCGCGGGTGTCGGAACGCAGCCACGTCCCGTCGCTGATCATGGGGTCGAAGAACTCGGTGTCGTTCGACAGACCGAACACGTCGACCTCCCACGCTTCGATCTCACCGTCGATCCAGATGCCGGCTTCGGCGCCGGTCCGGTCGTCGACGATCGACCGATCGAATGGCAGACCGGCATCGCGAGCGATCGTGAGTGACTCCCACGACCACGGGGCGTACGCCGCGGTGTTGAAGCCGTTGACGGACGCCGTGAGGCTGACGATGAGGAACGCCGCACCGACGGCGGCCGAGATCTGGGCCACGACGGACGCGGTGTGCGCCGGCCGGTGCACCGACGCCCGCGTGGCGAGCCGGCCGAAGAGACCGCCCGTCGGGATCCTGGTCACCAGGCGGTGGGCCCGGTTGCGCCCGAACGGACGACCGTCGCGGTCGCGGAGCGCTTCGGCGAGCGGGAGCTTGACCACCTTGCGGGCCGCACGAGCGGCCACGAGGCGGGCGCCGACGAGTGCGCCGACAGCACTGAGGGCGACGACCCGCCAGTCGACGGCGATCGCCGGGGTGACCCCGACGAACTCCTCGAGCACCATCCGCGCGATCAGGTTGCTGATGACGATGCCGAGCGGCAGACCGACGAGGAGTGCGATACCGGTGATCCCCAGCGCGATCCGACGCAGGCGCCGGCGCAGCTGACGGCTGCGGCCGCCGAGGGCTCGCATCACCGCGACTTCGCGGGTGCGTTCGGTGATCAGCGTGTTGGTGGTCGAGGCGAGCAGCACGAGTGCGACGAGACCGGCGAAGACGCCGAGCAGGCCGATCAGCGAGCTGACCTGGCTGATGTCCTGGTCGATCGGCGTCGAGCCGTCGGGCATCATGACCGGAAAGGTCGTGTAGGTGTCGCCGGCGGGGTCGAGCTCGGCGCGAATCGCACCGGAGATCGTTCGCAGCGAGGCTTCGTCATCGTCGACGGCGGTCACGACCAATCGGTTCGTGCCACCCCCGACCGTGAGCGCGGTCACCGTGGCGACCGGCGCGTACAGCACGTCGCTGTCCGACCACCACAGTGTGCCACCGTGACCGACGACCTCGTACGGCACACCGTTGGCGGTGACGACGGAGCCGATCGCTCCCATCGACGGGGAGGTGACGACCTCGTCGGGAGCGGCCGGCAGCCGACCGGCGATCAACTGGACCCGGTCCATCGTCTGCGTCTCGAAGTCGAGACCGATCATCCGGGTGAGGAATCCGTCGTCCATGCGAACCGCCAGCGTCGATTGCGCCTCGGCCCGCTCGACGCCGTCGAGCCCGTTGATCCGGACGAGCTGTTTCGAATCCAGCGGCGTGGTGTCGACCACGATGTCGGCGAGGCCGTCGCGCTCGGCGGCGTCATCCAGCGTTCCTCCCGCCACGGTCGGGATCGCCAGCACACCGATCGCACCGACCGCCAGGGCGAGCGCGAAGATGCTCGCCGTGATGCGGCCGGGAGCCCGCCGGAACTGTCGGAGCATGGAGCGCATCACACACCTGCCTTGGTGACGTTCGACGCAACCGCACCGTCGATCATCGAGATCGTCCGGTCGGCGGCCCCGGCGAGTGTGAGGTCGTGCGTGATGAACACCACCGTGGTCCCGGACTTCGCCGCGCCGGTCAGGAGCTCGAACACGGCGTGCCCGTTCGCCTGGTCGAGCGCGCCGGTCGGCTCGTCGGCGACGATCAGCGGTGGCTGCGTCACCATCGCGCGGGCGATCCCGACGCGCTGCTGCTCACCACCGCTCATCTGAGCCGGGAGCTTTCGGGCATGACCGCCGAGGCCGACCCGGTCGAGCGCCGCCCTGGCGGCCGACCGGCGAAGACGCCGTCCTGCGCCGGCGCCGCTCAGCTCGATCGCGAGCTCGACGTTCTCGGCGGCGGTGAGGGTGGGCAGCAGGTGGAAATCCTGGAACACGATGCCGACGTGGCGACCGCGCCAGGCCGCGAGCTGGTCGGTCTTCATCCGGTCGATACGGGTGCCGTCGACGACGAGCGACCCCGACGTCGGGCGGTCGATCCCGGCGAGCAGCGCACCGAGGGTGCTCTTGCCGGAACCGGACGGTCCGATGACGGCCACGACCTCGCCACGATGGATCGTGAGGTCGACCCCGCCGACGCCGATCTGGGCGGCACTGCCCTTGCCCCAGACACGGGTGAGGTCGTGGGCCTCAATGAGGGCGGTCCCGACGGCGGAGGGCGCCGCCGGGACGGCGGTGATGACAGACGTTGCGTGCATGCCTCCATCGTGCTGATCGCGTTCGTCCGGCGACATGGAGCACCCCGGCGGATCCGGGGTGGGGTTATCCCCCGCCTCAGTTGATCGACGCGCTCGTGAGGAACACCGTCACGGCGACGACGAGGGCCAACAGCGCCACCTCGACGCCGATGGTCGCGACGGCCCGACGCTCCATCGCCCGGGCGGATCGTGCCGCCTCGAGGGCCGGCACGACGACGAAGTGGTTGTAGGCGCCGAACAGCGTCGTCGCCCCGACCGCTGCCACCTTGACGATCAGCAGGCGGCCCCACTCGGTGCCGGTCAGGTCGTCGAAGCCGTCGATGACCATCAGGGTCATCAGCGAACCGGCGAGCGTCGCCATGACCAGTGCACCGGCGGCGACCGACGAGAAACGGACGACCATCGGAGCGACCGAGGAACCTCGCCGCAGCAGGGCCACGACGCACAGCCCGACGAGACCGCCGAACCAGACGCCGCCGGCGGTGACGTGGACGAGGTCGACGACGGCGTGCACCACCCGAGGGCCGCGCGACACGGTGTGGCCGTCGAACCAGAACGACACCACGCCGACGGCGGCGCCGACGATGCCGAACGCCGATGCCGAGGCCGGAACCCACCGGACGTCACCGTCGGGCCCGAGGGTCGGCTGGTCATCCGGCCGGTCGCTGAGCACCTCGTGGTGTTCGTCATGGTGTTCGTCATGGTGTGCGTCCTGGTGAGCGTCGTGGTGTTCGTCGACGGGGACGGTGTGGTCGAACAACCCGAGCACGACGAGCAGGCCGCCGAGCAGACGGACCATCGGCGCGGCGCCCGTGTCGTCGGTCAACGCGTCCGACCACGACAGACCGCCGATCGACGCCACGCCCGCGAGTTCGACCGCGGCACCGAGCACGGTCATCCCACCGGCGACGGCGACGGCGCGGAGGAGGACCGCGACCTCGGCCCGACTCCCCCGATGCACGACCGCGAGGAACACGAGCAGGCCGACGACCAGCGTCACCCCGAAGAGCGAACCGAACAGGCCGACCCGCTGCAGCAGCTCGCCCCTGTCGGAGGACGACGCATCGTTCAGGAAGTCGTCGAGTGGCGTCGACCCGACGACGGCGATGCCGCGCATCACGTCGAGGTGCGTGACCTGACGAGCAGGAAGCCGCCGGCCGCCAGGGCGACCACGGCTGCGAGGGCCACCACGATGCCGTTGCCGGATCCACCGTCGTCGTCGACCACATCGACCACGTCGTCGATCGGCTGCGTGGTGGCCGCGCTCGGCGTGGTCTGGTCGACGCCATCGGACGTGGAGGGAGGTGCCGTCGTCGGCGGCGTGGTGGGCGCGTCGGTGACCGGCGTCGTCACGAGCGTGGTGCTCGACTCGGTGGTCGGAGGCACCGTCGTCGGTACGGGTGCGTCGACGTTGAACACGAAGTTGCCGGTGAGCACATGACCGTCCTCGGCGCGCACCTCGTACTTCACCGCGACCGTGCCACCGGCGAGCGGCGGGTCGAACTGCAACCGGAAAACGGCGTCGTCGTCGGTGACGGCGAACGGTTCGAGTTCGTTGTTCTGGGGGTCGAGCACGGCGAACCCGTTGCCGATGAGCGTGACCGGCGTGGTGAAGGCGACCGTGATCTCGCGCACCGGCTCACCGACCGACGCCCCGTCGGTCGGCAGCGAGTAGTCGAAGTCGGTGTGCGCCTCGGCGAGCCCCGGGGAGAACACCGATCCGATCAGCGCCGCGATCGCCACGGTGAGCAGGAGACGGAACGGGTGCCGGGCGGCCATGCGGCAACTGTACCGACGGGTGCGGCCCGTACGATGGCGGTGTGAACTCGCACCCGCCGTTGGCTCCGGCCGACTTCGAACCGGTCATCGACGACCTCGTCGAGCTCCGCCGACACCGGCAGCGACGTCTCGCTCTGGCGTACCGCCTGTTCGGTGCGTACCACTGGGGCGAACAGGGCGACGGCCACATCACGGCTCGTGACCCCGAGCGCACCGACAGCTTCTGGTTGTTGCGCTACGGCGTGCCGTTCAGCCACGCGACGGTCGGCGATCTCCTGCTCGTCGGCCCCGACGGCTCCGTCATCGAGGGCCGTGGCGAGATCAACTCGACCGCCTTCTACATCCACATGCCGGTGCACGAGGCGCGTCCCGACGTCGTGTGCGCGGCCCACACGCACACCGGCTACGGGACGCCCTGGTCGGCGCACGGGCAGCCGTTCCGCACCATCTGCCAGGAAGCGGTCGCCTTCCACGGTGACCACGCCGTGTTCGCCGACGGTGAGGTCGATGTCCAGTCGACCGACGGCGGCAAGCGGATCGCGGCGGCGCTGGGCGACACCAAGCTCGCGATCCTCCGCGCCCACGGCCTCCTGACCGTCGGCGGCAGCATCGACGAGGCGATCGGGTGGTTCCTGATGGCCGAGCGGGTCGCCGAGGTCCACGTGAAGGCGGCCGGCGCCGAACCGATCAGCGATGACGACGCCGAGCGGTGCAAGGTCTCGATCGCCGACCCGACCCAAGGATGGAAGTCGTTCAACTGGGCGATCCGCTCACGAATCCCCGACCCGACCGTCGTCGACCGGCCGATCGGGACCGACTGACCCGTCGTTTCGGGGTGGCCGCGGCCGGGTACCGCCGTGGCATGGAATCGTTCAGCTGGAAAGCCCTGAGTCTGGTGACGGGCGCCGCCGCCGCCATCGCCGTCCGCAACCTGCTGAGCACGATGTGGCCGGGCAGTAATCAACCCCCGCTGAACCCTGCCGACCGGCGCATCAACTGGACCGACGCGCTCGCGTGGGGCGTCGCATCGGGCATCGGCGCCGGTCTCGCCCGCGTGGTGTCGAAGCGCACCGCTGCGGCAGCGTGGGAGAAGGCGACGGGCAACCCGCCGCCGGGCATCAAGCCGGCCTGACCTCGTCCGCACGCCACTCGGCCGGTGACGGATCGAGGGCCACGACGTCGGCGCCGAGCGGAGCAGGCCATGCTTCGGGGCCCTGAGCAGCCGACCGGGTGAACGCCGTGACGACGAGTTCGGCCAGTTCACCGAGCTGCTCGACCTTGACGGGCGTCGCCGCCACGCACCGGTCGCCGTCCCACTGCGAGAAGACCATCAGCCGCCGGCCGTCGTGCCAGGTGACCCGCAGGAACTCGTCAGCACCCAGCGCCTGCGGCACGAGCACACGACGACGATCCGACATGCACCCACGATGCCCGACGGCACGGGGTCCGTCAAGCGTCAGCGTGCGTACTGGGTGACCGATTCGGCGGCGTCGAGGAGCCAGTTGGGCCAAACACCGATGAAGATCGTGAACGCGGCGGCGAGGGCGACGGCCAAGCCGGTCGCGAACGGCACGGCCTCCTGCTCGGTCGCCTCGCCGCTGGGCTCGAGCCAGGCGTTCACCATGATCCGCAGGTACAGGAACGCCGCGACGACCGCAGCGACCATGGCGACGATCGCGATCGCGTAACTCTCCTGTTCGACGGCGGCCTGGATGACGCCCCACTTCGCGACGAAGCCCGAGGTGAGCGGCACGCCTGCCTGGGCGAGCAGGAAGACCGTGAGGCCGAGCGTCAGCGCCGGGCGGCGCTTGGCGAGCCCCTTGAACGCATCGAGCGACGTGTCGCCGCCGTTGCTCCGACCGACGAGGGCGACCACCGCGAACGAACCGACCGTCAGCACGGAGTACAGCAGCAGATAGGTGAGCACGCTCGGCATGCCGTCGCCGAGCACGAACTCGCCGGCGTCGTGCCCCGCCGCCTCGACGCCGACCAGGATGAACCCGGCGTGGCTGATCGACGAATACGCCAGCATGCGCTTGACGTCGGTCTGGACGACCGCGAGCACCGAACCGATGACGAGGGTCAGGAGCGCCAGCACCCAGATCGCCGGCCGCCAGTCGTCGCGGTGGAACGGCAGGGCGATCACGAGCACGCGCAGCATCGCCGCGAACGCTCCGGCCTTGCCGACCGAGGCCATGAACGCCGTGACGTTCGTGGGGGCGCCCTGGTAGACGTCGGGGGTCCAGACGTGGAACGGCACCGCCGCCACCTTGAACGCGAGTCCGACGATCAGCAGTGCGATGCCCGCGAGGACGAGCGTGTCCTGGCCGTCGATGAGCACACTCGATTGGAACGACGCGATGATCTCGCCGATGTTGGTCGACTGCGTGCCGCCGTAGATCAGCGCGATGCCGTACAGGAAGAAGGCAGAGGCGAAGCCGCCGAGCACGAAGTACTTGATGCCCGACTCCTGGCTGGCCGACCGGTCACGATCGCTGGCGGCGAGGACGTACAGGGCGAGCGACAGCGTCTCGAGACCGAGGAACAGCACGATCAGATCGTTGGCGGCACCCATGACGACGGCGCCGGTTGCGGCCACCAGGAACAGGGCGTACACCTCGGGCCCGTCACGGCCGGTGCGGTGCAGCTCGTCGGCGGTGACCAGCGAGACGAGCAATGTCGCCACGCAGATCGTGATCGTGAGGTACTGCGCGAACGTGTCGAACGCGAGCGCACGGCTCAGCAGCGTGGACGGACCGTCGTCGTCGATCGTGCGCCACTGGAGAAACGCCAGGAGGCCGGCTGCGGAGGCGGTGAGCGAGGTGACGGCCGCGTACAGGTTGCGGGGCCACGTGGGTGTCAGCGCACCGACGACCAGCAGGAACATGGCGCCGGCCACCAGCGTGAGGATCGGACTGAGGTGGTACCACTCGACCTCGGGAGCGAGGAATTCTTGCGCCAACATCACTCGTTCTCTTCCTCGTGCGACTCGTCGCCCTCGTCGCCCTCGTGGTCGTCGTCGTGGTCGTCACCTTCGTGTTCGATCACGACGGTCGACGGGTCGAACTCACCCGGCGTCTCGGCGGTGAAGCCGCCGCGCGACGAGACACTCTCGATCAACGATTCGACCGCCGGTTCGATCCGGTCGAGCATCGGCTTGGGATACACGCCGGTGAAGACGATGATCCCGAGGAACGGCACCAGCACCGCCGCCTCCTTGAGCTTGAGCTCTGCGAAGGTCTTGTTGGCCTCGTCGGGCTCGCCGTGGAACACGCGCTGGTAGGCCCACAGCAGGTACAGCGCAGCGAGGATCACTCCGGTGGCCGCGATCACGACGTACCAGCGCGCCGACATGAAGGCGCCGATCAGGATCAGGTATTCGCCGACGAACCCGTTGAGGCCCGGCACGCCGATCGAGCTGAGCATCACGACCATGAACCCGGCCGCGAAGATCGGGGCGACCGACTGGATGCCCTTCAGCTCGCTGATCTGGCGTGTCTTGCGTCGTTCGTAGATCCACCCGACCATCAGGAACAGGGCGCCGGTCGAGATGCCGTGGTTGACCATCTGCATGACCGAACCGGTGATCGCCTGTGTGGTGAATGCGAAGGTGCCGAGCACGATAAAGCCGAGGTGCGCGACCGATGAGTAGGCGACGAGGCGCTTGAGATCCTTCTGCATCGTCGCCGCGATCGCGCCGTAGATGATGCCGATCACCGCCAGCGTGAGCCACAGATGGCGGCTCCAGTACGACGCCTCGGGGAACAGATAGAGGCCGAACCGCAAGAGGCCGTACGTGCCGAGCTTCAGCATGACACCGGCGAGGACGACCGAACCGGCGGTCGGTGCCTGGGTATGGGCGTCGGGCAGCCAGGTGTGGAGCGGGAAGATCGGCACCTTGACGGCGAAGGCGACGGCGAATCCGAAGAACAGCCATCGTCCCGTCGACGCCGCGAAGTCGGCGTTCTCGGCGATCTGGACGAGGTCGAACGTGATCCCGTCGACGCCGTTGCGACTCGCGATGAAGACCGTCGCCATGATCGACACGAGCATGAACGCCGAGCCGATCATCGTGTAGAGGAAGAACTTGGTCGCGGCGTAGACGCGCCCCTCGTATCCCCATCCACCGATCAGGAAGTACATCGGGACGAGCACGATCTCGAAGAAGACGAAGAAGAGGAACAGGTCGAGGCTCATGAACGAGCCCATGACGCCGGCCTCGAGCAGCAGCAGCCACGCGAAGTACGGCTTGTCCTGCGCCGGATCGTCGTTGTGCGGATCGATGCCCATGATCGCGAGCGGGAACAGCACACCCGTGAGCACGATCAGGAACAGCGAGATGCCGTCGACACCGAGGTGCCACGAGATACCCCACTGCTCGATCCACGGGTGTTTCGAGACGAACTGGAACCCGGCGTCGTCACCGTCGAACTCGGTGAGCAGCCACACGCTCATAGCGCCGGTGGCGACCGACGTGATCGCCGCGACGAGGCGAACGTACTCACGGCGGTGCTTGGACAGCACCGTGATCAGGACGGCACCGGCGACCGGCAGGAACACCAGCATCGACAGGATCGGGAAGGCGATCGGGCCCTGCCCGGCCTCGGCAGCGAACAACGCGGACATCACAGCACCCCTCGACCGATCACGAACCAGACGAGCAGCAGCACGACACCGGCGCCGAGGATGCCCGCGTAGTTGCGGACGTTGCCGGTCTGGCCGCGCCGGATGACGCCGGCGCTCTTGGAGATCGTGGTCGCGGCACCGTTGACGGCTCCGTCGACGATGGTCTTGTCGAACCAGGCGATGGCGTCGAACGCCTTCCGGCCGGGTCCGCCCATGAACGCGCTGATCGCTCGGTCGTAGCCCCAGCCGTCGGCGAGGATCTCGGGCTCGACGGGCTTGGCCATCTTCTTGGCGTAGATCGCGACCGCAGCGGCGATCCCGACGAGCGCACACGCGATGGCGAGCACGGCGAGCAGCTCCTTGGCGTCGTACGCCGACGAGCCGGTGATCTCGGCTTCGCCGGGAGCGACGATCGGGTGCAGCCAGTCTTCGAGCTTGTGACGCCAGTCGGAGGGGATGAACCCGAACGACGGCAACTGGATGATGCCGCCGACCATCGCCAGACCGGCGAGCACGACGAGCGGGAAGAGCATGATCGGAGGCGACTCGTGCGGCTTGAACTCGCCGTGTGCGCCGTGCGTCTCGACCGGGTGGGCATCGTCGACCGCATCGGCCTCGGCGCCATCGGTCTCGTCGTCGGCGTGCTCGAGATGTGCGGCCTCCGCCTCGTTGGCGTGGCTGCCCCACCGGGCGTCACCGAAGAAGACCATGATGACCTGGCGGGTCATGTAGAACGCGGTGAGCACCGCGGTGACGAGACCGATCGCATAGAGCACCGGGCCGCGTTCGGCCAGCGTGAAGAGCAGGATCTCGTCTTTCGACCAGAAGCCGGCGAACGGCGGCACGCCGGCGATCGCGAGCCAGCCGATGATGAACGTCGCCGCGGTGACCGGCATCACCTTGCGGAGGGCACCCATCTTGCGCATGTCCTGCTCGTGGTGCATGCCGTGGATCACCGAGCCGGAACCGAGGAACATGAGCGCCTTGAAGAAGGCGTGGGTGACCATGTGGAAGATCGCGGCGACGAATGCGCCCGAACCGACGGCGAGGAACATATAGCCGAGCTGCGACACCGTCGAGTAGGCCAGCACCTTCTTGATGTCGGTCTGGGCGACGGCGATCGTGGCCGCGAACAGTGCGGTGATCGCGCCGACCCAGGCGATGAGCACACTCACCTCGGGCGCCGCAGCGGCCAGCATCGGGTTCATGCGGGTCATCAGGAACACACCGGCGGTGACCATGGTCGCGGCGTGGATGAGCGCGGACACCGGTGTGGGGCCCGCCATCGCGTCGGGCAGCCACACGTAGAGCGGCAACTGCGCCGACTTCCCGACGGCTCCGACGAACAGCAGCATCGAGATACCGGTCGCCGTGCTCTGCCCGATCGCACCCGACTCGGCGGCGAGGTTCAGGTTGAGGTAGCTGACCGAGCCGATGGCCTGGAACCCGAGGAACATCGCCAACATGAAGCCCCAGTCACCGATGCGGTTGGTGACGAAGGCCTTCTTGCCGGCGGAGGCGTTGGCGTCCTTGGTGTGCCAGAACGAGATCAGCAGGTACGAGCACGTGCCGACGCCCTCCCAGCCGAGGAAGGTGACGAGCAGGTTCTCGCCGAGGACCAGCAACGTCATCGAGAGCACGAAGAGGTTGAGGTAGAGGAAGAACTTCGAGAACTTCGGATCGCCGTGCATGTACCCGATCGCGAAGAGGTGGATCAGGAAGCCGATACCGGTGACGAAGAGACACATCGTGATCGACAACGGGTCGGCGAGGAACGCCATGTCGATCTGCAGCGAGTCGACCGGCACCCAGGAGAACAGCGACTCGACGTGCGAGCGCTCCTCTTCGCTCATCGACAGCAGGTCGAAGTAGGCACCGACCGACACGACGAACGACAGCAGCACCATCGTCGCTGCGAGATAGCCGCTGCGCGGCTCGCCGAGGCGGCGACCGAACAGCAAGATGAGCAAGAACCCGGCGAGCGGGAACGCTGGAATCAACCAGATGACGTCGAGCATGCGTTATACGTTCCTACTCATCCTCGGAGCTCTGCCAGGTCGTCGGCGTTCGCACCCGGACGGCGCTTGAGGAGCGAGATGATCAGCCCGAGTCCGACCACCACCTCGGCGGCGGCGACGACCATCACGAAGAACACCGCGGTCTGGCCGTCGATGTTGCCGAAGCGGACCGCGAGGGCGACGAACGACAGGTTGACCGCGTTGAGCATCAGCTCGATGCACATGAACATGATCAGCGGGTTGCGGCGGATCATCAGACCGGCGGCGCCGATGCCGAACAGGAGCGCCGACAGGATCAGGTAGTACGTCGTGGTCGGCGTGACGGCGCCGAGCATCGCTGCGCTCATTGCTCCACCTTCCGCTTGTCCTTACGGGTCAGGACCACGGTGCCGGCGACCGCGACGATCAGCAGGATCGACGTGAACTCGAACGCGAACACGTGGTCGCTGAAGAGGTTGCGGGCGAGCAACTGGATGTTGCTGTCGCCGTCGGCGGCGAGCGGCGTGTCGGTCTCGGCGATCGTGTCGCGAGCCCGCACGACCGCTGCGATGACGAGACCGGCGACGGCGGCACCGATCACGATCGCGACCGGGCGCTGGATCGGGAACGGCTCGATCGACAGGTCTTCGGACTTGTCGACGCCGAGCAGCATGATCACGAACAGGAACAGCACGACGATCGCGCCGGCGTAGACGATGATCTGCACGGCGGCGAGGAAGTGGGCCTCGAGCGCGACGAAGTGCACGGCGACGCCGAACAGCGTGAGCACGAGCGAGAGCGCCGCATGCACGGGGTTGGAGCGGAGCACGACGCCGAGCCCACCGGCGAGCACCATCGCGGACGCAAGGATGAAGACGAGCAGTTCCATTACCGGGTTCCCCGGCCACGCAGGCCGTCGCTGATCGCGTCTCGAAGGGGTCGGATGCAGCCGAGTCTCATGCGTCGGCCTCCGGCTGCGGGGGCTCGGGGGCGCGCTCGCCGTGGCCGAGCTCGTTGCTCCAGCCGACGACGCCGCGGAACGTGGCGTCGCCCGACGGCGACGTGGCGCGCATCCAGCCGGACGTGTGCTCGTCCTCGCCGTCGCGCCAGTCTTCCCACGGCAGGTGCTTGGGCTTGCCCTCGTCGTCGACGAGGAGCTCCTTCTTGGTGTAGATGGCGTCCTGGCGGTTGGTGAAGCTGAACTCGAACAGCTTCGTCTCGGTGATCGCCTCGGTCGGGCACGCCTCGACGCACAGGTCACAGTGGATGCACCGGAGATAGTTGATCTCGTAGACGAACCCGAAGCGTTCGCCCGGCGACGTCGGGTTCTCCGGGTCGTTGTCCTGACCCCGCACGTAGATGCACTTGGCCGGGCACACGCCGGCGCACAGCTCGCAGCCGATGCACTTCTCCATGCCGTCCTCGTACTTGTTGAGGACATGGCGCCCGTGCAGACGCTCGGGCTTGGGGATCTTCTCGTCGTCGCCGACGTCGGGATCGTTCGCCTTGCCGTGCTTCTTGGCGTAGCGGCCACCCGAGTACTCGGTGGTGACCTGCTTGCCGCCGAAGAGGCGGTGCTGGCGAATGGTGACTGCGAAACCGTCCAGGTAACCCATCAGTACGCCGCTCCTTCGCGCTCTCGATTGCGCTTGCTCACCACGAGCGCTGCATTGAACAGCGCATAGGCCACGAACAGCACGACGATCGCGATCACGCCGGCGAGCAGCACCGGGCCGAGGCCGTCGTATTCGTCACGCGCCATCTGCAGGGCCGCCAGCACCAGGAACCAACCGAGCGCCACCGGGATCAGCAGCTTCCAACCGAAGTCCATCAGCTGGTCGTACCGCAACCGCGGGAGCGTCGCCCGGAACCAGACGTAGGCGTAGAGGAACGCGAGCACCTTGATCGTGACCCAGATCGTCCCGCTCAGCGGTCCGGCCCAGGCGAAGATGTTGCCGTCCTCGACGATCGAGCCGAGCTCGATGTTGCCGAGGTTCAGCGGCTGCGGGCCGCCGAGGAACAGGGTGACCATGACGCCGGACATCGTGATCACGTTCATGAACTCGGCCAGGAAGAACAGCGCGAATCGGATCGACGAATACTCGGTGTTGAAACCGCCGACGAGTTCTTGCTCGGCTTCGACGAGGTCGAACGGCGGACGGTTCAGCTCGGCGGTCATGGCGATCAGGAAGATCACGAACGGGATGAACCCCGTGGCGACGATGTTCCAGTTCGACACGCCGTCCTGGCCGCCGACGATGCCGGAGGTCGTGAGCGTGCCCGACATGAGGAGCACGGCACCGAGGCTCAGGCCGAGCGCCGCCTCGTACGAGATCATCTGGGCCGAGGCGCGGACCGAACCGAGCAACGGGTACTTCGAGCCGGACGCCCACCCGGCGAGCATGATGCCGTACACGCCGATCGAGCTGAGTGCCAGCACGATCAGGATGCCGACCGGTGCGTCGATCAGCTGGATCCGGGTCGTGTAGTCACCCCAGGTGACCGTGCCGTCGTTGCCGTTGGTGAAGTCGCCACCGAGCGGGATCACCGACCAGACCAGGAACGCGGGGACGAACGCCAGGAACGGCGCGAGACGGAACACCCACTTGTCGGCCTTCTCGGGCAGCAGGTCTTCTTTGAAGAACAACTTGGTGCCGTCGGCGAGTGTCTGGAGCAGACCGAACGGGCCGGCCTTGTTCGGTCCGACACGGTTCTGCATGCCCGAGACGATCTTGCGCTCGAACCACACCATGAACATGGTGCTGACGAGCCCGAGGACGAAGACGACGAGCACCTTGGCACCGACGATCGCGATGACCTGCCACCACCAGTCGGTGGTGTCGAGCAGCGGGTCGGCGGCGAGCAGCGAGGCGATCATGGGAGACACCCGATCATCTCGGTGTCGAGCAGCGGGTCGGCGGCGAGCAGCGAGACGATCATGCGATGCGCTCGATTCGAACGTCGGTGACGGCTGCCGCGGCGTCGACCAGCTCGGTGATGTCGGCACCGGCCTGGTTGAACGGGGCCCAGATCGTGCCGCGCTGCACCGTGTCGTCGGCGACGAGCGGCATCACGACGGAGCCCTTCGAGCTGACCAGTCGGACCTCGACACCTTCGGCTTCGCCGACGCGGTCGAGATCGAGTGGGTGCACGTGGGCGCCGGCACCGATCGGCAGCTTCGCGATCGACGGCGACATCGACGTGAGCACCGCACGATCGTAGAGCTTGCGGCTGACCACCAGCCGATAGTCGTAGCCGCTCGGCGGAGCGTCGTGTCCGGCGACGCTGGGGAGCTCGCGATCGAAGCCGACGGCGAGCACGCCCTCGGGATCGGCGTCGACGGCCGCCGGTGTCGCGGCGGCGTAGGCCGCGACACGCGACGCGATCGCGGTCGTGACGTCGTCGTGCGAACCGAATCCGAGATCGTGACCGAGATGGAGGGCCAGGTCGCTGGCGATCATCCAGTCGGGACGAGAGATCCCGTGTGCGGTGACCTTCTGGTTGACCCGGCTGACGCGACCCTCGAGGTTGGTGGTCGTGCCCGTCTGTTCACCGAACGCTGCGGCGGGGAGCACGACGTCGGCGACCTGCGTCGACTCGGACAGGAACGTGTCGATCGACAGCACCCGTCGGGCACCGGCCAGACCCCGGCGGGCGAGGTCGGCATCGGGACAGTCGTTGATCGGGTCGGAGCCGAGCAGCACCAGCAGGTCGATCTTGCCGTCGGCGGCGGCCCGCAACGTCGAGAGCGAATCGTGCTCGGGTGTGGCAGGAGCCAGGCCCAGCTGGAGGGCACCGACGACGTTGCCGCGACGCAAGGCGGGCAGGAGCCGAGCGGCGGGCACGGCGTCGAGCACCGCGGTCACGGCCGACAATGCGGTCTCGTCGGAGACGGCGAGGTTGTTGCGACCGCCGACGACGACCACGTCGCCGGTGGCGATCTGATCCGCGACGGCGGGATCGGCGAGCGCCTTGGCGATCTCGGACGGGGCGACGCCCGGCGCGTGCCGGATCGACTTCCAGGCGTAGCGCGTCATGCCGGTCGACTGCGAGGAGAACTCGATCACCTTGGTGCGCCCCTGCTCGACCGCGTCACGCAGCCGGAGGTACAGCACGGGCAACTCTTCTTTGATGTCGGGGCCCACGAGGATGACGGTCGGCGCATTGGCGGCTTCGGCGATCGTCGCCCGGGGCACGCTGAGGATCTCGGCCGGCAGGCCGTCGCCGAGTTGGGCGTCACGACGCTCGATGCCAATGGCATCGGCGAGCGCGGCCCACGCGAACGCGTCTTCGTTGGTGCCGCGCGCCCCGCCGATGAGACCGATCGCACCGGGGTCGGCATCGCCGAGCAGCTGGGCGGCGATCGACATGGCGCTGTTCCACGAGGTCTCGGCCAGGCCGGCCTCGCCACGCACGAGCGGGTTCGCGATCCGCAGATCGGACTCGATCGCTTCGAAGTTGAAGCGACCTCGGTCGCACATCCAACCCCAGTTGACCGACTCGACGTCGACGCCCTGGAAACGCAGCAGCTCGTCGCGGCTGGAGTGCACCGAGATACGACAGCCGACCGAGCACGTGGTGCACGTGGACTCGACCTGTTCGAGGTCCCACGGGCGAGCTTTGAACCGGTAGGGCTTCGCCGTGAGGGCACCGACCGGGCAGATCTGCACGGTGTTGCCGGAGAAGTACGACGAGAACGGCTCGTCGGGGAACGTGTTGACCTGCGTGCCGTTGCCGCGGTCGATGAAATGGATCAGCTTGTCGCCGGCGACCTCGTCGGCGAACCGGGTGCAGCGGTCGCACAGGATGCAGCGCTCGCGGTCGAGCAGCACGTTCTCGCTGATCGGGATCGGCTTCGCGTAGTGACGCTTCTGCTCGACGTAGCGGCTCTCGCCGGGACCGTGCGAGTAGGCCTGGTCCTGGAGCGGGCATTCGCCGCCCTTGTCGCACACCGGGCAGTCGAGCGGATGGTTGGCGAGCAGCAGCTCGATCATGCCCTCCTGCGCCCGCTTGGCGGTGGGCGACTCGGTCTCGACCACCATCTCGGGAGCGACGGTGATCATGCACGACGGTTGGAGCATCGGACCGCGGCCGGTATCGACCTCGACCATGCACTGGCGGCACATGCCGACCGAGCTCATGCGTGGGTGGTAGCAGAAACGCGGGATGTACTCGCCGTGCCGCTCGGCGGCCGCGATCAGCAGCTCGCCCTTCTGCGTGGGCACCTCGCGGCCGTTCAGCGTGATCGTGACCAGGTTCGGATCGGGCTCGGGCTCGGGGTCGGTGGGGGCATCGGCAACGTCGTCGGTCGGCTGGACCTCGGGGTCGTGCTCGGCCTCGGTGCCGTCGGCGGCAGCGGTGTCGGGTTCGATGATGTCGCCGTCGTCGTCGCGCACGTCGTTGGTCTCGTCGCTCATGCGCCACCTCCGACCGGTGCGGCCGTGACCGGGATCAGCGAACGCACTTCACGTTTCGTCACGAGCGCCTCGAACTCCTCGGGGAACAGGGTCATCGCCGAGTGGACCGGCACGTACGCAGACGGGCCCACGAAGCAGATCGTCGTCATCTTGTAGGGGAACGGCCGGGCCTCGATGCCGAGGCGTTCGCTCGCCGCGTGTGGCATCTCACCGGGGCAGATCGTCTCGCCGACCTCGAGGATCGTCGCGAGGTCGGCGTCGGTGCCCTCGCCGGCCACGATGCGCTCGAGGATGCGGTACAGCCAGGTGCCACCCTCGCGACACGGCACACATTTGCCGCACGATTCATGGGCGTAGAACTTCACGAGGGTCAGGGCGGCCGCGGGGATGTCGGTGGTCGAGTCCATGACCATCACCGCGCCCGAACCGAGCATCGAACCGGCTTGGCCCGCCTCTTTGCCCTCGAACGCGATGTCGAGCTGGTCGGGCAGGAACCACGGTGCCGAACCGCCACCGGGGACGAACGCCTTGAGGTCGTTGTCGTCGCGGATGCCCTGGGCGAACTCGTCGCCGTAGATCAGGTCACGGAAGGTGGTCGAACCGTTGACGATCTCGTACACGCCCGGCCGCTTGACGTGTCCGGAGACCGCGATCATGCGGGTGCCCGGCGAGGTCTCGGTGCCGATCGCCGTGTACGCGGCCGAACCGTTCTTGGCGATGAACGGCAGGTTGGCGAGCGTCTCGACGTTGTTGACGATCGTCGGCTTGCCGTACAGCCCGACGGCGGCGGGGAAGAACGGCGGCTTGAGGCGCGGCATGCCGCGCTCGCCTTCGAGCGACTCGATCAGCGCGGTCTCCTCGCCCACCACGTAGGCGCCGGCACCCCAGTGCAGGACGATGTCGACGCTGAAGTCGGTGCCGAGGATGTTCTTGCCGACGTAGCCGTTGTCGTACGCGTCGTTGAGTGCGGCCGCGATGCGCTCGTGCGCCAGCGCCATCTCGCCACGGACGTAGAGGAAGCACTGGCTGAGTCCGGCCGCGTAGCAGGCGATCAGGCAGCCCTCGATCAGCTGGTGCGGATCGAGCTCCATGAGGAGGCGGTCCTTGTAGGTGCCGGGTTCCGACTCATCACCGTTGACGACGAGGTAGCGCGGCCACACGCCCTGCGGGGTGAATCCCCACTTGACGCCGGCCGGGAAACCGGCGCCGCCGCGACCGAGCAGCGTCGAGTTGCGGACCTCGGTGTGGACGTCCTCCGGCTTCGAGTCGAGCGCCTTGCGGAGCCCCTCGTAACCACCGGTCGACAGGTACCGGTCGAGCGTGTACGAGTCGTCGTACCGGAATCGCGACGTCACGATCTGTGGGCGGTCGCCGTCGTCGTAGTACCCGGGCGCCCACTCGTAGGAACCGGCGGCGGTCATGACTCGGCCTCCGTGATCGTGACCCACGCCGGACCACCGTCGACGTCATCGGGATGTACGGCGCCCACCGCCTTGTCGGTCGGGATGAGCTGACGATTGCGGCCGAGCGTGCCGTGCGGCGGGATCTCGCCGTCGAGGTTGCCGGACGACAGGTCGTCGATCAGCTGGTCGAACTCTTCCGGCGTCACGCGATACCGGTGGCGGTAGTTGACCTGGAGCGTCGGCGCCTCGGTGCACGCGGCCTGGCACTCGGCGTGCTGGAGCGTGAACAAGCCGTCGGGTGTGGTGCTGCCGGCCTTGACCCCGAGCTTGTGTTCGGCGTGATGCATCAACTCGTTCGCTCCCATGAGCGCACACGACATCGTGCCGCACATGTTGATGAGGTACTTGCCGGTCGGCTCGAACCGGAACATCTCGTAGAAGCTGGCCGTTCCGTAGACCTCGGCCGGCGTGACGTCGATGAGTTCTGCGACGTGTCGCATCGCCTCCTCGGTCACGTACCCGTTCTGCTCCTGCGACAGGTGCACGAGCGGGATCAACGCCGACTTCTGCTTCGGATAGCGAGCGATGATCTCGCGAGCCAACGCCACGTTCTGATCGTTCAGGCGGCTCATGCGGTCCTCCGAGCAACGGTCGTCATCATCGGTCGACGTCTCCGAGCACGGGGTCGACGCTCGAGATCACGGCGACCGCGTCGGCGACCAGGCCACCGCGCATCATGTGGGGGAGGCACTGGATGTTCGCGAACGACGGGGCCCGCATGTGCATCCGGTAGGGCGTGGGCGATCCGTCGGACGCGATGTAGCAGCCGATCTCGCCACGCGGCGACTCGATCCCCATGTAGACCTCACCCTCGGGCACCTTGAAACCCTCGGTGAAGATCTTGAAGTGGTGGATCAGTGCCTCCATCGACTCGTCGATGCGAGCGCGCGGCGGCGGCGTGACCTTCTTGTCCTGGATGCGGAAGTCACCTTCGGGCATCCGGTCGAGGATCTGGCGGACGATCTTCATCGACTCGCGGATCTCGTTGAGGCGGATCGCGTACCGGTCGTACGCGTCGCCGTAGGTACCGACGATGACATCGAAGTCCATCTCGTCGTAGCGCAGGTAGGGCATGTCGCGCCGGAGGTCCCAGGCGACGCCGGTCGAGCGCAGGATCGGGCCGACGGCACCGAGTGCGAGGGCCTCGTCGGGCGTGATCACGCCGACGCCCTGCAACCGCTCACGCCAGATCGGCTGACCGGTCATGAGGATGTCGTACTCCTCGAGCCGTTCGGGAATCAGGTCGAGGAGGCGCAGTACGTCGTCGCGCCAACCCGGCGGCAGGTCGGCGGCGAGCCCACCCGGACGGATGAAGTTGTGGTTCATCCGCAGTCCCGTGACCCTCTGGAAGAAGCGCAGCACCTCTTCGCGCTCGCGCCAGCCGTAGATCATCATCGACACGGCGCCGAGGTCCATGCCGTTGGTCGCCATGAACAGCAGGTGGCTGCTCATGCGGTTGAGCTCGGCGAGGAGCATCCGCATCCAGACCGCGCGCTCGGGGATGTCGCCGTCGATGCCGAGCAACTTCTCGGTGGCCATCGAGAACACGAGCTCATTGGCCATCGGGCTCAGATAGTCCATGCGGGTGACATTGGTGCCGCCCTGCATGAACGTCAGCTGCTCGCCGGTCTTCTCCATGCCGGTGTGCAGGTACCCGATGATCGGCTTGCACCGGAGCACCGTCTCACCCTGGAGTTCGAGCATGAGTCGGAGCACGCCGTGGGTCGACGGGTGCTGCGGACCCATGTTGATGATCATGGTCTGGTCTTCGTCGGGATCTTCCGGGAGATCGCCGAGGAGGGCCGCTTCGGCCTCGCTCATGCGCAGCACCGAGCCGACCTCGCGGAGCAGTTCGCGCGGGCCCATCTCGGAACGGGCGGTCATCTCCTGCGCGCCCTCGGAGGTCTGGGCGGGGGCCCGGGACGGGGTCCAGTCGGTCGCGGTCACGAGTTCGCTCCCTTGAACTGGACGGGAATCGTGCCGACCGCGTAGTCCTTGCGGAGCGGGTGGCCGTCCCAGTCTTCCGGCATCAGGATGCGGGTCATGTCGGGGTGGTCGGTGAAGACGACGCCGAACATGTCGTAGGTCTCGCGCTCGTACGCCTCGCTCCCCGGATGGACGTCGAACAGCGACGGCAGCGTCGGGTCGGAATCGGGGACCTGGACCCGGACGCGGATCCGCCGCCGGTGCGTGATGTCGAGCAGGTTCACGACGACCTCGAAGCGCTCGGGGACGACGCCGGCGGGCAGCGGCCGCCGCATGTGCTGGAGATAGTCGACGCCGCAGAGGTCGATGACGAGCGTGAAGCCCTCGTCGGCGAGCGTCTTGATGACGTCGACGTACTGCTCGCGGGTCGGGTGCAGCACGGTCTGCCCGAGGCTGTCACCGGCGATGCAGCCGTACAGGTCGGTGGTGGCGTCGGACCCGTCTCCGGCCGCGAGGGTGGTGTCGTCGCTCACTTCGCTCATGTCACTTGGTTCCCAGGAGGACGGGCGTCGTGGTCGCAGCGATCTCTTCGACGTGGAGATTGGCGCCGGCGCCGGTCTCGGCCCGACGACGCATGATCTCGCCGTCTTCGATCTTCTGGTGGAGCGTCTCGATCGCGTGGATGAGTGTCTCGGGCGTCGGGGGGCAGCCCGGCGCATAGACATCGACCGGGACGACCTGATCGACACCCTGGACGATCGCGTAGTTGTTGAACATGCCGCCGGAGCTGGCGCACACGCCCATCGAGATGACCCACTTGGGCTCCATCATCTGGTCGTAGACCTGGCGGAGCACGGGCGCCATCTTCTGGCTGACGCGACCGGCGACGATCATGATGTCGGCCTGACGCGGCGACGCACGGAAGACCTCCATGCCGAAGCGCGACATGTCGTAGTGCGCGGCGCCGGTGGCCATCATCTCGATCGCACAGCAGGCGAGGCCGAACGAGGCCGGCCACGACGAGCGCGACCGGGACCAGTTGACGAGGTCTTCGAGTTTTCCGGTGATCGCGTTGTGGCTCAGACCGCCGATTCCGTCGGCGAGCACATCATCGATGACTCCCACGTGGCCTCCTAGGCAGCTTCGATCTCGGTGGACGATTCGCCGGCGTCGACACGGCCCTCGAGGCCGACGCGGCGGATCGTGGTGGTCGAGTCGCGCTCGGCCGACACCATCGCTGCATCGCGATCGAGGCGTCGATAGGTGTGGAGCGGCCCCCATTCGAGACCGCCGCGGGCGACCTCGTACACGAACGTCAGGAAGAACACGACCGAGAACATCACGATCGACCAGAACCCGAACGTGCCCAGCGTGCCGCTCTCGACGGCGTACGGGTACAGGAAGATGATCTCGATGTCGAACATGATGAACAGCATCGCGACGATGTAGAAGCTGACCGGGAACCGCTCGGGCGGCTCGCGACTGGGGACGATGCCGCACTCGTAGGGCGCTTCCTTGGCGGCCGACGGACGGTTCGGCGCCAGGAGGCGGGATGCGACGAAGCTCAGGCCACCGAACGCGATGGCCAACGCCATCAGCACGACGAATGGCAGGTACTGGGCCATGATCAGCCTTGCGCCAGCGCCTTTCGGGCTCGGTTCTCGGCGACGATCCGATCACGCCGGTGCAGGAAGAAGCACAGCACGAGGAACATGAGGGTCGAACCGATCGTGATGTACGCGGCCGGTTCGCGCAGCGAACCGAGATCGCGGATCATGTAGACGTACTGGCGCTGCTGGGTCTCGTCGACCTCGGGTGGGATGGGCGCACGGCCCTCCTCGGGACGCAGCTCGACGAAGGGCGCGACTTCGACCAGCGTGTAGTACGGCTTGTGGAAGAAGGCGATCTGGTCGAACTCACCGTTCGGGCCGAGCTTGGGGTAGGCCGACTCGTGGGGCGGGTCGACCTCGTACACGGCGGTGACTTCGAACTCGCCGGGCCCGAGGGCACCCTCTTCTTCGAGGAACACCCCGGCGGACGCTTCGGCCTGGCCGAACTCGGGGGCCGATTCGGCGACCTGGTACCAGCCCTGGCTCTCGAGCTGGTCCTTGACCACGGCAGACGCGACGACCGGGTCGGACGGGTCGATCTCGATCGGGTCGTCGAGCACACCTGCCTGATGCAGCAGATCGACCTCTTGGATCACGGTCTGGCCGGGGATCTGCTTCCACTCGGGCACGTCGCCCCTGAGGCCGATGCCGTAGATCCACCACACCATGCCCATCAGCGCCATCCAGCCCATGAGGCCGGTGAACGCGACGAGGAAGCCGAGCCGGGCACCGAGGTTGGTGCCGAGGATCAGGTAGATCGAACCCATCCACACGACCGTGCCGATGATGACGGTGAGAATGCCGCGGAGCTCGGGCTCCCAGTTGATGGCCAGCAGCGCTGCGTGCATCACAAGCTCCTCACGTATTCGACGATGGCTTGGACCTGCTCATCGGTGAGCATCGAGCCGAAGCCGGGCATGCGGCCGCTGCCCTGGCCCTGGATGCCGTACTTGGCACCGAGCACGGAGCCGTTCTTGATGAAGTCGATCATGTCTGCCTCGTTGGGGAACGCCGAGTTGGCCTTGCCGCCGGTGAGGTTCCAACCGAACGCGCCCTGGCCACTGACGCCGGGGTCGCCCCAGCTCCAACCAGGGGTGTGGCACCGGGCGCAGCTGTAGGCACCGCTGGCGAGTTCGAGGTTGTAGAGCGCCTCGCCGTAGGAGGCGTAGGTGCCGTCGTCGACCGAGGCCTGCGCCAGCTGATCGATGTCGTCTTGGATGTCGCTCGGCAGGTGACCCGACGGGCACGTGGCGGCGTCGTCTTCGCCGACGCCACAGTCTTCGCGGTCGATCTGGATGCTGTGGAGGTACGCCAGCAGCGTGTCGATCTGCTGGTCGTTCATCGGGCCGCCACCCTCGACGCCCCACGGCGACATCGGCGAGAACGGACGCCCGTACACGAGGATGAAGCGGACCTCGTCTTCGTCGAACCGGTAGAAGATCGTGTTGAGCGCCGGTGCGGCCCAGCTGACCGCCGTCACGTCGCCCGTCGCCGGATCGGTCAGGTTGTACGGAGCGGCGCCGCCGCCACCGTTGGCGCCGTGGCAGCCGGCGCAGTTGAAGCCACCGTCGGCCGTCGGGGCGTACAGGCGCGAACCCCACTCGATGAACTGCTCCTCTTTGGCCTCGGTGGCGCCGGCCAACCGGGACGGCTCGAGGATCCAGTAGAGCGGCAGCCCGACCACGACGATGACCAGCAGGATCACGCCGATCCCGAGCACGCGGGTCAGGCGCGGCCCTTCGAGCTCTTCGTCTTCGTAGTACTTCTTGCGGTTCGCGGCCATCTCGACTTCGGAGCCGAGTTCGTCGTGGGCCTGCCGCAGGTTGAGGACGGCATAGACGGCCCAACCGCCGAGAATGATCGCGAAGAGCAGCCACGCGATCGAGGTGGATGTGAGTGCAATCATCGGCGTGCTACTGCTCCGTCAGGCTGGTTCGGGGAGACGATCGAGGGGATGCGCATCAGTGCTCAGCGGCTCCGACGCAGTGTGGACCTTCGGCCTCTTGCCCGGTCGTGTTGACGCCGATCGCGACGCCCTGGACGATCGTGCCGGTGTCGACGGTGACCTCGCCGGCCGCCGAGAACTCGAGCGGGAAGTGGTCCATGCCGCGCGGGGCCGGACCGCCCTTCTTCTCGCCGACCCGGTTGTACTGCGAGCCGTGGCAACCACACTCGAACCACTGGCTCGAGACGCACTGCGGGACGCGGCAACCGAGGTGCGGGCACTTCTGGTAGCTGGCGATGAAGCCCTGCTCGATGCCGGGCATCAGGCTGGTGCCGTACGCCTCCTCGGCCTTGGGAATCGCGTCGGACGGGTACTCGGTGACCCAGGCCCGGGCCTCGGGAGCGTAGAAGAACCCGTTGCCGGTGCGGATACCCGAGCGGATGTCGTCGATCCGGCCGATCGGCACCTTGCCGCCGAAGCCACCGGTCTTGGTCGGCCAGAGGAACGCCACGAAGCTCGCGGCCGAGAAGGTCCCGAGGCCGGCGGCCATGAGCGAGATCGTCGCACGGTTGAAGAACTGGCGACGGCTGACGCCGAGCGCCTCGGGATCCGGCGGGGTCCACGGGGTGATGCCGGTGTCGGACGAGACCGGGGCGAGCCCGGCGCCGGGCTTGCGAGCTGCTGCGGCGGCGGCTTCGACCTCGGCGCCCGAGCGGGCGTCGACGAGTGCTTCGCTGCTGCGTCGGGCCGACGTGTCGCGCTTGACCGTTTCGGCGCTGAGCGCGCCCGCTCCACGGACGTCGGTACGACGGGCGAGCGTGAGGAACGCGAGCGCGCCGAGTACGACGGCTGCGCCGATGGCGATGATGATGACGGCGGTTGCATTCATGATGTTGTTGCCTCCTTGCCTACTTCAACACTCACAGCTCGAAGAAGAGTCCGTCGCGCCATGGCAGCGTGAAGTTGAATCCGGGTCCCCGGAAGAACGAACCGATCATGACGAGCACCGCCCAGAACATCAGGTGCACGGTCATGAGCGAGATCGCGAACTTGCGATCTTCGGGCTTGTTCGAGGGGTTCTTGTCGATGTACGGGGCGAAGATCAGGATGATCAGACCGACACCGGGGATCGTCACACCGGCGATCATCGGGTGGAACATCGTGAGGAGTTCCTGCAGACCGAGGAAGTACCACGGGGCCTTCGACGGGTTGGGGGTCTGGTTGGGGTTGGAGAGCTGGAGCAACGGGGCGTTGACCCAGATCGAGAACAGGAACGTGAACGTCAGGCAGGCGAGCGACGCGACGAACTCGGCGGCGAGCAGGTGGGGCCAGGTGTGTACCTTGTCGACCGGCTGGGCCTTGACGTCTTGGATCGACCCGGACTTGACGACGGTCAACAACCGCTGCGTGTGACCGCCGGGACCGGCGCCGATCGGGACGCCACCACCGCCGGGGGTGGCCTGCACGACCGACGCGACCTTGTCGGCAACGGCGACACCGCCGCCCGCCGCCTCGGCGTCGCCGCCTTCGGACTTGGCCTTGGCCGCCTTGCTGCGCTGCAGCAGGTGTTCGGGGATGCGTGAGTCGCCGGCCGGCTCGTCGGCGGGCGCGGCCGCCTCGGCCGCCGGTTCGGCAGCCGTCGACTTGTCGCGCGCCTCCTTGGCCCGCTTCAACAGATGTTCGGGGATTTCAGTCACATCGAACTCCGATCACAACGGTCCACTGATGCCGCCATCTTTTCGGACTCTCCAGAAGTGGATGGCCATGAAGATGACGATGACGAAGGGCAGGAAGAGCACGTGCAGCACGTACCAGCGCAGGAGCGTCTCGGAGCCGATCTCGGCACCGCCGAGCAGCACGAATCTGACGTCCTGACCGAACACCGGGGTGTACCCCATCATGTTGGTACCCACGGCGACGGCCCAGAGCGCCAACTGGTCCCACGGCAGCAGGTAGCCGGTGAACGACAGCAGCAGCGTGAGCTTGAGCAGCATGACACCGATGACCCAGTTGAACTCGCGCGGGGCCTTGTAGGCGCCGTGGTAGAACACGCGCGCCATGTGGAGGAACACGGACAGCACCATCAGGTGCGCGCCCCATCTGTGCATGTTCCTGACCAGGAGACCGAACGTGACCGAGGTCTGCAGGTTGGAGATGTCGTCCCACGCCGCGGTCGCTTCGGGTCGGTAGAAGAACATCAGGAAGATGCCGGTGACCGTGAGCAGGATGAAGAGGAAGAAGCTGAGTCCGCCGAGGCAGAGCGTGTAGCTCACCTTGACCGCATGTCGCTTCACCTTGACCGGGTGCAGGTGGTACAGCACCGAGTTCATGATCACGTAGGAACGGTTGCGGGGGCTGTCGCTGTAGCCCTTGCGGAAGATCGAACCCGGCCGGAAGATGCTCGACCAGACCTGACCGCCCTGCACGTTGTCGGTCGCGGTCTGCACCCGATCCTTGATCGTGGGCTTCGGTGTGTCGTCAATGATCTTTGCCATGAAATGTCTCGCTCAGAGCCTCATGCCATAGCCGTAGCCATGGCTGTTGGTGCGGGCATGGGAATCGCCGGCCGCGGTGGGCTGGCCGATCTTGCCGAGGATGATGACCCCGGTCGGGCACCGATCGACGCACAACGCACACCGGGTGCAGATGTCGTCGTCGATGGTGAACATGAAGGCGTCGGACGGGTCGAGCCCCGGCTGCTCGGTGCCGTCGGCTTCGACGATCGCGCTCGTGTTGACCATGTGGATGCATTTCCACGGGCAGATGTCGACACATCCCTCGCAGGCGATGCACTCGGACTGGTCGATGTGGATGAACTGCTTCGGCTTGACCGCCCGCGTCAGATAGTCCGCGTCGACCTCGACGAGCGAGTACTCGTCGGTGTACGGCATCATCGGGGGATTCGCGTCGGTCTTCGCCATGGGTCAGCTCTTCTTCACCAGGGGGCGACCGTAGGTGCTGGTCGGGATCTCTTTCTGGCCGGCGTCGTCGCCGCGCTTCTGCCACCAGCTCCAGATGAAGAGCATCAGGCCGAAGAAGTAGACGTGGATGATCACGACGACGATGTCGCGGATCGCCTCGTACTGCAGCGTGATCGGATTCCAGCCACCGAGGGAATCGGGCTTCAGGATGTCGAACGGGCCGTAGATGATGTTGGTGCGGTCCCAGCCGAGGTTCTTGTCGGCGTGGTCGATCCACTGGTGCGGCACCACACCGAAGGCGAGGAACAGCACGCCGAAGACGTAGACCGAGCCGAGCATGGCCTCGCCCCACGAGAAGGGCGTGCCCTTGGGGCGGCGCTTGCCGTACGGGATCGCCACGAGCGTCATGACGGTGGTGGCGATCAACGACACGAGGAACGCCGTGTTGATGCCCGGAACCGCCTTGCCCTCGAGGGGGTTCCACCAGTTGAAGGCGATCATCATCTGGATCGTCGTGCCCTTTCGTGTGCCGGTGCTGTCGTCATCGAAGCGTCTGTCGTCGAACTAGATCTCGATCCGTCCTGATGTGGAGGCACAGCTGCGCCTCACGAACACCAGCACGAAGTCGACTTGTCGTACTGTAGTCGCCCGGCCTCGCCGGGAGACATCCAGTCTGGCAGTGCAGTTTGTCGGCCCGGGCAGGTTGTGCATAAGTGCACGAGTTCTCCGGAGAAATTCGGGAAAGCCACCTCCGGCCGTCTATCGTTGCCACAGCGTTCCCGGCCACGACGGCCACGGACCAACCGCTCACTCGCTGGCGCTCCCTCACTCGCACCGGAGACAAACTCGATGACCGACAGCACGAACATCTCACCCGACGCCACCGGCGGAGTCCTGCGATGACCGAGATCCCCGAACATCTGCTCAAGCGCAGCCGCGAACGGCGGTCCGCGATGGGTGGCGGCGACGCCGAGGGTGGCGATGCCGCCCCCGCGGCATCGACCCCGGCCACCACATCGTCGTCGGCGCCGGCCGCCGCCGCTCCGAGCGGGCCGGTCGAGCGCGCCGCCGCACCCTCGCCGGCCGCACCCGAGCCGCCCAAGCCCGACATCCCCGTGGTCGCGGCCTACAAGTCGCGCAAGAAGGTGCCGTTCTGGGCCATGACCGCGCTGGCGCTCCTGCCCGTGTGGGCGTTCATGTACGCCCGCGCAGTCACCACGCAGGCCGAAGAGGCCGCCGGCCCGCTCGCCGAGGGCGAACTCGTCTACGGCAACTGCGCCTCCTGCCACGGCGGCGCCGGCCAGGGTGGCGTCGGCTACGCGTTCACGGACGGCGAGGTCCTCAAGACCTTCCCCAACATCGAAGACCAGCTCCGGTTCGTGTACTGGGGTTCGGCCGAGTACTCGCTGGCGGAGATCGAGATCTACGGCGATCCCGACCGCGAAGGCGGCGCCCGCGTCACCGGCGAACAGGGCGTCATGCCGGCACAGGGTGCCGACGCCGGCGGTGCGCTGACCGACTACGAACTGCTCGGGGTGGTCTGCCACGAGCGCTACGTGCTCGGCGGCGCCGACGAGAACGAGGCGTACGACGAAGAGTTCGAGAAGTGGTGCTCCGAGGAGTCGCCGCTGTTCGATGCGCTCGAGGGCGGCGAGTCGCTCCTCGCGCTCGAAGAGGTCGACGACACGATCATCCCGATCGGTCCCGGTCCGGCCCGAACCGAGCCACTCGCCGACTCGGCCAACGCAGGTCAACCCGAGCAAGGGTGACCGCCCACCCGTCCGCCCGGTCCGACGCACTCGTCGTCGGCGGGGGGCCGGCGGGTGCTTCAACGGCGCTCGAACTCGCACGGCGCGGCCATCGCGTCGTCGTCATCGAACGTGAGACATCCCACGAGCCCGGTCGCGCGTCGGCGCTCCTCAACCCTCGGGCGCTCCACATGCTCGAACGACTGCGGGTCGGGGCGCCTGAGGGACATCGGGTCGACCACGTCCGGCTGACCACCGCCGAGCACTCGTCTCGCGTCGAGTGGCCCGACCATCCCGATCTCCCCGATCACGGCCTGGTGTCCAACGGCCTCGGCCGGACCCTCGCCGCGAGCGCCACGGCGGCCGGGGTCACGATCCTCACCGGGCACACCGCGACCGCCCCGATCATCGACCGCGGCTTCGTCCGCGGCGCACTCGTCACCGCGCCCGACGGCACCGCGTTCGAGGCCCGCGCCGGGTACACCGTGATCGCCGACGGGGCCAACAGCCAGTTCGGTCGGGCGCTCGGCACGTTCCGCGAGCCGAGCTGGCCCTACGGCCTCGCCCACCAGGCCGCCTTCCCGTCCGACGCCCACGACGCCGACACCGTCGAACTGATCCTCGACCTCCGCGACCGCTCCGGCACGCCGATCATCGGCCACGGCTGGATGTATCCCGTCGGCGACGGCACGGTGACCGTCGGCGTCGTGATGATGTCGACCTCACCGTCGTTCCGGGTCGTCAATCCGGCCAACCTCTTCCAGCGGCTGGTCGACGACCGCTCGGATGCCTGGCGGATCACCGGCCCGCCGGTCGACCCGCCGAGCGGTCGCCGCCTCCCGGTCGGCCTGTCGGTGGGCCCGTCAGCCGGCCCGACGTACCTGCTCGTCGGCGACAGCGCCGGCGCGGCCAACCCGTTCTCGCGGACCGGCATCGAGGCCGCGCTCGAGACCGGATGGTTCGCGGCCGAGGTGGTCGACGAGGCGATCCGCACCGGCGACGCCGCCCATCTCCAGCGGTACACGCAGCTGCTCGACGAGCGGTACGGCTCGTACTACCAGGTGGGTCGTCTGACCGCCCGCTTGCTCGGACGGCCCGCCGTCGCTCGGCGGGCCGAGCGCGCCGTCACCCGGCGGTCGTCGTTCGCCGAGGCCTACCTCCGCATCACGACCGACGCGCTCCGTTCGGGGCCTCGCGTCGGGCCGCCCGAGACCGCGTACCGGATCGGTCGGGCGATCGCGCTCGTCGCTCCCGACGCCTGACCCGACCGCCGGCCCCGGACGACCGGCGCTCAGACCGTCAGTTCTCGGTACCGGCGCCGCAGCGTCACGACCGACAGCGCCAGGATCACGGGGTAGATCTCCAGGCGGCCGAGCAACATCTGCACCATCGTCACCCAGCGTGCGATCCGCGGCAGCTCGAGGAAGTCGCTCGTCGGGCCGACGTCGCCGAGCCCCGGGCCGACGTTGCCGAACGCGGTCGCCGCGGCGGAGAACGAGGTGATGATGTCGGGGCCGGTGAGCGCGATCGCCATCGCTCCCCCGCCGAACGTCGCGAGCGCGAGGATCAGGAATCCGACGATCTTGTTGGCGGTGCGGTCGGGCATCACACCACCGCCGACGCGCACGGGGCGCACCAGTCGAGGGTGCAGATGACGGAGCGCCTCGCGGTGGGCGTAGCTGCCGACCGCGAGCACGCGGACCAGTTTCACACCGCCGGCGGTCGAGCCGGCCATCGCACCGATCGGCAGCAGCAGCAGGATCACGGCCTGGGCCCCCTGCGACCACGACCCGAAGTCGTCGGTCGCGTACCCGGTCGTCGACGCGACGGTCGTCGTCGCGAAGAACGCCCCGCGGATCCGCTCGGCGACCGAACCGGTGGCGTCGTTGACGACGAACAGCACGGCCGCGACGGAGACGACCAGCACGGTGTAGAGGTGGAACTCCTTCGAGCGGAGGAGCGGCCCGGCCTGACCGCGGATCAGGCGATACAGCAGCGTGAAGCTCGACCCGGCGACGAACATCGCGACGATCGCGATCCATTCGATCAGCGCCGAGTCGAAGTGTCCGAGCGAGCGGTTGTACGGCGAGAATCCGCCGGTCGAGACGGTGGTGAAACTGTGGGCCACGCCGTCGTAGAGGCTCATGCCCGCCCCGATGTACGCCAACGCCAGCACGACGGTGAAGCCGAGGTAGACACCCCACAGCCGACGAGCCGTGTGCCGGACCCGCGGAGTCAGCCGCTCACCGGTGGGGCCGGGCGCCTCGGCCTCGAGCAGGCTCATGCCGCCGGACCCGACCGTCGGGAGCACCGCGACCACGAGCACGATGACGCCCATGCCACCCATCCATTGCGTGATCGCACGCCAGAACAGGATGCCGGGTGCCGCCCCCTCGATCGGCCGCAGGACGGTCGCACCGGTGGTGGTGAATCCCGAGATCGACTCGAACATCGCGTCGTCGAATGCGGTGATCGTGCCGGTCAACACGTAGGGCAGCGCACCCACGACCGTGAGCGTGACCCACGCGAGCGTCACGGTCACGAACACGTCGAGGATGCGGATCTGACGTGGGAGCGCAGTGCCCTGCCAGAGCAGGAGACCGACCAGGGCCACGACGAAGCCGAGAGCGACGAGCGTGAGCACGTGCGGGCCGTCGTGCATCCAGCCGATCAACCCGGACAGGACGATCGCCCCGCCGGTGACCGACAGCGTGAGTCCGAGGACATGGCCGAGCAGCGACTCGGTGTCGCGAGCCCACCGTTCTCCGAGATCGCCCAGCGAGGCGCGACCCAGTTTCACGGGGTGAACACTCGACGGATCTCGTCGAGTGCCGCCGGACGGGCGAACAGCACGACACTCTCGCCTGCGCTGAGTTGCGTGTCACCCCGCACGATCTCGCTCCCGCCGTCGGAGCGCACGACGGCACCGAGCAGCACCGACCGCGGGAGATGCAGGTCTCGGACGACCGCGCCGTCGGCGGGGCTCCCGGGCGAGATGACGAACTCGTCGACCTCGACGTCGCTCTCGAGGAAGGTCGCGACCGATGACGTACCGCCGCGCAACTGCCGCAGGACCGCGTTGGCCGATGCCGTGCGCGGGCTGAGGGCAGCGTCGATGCCGAACTGGCGGACGAGCGGGAGCAGCGCGAGACGGTGCAGCACCGCCACCGTGAAGGCATCGCCCTCGGCGGCAGCGAACGCGCAGGCGAGCACGTTGGCCGTGTCTTCGCCGGTCGCCGCGATCACGACGTCGACGGTGGCGACCGCCTCTTCGGTGAGCAGGTTGGTGTCGGTGATGTCGCCGTGCACGACGGTGACCTTGCGCAGCCGTTCGGCGAGTGCAGTCGCCCGGTCGATGTCGCGTTCGACGAGCGTGACCTCGGCGCTGTGCACGAGATGCTCGGCGACACGGGCGCCGACCGAGCCACCGCCCAGCACCATGACCCGCCGGACCCGCCGGCCGACCGCGTCGAGCGCCTCGAGCACGGTCTGCTGCTGGTCGACGTTCGCGAGGACGCGGACGTGATCGCCGACCCGCACCTCGAGATCGCCGCGCGGGATGATCGTCTCACCGTCGCGTGTGACCGCGCCGAACAGGAATCTCCAGTGATCGACCGATGCGATGCTCGCGAGGGTCTGCGACACCATCGGTGACTCCTCGCCCACCACGACGCCGAGCACCACCAGGTTCCCGTTCGCCATCGGATACACCTCGTCGGCACCGGACACGCTGACCAGCCGGAGGATCTCCTCGGCGGTGTCGGCATCGGGGTCGATGATGAGGTCGGCGTCGAGGAGTTCGCGCAGCTCGGCACCGTCGGGCCCGCGCAGTTCGTCGGTCTGGAGCCGCACGACGGTCTGCTTGGCGCCCATCTGTTTCGACAGCGCGGCGGTGATCAGGTTGACCTCGTCGTCCTGGGTGACGCCGGCGACGAGATCGGCTCGCTCGACGCGCGCCGCCCTGAGCGCCGACGGATGGGTACCGCTGCCCACGACGGTCTGCACGTCGAGCTCGTCACCGAGGGCTCGGGCGATCACTTCGTCCTGCTCGATCACCACGACATCGTGATTCTCCGCGCCGAGACGCTCCGCGAGATACCACCCGACTTCTCCGGCTCCGACGATCACGACATGCACAGGTGACCAGCTTGCCCGATCCGACCCCACCACACACTCTTCCGCCGGAGACGGCGGGTGGGCGTCAGTTGTCGATGCTGTTCAGGACGGTGGCGAGCAACGCGGCGGGAGCGAGCCGCAGCGCTTCGACGGCATCGTCGTCGCCGAGGCGGTCGCAGGCATTGACCGCCCGACCGACGAACTCGCGGGCGGCGACGATCGCACTCTCGATGCCGGCGCCGGAGCGGACGATCGCCAGCGCCTGGTCGCGCTGGTCGGCGTCGAGCGGCTCGCCGAGGAGCTGCGTCAACTCGTCGGCTGCGGCACCGCCGGCGCCGATCGTGCGGAGCACCGGCAGCGTGTAGACGCCCTCTTCCATGTCGTGGCCGGCCGGCTTGCCGAGCTGCTCGGCGGTGGCCGTGAGGTCGAGCACGTCGTCGACGATCTGGAACACCATGCCGTACGCGTTGCCGTACTCCGTCAGCGCGTCGATGGTCGCCCGGTCGTGCCCGGCGACGATGCCGCCGATGCGGGCGGCGGTTCCGTAGAGCGACGCCGTCTTGCCGTGGATCGACGCGAGGTAGCTCGCCTCGGGCCGTTGCACGTCGTACGTGTGGCGCAACTCCTCGATCTGCCCTTCGCACAGCCACCCGATCGTGCGGGCCAGGAGCCCGGCGACCTCGGTACCGAGCGACGCTGCGATCTCCGAGGCGCGCGCCAGCAGGAAATCGCCGGCGAGGATCGCCTGCAGGTTTCCCCATCGGGCGTTGACGGTCTCGACACCGCGCCGCGTCTCGGCCTCGTCCATTACGTCGTCGTGATAGAGCGATCCGAGGTGCACGAGCTCGCACGCGACGCCACCCTGGATCACATCGTCGGCGACCGACGGGCCGGCGATGCGCCCCGCGACGACGGAGAGCACCGGGCGGAGGCGTTTGCCGCCCGCCACGATCAGGTGCGATGCGATCTCGGTGAGGTAGTCGTCGGACGTCCGTACGGCCGCGCGCATCGCCACTTCGATCCGCTCACGATCGCGGCCCATGCCAGGCAGGGACAGCAACGGAGACGTCACAGGGGCGTCGGGCACCTCTGCAGGCTAGGCGCTGGCCGGAGCTGGGGGAAACCTCATCGACATTCATCTCGCGCTCGGACCGTGCCGATGTTGCAGTTGGACGAAGACGCCAGGGCAGGTCGATGACCTCCCGATAGAGTGAACACACGTATTCGCCATCTGAAGGAAAGGCGACACATGTTCGAACGTTTCACCGACCGGGCTCGCCGGGTCGTGGTCCTCGCTCAAGAGGAAGCGCGCCTGCTGAACCACAGCTACATCGGGACCGAGCACATCCTGCTCGGCCTGATCCACGAGGGCGAAGGGGTCGCCGCCAAGGCGCTCGAGTCGCTCTCGATCTCGCTCGAGGCCGTGCGCAACCAGGTCGAGGAGATCATCGGCCAGGGCGGCTCGTCGCCCTCGGGTCACATCCCGTTCACGCCGCGGGCCAAGAAGGTGCTCGAGTTGTCGTTGCGCGAGGCGCTCCAGCTCGGCCATAACTACATCGGGACCGAGCACATCCTGCTCGGCCTCATCCGCGAAGGTGAGGGCGTCGCAGCCCAGGTGCTCGTCAAGCTCGGCGCCGACCTCAGCCGGGTGCGCCAGCAGGTCATCCAGCTGCTCTCCGGCTACCAGGGTCCCGCCGGCAGCGGCAGCGAGTCGGGTGCCGGCAGCCGTGGCAGCTCCGAAGCGGGGCCGGCCGGTGCCGGCGTCGGCTCCAAGGGTGGCGACGACGAGAAGAACAGCCAGATCCTCGACCAGTTCGGTCGCAACCTCACGCAGATGGCGCGCGAGCACAAGCTCGATCCCGTCATCGGCCGTACCCGCGAGCTCGAGCGCGTCATGCAGATCCTCTCCCGGCGCACCAAGAACAACCCGGTGCTCGTCGGCGAACCCGGCGTCGGCAAGACGGCGATCGTCGAGGGCCTCGCGCAGATGATCGTCAACAACGACGTGCCCGACACGCTGCACGACAAGCAGCTGTACACGCTCGACCTCGGCGCACTCGTCGCCGGCTCGCGCTATCGCGGCGACTTCGAGGAGCGGCTCAAGAAGGTCCTCAAGGAGATCAAGACCCGCGGCGACATCATCTTGTTCATCGACGAGATCCACACGCTCGTCGGTGCGGGAGCCGCCGAGGGAGCGATCGACGCCGCGAGCATCCTCAAGCCGATGCTCGCCCGCGGCGAACTCCAGACCGTCGGTGCCACGACGCTCGACGAGTACCGCAAGCACGTCGAGAAAGACGCTGCGCTCGAGCGTCGCTTCCAGCCGGTCAAGGTCGACGAGCCCACGCTCGCCCACACGATCGAGATCCTCAAGGGCATCCGCGACCAGTACGAGTCGCACCACCGGGTCACGATCACCGACCAGGCGCTCGTCGCAGCGGCCAACCTCGCCGACCGCTACATCAGCGACCGGTTCCTGCCCGACAAGGCGATCGACCTGATCGACGAGGCCGGTTCGCGCCTGCGCATCAAGCGCATGCAGACCCCGCCCGATCTGCGCGAACTCGAGCGCAAGCTCGACGACGTGCAAGAGGCCAAGAAGCGTGCCGTCGAAGAGCAGCAGTTCGAAGAGGCCGGCAGCCTCCGCGACCAGGAGAAGGCGCTGCTCGAAGAGAAGGCCGCCAAAGAGGTCGAGGTCAAGGCGTCCGGCGTCGACCTGTTCGACGAGGTCGACGAAGAAGCGGTCGCCGAGGTGCTGTCGCTGTGGACGGGGATCCCCGTCTACAAGCTCACCGAAGAAGAGACCGCTCGCCTCCTCAACATGGAAGACGAACTGCACAAGCGGATCATCGGCCAGGAGAACGCCGTCGCCGCCGTGTCGCAGTCGATCCGCCGCACCCGTGCGGGCCTCAAGGACCCGAAGCGTCCGAGCGGTTCGTTCATCTTCCTGGGCCCGACCGGCGTCGGCAAGACCGAGCTCGCCAAGACGCTCGCCGAGTTCCTGTTCGGCGACGATTCGTCGTTGATCACCCTCGACATGTCCGAGTACATGGAGAAGCACACGGTGAGCCGCCTCGTCGGCTCGCCCCCCGGCTACGTCGGGTACGAAGAGGGCGGCCAGCTCACCGAGGCCGTGCGGCGCAAGCCGTTCTCGGTCGTGCTGTTCGACGAGATCGAAAAGGCGCACGCCGACGTGTTCAACACGCTGCTGCAGATCCTCGAAGAGGGTCGCCTGACCGACTCGCAGGGTCGCTCGGTCGACTTCCGCAACACCGTGCTGATCATGACCTCCAACCTCGGCACGCAGGATCTGCGCAAGGCCAACGTCGGGTTCACCACCGGCGACACCGCGATGAGCTACGAGCGGATGAAGGAAAAGGTCAACGACGCCCTCAAGTCGCACTTCCGGCCCGAGTTCCTCAACCGCATCGACGAGACGATCGTGTTCCACGAGCATCCGCTCGAGGCCGTCGTCCAGATGGTCGATCTCATGCTCAAGCGCCTCATCGGGCAGCTCGAGGGTCAGGGTCTCGGCATCGAGGTCACCCAGGCGGCGAAGGAGCATCTCGCCACCATCGGGTACGACCCGCAGCTGGGTGCCCGCCCGCTACGCCGTGCGATCCAGCGGCAGATCGAAGACGTCCTGTCCGAGAGGATCCTCTACAAGACCTTCTCGGCCGGCGAGATCATCGTCGTCGACGTCGAACCCGATCCCGAAGACGCCGAGCGCAAGGTGTTCACCTTCAACGCCGTCGAGGGATTCGTGCCGCCGGCCGCCGTCGAACTCGCCACCACGGCGACCGCCGACGATACTCCCAACGACGAGAGCTGAACCACGCCCCGCTCGCGATCACGATCGCGAGCGGGGCAGGCGTCCGCTCGCCGTGGGGCCGCCGACCACCCGTCAGAGCACGATGCACGCGGCAACGGCCGCAGCGATCACGGTCGCTCCACCGATGACCGCTCGCCACCGCGACAGGACCCGGGCGCCGAGTCGCCGCAGACCCGACCGACCATCGGTGGCCACGGCTTCGAGCACGGTGTAGACCCCGCTCAGCAGCACGAGCGCGAGCGTCACGTGGAACAGCGCGCCGAGCATGACCCCGGCGATCGCACCGGCACGACGGAACCGCCCCCACGGCACGCTGAGCACGAGTGGTACGGCGACGGCACCGACGGCACCGCTCAGCAGCTCCTCCCACCACGTGTCGCCGGTGATCCACGGGAGCTCGTAGGTGCACCACCACCGCCCCGACCGATCGACGAGGTCGGCGGTCGCCTGGTAACCGAGCCACGCGATCGAGCCCAGCGTCGCGACCATCACCCAGCGGTAGTAGGTCCGAAGCCGTGCTGAGGTGGCGGTCCCCTGTTGCGCCCAGATCGTCGCCAGGGTGACTGCGGTCCACACGATCCACCGCCGGATCAGGCCGGTGCCCGAATCGGCCATCGCGTCGCGAAACACACGATCGGCATCGACCCGGCTCATGTCGGGTCCGATGTGGTCCGGCGGTGCTCCCTCGGCTCGGACGAGCCCGTCGTGGATCAGCGCCGCCGGGAGGTGGTCGCCCGACTTCGGGACCAACCAGGTGAACAACGCCGGCACCGACGTCAGGTCGCTGTAGAACGTCGCGCAGTCGCGCGGGACCAGCAGATCACCATGGTGGCGGTCGCGATAGCCGACCCGTCGGCGCAGCTGGAACCACTCCCGTTCGGGTTGTCCGTCGAGCGCCACGACGACCCGACCCAACTCGTACGCCGCGTCGGGCAGCGTCCGGGGTGGCTCGCCATCGGTGCCACCGTCGAAGAACCGGTTCGGCTCGTCGTCGATCGCGTCCGGCACCTGCATGGGTCCATCGTTTCACGAACCACCGCCGGGAAAGCCGGAATTCCGCCGGGCATTGACCGCGCGGCGACGCGATCGGCTGCGATGATGGAGCGCCGTGACCCGCCGACTCGCATTCGTCCTCGTGAGCCTGCTCGCCCTGACCGCATGCCGCCTCGACGTGACCGTCGACGTGGCGATGGAGCCCGACGGCACCGGCGTGGTGACGGTCGACGCGGCTGCCGACGCCGAACTGATGGCACAGGTCCCCGGGCTGGTCGACGACCTTCGCCTCGACGACGCGGTCGCCAACGGCTGGGTCGTCGACGGCCCGACCGTCGCGGCGGACGGCAGCTCGACGATCACCCTCACGCACGACTTCACCTCACCCGAGGAGCTGGCGAACGTCCTGCAGAGCATCGGACCGCCGCTGACCGACATGCGCGCCGCACGCACCCCCGCCGACGAGCAGACCACCAATGCGATCGACGGTGACCTCCGGCTGCCGAACGGTTTCGAGTCGTTCGCCGACGCCGATCTCCTCGCGGCGGTCGGCGGCCTGCCGTTCGCCGACGAGTTCGCCGCGAACGGCTCGACGCCGGCCGACGCGATGTCATTCGTGTTCCGGGTGTCTCTCCCGGGCGAGCTGATCTCCGCAGAGACCGGGACCGAAGTCGACGACGGGGTGATCGAGTGGACGGCACCGCTCGACGGTTCGTCCGTCAACGTCTACACCGCCACCGTGCAACGACCGGCGAGCGAAGGCGGCGCCTGGGCCGGGCCGGTCTCGACGGCGGCGCTGATCGGCCTCGTCGTCTGGATCGTCGTCGCCGGCGCATTCATCGCGTTCGTGGCGATCGCCCGGAACAACAAGCGCCGCAAGCGCGAACGGGCGCTGCGCAACCTGCGCTGAACGGAGCGAACCCGGTTCGCTCCGTTCGGGTTCGGTCAGCTCAGCGCCATATTGGGTTCGCCGTTGCCGTTCACGCCGCCGGTGCTGGTGCAGGTACCGCCCCGCACGGCGCCACCGTTGTACGCCTGCCGCAGACAGTTGCGCATCGCGAGTTGGCCCCAGTAGCTCGAGTGGATGCCCTCCTGGAGTTGGTACGGCCCGAAGATCGTCGTGACGGTCCTGATCTGGCTCACCCACTCGGTGGCATCGGCCGCTCCGGCATCGGTCCAGGCGCCCAGCCCCACCTCCTCGAGCAGGCCAACGCCCTGCTCGCACAGCCGGTGCCCGTCGAGCGAGCGCGACATGTCGAGCACCACGTAGTTGTCGATCCCACTCCGGACGACGCCGTCGGTGAGCGCCTGGTTCATCTTCACGACCGCGGTGTCGTTGGCCCAGTTCGCATCACGGTTCCAGATGCCGCACCCACCGATGCTCTGCCGGGTCCATCCGCGTTCGGAGTAGCGGATGTCGCTCCCGCGCGGGATCGGCGACCAGTAGGTCTGGATGATCACGCTGTAGTCGTCGCTCGTGTAGCCGGCGTTGGTCATGGCCTGCGACACGTTGGCGATGGCGCCGGCGACCTCGTTCGTGCGGGCGTCGACGGCGCTCGAGGTGAACCGGTTCTTGATCGAACGGTCGTCGTTGCAGTAGTTCTTCCACCACCACGGGGACGTCAGCCAGTTGGTCACGCACTGCTGCACGATGTCGGCGAACCCGAAGTTGTTCGCACCGATCAGGATCGTCACCGCATCGACGTCGTTCGTGGCGGCGAACTCCTGGAGCTGCACGACCTGGCTCTTGCCGGCGGGGCCGTCGTACCAGTCGAGCCCCGGTTTGAAGTCGCCGCCGGTCTGTGTGTAGGTGCGAGCACCCGAACATGCCAGATTGAGCGAGTTGACGTCGCCGATGTGGGCCTCCGCGGCCTTCGACCGATGACACCCGGCGGTGGTCTCGGCGGTGTTCGAAGCGTTGTCGTAGTAGGCGTCGGCACCGGTGTCGTGACGCCACGACGACATGTTGGTGTTACCGGCCCAACGACCCGCCTCACCGGAGATCGCCGAATCGCCGACGGTGACCATCCAGGCCGGACCGGGCGGAGACGCGGCCGGACTCGCGGCCGCCGCCGTGGTCGTGACCCCCGCCACCACCAAGGCGGCAACCACCCCGATCCCGATCGTGCGCAACTTCGACATGAACTCGTCTCCCCTCGGACTCGTCGTGATCCGAGTGTTGCGCACGCCGCGATCGCCCGCAAGGGATTTCGGTGCGACCGCGGAGACGACGCCGGCGACGGGCTACTGGGTGATCCAGCGGAGGATGCCGTAGCTGGTGTCGGAGTTGACCTTGACGGTCGCCTTCGAGGTGATGTTCCCCGCGGTCGCGGTGATCAGCACCTCACGCTGCATGACGACCGACGGTACGTAGCCGAACGGCAGCGTCGCCCGGGCGTCGTCGATGACGATGCGGCCGGCGGTGACACCGCCGGCGAAGCCGATCGAATCACCGTTCGGATTCGAGATCGTGATCCGGCCCATCGGCACCGACACGAAGCCGGGGATGTCGACGACGGTGGAACCCGCACCCGACGCGTCGATGCTGATGATCGACGTGTCGTAATGCGGGAACCAGACCCGTTCGGGTGGTACCGGCGACAGCGTGGCCGGCACCCCGGGGATGGTCATGAACGGCGGCTCGAACGTGCCGGGCGCAGAACTGCCCGCAGCGTTCCGCGCGGTCACCTTGACGCGGTAGCCCACGTTGTCCCAACCGTTCGTGTCGGTGGTCGGCAGGTCGGGGAGGTCGGACAGCACGCACTCGGTCGGCGGCGGCGTCCACTCTCGGCCGACGTCTTCCGGCAACTTCTCCATGCGGGCCACCGTCGAGCACTTCGCCTCGGCAACGTCGACCAGCTCCTCCACCTCGATCGGCACGAGCACGGGTGGGCCCGACGTCGGAGGACCGGACGTCGCGGGCACCACGGCAGGAACTTCGGGCGCTGGTGACGCTTCGCGAGCCGGTGACATGAATCCGATCGGTCCATCGGGTCGACAGAACATCACGCCGAACCCGAAGAACGGGTCGGTACCCGACGGGCAGATGTAGTTCGGCACCCCGGAGTTGATGACGACCGTGTTCGGCAGCGGTAGGCACGTCCAGAAGATCCAGAAGCCCGCCGGGTAGTCGTCGTCGTCGCAGTCGATCGGGGCACACGACCGACCGTTCGAGCTGTTGCGGTACAGGGTCGACGTGGCAGGGCAGCCGGGCACGCATGTCCAACCCCACCCCGACGTGAAACCGAGATCCCGAGCCATGGGTTCCTGTCCGGTCGGGCACGCCGGAATCGAGGCGCAATCGAGCGGCGGGCCACACGGCGTCGACGGTGGTGGCGGCGGCAGCGTCGTGGTCGTCGTCGACGACGTCGTCGTGGTGGTCGTGGTCGTCGTGGTCGTCGTGGTCGTCGTCGTGGTGGTGGTCGTCGACGCAGGGTCGACCAGCTCGGTGAAGACGCGATAGACCTCGACGTCGTAACCGACGATCGGCGCCTCGCCGAGCGCGGTCGGTGCGTCCCACGTCACGAGCGCCGCGTTCGGTCGACTCGCATCTGCGGCATACGGCGCCACGTCCACGTTGCTCGGCGCGGCGGTCGGCACGATCGGCGTCGCGGACGACCAGGCCGCCGCAGCGACCTGGTCGGGGTCGGCCCACTCGCTCCAACCGGCGTCGTTGCGGGCACGAGCCGTGACCCAGTAGGTCGACCCGATCGTGGCACCGGTGATCAGGCAGGCGTAGCGATCGGGGTCGGCCGCGTTCTCGGGATGTGGCCGCGACCACGGGTCGACGCCGTCCGCGCCCTCGGCCGTGGGGAGCAACGTCGCCGGGTCACCCGCCGTCGTGCAGGTCGTCGTGGGTGCCGGCGTCGACGGCTCGGCGGCACGGGCCTCGATCCCGGCCTCGTACTCGGTGATGATCGCGCCGTTCGTGTCGGCCCCTTCGACGCCCTCGAACGTGACCAGGATCGCACCGTCGGTGCCGGAGATCCGCGCCGCCGCCGTGATCGACGTGGGAGCTTCGGGGATCCGCGCCTCGTCGGTCAGATCGGGATGACTCGGCACGTAGGCCGCACCCGGCGCACCGAGGGCGACCGGCAGCACGTCACCACCGGAGTCGAGTTGGAGCACCCGGCTCCGATCGACGTGGTTGACGTTGGTGGCCGTATGGGCCCCGTTCGGGTCGTCGAACTCGTCGTCGTCGGCGGTGTCGCCGTTGTCGAACGACCAGTCACCGTTGACGCTCAAGATGTTGGTCCAGCCGCCGCGATCCTCCGAGGCGTACCGCTGGTTGAACCGCACCGAGGGGGCACCGCCGGCATCGCTCACCTCGAGGCGTCCCTCGTCGCCGAACACCCAGGTGGCACCACCGCTGTTGCCGTCGATGCCGTACACGGTGTTGGCCGGCACGCTGACGTTGGCGCCGACCTGCGTGTCGTCGGCACAGTCGTTCGTGATGCCGAAGTCGGCCAGCCCCTGGCCGACGACGACGTCGATGTCGCCGGAGATCGTCACGGGCTGCTCGAAGTAGTAGACGCCGCTGGCGAAGTAGAAGTTGGCGCTGGGCCCACCGGCATCGAGGTCGAGCGGATCGGGATAGCGCCCCGGGAGGAACACCTGGCAGTCGAAACCGGGCATCGTGAGGGGCGTCGACGGGCGGGCCTCGTCGGTGAAGCTCGGCAGGTCGGGCACCCAGATCGTCTTCGTCTCGGCCGAGTCGGCGGGGTTGGTCCACACGAATCCCTGCCACCAGGCCCACTCGGGATCGAGTCCGGTCACGGGGTACGGCGGCGCCTCGCCGGAACTGGCCGTGACCCCGCTGAAGCGTGCGAACCCGGTCGGGTCGGGCGCGATCTGGAGCTGGGCCGCGCCGACCGGCACCTCGAAGCCGAACACCTCGTTGGCGCTCAGCTCACGGATGGGCGAACACGTGACCGAGACCGGGATGTCGTTGGCGACGGTGCCGTCGGCCGGAAGCAGATCGGCCGGGTTCGCCGGACAGCCGGCGTTCGCCCGGTCCTTGTCGCCGAACAGCGAGGCGGGCTGACGCAGCGCCGTGCGCACCCCACCCTTGGCCGCCTCGACGTTGCGGGTCTTCTCCTCCTCGACCTTGTTGGCCCGCAGGACCGACACCGTGTAGTCCATCAACGGGATCACGACGAGGGCGCCGATCACGATCAGCACGAGCACCAGCGGGAGGACCGCGCCTTCGTCACGGTGCCGCTGGACCCATCGCGTGGTCTCGGCCGGTCGCCTCGTTCGTTCGGTCACGGTCACTCGCTTCGACATGGTCACTCCGGGACGACGAACAGGATGCAGGACACGGCCTCGTTGGCGGCGACGGTGATGTCGATGCCGCCGATCGCTCCCGCGCCCGGATCGGCCAACGACAGCTTGCTCGGGTCGGTGATCTCGACGTTGCGACTCCGGCACACCCAGTTGTCGGCGGTGTAGCCGGTGCCCTCGAGCGTGCGAGGCTGGAGGAGCACCTCGGCGGTGGTACCCCCCTCGGTGGAGATGTCGAACACGGCCGTCTTGCTGACCGCCGACGTCGTGCTCTCGGTGAGCGGCCGATCGACGCCCGACACCTCGTAGGTGACCGCTGACCGGAGCGGCGTTCCGTCGGACGCCTTGCGGGTCTGGACGGTGAGCGAGCCACCGCACTCGGCGAGGGCGATCGACTCGAGCGCACCACCGAACTGCGTGAAGTCGGTGGTGGTCAGGATGTCGGCGTCCTTGACCGCAGCGGGGTCCCATCCGCCTGCGTACTCGACCTTGAGATAGCGATCGGAGGTCGTGCCGCTGAAATTGCTGAGGTCGTTGCCCGCGATCAGGTCTCCGAGCGGCACCTCGGCCAGGAACGAACGGGCGTGGGAGAAGCCGGTGCCCGATCGGTACGGCGCCGACCAGCTCGAAGCGATCACCGAGTCGGGGATGGTCGTGTCACGGTCGAGGTTGACCCAGTCGTCGATCTGATTGCCGACGCCGACGCCGATGACCCGCGTCGACGTCTGCTGCAGCAACCAGCTGGCCCGGTACCAGCCTCGCGGACTGAACTGGGTGGCATCGGTCGTGTTGTCGTAGTCGAAGTGGCTCGGCACCGATGGCGCCTCCGGGGTTTCGGCGCCCGTCTGGTTGTCGGTGTCGCGGTCGTTGGTCGGCAGGCCGTCGGTGAAGAACACGACCAGCTCGGCCGGCGGCGTCGCCGGGTTGGAGACGGCCTCGTAGGTCTGGCCACCCTCGGTGTAGAAGGCCCGGTACAGCGCATCTTCCCAGTTGGTCGCACCGCTGTTGTCGAGGTCGTCGATCGGTGACGACGAGCCGAGCAGGTCGTCGACGACCGACTGTTCGGACAGATCGAACCAGTAGTTCCAGGGATGCGGCGACGAGTTCGGGTTGTCGTCGAGCACGCGCGCCCGGCTGCTGAACCCGACGATCTGGAGGAGCGTCGGCGTACCGGCGAAGGTCTCGACGAACGACTCGACGCCGGCCTTGACGCGGTTGACGTCGGCGTTGCTGAGCGAACCCGACTCGTCGACGATCAGGGTGATCGGTCCGCCGCAACCACTACGTGCCTGGAGGAACTCGGGTGGCTGGATGGCGGCCGGTTCGAGGTCGACGCGCTCGACGCCACCACCGCTGAAGGTGAGCAGATCGGTGCCCGCCGCGCCGTACACGCTGACGGTGACGCGGCGCCCGCTCGAGTTGACGATCTCGCTGCCGTTCGGGTCGGTCTCGAGCACGTCCGGCGGGAAGGTCACGCTGATCGGCGGCGTGCCACCGGCCGCCGGCGGCGGCATGTCGCGCACGAGGGTGACGGTCCGGCACGAGCCGCCGCGACACTCGACCCGACGGAACTCGTAGGTGCCGTCGGCGGTGACGCCGTATCGGTAGCTCACGTCGACGTTGACACCTTCGTCGTTCCACGACAGATGAGCGATGTTGTCGCCGAACGTGCAGGCGGCCGTGGCACACGGCTCGTACGCCACGTAGCCGACGGCCTGAGCGGGGTCGGTCGAGTCGGGCCACTCGGCCGACGTCAGGTCCGCCGGCAACCAGGTCCCGAGGTTCTGTTCCCAGCGGGCCGTGTCGGCGCGTGCGGTGGTCTCGGGTGCCTGGCGGAACACGACCGTGATCGCCGCTGCGAGCACCGTGGCGATCAGGGCCACAACCGCGACGGAGACGACCAGTTCGATCAACGTCATGCCGGCATCGTCGTGGTGTCTACGCATCGCCCTTCAGCACCTCGATTTCTCGTTGCAGCCCGTTGTTCGGGCTCGTCATGGTGACCGTGATGCGTTGCACCAGGTTCGGGAGGTACGACCCGTCAGGACAGGCGCCGTCGACCCAGACCCCCGCTGCCAGGTGCTGGTAACTGACCGTTGCGTACGACGGCGCCTGTGCTGCGGTGACCCCCAGCTTGAGCTGCGCCGCGGCATACACCGGGCCGCTCAGATCGCACCGGTACGCGGCGTCGGAACGTGGGGCCCGTTCGATCCGCTCGGCGGCGGTCAGGAGCGCCGACTCGACGCGAGCGGCTTCGCGGCTCACTCGCGACGCGCGGACCGACGCCTGCGTCGCCGCGAGCACGCCGAGGACGACGGTGCCGAGCAACGTGATCGTGACGAGGATCTCGACGAACGTGATGCCTCGATCGGGAGGCGTCACGCGATCGGTGTCGCCGAGATGTCGGAATCCTGTCACGTCACTCCCTTCCGCCACGGACGTTCGTTCAGGTGATGCCCGACGTTACAGTATTCCCGCAAGTTTGCATACTTTTGACCGAGATTCTCGGCAAATTGAAGCCCGGACGACGAGGACGACGGACGGAGCGGCGGGTCTCGATCGTCCGTCGCGGGCGTGTGACGGACGCAACAGGTGCGCCCGGTTCGATGAGATCTTGACGACGTCATAATGGGGCGGCGAGGGCGAGCTCCCGATGATTCCGCCATCATCGGTCGAGATCGCCCTCGCTCTGTTCTCCCGACGGTTCAACCCTCGGCTCGGTCTCCGACCGAGTTCCGGGGTCGGCCGACGACCGGGTAGCGTCGGACCCGTGACCGACGCCGACCATGCACCCGACGAGGGAGCAGCATCCGACCCGACGCCGGCCGATCCGGCGACGGCGTCGCCCGACCTGGCGGCGATCGAGCGTGACCTCACGGCGGTCGAGGCCGCGCTGGCCGCGCTCGACGACGGGAGCTACTGGGTCGACGAGGTGACGGGCGATCCGATCCCCGACGAGGTCCTCGCGGCCAACCCGGTCGCACGCCGCGTCTGATTCGGCCGACATGGTCCCTCGCCGTGCCTCCATCGCGACGCTGACCGCGATCGCCGCGTCCGTCGCCGCGGCGAGCATCGCCGCCAGACGCTCGGGACCGATCGGTCGCCTCGGACGATCGGCACGGGTCTGGAAGCTGTCGGCCAGGAACTCGGTCCGGTTCGCTGCGTCCAAGGTGCGTGGCGTCGGCTCACCCGCCGAGCGCCGAGCCGAACTCGACACCCAGTTCGCCGTCCGCACCGCCGCCGACGTCGCCAAGGAGCTCGGCGAGATGAAGGGCGTCCTGATGAAGGCGGGCCAGATGATCAGCTTCATCTTCGAATCGCTGCCCGATGAGGCGCAGGCCGCGCTCGCCACGCTCCAGGCCGACGCCGCGCCGATGGCACCGAGCCTCGCCGCCGGCGTCGTCACCGATGCGCTGGGCCGTCCGCCCGAGCAGGTGTTCCTCGACTGGACCGACATGCCGGCCGCCGCGGCGAGCATCGGTCAGGTGCACCGGGCGGTCACCCACGACGGGCGCGACGTCGCCGTGAAGGTCCAGTACCCGGGCGTGCACGAGGCGATCGAATCCGATCTCGACGCCGCCGAGGTGATGTACGGCATGTTCTCCTCGCTGATGCTGAAGGGGCTCGACGCGAAGGGTCTCGTCGACGAACTGCGGGCGCGGATGCGTGAAGAACTCGACTACGGCCTCGAGGCCGACAACGCCGCGGAGTTCGCCCGCCTGTTCGCCGGTCACCCCTGGGTCCGGATTCCGCGTGTGGTCACCGAGTACTCGACCGAGAAGGTGCTGACGTCCGAGTGGGTCGACGGCATGTCGTTCGACGAGTTCCGCGCCACCGCGAGCCACGACACGAAACAGCGAGCCGGCGAGGTCGTGTGGCGGTTCTCCCAGCACGCGGTCGTTCGCCACGGCGCCTTCAACGGCGACCCGCACCCCGGCAACTACAAGTTTCACCACGACGGCAGCGTGACGTTCCTCGACTACGGGCTGGTCAAACGCTGGTCACCCGGCGAGTGGGAGACGCTGCGACCGACCCTCGACGCCGTGATCGTGCACCGCGATCCCGAACGACTCGTCGCCGCCATGGAGCAGAGCGGATTCCTCCGAGCGAATCACGGGCTCGACGCCGACCACGTCTTCGACTACGTCTCGAGCCCCTACGTCCCGTACCTGACCGACGAGTTCACGTTCACCCGACAGTGGATGATCGACACGATCGCCAAGATCTTCGACGTCAACGGCCCACACTCCGACGTGATCGAGCATCTCAACATGCCGCCCAGCTTCGTGATCCTCGACCGGGTCGTCTGGGGCGTCAACGCGATCCTCGGCAAGCTCGAGGTCGGCGGACCGTTCCGAGGGATGCTGCTCGAGTACGTCGCCGACGGCGAGCCCGCGACCGATCTCGGAGCCGCCGAAGCGGCGTGGTGGGCGGTGGCCCGGTGAGCACCGGAACACTCGGCATCGTCGAGTTGGGCGACGTCTGCGCCCGGCAGCGAGCGCTGAGCCTCGACCTTTTCCGCGAACTCGGCGCGTGGGTCGCCGACGCCGACGTCGAGCACCAGCGGTGGTACGCGACCGCGTGCCACCGGCACGCCTGGCACGCCGAACTCTGGGCGCAACGCTCCCCCACGATCCCGCCGGTCGACCTCGAAGCCGCCGTCACCGACGCGAGTCGGACCCGGCTCCCGAGTGGGCCCGACCCGGTGGCCTACCGCTCGGTGATCGACCGACTGCTCGACGAACTCGACCGACTCTCCGGACGGGCCGACCCGGTCCTCGACCCCGGCACCCACCGGGTGCTGACGCTCGTACGCCGCGACGTCTCCGACCTGCGCAACCCCTGACGAGCGCACGGACCGGGGTTCGTTCCGACCGAGCGGCGTCCCGGTCAGCGGAAGCTGACGAAGCTGCGCACGATCGGTCGCTTCGGCCCGATCGATTCGACGAGACCGTGCGGCGGCCAATGGTCGTCGCGGCTGTACGCCCAGTACTCGAACGGGTTGAGGTAGTACGCACACGATTCGACCACCTTGGTGAAGGGCTCGTCACGTCGGCGCAGCAACCAGAGTGCCGCTCCGCCGACGCCGCCGCCGACCGCCCAACCGAGATAGAGCGCCGGGTACAGGGGCCCGAACCATCGGGCCTGCCAGACGTGGACGTCCTCGTGGTCGGTCACCAGCTTGGCCCGGCGCGGCTTCGTGAGATCGCCGGCACCGTTGACCACGTTGCCGAACGTGGTCGCGAACCGCGACCGCGGTTGGAACCCGCGGGCGTAGACGTGACGGTTCTGGCGACGGCTCAGCTCGTCGGAGTAGCCCGCATCGCCACGAACCGCGGCGACGCCGTGCGACACGACCCCGGAGAACGTGGTGGCGAGCGCCCAGGTCGAGTCGAGCGCGAAGGCGCCGACACCCTTGGGCGAACGCCAGTCGTAGATGCCGCGCCGGCCGGAGACGAACCCGTTGAGCCCGCCGATGATCGCGGCGGGCGCGGCGACCCCGGCCAAGGATCCGACCGCGCCGGCGAGCGCAGCGCCAGCCGCCGAAGCGGCCACTGCCTCGCCGAGCGGGGTCACCGCTCGCGGAGCTTGGCGAGCAGGCGGAGCAGTTCGAGGTACAGCCAGATGATCGTGACGAGGAGTCCGAACGCGGCGTACCACTCGAAGTTCTTGTCGAGGCCCTGCTTCGAACCCTTCTCGATGAAGTCGAAGTCGAGCGCCAGGTTGAACGCCGCCAGACCGGCGACCAGCACGCTGAAGCCGATGCCGAGCAGGCTCGGACTCGACAGGAAGCTGACCGAGCCGCCGAAGAGGCTGATCAGCATGCTGATGCCGTAGAAGACCATGACGCCGATCGTGGCGGTGACGACGATCTTGCGGAATCGTTCGGTCACCCTGATGACGCCGGTGCGGTAGAGCACGAGCATCACGGCGAACACGGCGAGCGTCATGCCGGCCGCCTGGACGACGAGGCCGTCGTACAGGTTCTCGTAGGCCCGCGAGATCGCGCCGACGAAGAAGCCTTCGGCGATCGCGTAGATCGGAGCGATGAACTTCGCGAGGTGCGGCTTGAACATCAGGAGGAACGTCAGACCGATGCCGACGATCAGACCGCCCCAGGCGAGCATCGGGATCGTGTTCTGGTAGCCGACGCTGCCGTCGGAGAACAGGACCTCCTCAGGGGCGCCGGTCGAGAGCCAACCGAACGTGGCGCTCGCGAGCAGCAGCACGAACAGGGTGGCCGTGGCGCTGATCACGCCGTTGACGGTCATGGTCTCGCGCACGTACGGGCTGCTCGGCCCGTCGCTCACGGGTGGGAAGTACTCGGTGTTGGGCTCGGGCGGCGCCCACGTGTTGGATGCCTGCGCCAGCGCTCGGTCGTTCAGAACCGGATTTGCCATCGATCCCTCCTTCGGAATCTCCGTGCCCAGAGGGCACGAGTGACCTCCAATCATACCGGTCAGGGGCATCCCGGTACCGGAAACCGCGTCCCGCCCGACGAACTCCCGAGGTCACCCGATCGGGCGGCTTCGAGCCACCCGACGGGCCCCGTGAGAGCGATACGTTCCGATCTGAAAATGAGATACCACCAGGCCAGCCATACGGAACACAGTTATCCGCCGGGGAAACGGGCCCCGCTGGTTGGCCATCTGGAGCGCGTCGGTATCGTTAGCACAACCCTTCAGTGACCTGGTGGATCGTGCAGCCCGCAAGGCGAACGGGAGTGGCACCCCGAACGTCAGCACCGACCAGACGACCTGAGAGGCATCAGCGATCGCCGATTCGGCGACTCGTCCAAGCATCGGACCCAAGGGAGCCAACAACGTGGCCAAAGATCGCGTCGACCGTGACGACGAAGACCTCGTCCGCCTGTATCTGACCGACATCGGCCAGTACACCCTGCTGACCAAAGACGACGAGGTCCGTCTCGCGAAAGCGATCGAAGCCGGCAAGGAGGCGATCGAGACCCTCGACGCCGGCGGCAAAGAGGTGACGCCGGCCAAGAAGCGTGAACTCCGCCGTCTCGCCCGCAAGGGCGAAGAGGCCGAGCGTCAGTTCGTGCAGTCCAACCTTCGCCTCGTGGTGTCGATCGCCAAGAAGTACCAGGCGTCCGGTCTCCCGCTGCTCGACCTGATCCAAGAGGGCAACCTCGGTCTCATGCACGCCGTCGAGAAGTTCGACTGGCGAAAGGGCTTCAAGTTCTCCACGTACGCCACCTGGTGGATCCGCCAGGCGATCACGCGGGGCATCGCCAACACCGGTCGCACGATCCGCCTCCCGGTGCACGCCGGCGACACGCTCGCCCGCCTACAGAAGGCTCGCTCTCGACTCGAGCTCAAGTACGGCCGCCCGGCCACCCTCGCCGAACTGGCGAAGGAGGTCGAGATGCCCGAGGAGAAGGTCACCGAGGCACTCCGCTTCGCCGCCGAACCGCTCTCGCTCTCCGAGCCGCTGCGCGAAGACGGCGATGCCGAACTCGGCGACGTCGTCGAGGACCGATCGGCCGAATCGCCGTTCGAGGTCGCCGCCACCGCGCTGCTCCCCGAGGAGATCGCGCGGCTGCTCGCCCCACTCGACGAACGCGAGCGCGAAATCCTGAAGCTCCGTTTCGGTCTCGATCGCGGCGAGCCGCGCACGCTCGAAGAGGTCGGCGAACACTTCAACCTCACCCGTGAGCGAATCCGCCAGATCGAGGCCCGCGCGATGAGCAAGCTGCGCCACCCGTCGAGCGACACCGGCGCCCGCGACCTCCTCGCCGTCTGACACGCGCCGGTCCATCGGGCGGCGACACGCCGCGTTTGCCAAACTGGGTCGATGTCTTTCGAGATCCGGGCAGCGACGCGCGACGACGCCGACGGCATCACCGACGTCCAGGTCGCGTCCTGGCGCGCCGGCTACGCCCATGTCTTCCCGCGGTCGGTCCTGTACGCCGACGACTTCGACTCGTCGCGCCGCTCCTTCTGGAACCTGTGGAGGTTCGCTCCCGGCCATCGCGTCGCCGTCGCGGTGCAGGCGAGCGACGACGGCGACCGTGTGGTCGGGTTCGTCTCCTACGGCCCCGAACGTGAACGGGCGCGCGGCTTCACCGGTCGCGGCGAGGTGTGGGCGTTCTACCTCCACCCCGACATGTGGGGCAACGGGCTGGCGGCGACGATGATGGAGTACACCGAGACCCGGCTGCGCGCTGAAGGATTCGACAGCGCCGTGTTGTGGGTGCTCGACGACAATCCGCGGGCGCGGGCGTTCTACGAGAAGTTCGGCTGGCAGACGTCGGGCATGACCGCCGACTTCGACGACTACTGCGAGGTCAAGGTCCCCGAGGTGGAGTACCGCAAGGACCTCACCTGAACGAAGCCGTCAGGCGCCGACCTTCGGTCCGTTCGGCAACAGCTCGCCGACCGTCGACACGGCGATGGGACCATCGTCGTCGTCCCCGACCACGACGATCATCTCGCGCCCACCGAGTTCGAGTGCGACCTGGAGGCAGGCGCCGCACGGCCAGGTCAGCGACCCGTCGGTGTCCGGGGCGGCCAGTGCCAACCGGGTCGGCTTGGCACCCGAGGCCACCGCCGAGAACATCGCCGCCCGCTCCGCGCACATCGCCAGTCCGAGGGAGACGTTCTCGACCAGGACACCGACCACGACGTCGCCGGCGTCGGTCGTGACCGCCGCCGCCGTCTCGAACTTCGAGTACGGGGCGTACGCCCGGTCGGTGTTGGACCGGGCGAGGTCGATCAGTTCGTTGTCGGACGGGCCGTCGGTCGAGTTCACGACCACATGGTGCCCGGGACACCGGTCGACCAAACTCCACGAGGAATTGCGAATGCCCCGGACATCATTGTCCGGGGCATTCGAGTTGGGGGGTGTTCGGGGGGTCTGGGGTCGGGTCAGACGGTGATCGGTCCGGAGCCCGGCGTCGTCGACTCGGTGGACGAATCGGCTCCGTCGGTGCCCACCGTGTCGGCGATAGCCGAGCCGGCCGTGTCGACCACGTCGGCGACCCGGTCGGACGTGGCGCCTGCCACGTCGCTGATGTTGCTGGAGATCGAGTTCACGATGGAACTGGATCGGACCTTGTCGACGGTGGAACTCGCCGTCGTCGCAACGCGATCACGCTGTTGCGGAGTCATGTTGTAGATCAGGTATCCGCCGACGACGGCCCCGGCGAGGAATCCGGTGGAGAACTTCATGAGTGGATCATTCCCTGCGTCGACCGGGTCAAACCTCCGGCCCGTGAGATTCTCACGCCGACCGGAGCGCCGTGATCAGCTGGCGCTTCGACATGCTGCTGCGGCCGTCGATGTCGAGCTCCTGCGCGCGGTCGTACAGGTCGGACTTCGTCCACTCCTCGTACGCGATACCCCGAGGTGTCGCGTCGGGGTCGACGGTCGCCGTCGCGTCGTCGAGCAGCTCGCCCGTCGCTTCGCGGGTCGTAGCAGTGGTCGCGTCCATCTGGCGCTTGGCCTGGCCGATCGTCTGCTTGGCGGTCGTCTCGGCCATCTTCGAGGTGCGCTCGACGGCCGACTTGGCCTGACCGGCGGTCTGCTTGGCGGTCGTCTCGGCCATGTTCGCCGTGCGCTCGACCGCGGACTTGGCCTGACCGGCGGTGGTGCGGGCACCGGTGCGAGCGGTGTTCACCACGGTGTCCATGCGTCGGGCCACGTCGGACACGACGGAGATCACGACGTCGTTCGTGCGCCGCACGGTGGCGCGGCCGAGCGCGAACGACTTCGCGGGAAGCGGGGGCAGGCGGTTCTCGAGCTGGTCGAGCCGCTGGGTGAGGTCAATCGTGGAAAGCGTCATGCCCCTGGGTTACCCGGCGGTAGCACCACTGAAACGTGCGATGACCGCCACGCTGGGCCCGGGACAGGATTGAAATCGTCCGCACCGTGGGATCATTGGTCGCATGACCTCCAGTTCGCCCGTGCACGTGTCGGACGAACGCGCCTCCGGCCTCCGTCGACTCAACCTCGGGCTCGGGGCGCTGCACCTCGTGTCGGGCATGTTGATGGTCGTACTCGGCGACCGGTCGTTCGAGTTGCCGGTCACCACGTTCTCCACCAACGGACCGCCGGGGACCCCGATCAGCGACGGCAACTTCACCGACATCGGCGGCATCCCGCTGGCGTGGGGGACGGCGACGTTCATGTTCCTGTCCTCGCTGTTCCACTTCGTCGTGGCCACGGTCGGCTTCGGCACCTATCTCGACGAACTCCGGAACGGGAGGAACCGATTCCGGTGGGTCGAGTACTCGCTCAGCGCCACGCTCATGATCGTCCTCATCGCCGGCATCACCGGGGTGACCGACATCGCAGCGCTCATCGCGATCGCGTTCGTCAACGCCTCGATGATTCTGTTCGGTTGGGCGATGGAGGTCGCCAACGCCCCCGACCGCACCGCGACCTGGTGGAGCCCGTTCTGGTTCGGCTGCGTCGCCGGCGCCGGTCCGTGGATCGCGATCGCCGCGGCGTTGTTCGCCGGCCTCAGCCTCGACGGATCGGAACAACCGCCGACGTTCGTGTACGGCATCCTCGTGTCGATCTTCGTGCTCTTCAACTGCTTCGCCGTCAACCAGTGGTTGCAGTACCGGCGTGTGGGCAAGTGGAGCGACTACGTGTTCGGCGAGCGCGTGTACGGCGTGCTCAGCCTGGTCGCGAAGAGTGCGCTCGGCTGGCAGATCTTCGCCAACACCCTCGTTGGGTGAGTCGACCTCAGCTCGGCGACTCGGACGAGCGTGACCGCACGAACCTGGCAGCGGCGGCGGCCACCGTCACGATGACCACGCCGGCCAGCACCTCGCGCGGGTGACGCGCCACGAACCGGATCGTGCGCCCGACGATGCGAAAACCGGTGCGACCGACGACCGCAGCGGTCGAGGCAGCGGCCTCGGCGAGGTCGGCGAGATCCTCGGTGACGTCGCCGATGGCATCGCCCGCCGCGTCGACGACATCGACGGCGACCTGTGTGTTGCTCCGACCCATGACCACTCCTCTGCTCGGACTCTGCACCCAGCGTACGCCCGGGACGGCGGTTGAGCGCTCCCGACCGGGGGTATCACCGCCCCATGCTCGAGTCAGTCGTGGACGATGCCGGCGCGGAGATCGGACAGTCCGCGAGCTCGCTCTGGGACAACACCCTCGACGCACTCCCGCGGATCGGAGCCTCACTCACCATCATCCTGCTCGGCTGGGTCGTCGCGCGCGGGCTCCGCTGGCTCCTGCACCGGTCGTTCGAGCGTCGCCACACTCCCAGCTTCGCCCGGGTGATGAGCAAGTTGATCTCGTGGATCCTGCTCGGCCTCATCGTGCTCGTCGCACTCGCGATCACCTTCCCGTCGGTGCGACCGGTCGACCTGCTGGCCGGGTTGGGCTTCTTCTCGGTCGCCGTGGGGTTCGCCTTCCAGGACATCCTCGAGAACACGCTGTCGGGTGTGCTGCTGCTGTTCCGGCAACCGTTCCAATCGGGCGATCAGATCGAGGTGATGGACCAATCGGGCACCGTGGAGGGCATCACGATCCGTGAGACGCGCATCATCAAGTACGACGGCGAACTCGTCGTGATCCCGAACCGGGACGTGTACAAGAACGTGATCGTGGTCCACACCCATCACGAGGACCACCGGCAGCGGTTCGTCGTCGGCATCGCCTACGAGAACGACGCACAGGAGGCGACCGATGCCGTCACCGCTGCGCTGCGGGAGGTCGACGGCGTTCGGATGGAGCCGCCTCCGATCGCCGTGGTCGAGAACCTCAACGTGTCGACCGTCGACATCGCTGCCATGTTCTGGACCGACTCGCGTCGGTTCGACTCGATCCGGGTCAAGGACGCGGCGATCAAAGCGGTCAAACGACGGCTCGACGACACCGGTATCGAGATGCCGGCGGACATCATCGCCCTGCAGGCCACACCGAGTTTCAAGGCCGCCCTGCAGAACGAGGCCGAGGTCACCCCCGCCGGCAGCGTGCGGTCCGACTGACCCGACGTTCGGCCGGCGACACCCGGCAGACTGAGCGTTCGACCCCGACCAGGAAGTACCCCGTGGACAAGACTCGTTTCACCGTCGCCGAACTGACCGGCGCCGACCCGTACAAGCTCGCGACCGGATTGATCGTGCCACGACCGATCGGTTGGATCGGCTCGATCTCCGCCGATGGCGTCCCGAATCTGGCGCCGTACTCGTTCTTCAACTGCGTCAGCGGTGCACCCCCGACGTTCGTGTTCTCACCCGGCCGCGGCGGCCGTAAGGACACCCTGGCCAACGTCCGCGACGTCGGCGAGTTCACGATCAACATCGTGACGGTCGAGGTGGCGGAGGCGATGAACGCGACCTCGGCCAGCCACCCCGCCGACGTCGACGAGTTCGAGGCCGCCGGGCTCACCGCCGTGCCGTCGGTGACGATCCGGCCGCCGATGGTCGGCGAGAGCCGGGCGAACATCGAGTGCGTCGTCACGCAGATCGTCGACATCGGCCACCCCGAACACGGCAGCGCGCTCGTGATCGGCGAGGCGACCGAGTTCCACGTCGACCCCGAACTGCTCGACGGCACGCGAGTCGACCAGGCCGCCCTCCGGGCGGTCGGGCGCCACGTCGGCAACCTCTACAGCCACAGCACCGACCTGTTCGAGTTGATCCGTCCCGCCTGACGGCGAGGCTCCCGGCGGTCAGGCGGTGGCCGACCACGCCAGGCTGGGCCGCTCGGCCTGTGCGGGGCACGAGACCCCCACGGCGATCGCGGTCAGAGCGTGACGACGGTGTCACCGGCCGACAGGCCACTCGACACGGCGACCCGGGTGCCGACCGCGGTGCCGACCTCGACCACACGACGTTCGGTGACGTCGTCGTGCAGGACGTCGACGACGTAGGTGCCGTCGTCGAGTCGGAGCAACGCCGAGCTCGGGATCGTCAACTCGTCGGTGACCATGTCGCGGGTCCACTCGAGGCCGACGTCGACCACGTCGAGCTCGGGCAGTTCGACCTGACCTGACGTGGTGGTGACCGTCCACGTGTCGGCCGCCTGCTGGATGTGCTCGACGACGGCGTCGACCACCGAACGATCCGGGAGCCGGACCGACACCGGATCGCCGACCGCGAGGGTCACGGCATCGCCGGGATCGAGTTCGAACGAGGCGATGCGGTCGAAGCTCCCGAGCGAGACCAGTTCGGTGTCCGCACCGACGGAGGCGCCGACGGCGACGGACACGGCGGCGATGCGCGACCGGCCTCCACCGAAGACGACCGTCCCGAGTTCGACACGCCCGGTGGCCGCGGCGCCGAGTGCCTCCTGCCAGTCCTCGACCATCGACGCGGTGGCAGACGTGTACTCGTCGTCGATCGTGACATCGTCGTCGGCGTTGTAGCCGAGCGCGTCGAGCGACGCCTCCAGCTGGGCGACGTCGTCGCCGACATCGCCGTTGGACATGGTGCGCCACGCGGGCACGTCACCGTCGAGCCACACGATCGGCACGTCGTCGACCACGCCGATCACGTCGCCGGCCGACAGCGAGACACCTGCATCGACGATGCCGGTGACGGTGCCCGCAGCGGGGGCGACGACGGCGATCGATGGCTCGTACACCAAGGTCCCATCCGCTTCGTGATCGACAGACAGGGTTCGCACCTCTGCCACCGACGACGTGATCGCCGGCTCGGGCTCCTCGACCGTCTCCTCGACCGACAGACGCTCCTTCGCGACCCAGGCTGCGGCGCCGATGCCACCGATCGCCGCGACGACCAGGACGGACGAGACGATCTTGCGGCGTGTGGTGCGGCGACTCATGCTGACCTCAAGGCTTCTGTCGGCGCCAGACGGGCGGCGCGCATGGCGGGGTACAGACCGGCGATGACGCCGATCGCGAGTGCGGCGACGAGGCCGCCGACGAGCGCGATCGTTGGGATGACCACACCCCATCCCTCGATGTCGGCGTAGAACGCCGTCACCGCGGCACCGAGGCTCACGCCGGCGACGCCGCCCAGGCTGGAGAGCAGCAGGGCCTCCACGAGGAACTGCCGCCGGATGTGGGCCCGGGTCGCGCCGAGCGCACGCCGCAGACCGATCTCGTTGCGACGTTCGATCACGGCGATCACCATCACGTTGGCGATGCCGATGCCACCGACGAGCAGGGCAACGGCACCGAGGCCGAGGAACAGCGAGGTGAACGCCGAGTCGGCGGCTTCCTGCGCCTCCAGCACGTCGCTGGGCCGGGAGATCGACACCTCGTCGGGACTCTGCGGGTCGACCGTGGCCGAGATGACCCCGCGCACGGCGTCGAGCTGATCGGGTTCGGTCCGCACGTAGATCGTGCTCGCGTTCAGTTCGACATCGAACGTCGACTGCGCGACCGGCTTACCGATGAACACGGCTCGGTCGTAGCTCTCGGCCAAGGGGAACTCGTCGAGGATCCCGACGACGGTGAACCACTCTCCACCGATCGTGATCATCGGCCCGTCGGCGACCGACGTGATCGCCAGACGTTCGGCGGCGACCGAGCCGAGCACCACGCTCGGTGTCTCGGCCGAGGTGCCGTCCAGCCAGTCACCGGCGGCCACCGACCCGCGGAGCGTCGACACGAGGTCGACGTCGGCCGCGATCGCGGTCAGGCCCTTCGTCTCGTTGACACTCATCACGTCGTTGCGGAGAGGGAGCTCATCGAGCGCGACGACGTCGGCGACGACCTCGATCGGTCCGATCCGGCCCAGCTTCGCGACGGCTTCCTCCGGCAACACGCCGTCGCCACCGCCGAAACCACCCGACGGCTCGATCGTCAACAGGTTCGTACCGAGTTCCTCGATCTGGTTGCTCAGATCCGCCCGGCTGGACTCCGACAGACCGAGCACGGCGACCATCGCAGCGATCCCGATCGTGATGCCCAGCGCCGACAGCGCCGTACGCATCTTGCGTTGACGGAGACCGTCGGTGGCGACGGCGGCGACGTCGACCGGGCGCAGCCGGCTCGCGCCGAGCCGTGCCGACGAGGTGGCGCTCGGAGCCACGGAGCGTTCGAGTGTGGCGGTCATCGGTTCGCTCCTGCGAGTTCGGAGAGATGGCCGTCGGTCATCTCGACCTGACGAGGCAACGACGCGGCGATCTCCCGCGAGTGGGTGATGACGAGGATCGTGCTCCCCTCCTCGTGCAGGGTGTGCAGCAGCTCCATGACCGCCGCGCTGGAACGGCTGTCCAGGTTGCCGGTCGGCTCGTCGGCGAGCACGATCGAGGGCTCGTTGACCAGCGCTCTGGCGACCGCGACGCGCTGGCGTTCGCCACCCGACAACTCGTTCGGCAGATGATGCAGGCGGTGACCGAGACCGACCCGGTCGAGTTGTTCCGCTGCCCGTCGACGCCGGGTCCTGGCCGGGACACCCGAGTACAGCAGCCCGTTCGCGACGTTGTCGAGCGCGCTCGCGCCCTGCAACAGGAAGAACTGCTGGAACACGAAGCCGATCCGCCGCGACCGGACCGCGGACAGCTTGCGGTCGCCGAGCCGAGACACCTCGATGCCGTCGATGTGCAGCGTGCCGGACGTCGGCCGGTCGAGGGTGCCCATCACGTGCAGCATCGTGGACTTGCCGGAACCGGACGGTCCGACGATGGCGACCAGCTCGCCGTGTTCGACACGCAGCGACACGTGGTCGAGCGCCCGAACCGGAGGAGAGCCGGGGTACACCTTGGAGACATCGCTCAGCTCGAGCGCCGCGTGGCTCACGACGGCACCACGACCTCGACGCTGGGTTCGAGCGAACCGTCGATGATCTCGACCACGCCGTCGTCGAACGTGCCCAGTTCCACCCCGACCAGTCGGGTGCTGCCGTCGGCGTCCCGAACTTCGACGGCGAACCCGCCTTCGACCAGCGTGATGAGCGCCCGGGTGGGCACGACGACCGCACCGTCGATCCGTGACGACTCGGTGACGATCGTGACGGCGCCGCTGACGTACCGCTCGGGTTCGTCGACCACGTCGAACGTCACGGCGACCGTGGGCTCCGCATCCTGTCCCGTGGTCGTGCCGGAGGCGACGTCGGCGATCTCGGCCACCGTGGCCACGAACTCGGTCTCGTCCAGTTGGACGATGGTCACGCCGTCACCGACTGCGAACTCGTCGATCTCCGCGACCGCGATGTCGGCCGAGACCGACAGGGTCGGCGCACCGAGGCTCATGACCACGCGACCCTCACCGAGCAGGTCACCGACCGCAAGGTACGGGGTGTCGACGGCGAAGGCGTCGGAGGCTGCCGCCGGTACCGGCACGTAGTCACGTGGGTTTGTCGAGCCGGTCGGTGGCAGACCGACCGACCCCTGCCACCGCTGCACGGCGGCCGCCGTGGCCAGGTCGAGTTCGTCGTCGATGACGATCTGCTGATCGGGATCGAAGCCGATGTACACGAGCACGCTCTCGATCTGTTCGACGTCACCGGTCTCGAAGGCCGCGAGCACGGCGTCGGTGACGTCGTCGGTGTCGACGACGGCCACGACGTCGACGCCATCGACCGAATAGAGCACCGTCCCGTGTTCGATCGGTGTGCCGACCGGAGCGATCGACGTCACGGCACCGGGGGTCTCGTCGTCGACGTCGTACTGCCAACCGACGACGTCGACCGTCTCGGCGAGCGTGTCGATCACGGCCAGCTGGGCATCCGCACGAGCGGTCGAGCCGACCACCGCAGGGTCGGTGACCACCGACGGTCCGGCCAGCACGATCACGCGCGACCTGAGCACGGTGCCGGTCGCCTCGAGGCCCAGCGACTCCTCCCACGCTTCGACCATCGTCTCGGTGGCCGAGGTGAACTCGTCGTCGATCGTGACGTCGCCGTCCACGTCGAAACCGAGCCGCACCAGGTTCGCTTCGAGCTGTCGCACGTCGTCACCGACATCGCCGTTGCGCAGATCGCGCCACATCGGCACCGATCCGAACAGGGCGACGACCGGTTCGGCTCCGATCACGGCGACAACGTCGCCTCGCTCGACCGTGGATCCGTCCTCGAGGGCGGCGGTGATCACACCGCTCTCCTGTGCGTTGATCACCGTGGAGGTACCGGCGGCCAGTGTGCCCGACCATTCGACCTCTTCGACCAGATCGCGGGTCTCGACCGTCACGGTCGAGAGCTGCACCGTCTCTTCGACGATCGGCTCGGCGGCCTCACCACCCTCGCCGGTCACCGCGACCGCAGCGGTGCCGCCACATCCGATCGCGGCGCCGACGACGAGCCAGGGCCATCGGCGCCGGCGAGGGGCGATGCGGTCGTCGAGCGACGAGTGCCGCGGAGCTGCTCCGTTCGTCGACGGCGAGCCGACGGCGTGCTCTTCGAGTCGTTCGGACGTGTCCTGCGACATGTCAGGCGCCTTCGCCCGGCTGGCCGATACCGGCGCCCGAGAAGGCCTGGTCGATGATCGGCGAGCACACCTCGAGCGCCGCGATCACCTCGGGATCCTCGGGATCGAGACCGAGACGTCCGGCGAACTGGTCGTTCCGGTCACCGAATCCGCCCTCGCGCTGGCCGCGACCCGGGCCCTCACCGTCGCCGGTGCCGGTCGGCGGGGTGGCACCGCCGACCTGCCCCGCGCCCGGGGCGCCGAAGGTCAGGTCGGCGACATCTTCGAAACCCTCGGCCCGGATGCAGTCGGAGAACTCCAGGAACGCGTCCTGCAACTCGGTATTTTCCGCGAGGCCCGCCCCACGTCCGCCGCCGCCGAACTCCACTCCCTCGAGCACACTGCTGCAGGCGTCCATCGCCGTTCGGAACGAGTCGTCGCCGGGACCGAGGTCTTCGAAGGCGCCGCGGAGGTCGATGTTGCCGTCGGCGTCGACACCGATGTCTGGGACGTCGAGCCCCTCGGCGCGCAGACACTCGGACAGCGCGAGTGCCGCCTCGTCGGCAGCGAGGTCGCCGGCGACAGAGTCCACGCCTTCCGACGTGATCGACGGGTCGGATGTCGCCGCGCTGTCCGTCTCGAGCGTGGCGAGCCCGTCGGCAGCACTGGTCTCGGCCGAAGCACCGGAACCGCATGCCGTGAGCGCGAGCGCTCCGCCGGCCAGCAGTGCGACGAACCGTCTTGTGGGCAAAGGCGTCGTGGGAGTCATGCTCACCACGCTCCCGGCGCAGGGTGAGAGAACCGTTAGAAGCCGGCGAGATCCCCGTCAGGAACGTCGGCGTGCGCCGACTCAGCGGGCGGTCGCGAACGTGAAACCGACGATCGCGCCCTGACCGTCGTCCGGGTCGTCGACGAACGCTGCTCCACCGTGGTCGGCTGCGACCTTGGCGACGATCGCCAACCCCAGCCCCGAGCCCGGCAGGGTTCGCACAGCATCGGCCCGGTAGAAGCGTTCGAACACCCGGGCACGGTCGTCGGCACCGATGCCAGGTCCGTGGTCGCGGACCGCGAGGCGCCCTGACTCGACGGTGACCGTGATCGCGGCGTCCGGGGGCGAGAACTTCGCCGCGTTGTCGATCAGGTTGGTCACGGCCCGGTCGAGTGCCGCCGGCTGCCCGTCGGCCGAGCAGCGCGTCCCCAGCAACTCGATCCGCCGACGATGACGGATCGCGCCACGCTCGGTCGCCGCGGTCGCGATGTCGAACACGTCGATCGGTCGAACCGACTCGCCCGCATCGTCCGATGCCGAGAGCTCGACCAGTTCGTTGGTGAGCTTCGTCAGTTCGTCGACCTCCCGCACGATCGCATCGAGCGAACGAGCCCGGTCGTCGTCGGTGAGCCGACCGGACTGGAGGAGTTCGGCATTGGCGCGGAGCGTGGTCAACGGTGTTCTCATCTCGTGGCCGGCGTCGCCGACGAGTTGCCGCTGCTGCTCGCGCGAGCGTCGCAGGGCGGCGAGCATCGTCGAGAAGCTGGCCGACAACCGGTGCACCTCGGAACGCCCCGAACCGGGCGACGACATGTCGAGCGGCACGTCGAGATCTCGGGTGCCGGCCACGTGGTCGACGACGGCAGTCAGGCGTTCGAGCGGGCGCGTCGTCCATGCCGCCAGGAGCCAGCCGAGACCGGCGGCGATCGCCGAGACGACGATGCCGAGCAGCCAGAGCCGCCGACGGATCGCTCCCACCGTGGCATCGGCTTCCGCCAGGCTGCGCGCCAGTTGGACGATGTTGCCGCCGGCGTTCGTGTCGGCACCCACGCGGAACCGCTCGCCGTCGATCGTGATCGTCCGTAGCTCGCCCAGCGTGCCGAGATCGGGCAGACCGAGCACGACGTCGGGGTCGGAGGTGACCAACACGGCACCGTCGGGGGCCGTGACCTGGAAGATCACCCCGTCGTCGATCTGCTGACGGATTCCCTCGAGCGCAATGGTTCCCGGGGGCGGAACAGGGATGCGGTCCAACTGACCAGGCGCCTCGTTGCGCCGCTCGAGGAAACGGTCGACGGCCGAGTACTGCTCGTCGCTCACCGCCGCGTACGACCAGAGGCCACCGACGAACATCGCCGATGCGGCGATGACCCCGACGAGGAGCGCCACCCTGGTCCGGAGCGTCATCAGTCCCCCCGAATCGTGAAGCCGACGCCACGAACGGTGTGGAGCAGTCGCGGTTCACCGCCGGATTCCAGCTTGGCGCGCAGATACGACACGTAGACGTCGAGCGAGCGCGAGTTGGTCTCGAAGTCGTATCCCCAGATCCGCTCGTAGATCGTCGTTCGCGAGAGCACCTGGCCGGGGTGCCGCATGAGCAGCGCCAGCAGCTCGAACTCCGTCTTGGTCAGCTCGATCGACCGCTCACCGCGCCGCGCGCTGCGCTGCGCCAGGTCGACGGACAGGTCGCCGCACACCTGTGTCACGGGACCATCGCGATCGCAGCGCCGGAGGAGTGCGCGCAACCGCGCGAACAACTCGTCGAGCGAGAACGGTTTGGTGAGGTAGTCATCGGCTCCGGCGTCCAAGCCGGCGACCCGGTCGCTGACCTCGGTGCGTGCCGTCAAGACCAGGATCGGGGTGCGGTCGCCCCTTCTCCGAACGGCGCTGCACACGGACAGGCCGTCGATCACCGGCATCGAGAGGTCGAGCACCACGGCGTCGATGCCGTGGTCGCCATCGAGGCGGCTCAGCGCATCGCCCCCGTTCGGCACCGCGACGACGTCGTATCCCTCGTACCGCAGCGCGGTGAACAAGGCATCTCGTACGCCGCGATCGTCGTCGACGACCAGCACGCACGCCCCCTCACCGACCATCCGGTCAGTGTGCGATCGATGGACTGCGGCGAGGCACCGTCGTCGAGATTCTTACCGAATTCCGACATTCGAAGGTGTACGGGGATCTGTATCGCTGCGACGAATGACGTGGTCACCATCATTCGGGCACCGATCTCTCCGACGCGGCACATGCGATCGTTGGCCCGTTCAGGTCGAGCACCCGTCGCGACCTCGCGATGAGCCGTGGCGCCGTTGGTTCATCGGGTCGTCGGATGTGGTCTATGGTCCGGCGGCGGTTTGCGGGGTCTCACGCCGGTAGGCGGATCAGGGTCGTGATCGCTCGAGCGACAGGGGGATCACCATGAGGGTTGGCCAGTCGATGACCGAGGTGGTCGGGCACACCCCCGTCGTGCAGTTGCGCAAGGTCGTGCCCGACGACGCCGCCGACGTGTTCGTCAAGCTCGAGTGGTTCAACCCGACCGGGTCGTACAAGGACCGGATGGCGCTGGCCATGATCACCGAGGCCGAGCGTCGCGGCGACCTCCGCCCGGGGATGACGGTGCTCGAGTACACGGCGGGCAGCACGGGTTCGTCGCTCGCATATGTCTGCGCTGCGAAGGGCTACCACTTCAAGGTCGTGACATCGGACGCGTTTGCTCCCGAGAAGCTCGCCACCATGGCCGCCCTCGGTGCCGACCTGACCATCGTGCCGAGCGTCGGCGGCAAGATCACGCCGGACCTCACCCCCCGGATGATCGAAACGGCACGCGAACTCGCGGCGGACCCCGACGTGTACTGGACGGACCAGCTCAACAACACCGACTCGCTGGTCGGCTACCGCCAGGTCGGCGTCGAACTGCTCGACCAACTCGAGCAGCCGATCGACGTCTTCTGTTGCGCGGTCGGCACGAGCGGTATGGCCACGGGCGTGGCGGATGCCCTCGACGAGGCGGGCAGCTCGGCACGGGTCGTGATCTTCGAACCGGATTCCAGCCCGGTGATCTCGACCGGACGGCCGGGGGTCAACTCGGTCGAGGGCATCGGGATCGGGATGGTGCCTCCGCTGCTCGACCTCGATCGCTTCGACCAGATCCGAGCGATCTCCGAGGACGCAGCGTTCGAGATGGCCCGGCGCCTCGCCGCCGAGGAAGGCCTGCTCGCCGGCGCATCGACCGGACTCAACGTGGTCGGCGCGATCGAACTCGCACGAGAGATCGGCGTCGGCAAGACCGTCGTCACCCTCGCCTGCGACACCGGGCTCAAGTACCTCTCCGGTGACCTGTACCGGCGCTGACCGATCGCGGCGACGACCCGGTCCGTCAAGAGCGGACCGGGTCGTGCTGCATGCGGCGGTCGGGTGCGCTGCGGGTCAGTCGTCGAGGTCGACCTCGCCGTCGGCGTTGCCCGACAGATCCGACTTGGAGACGTTCACCGAGCCGGAGCCGCCCGCTGCCTCCACGCCCCACCCGCCGTTGTCGGCCAGGATGGACTTGTCGACGATCACGAACACCGCACCACCGTCGTCCTCGACGGCCTTGACCCCGGACCCCTCGGCACCCGTGGAGGTGATCTTGGAGATGTCGACCGTCACGACGCCCGATCCGTCGCCGCCTTCGGACTCGACCTCGATCTGATCGTTCCCGGCGCCCTGGAACGTCGACATCGAGATGTCGGCCGTGTTGTCGCCGGCATCGGCCTCGGACGCCTTGTAGCCCTCGTCGCCGTTGCGGGATGCCTCGGTCTTGACGACGGTGCCGACGATCGATCCCTCGCCGGCCTCGTCCATGTCCATGCCCTCGTCGCGGTTGTCGTTCACCTCGGAACGGGACACGACGACGACGAGGTCGCCGGCGTCTTCCTCGTCGATGTCGAAGCCGTCGTCGAGGTCCTCGATCGTGTCGCCGAAGTCGCCGCCGCACAGGTTCTCGACCGTGCACTCGATGGCGACGGTGTCGCCGTTGTCGTTGAAGGTGGATCGATCGACCGTCGCGTCGACGGATCCGACGCCCTTCTCGTCGAGTTCCACGCCGTCGGCGAGGTTGCCGTCGAAGGTCGACCGGTCGAGGTCGGCGACGAGGCCACCGGCGCCACCCTGGTCGACGCGCAGCCCGTCGAAGTCCTGGGGGCAGCCGGTCGCCTGGCTGATGTCATAGCCGACGAGCCGGCCCGCTCCCGTGATCTCGGAACGGTCGACGGTGACATCGATGGAGGTGCCCGAGTCGACCGGATACGGGTCGACGCAGTTCGGATGGATGAAGTCGTCGGTGTTGTAGCCCGTGGTGGCCTGGCCGTCGATCAGCACGCCGTGGAACTGGGCGTCGCTGACGGTGACCCGGTCCAGGACGATCTCGACGGTGCCCGAACCTTCGGGGAGGAAGACCGCAAGGCCGTTGTTGAAGCTGTCGGCGAACGTCAGGCGCTCGACCGTCAGATCGCCCCCGGACTCGGAGGCGAACAGACCGGAGTCCCAGGTGTCGGTGTCGGCAGGCACCGACACACCCGACAGCGTCGCCCCTCGCCCGACGAGCGTGAGGTCCTGCACGCCCGTGTAGCGGACCTCGTCGGTCAACTCGATGACGGCGTTCGGGGCGAAGACGATCTCACCGATGGACGAGTCGGCGTTGGCGGCATCGACGGCCGCGAGGAACTCGGCCTGGCTGGAGACGCCGGGCGCCGCCGCCTGCGCCGGGTTCATCGCGAGCGCCGACCCGGCGAGGGACAGTGCCGCAAGTGCGGTGACGGAACGGATCTTCATGGTTCTCCTTCGTTTGGCTTCGAGCAGACGGGTACGGCCTATCGACCCGACCTGAACGTGACGTGAACGGGCGGGAGCCGGTGAGTGAGAACCCCGTGACCATCGCGCGACGACGCGCTTGCTCGCCGCGTCATGGGAGGTGCAGCCGGTGCCGCGCGCCGGGACGTGTGCCGACGCGACCGTTCCGAGAGCACACATCTCGCGGCTCACGTCGCAACAGAGCCCGCCCCAACTCCCTCGGCGCCGAGTTCCCTCTTGCCGAAGGCCGACTCGAACGTTACCCTTACTTGAATGGCGAATGTAAAGGAACGGCGACGAGGGACATCCACGATCAGTTCCAAGAATCAGATCACCATTCCAGCCGACGCACTCCGCAATGCCGGTCTCGAGGTCGGTGACCGCGTGGTCGCTCACGCCGACGGAGCTGGACGAGTCATCCTGCAGCGCGAACACGACGTCGTCGCCGAGTTCGCTGGAGCGCTCACCGGCACCTACCACCCCACCGAGTTGGACGACCTTCGTTCCGAATGGGACTGACCCACCTCGACGCAGGGGTCATCATCGCGTTCCTCGATGCCGACGACACCCACCACGACGCTGCCACCTCAGCCCTGGCGAATGCCCTCGGACAGGCCGACAGGCTCTCGATAGCGGCATCGGCGCTGGCCGAGTGTCTCGTCGGTCCCGCCCGACGCAGCACGACAGCAGTCGAACTCGTGCGCACTGCCATCGGTCGGCTGCCCGTGTCCGTCGTCCCCCTCGACGAGGACATCGCCACACGAGCAGCTGGGCTTCGCGCCCGGCATCGCACGTTGAAGCTCCCCGACGCGCTCGTCATTGCGACCGCGGAGACCTCCCGCGCCGACCGAATCATCACGACCGATCGGCGGTGGCCGACCGCCAGAGCGATGAAACTGGCACTGGCGATCGAGGAGATCTGACCGACGCGGTGCGCTCACCCTGTGCTCCGGAACCGGACATCGGACCCTGGAGCCGCATCACCCCACGTGGCGGTGCATGCGGTCCAGGGTTCGACTGCAATCGGAGGTGGACGGGAATCGAACCCGCCGGACGGGGATCGCCCGTCCCAACCGCTTTGAAGGCGGCGGAGCCCACCAGGTACCCAGACACCTCCCGGTAGTGCCCCGCACGTTACCGGCGGGTGCCGACCGAACGCCGACTCCACCCGATCGCCCCATCCGTTCGCACACCACGAGCCCGAACTTCGACGGTCGGTTGATTACCGTCGACCGACATGGCGACGCTCTTCTGCTCCGACACGTTCTGGGACGACCACGGCGACGACATCGTCGCGATCGACCCGACGATCGACGTCGTCCGACTGGTCGGCAGCGAGCACGTGGCACCGGCCGATCTCGAACGCATCACGATCGCATTCTTCTCCGGCGACACGTGGCCGGAACGATCCGGGTCGTTCCTCGGCGCCTGCACGCGGGCGCCGCACCTCGAATGGCTCCAGTCGTTCTCGGCCGGCACCGACCACCCGGTCTTCGGCGCGATCCGTGACCGGGGCGTCACGGTGACCTGTAGCGCCGGATCGTCGGCGCCGTCGATCGCTCAGACGGTCATGCTCTACCTGCTCGCGTTGAGCCGCGATCTCCCTCGGCTCAACCGGGCCCAGAGCGAGCGGCGCTGGTCGCCCGGACCGTCCCGCGACCTGCACGGGCTCCGTCTCGGGATCGTCGGACTCGGCGGGATCGGCACCGAGGTCGAACGGCTGGCCCGGGCGTTCGAGATGGATGTCGTCGGTCTCCGCCGCACCGTCCGGGGCGACGAACCCTGCGAGACCTGGCCGAACGAGCAGCTCGCGGAACTGCTGGGTTGGGCCGACGCGATCGTCGTCGCCGCGCCGCTGAACGCGCAGACCGCCGGCATGTTCGACGCCGACGCGTTCGCCACGATGCGCCGCGGCGCGTGGTTCGTCAACGTGGGTCGCGGCGAGATCGTCGACGAGGTCGCGCTGGCCGATGCGCTGTCATCCGGTCATCTGGGCGGCGCGGGTCTCGACGTGTTCGCGACCGAACCGCTCCCGTCGACGAGCCCGCTGTGGGACCTGCCCAACGTCATCATCACCCCGCACTCGTCGGGCAACACCGATCGGTCGCGCCAACGATCGATCCGGCAGTTCATCGAGAACTTCCGACGTCACACCGACGGCGAGCCGCTGCACAACGTGACCGGTGCCGCCGACTGAGGCTCAGTCGGCGGCGCTCTGCCACGCGCGGGTGGACACTCCCTGCAACCAGTCGACCAGGTCGTCGGCGTGCATCGGCTCGGAGATCGCATACCCCTGCGCGACGTCGCACCCGAACTCGCGGAGCCGGTCGAGCACGTCGAACGACTCGACACCCTCGGCGACGACCGCCAGGCCGAGGTTGTGGCCGAGATCGATCGTCGACCGGACGATCACCTCGTCCTGCGGGTCGACGAGCATGCGGGCCACGAAGCTCTGGTCGATCTTCAGCTCGTGCACCGGCAGCCGTCGGAGGTAGCTCAGCGACGAGTACCCGGTACCGAAATCGTCGACCGCCATCCGCAGGCCCACCTCGTAGAGCCCGTCGATCGTCGCCCGAGTGCGGGGCGCGTCGACGAACAGCGACGACTCCGTGATCTCCAGCGTGAGCCTCGACGGGTCGACGTGGTGGGAGCCGAGGTAGCCGCGGACACGGTCGGGGAGGCGGGCGTCGAAGAGATCGTGGGTCGACACGTTGACGGAGACGTCGACGTCGAGACCCGCTCGTTGGATCTCGGCCAGCATCCTGATGCCGCTGGCGAGCACGATGTCGGTCAGCTGCTTGATCAGGCCGGTGTCCTCGGCGACGCGAACGAACTCGGCGGGTGGCACCGTGCCGCGGATGGGATGATCCCAACGCACGAGCGCCTCGGCACCGACGACCCGTCCGGTCGCCAGATTCAGCTTCGGCTGGTACACGACCGTCAGCTGATCGGTCTCGATCGCCGTGCGCAGATCGCCGAGCATCGAGAGTCGAGCCGGTGTCCTCCGGTCGATCTCGTCGCGGTACATCTCGACGCCGGTCCGCTGCCACTTGGCGTTGTACATCGCGATGTCCGCGCGCCGCATCGGCTTGGTCGCCTCGCCGTCGCGCTCGATGATCTCGGCCACTCCGACGCTGACGGTCACGACGATCTCGAGACCGTCGAGCGTGACGGGCCGGCCGCCTTCGGTCACACACGTCTGGGCGAGGTCGAAGATCTCGTCACTCGTCGCCCGCCGACACAGCACGGCGAACTCGTCGCCTGCCAGGCGCGCCAACACGTCTCGCGGGCCGAGGACCGCGGTCATCCGACGACTGAACTCGACGAGCAACGCGTCGCCGGCGTGGTGGCCGAGCGTGTCGTTGACCTCCTTGAACCGGTCGAGGTCGAGCATCATCACCGCCCAGACGCCGGTCTTCGGCGACTGAGCGGCATCGGAGACATATCGCTCGAACAGGGTCCGCCCCGGGAGCCCGGTCAACGCATCGTGCCGAGCCTCCCACTCCAGACGCTCGTGCAGCACGCCCTTACGGAGGCTCGAGGACAGCTGCTCCGACATGCTGGTCAACCGGACGATCGCAGCGTCGCCGAACTCCTCCCCGGTGTTCCACTGGACGAACACGACGATCGCGCCGAACACGGCACCGGCGTCGGACATGCCGGCCACCAGCAGCGGTGTCTCGGCACCGGAGGCACCGAGACGACGCGCAGCGCTCGGCGAGACGACCTGGGCGGCCGGCTCGGAGATCAGCTCGACCCAACGATCGTCATCGCCCGACGTGGGGAGGTCGACGGGGACCTGCCCGCGCTGGTGCACGACGGCGCCGTCGTCGGTGAACCGGACGATCGCGACCCCGGTCGCGCGGAGATCTTGGAACAGTTCGGCGACCGCCACCTCGCCGATCTGGTGCGGGTCGAGGGTGCGGCCGACCCGACCGGCGAACCCGTGCAGCGTGCGCAGGTCGCGCAGCGACTGGTTGAGCACGCCGAAGTTGTTGAGCACGTACCAGATCCCCACCGTCGGCAGGACGGCGAAGACGACGAGGACCGGTTCGATCAGCGCGAGGGCGAGCGTCATCGCGCCGAGCACCGACGTGACCGGGTACAACCACCACGTGCCGCTGATCTCGGCGACGACCCGCTCGCGCAGGTCACCCTCGTAGCGCGAGATCGCCGTCGAGATGAGCACCGAGGTGGCCAGCGCGGTGACGACGGGGGCCAGGACTGCACCGCAGATCAATCCGACCGGACCGTCGCCCCACCACGAGACGAGCGCACGGAAGAGCGTGTACGTGAGCATCAGGTCGAGGACGAGCAACACGGTGTTGAACGCGAGTTTCACGCCACGATTGCGCCGCTTGGTCAACAGCACGATCACCGAGACCGAGAGGCGGGCGATCAGCGCGGCCGCGGGTGAGACGAACACGAGCGCGATCGCCATCGGGATCTCCGACATCGAGAACGCGATGCCGTGGCGCCGGAATACGACGTTGAAGACCGAGTACTCGAACGCTCCGAACGCGACGGCGACCGAGACGATCGCCCACCACCCGGTGTCGACGGTGGCGTCGCGCGGATCGCTCAGCAGGGCATACAGTCCGACGGCGACGGCGAGCATCCCGAGGGTGATCGCCGCGACCTGGACGTCAGGGCGGACACGCACGACCGCGCCGGCGTTGGGCCGGGTGTGTTCAACCTCGTCGTGCGTCAATCGGGGGCTCCTGACCCATTGCTGAGCAACCTACTCCCAACGCGCCGGAGGGAGCGGGTGGTCCCCGCTCCCTCCGGTCACCGTCGGTCCGTCATCTGACGGTCTGCGAGGGTCAGGTCCAGGTGTTGCCCGTCCAGGTGTTGCCCGTCCAGGTGTTGCCCGTCCAGGTGTTCCCCGTCCACGTGTTACCGGTCCAGGTGTTGCCCGTCCAGGTGTTACCGGTCCAGGTGTTGCCCGTCCAGGTGTTCCCCGTCCAGGTGTTCCCGGTCCAGGTGTTGCCCGTCCAGGTGTTGCCCGTCCAGGTGTTGCCCGTCCACGTGTTGCCGGTCCAGGTGTTCCCCGTCCAGGTGTTACCCGTCCACGTGTTCCCGGTCCAGGTGTTACCGGTCCACGTGTTACCGGTCCACGTGTTCCCCGTCCAGGTGTTGCCCGTCCAGGTGTTCCCCGTCCAGGTGTTGCCCGTCCACGTGTTGCCCGTCCAGGTGTTGCCCGTCCAGGTGTTCCCCGTCCAGGTGTTCCCCGTCCAGGTGTTGCCCGTCCAGGTGTTACCGGTCCACGTGTTCCCCGTCCAGGTGTTGCCCGTCCAGGTGTTGCCCGTCCAGGTGTTGCCCGTCCACGTGTTGCCGGTCCACGTATTGCCCGTCCACGTGTTACCGGTCCAGAGGTCGTTGGCGGTGAACTCGTGCCGTGCCGGGGCGACGATCGACGCTGCGGTCGACGGCATCCAGGTCTGGGTCGCGTTGCTCACATCGGCCGACAGCGCCGCCATCACGTCGACCACGCCGGCGCCGACGAAGTCCGGCGAGGCGTCGAGCGGTTGCGCCGAACGGATCAGCGCCGCCTTGACCTCATCTGGCGACAGCGTCGGATCGGCCGAACGCAACAGCGCGGCCACGCCGGCGACCACCGCGGCCGCCTGCGACGACCCACTTCCCAGGAACGTCTGGTCGTCGACGTATCCCTCGGGGTGGTTGACGTCGGCATCGCTGCCCGGGGCGCGCAGGCTCGCGATGTGGGCGCCGGGGGCCGCGAGATCGGGGCGACGATCTGCATCACCGCGGCTCGCCCACGAGGGGACCTCGAAATCGCCGAACGCTGACTCGAGGCCGGCGACGCTGATCACGTACGGGTCGTGCGATGGGGAGTTCAGCCCGTTCGACGTGGGGCCGTCGTTACCGGCGGCCGTGACGACGACGATGCCCGCAGCCCACGCACGTTCGAGCGCTGCTGCGACGGGGTCGGCCTCGTACGGCACCCCGGTGTCGGAGTCGATCGCGATCGACAGCACGCCGATGCCCAACTCGTCGCGATGTGCGATCGCCCAATCGATGCCGTCGAGGAGGCCGGCGGCCGAAACCGCACCGGTGCGGTCGGCGACCTTGACCGACACGATCTTGGCGTCCGGTGCGACACCGACGAAGCCGGAGCCCGACTCGACGTCGGCTGACGGAGCGCGGCCGGCGATGATCCCGGCCATGTGGGTGCCGTGCCCGAACCCGTCGCCGCTCGACAACGTCGGGTCGAACCGTTCCCCGCTGGTATCGACGGTGGCGATGATCTGATCGGAGAGTTCGGCGACCGGGGCGACGCCCGTGTCGATGACGGCGACGACGACGCCGGAACCGGTGATCCCCTGTGACCACGCAGCGCGCGCACCGACCTGGTCGACGACGTCGGACATGCCCACGACCGGGCGTTCGACGACCTTCGGAGCGTCGTCGAATCCGGCGACGGCCGCACCGCCGAGGGCCAGCGCCGACGCAGTCGCGAGCGCGATCAACGAGCGGGTGACCGGTCGCACACCATCGTCGCTCGGAGGCTCGGATCTCACGAACTTCCTCGTCCGGGCCTGCGTGGCAGGCTCGGACGCGAGCTGGGCTTCGGCCTCGTTGTCGAACGAGGTCGGGTCGAGCGTGAGCGTCATGATGGTGCGGCCTCCGGGAGTTGGCGCAAAGTTGCGGATGTGCACATGACATCGACACGCCGACAACCGAGCTGAACCGGCTTGTGGAAAACCTGAACTGACTTTGACGAGCCTTGAGACGGTCGGTTCCGAAATGGGCCGGTAGTGTGAGATGTCCGGCTTCCCCTCCACCTGCAAGATGTGGAGGACGACATGCTGACGATCTGCTGGGCCGCCAAGGGCGGGAGCGGAACCACCGTGTACGCCGTTGCGAGAGCACTCGCCGTCGACACCCCGACGTTGCTCGTCGATCTCGCCGGCGAGGCGATGACGGTGCTCGGACTGCCCGAACCCGACGGCCCCGGCGTCGACGACTGGCTTCGCTCCGATGCCGGGCCCGATCGCCTCACCCGACTGGAGCAGCCGGCGACCGACCTGCTCTCCGTGCTCCCGGCCGGGCGCCGTGGGCCCGACCGCGACCCGCGGCGATGGTTCGAGCTGGGGGCGCACCTCCGGGCCGAGCCCCGCGGCGTCATCGTCGACGCCGGAACCGGCCAACCACCCGCCGCGCTGATCGCCGCGGCCGACCAGACGCTGCTCGTGACCCGAGCCTGCTACCTCGCCCTGACCCGGGCGACCACGCTCGGGGCGAACCCGTCCGGGGTCGTGCTGGTCGAGGAACCAGGGCGCAAGTTGCGGCCGGCCGACGTCGAGGCGTCGGTCGGTTCGCCGATCGTCGCAACGGTGCTGCTCGATCCTGCCATCGCCCGGGCCGTCGACTCCGGTCTGCTGCTGAGCCGGCTCCCCGGCGCATGGCGACGTCAGCTCCGTCGGGCTGCGTGATGCTCCACGACCGTCTCGTCGACGACGTCTGCGCCCGCGCACGGGGCGTACCCGGCGACGTGATCACCGTGGTGACCGATGTCGTCGATCGCCTCGCGCCGCTGTCGCCGGCCGACGAACGCTCGGTCGTGATCGACCAGGCCGTCGCTCGGCTCGACGGTCTCGATGCCCTCGCCGGGCTGGTGAACGACACCGATGTCGACGAGGTGATGGTCAACCGCGGCCGGGAGGTCTGGGTCGATCGGCAGGGCACGCTCACCCGACTCGACGACCTGCATCCCGGGGCGGTCGACGTCGTGCTCGAACGGGTGTTGGCACCGCTGGGCAAGCGGCTCGACCGGACGAACCCGATCGTCGACGCTCGGCTCCTCGACGGCGCACGGCTCTGCGCCGTCGTCGACCCCGTCGCGGTCGACGGCACCACGATGACCATCCGACGTCACCGGCGGCGCCGCGTCGCGATCGACGAGTTCGCGTCGCCGGAGGTGGTCGGCGTGCTGCGCGACCTCGTCCACCGACGGAGCAACGTTCTCGTCACCGGAGCCACCTCGTCCGGCAAGACGACACTGCTCGCCGCGCTGGCCGACACCCTCCCCGACGGCGAACGGTTGGTGATCATCGAAGACACGAGCGAACTCGTGCTCGACGATCGCCGGCACGTGGTCCGACTCGAGGCCCGGCCGCCCGGTGTGGATGGCGTCGAACCCGTCGGACTCGCGCAGCTCGTCCGCACGGCACTGCGTCTCCGACCCGATCGCCTCGTGGTCGGCGAGTTCCGAGGGCCCGAGGTCGTCGCCGTGGTCGAGGCGCTCAACACCGGACACGACGGGTCGTTGTCGACCTGCCACGCCAACGCCGCCGTCGACGGTCTCCGCCGCGTCGAGACCCTCGTGCTCCAGGCCGCTCCCGGTTGGCCGCTGACCGCGATCCGTCGCCAGGTGAGCCGTTCGCTCGACGCAGTCGTCCACGTGGTTCGCGACCCCGCCGGACGCCGCAGCGTGCGCGAGATCATCGAAGTGGTCGAGGGCGACGGCGAACCGGTCGGGAGACACCTCGTCGAATCCGGCCGAAAGGTCGCCGACCCCACCCGGAGTCGACGGTGATCGCCGCCTGGTGCACGGTGCTCGCGGTGGTCGCGCTCGGCGCCGCCGTGCGGCCCCGTCCCGGTCCACGCCGGTTCCCGCGAGCGGAGCGCCCGCAAGCGGCGAGATCGCTCGGCGTCCTCCGTCCTCGCCGCCATCGCTCGCAGCCGATCACGGCGGCCGAGGTCGCGGCCTGGTGCGAGGGCCTCGCCCGGATCGTTCGCAGCGGCTCCACGCTCGGCGCCGCACTCCGAGCGACCGCACCACCGCCGAGCTGCGCCCCGCACGTCGATGCGGTCGTGTTGGCGCTCGACCGCGGCAGTCGTCTCGCCGACGCGTTGGCCGGCCCGACGCCGTCGGTCCATCTCGACCTCGCCATGACCGTGCTCAGGGCATGCGCGGTCAACGGAGGTCCGCCGGCCGAGCCGCTCGATCGAGCGGCGATGACACTGCGCAGCCGCGCTGCCGACGCGGCCGAGCGGCAGACCCAGAGCGCCCAAGCCCGCCTGTCGGCGCTGGTCATGACGATCCTGCCGGTGGCGATGCTCGCGCTCCTGCTGGCCACGTCGACATCCACTCGGGCCGCAGCGACGTCGCCGATCGGGGCGAGCGCGATCGTGGCCGGCGGGGTGCTCAACCTGGGCGGATGGCGATGGATGCGCCGGATCATCGCCGGGGTCTCGGCGTGAGGATGCTCCGACGTTCCGAACGCCGCTCGCGCGCCGCGGCGCGGGCCGAGCTCCCCGACTTCATCGAGCTCGTGATCATCGGTGTTCGTGCCGGCCTGACCCCGGCCGCTGCGGTCGAGATGGCGGCCGCCCACGCGGGCCCCGAGCTGACCGCGCTGCTCGACGAGGTCACCCACCACATGCATCGCGGTCGCCGGCTCGCGGATGCCCTCGACGCGCTGCCGTCGTGGCTCGGCCACCACGCGGCCTACTTCACCGACGCGTTGATCACCGCCGACCGCTACGGGCTGCCGCTGGGCCCGATCCTCGACCAGCTGGCGGCCGACGTCCGAACCGATCGCAGCCGACAGGCGCAGCAGCAGGCGCGCACGTTGCCGGTGCGGCTGTCGTTCCCGCTGGTGGCCTGCACGCTGCCGTCGTTCGTCCTACTCGCCATCGCTCCCGCCGTGTTGGGGGCCATCTCGACGATCACGGGCACCTCGCCCTGAACGTCCGACATCACCGAACGAAACGAGCTCCATCATGTACGACCTCCTCATCGCCCTCGCCCGCCGAGTCGAATGGCGCAGCGAACGCGGGCAGGCCACGACCGAGTACGCACTGGTCCTGCTGGCGGCAGCACTCGTCGGTTTGCTGGTGATCGCGTGGGCGACCGCCGGCGGCGGCGCCGCGGCCGTCAGCGGCCTGTTCGACCGCGTGATCCAGTCGGTCACCGACCGGGTATGACCCGCGCCCACCGCGACCGGGGCCAGGCCGCCGTCGAGTTCGCGATCGCGCTACCGCTCGTGGTCGTCCTCGTCCTCGGCGTGGTCCAGGTCGCGGTGATCGTGCGCGACCAGCTCGCGCTCGAACTGGCGGCGCGCGACGGCGCGCGGGCGGCTGCGGTCTCGGCATCGCCCGCATCGGCAGCCGCTGCCGCCGCCGCTGCCGCGACCGACCTCGACCCGATCGCGACCACGACCGCGGTCGGGGCCTCGAACGTGACGGTCACCGTCAGGCACACGACCCGCAGCCGGGTCCCACTGCTCGGCGTCGTGATCGGCGACATCGATCTCGACGCCACGGTGACGATGCGGCGCGAGCCGCCGTAGCGCCGACGTTCGCTGCGTTCCGACCTCCTCGCTACCCTGCGCGCTGATGCAACTACGAACCACACACCACGAGGTGGCCGGCCACAGCGTGCTCGCACTCGAGGGCACCGCCGACCTGGCAGCGCTGCCACAACTCCATGCGGCCTGCCAGCGTCTGCTCACCGGTGTCCGTGCAGGAGCGGCCTTGGCGATCGACGTCGACGGTGTCACCGTGCTCGACGACGCTGCACTCGGACTGCTGCTCGGTGCAGCGGCGACCGCTCGCTCGGGTGGCGCTGTGCTGCGCGTGGTGTGCACCGGAGAACGTCTGCGTCGTCGCCTGGCCGACACCCGTTTCGATCGTGCGGTCGACGTCGTCGGCTCGCTCGGCGACACGGTCGCCGACAGGTCCCCCGAGGTCTCCTAGGATTCAGGCGTGCAACAAGGGCACGCCTCATGAACGAACGCGACGAACTCCTCCACATCGCTCTCCCGGACGACTGGGCAGCTGCCCGGGCCGCGGGCGAGTACCGAATCAGCACCCGGGGCAAGACCCTCGACGACGAGGGGTTCATCCATTGCTCGTATCCGCGCCAGGTCGAAGGGGTCGCGAACCGCTTCTACGCGAACACGGCCGAGCTCGTCCTGCTCCACCTCGACCCCGACCTGATCGACGCCGAGGTACGCGTCGAGCCCGGAGTCGAGGGTGGCGACGAGCTGTTCCCGCACGTCTACGGCCCGATCCCGACCACGGCCGTGGTCGCGGCGACGTGGTGGGATCGGGACGAGGACGGTCTGTGGCGCAAGCCCAGCACGATGTGACCTGCTGAGCCGCCGAACGGTCAGCCCGGGCCGGAGAAGACCCCGGCCTCGTGGGAGCCGAGGTTGTCGTAGTACTCCGTCTTCGGGTCGTACGACGCGGCCTCCTGCTCCCAGAGTGCGATCTCCGCACGGCCGACGACGAACCAGTGCACCTCGTCGGGCCCGTCGGCGATCCGCAGCGTGCGCTGACTGGCGTACATCCGAGCGAGCGGCGTCCACTGCGACACGCCGGTGGCGCCGTGCATCTGGATCGCCTCGTCGATGATCGCGCAGGTCCGGATCGGCACCATCGCCTTGACGGCGCTGACCCAGACCCGAGCTTCGGCATTGCCGAGTTCGTCCATCGCCTTGGCGCCGGTCAGGACCATCCGGCGCATCGCCTCGATCTCGATCCGGGCCTTGGCGATCACCTCGACGTTCTTGCCGAGGTTGGAGATCCGCTTGCCGAACGCCTCGCGGGTGAGACCCCGCTTGACCATCAGGCCGAGCGCCCGCTCGGCCGCGCCGACGGAACGCATGCAGTGGTGGATGCGGCCCGGTCCGAGCCGGAGCTGACTGATCTCGAACCCACGGCCCTCGCCGAGCAGCATGTTCTCGGCCGGGACGCGCACGTCGTTGAACCGGATGTGCATGTGCCCGTGCGGCGCATCGTCCTCGCCGAACACGTGCATCGGGCCCATGATCTCGACGCCCGGGGTGTCCATCGGCACGAGGATCTGCGACTGACGCTTGTGCGGCGGACCGTCGGGGTTGGTCTGCAGCATCACGATCATGATCTTGCAGCGCGGGTCGCCGGCACCGGACGCGTAGTACTTGTCGCCGGTGATGACCCACTCGTTGCCGTCCTGCACGGCGCTGCAGCGGATCTGCTTGGCGTCGGAGGAGGCGACGTCGGGCTCGGTCATCACGTAGGCCGACCGGATCTCACCGTTGAGCAGCGGCTTCAGCCACTGCTCTTTCTGCTCCGGCGTGCCGACCCGTTCGAGCACTTCCATGTTGCCGGTGTCGGGTGCCGCACAGTTGAGACATTCTGACGCGATCGGATTCTTGCCGAGTTCCATCGCGATGTACGCGTAGTCGAGGTTCGACAGACCTTCGCCGGTCTCGGCGTCGGGGAGGAAGAAGTTCCACAGGCCCTGCTCCTTGGCCTTCGACTTCATCGACTCGAGCAGCTCGAGCTGCCCGTCGCCGTAGCCCCATCGCTCCGCCCGGCCTTCGCCGAGCCGGAAGAACTCGGCCGTGTTCGGCTCGATCTCCTCGGCGATGAACTTCTTGACCTTCTCGTAGAGCGGACGAGCGTCGTCCGACATCCTGAGATCGAACATGTCGACGGTGCTCTCGAGTCCTGCCATGTGACGCTCCTTCGTGTTTGGGGGCGTTGTCGAACTTAGTGAGCGACGTCGCTCGATGTCGTATCCGGCCTGCTCGGGCGCAGCCCTCGGATCAACGGGGCTTGCGTGCGCCGCGTCGGTCGCCGCGCCTGAGGAAACGCTCCTGTTCGGCCTCGAGCGCCGCCTCTTCGGCGACGAGTCGCTCGAGGCTGTCGAGTCGTGCCGCGTCCAGTCGGCCGTCCGCGACCGCCGCCTGAACAGCGCAGCCGGGCTCGCGATCGTGCTTGCAGTCGCGGAACCGGCAGTCGTCCATCAGCGTGAACACGTCGCTGAACGCCCGCTCGATGCCGTCGCCGCTCAGCCAGAGGCTGACCGCCCGAACACCCGGCGTGTCGACCAGCCACCCTTCACCACGCATGCGCAGCAGCTGGGCCGCGACCGTGGTGTGGCGACCGCGCTGGTCACCGACCCGAACGGCACCTGTGTCCATCACCTCGTCGTCGAGCAGCGCATTGACCAGCGTCGACTTGCCGACGCCCGAGGCCCCCAGGAACGCCAGGGTGCGGTTGCCGGCGGCGTACTCGCGGATCGGTTCGATCCCCTGCGATGCCAGGCCGCTGGCGACCAGCACCGGGACCCCGAGCGCGACCTCGGCGAGTTCGAGCCGGGCGGGCTCCGGGTCGTCGACGATGTCGGCCTTGGTGAGCAGCACGACCGGCTCGGCGCCCGAATCGAACGCGAGCACCAGTTCGCGTTCGAGGCGCCGTTGGTTCGGCGTCGAGCCGAGTGCGTGGACGAGGAACACGACGTCGATGTTCGCCGCCAAGGCGTCGGCCTCGAACCGGTCGCCGTCGAACGAGGCTCGCCGCACGAAGGCCGACGTACGTTCGATGATGTGTTCGATCTGCTCCTCGTCGGCGGTGGGCACGACCCAGTCGCCGATCGCGACGTCGACGTACAAGTTGCGCGTCCGGAGCGGCTCGGTGTCACGGGCATGTCGCATCACCGTGCTCCATCCACGATCGATGCGCGAGACGCGTCCGGGGCGGCCGGGCGCGCCGATCTGCTGCCACGACGCTTCGAGCGCATCGTTCCAGCCGAGATCGGGATCGGGTGCCACGGCGCGACGGTACCCGTCGGCGCAGCATCGGAGCCGCTTGACATCGTCACCCGCCGTGTGAGGATGGATGCGTGCGCATCGCCATCGTGGTCTACGACGGCGTTCTCGCCGCCGAGTGCGAGGCGTTCTCGTCCGTGCTCGGCGCGATGGACGACGCCGAGGTCGTCGTCGTCGGGACGCGCCGTGGCACCTTTGCCGGACCGGGAGGACGACAGATCGCCGACGTCGGCTTCGACGACCTCGATCACGTCGATGTGGCGGTCGTGCCGGGCGGGATCGGATGTGAGCGCGCGGCCGACGACGCCGCTCTCCGCCGCTTCCTGGTGAGGATGGAGCGGTCGGCACGCTACGTGGCGGCGAGTTCGACGGGCACCGTCGTGCTGGCGTCGGCCGGTCTCCTCCACGGCGAACCCGCCGCGACCCACTGGCTGGCCGGCGACCTGCTGCGGCGGTACGGCTCCGATGCCGACGCCCGCCGGATGGTGATGTCCGGCAACGTCATCACCTGCGAAGGCAGCATCAGTGCCGTCGAGGCGGCGTTCGAGATCGTCGAGCGCCTCCACGGCCCCATCGCCGTCGAGCACATCCGGGCCACGTTGCTGGACCGCGGCGAACCGCATCTTCGGGCCGTCGTGTGGTGGCGACGGCCGATCGGGTGGATGCGATCGGCGCTCGGGCTGCGCGACGTCGATGTCGCCGAACGTCGAGCCGAGCCGGAGGCCGCTCCGCCGGTCACACCGCTGTCGGTGATGGTCGAACTCGTCGACAACGACGACCTCGCCCGTCGACTCAAGCGGTCCGGTCGGCGCCGTCGATGACCCGGCTCCCGACGGCGCGCCGAACGCGCGCGAGGTGGGCATGGACCGAATTCGCGGCAGACTCAGCCATGATCACCTCTTGACAACCCGACCACCCATCCCCTAGCCAAAGGCAGCAATGGCGAAGCCACTCGTCGTCGTGGAGTCACCCGCGAAGGCCAAGACGATCTCGAAATTCCTCGGCAGCGACTTCGACGTGCGCGCCTCGGTCGGCCATGTCGCCGACCTGCCCAGCAAGGGCTTGAACATCGACGTCGACAACGGATTCAAGCCCACCTACGAACTCACCGACCGCGGCAAGACGGTGGTCAAAGAGCTCAGAGCTGCGCTCAAGGACGCCTCCGAGCTCTATCTCGCGACCGATGAAGACCGCGAGGGCGAGGCGATCTCGTGGCACCTCATCGAGCACCTCAAGCCGAAGGTGCCGGTCAAGCGGATGGTGTTCCACGAGATCACCAAGGCCGCGATCGACCACGCGATCGACAACCCGCGCGGGATCGACTACGGCCTCGTCGACGCCGCCGAGACCCGCCGCATCCTCGACCGTCTGTACGGCTACGAGGTCTCGCCGGTGCTGTGGCGCCGCGTCAACCGCGGCCTGTCCGCCGGTCGGGTCCAGAGCCCGTCGATCCGACTGATCGTCGAGCGCGAACGCGAACGGATCGCGTTCGTCGAGGCGTCGTACTGGGACATCGACCTGCTGACCGCGACGAGCCCCGCGTTCGACGCCAAGCTGGTCGCGGTCGACGGCGCCAAGGTCGCGAGCGGCAAGGACTTCGACGATCGCGGTGAGATCAAGGCGTCGCCGAGCGGCAGAGCGGTCGCGATCGACGAGGCCCGCGCCCGGGCCCTCACCGCCGGGCTGGAGCAGGCCACGTTCTCGATCCGCTCGGTCGAGGAGAAGCCGTACCGCTCCACCCCGAAGCCGCCGTTCATGACGTCGACGCTCCAGCAGGAGGGCGGCCGCAAGCTGCGCCTGTCGTCGTCGCAGGTGATGCGCGTCGCCCAGGGGCTGTACGAACGAGGCTTCATCACCTACATGCGTACCGACAGCGTGACGCTGTCGGCCGAGGCGCTCACCGCCACCCGCGACGCGATCACGAGCGAGTACGGCCAGAAGTTCCTGTCGCCGCAACCCAAGCAGTACACCTCCAAGTCGAAGAACGCCCAGGAGGCGCACGAGGCCGTCCGCCCGGTCACGCCGTACCGGTCGCCGAAGCAGGTCGAGGGCGAGCTGAACAGCCAGGAGCTCTCGCTGTACCGGCTGATCTGGCAGCGCACGCTCGCGTCGCAGATGGCCGACGCGGCCGGTGTCACCGTCAGCGTCCGGCTCGGCGCGATCTCCGAGCACGAGCAGACCGACTGCGAGTTCGCCGCGTCGGGCACCACGATCACGTTCCCGGGCTACCGGGCCGTGTACGTCGCCGCCGACGACGACGGCGACGGCACCAAGGAAGCGCTGCTCCCGCCGCTCGCCCAGGGCGAGGTCGTCCCGGTCGATTCGTTGACGCCCAACGGGCACACCACCAGCCCGCCGTCCCGCTACACCGAGGCGTCGCTCGTCAAGCGGCTCGAAGAACTCGAGATCGGTCGCCCGTCGACCTGGGCGTCGATCATCCAGACCATCCAGGACCGCGGCTACGTGTGGAAGAAGGGGCAGGCGCTCGTGCCGACCTGGACCGCGTTCGCCGTGGTCGGGCTCCTCGAACAACACTTCAGTGGCCTCGTCGACTATGCGCTCACCGCCAAGATGGACGACGACCTCGACGCCATCGCCAACGGCAAGATGCAGAAGGACGACTGGCTGAAGCGGTTCTACTTCGGCGACGACGAGACGCTGCCGGGGCTGAAGAAGATCGTCGAGGAGAACCTCGACAAGATCGATGCCGCTGCGATCAACACGTTCCCGCTCGGGCACGACGAGAACGGCGAACTGGTCGTGGCGAAGCCCGGCAAGTACGGGCCCTACGTCAAGCGCGGCGACGACACCGCCAGCGTGCCCGACGACATGCCGCCCGACGAACTCGACGTCGCCAAGGCGCTCGAACTCCTGGCGCTCCCGAAGAGCGACGAGCCGATCGGCGAGATGGACGGCTACCCGGTGTTCGCCAAGAGCGGCAGGTTCGGGCCGTACGTGCAGTGGGGCGCACCCGACGATCTGCCACCGGGCCTCGAGAAGCCGCGCATGTCGAGCCTGTTCTCCAACATGGCGCTCGACTCGATCACGATCGACGACGCGAAGAAGCTGTTGCAGCTCCCGCGCTCGCTCGGTGAAGATCCGGCCGACGGCAAGGAGATCGTCGCCAACAACGGTCGCTACGGGCCGTACGTGGTCAAGGAGAAGGATTTCCGGTCGATCGACTCGGAGGAGCAGCTCCTCACGATCACACTCGACCAAGCGGCCAAAATCTTCTCCGAGCCGAAGGTGTTCAAACGCGGTGGTCGCAACATGGCGGCCAAGGGCCCGCTGCGCGAGTTCGGCACCGATCCGGTGAGCGAACGGCCCGTGGTGGCCAAGGACGGTCGGTTCGGTGTGTACGTCACCGACGGCGAGACCAACGCATCGATCGGCAAGGGCGACCGGATCGAAGAGATCTCGCCCGAGCGTGCGTTCGAGTTGCTCGCGATCCGTCGCGACGTCGTCGCGGCCAAGGGTGGCACGGCCAAGAAAGCCACCAAGAAGAAGGCCGCCGCCAAGAAGAAGCCGGCGAAGAAGGCGGCCGCGAAGAAGACCGCTGCGAAGAAGACGGCAGCGAAGAAGACGGCAGCCCGACAAGCCGCCGCGAAGTCGACCGTCGCTCCCGACGACGACGCCTGACCCCTCCCCCACCGGAACGCCCGGTGGGCCGCGCCCGGCCAATTCCGTACCTTCACCCGATCGGGTGAGGTACCGTCTCACATGTCGAGACGACCTGGAAGGGGGCGGTCATGACGGGACGAACACGATGGCGCTGGGGAGCGCTGGTGATCGGGGTGATGTGCGTGATCGGTGGCGGCACCGTCGACGCCGGCAGTCCGCCTCCGCCGACGATCGACGACGAGGCGCTCGAGGCGATTCGAGCGCTGATCCCCGAGGGCGACCCGGGCGAGTACGACCTCGACGAGGCCGACATGCTCTTCGGCCAACTGGTCGAGCTCACCGAACTGTCGACCGACGTCGACGACTTCGGTACCGGCAGCGAGGTGACCGGCCCGTGCGGAGGCTTCGCCTTCTCGTTCGACCAGGACGGACGGCGGATCGACGCCGCGTTCGACACCGGCGACGACGGACCGCCGATCGACCTCCTCGACGGCGACCAGGCGTTCACCTCGGCCAACCCGTTCCGCGTCGACACCCGTGGCGTCGTCGTCTACTTCGGCTTCATGCCCCGCTCCGGCGACGGACCGATGGAGCACCGCTGGTCACTGAAGACGAGCGGGATCAGCCTCGATTCCGGTGGCGATCCGAACTCGTCGGGGAACAACCGCAACGCCGGCCTGGTCGACCTCGCCGACGACCTGCCGGTGAAGTTCAGCGCCAAGGTGCGGGTCGAAGGCGAGCTGACCTCCGCGAACCTCGGCCCGTGCATGGGGAAGGGCCACGTCGAGTTCCTCGGCAACGGGCTGACCGACCCCGTCGGGCTGGCCGGACTCGCCCTGCTGGGCGGTGGCCTGTTCGGCATCCTGTTCAACGCCCGACCGGCACGGACCTGGAAGGTGTGACATGACCGCATCGACACGAACCACGATGACCCCCGGACAGACCGAGACGAAACGGCATCCGATCCGCGGATCGATCTGGGGCCTCCTGATGGGGCTCGGCCTCGCCGTCGTCGCCGTCGTCACCAAGGTCGTCTCGCTGAGCCTCGTCACCACGATCGTGCTCGTGGTGGCCGGCATCGCCCTCGGCGTGCTGTGGGGGCTCTACGCACCGGCCAGGCCTCCCAAGGGGCCGGCACCGGCCGCTCGCACGGTGCTGGCACCCGAGACCAGCCGTTTCGACGACTTCGACGAGCCGGCGCCGCGACCCGGCGATGACGCCGCCGACGCCGCGACCCACCCAGTGGCCGACGGCGAACACGACACCGCCGATCGACACGGCGGCGACGCTGCCGGGAGCGACGACGACTGAGATCGAAGGATCGGGTCGCCGCCAGTAGGGTGGCCGCCCGATGCCGTTCTACATCGCGTTCGAGGGTGCCGAGGCCTGCGGCAAGAGCACGCACGCGGCGCGACTCGCCGAGCACCTCGACGCCGTGATCACACGCGAGACCGGCGGCACGGCGATCGGTCGACGGCTCCGCGAGATCCTCCACGACACGTCGGTCACCGACCTCGACGACCACGCCGAGACGCTGATCGTCGCCGCCGACCGGGCGCAACACCTGGCCGAAGTCGTCCGTCCCGCCCTCGCCGCGGGCCGCCACGTGGTCAGCGATCGATCGGTGTACTCCACCCTCGCCTATCAGGGCTACGGCCGAGGCCTGCCGCTCGAGCAGGTGCGGCTGATCAACGAATGGGCGATCGGCGAAACCTGGCCCGACCTGGTGATCCTGCTCACCGTGCCGGACGACGTGACCGCACGGCGCATGGCCAAGCGCGACCGCGATCGGTTCGAACTCGCCGGCGACGACTTCCACGGCCGGGTCGACCGCGGGTTCGCGACCATGGCATCCGACGATCCGGATCACTGGGTCGTGATCGACGCATCGGGTGACCCCGACGACGTCACGGCGGCGATCCGCGACGCCGTCCGGGATCGGCTGGGTGTCGGATGACCGTCGCCGAATCCGTCTGGTCGTCCGTCGTCGGTCAGCACGACGCCGTCGAGCGACTCGAGCGTGCTGCCGCCGATCCCGTCCACGCCTACCTGTTCGTCGGACCGGCAGGTTCGACCAAGAAGGAGGCCGCCCGCGCGTTCGCGGCGCTCCTGATCGGCGGGGTCGACGACGCGACCCGCCGCGACGCCGAGCTCGTCCTGCGCGGCGAACACCCCGACGTCAAGGAGGTCAGTCGGGTCGGCCCGTCGATCTCGTTCGACCAGGCGCGCGAGATCGTGCGCACCGCATCGCTGGCGCCGTCCGAGGGTGACCGCAAGGTGATGATCCTCGACGAGTTCCATCTGCTGCGCCCCGAGGGCGCGGCGCTGCTGCTCAAGACGATCGAGGAGCCTCCGGCGTCGACGACGTTCCTGATCCTCGCCGACTTCGTGCCGCAGGATCTGATCACCATCTCGTCGCGCTGCGCCCGGATCGATTTTCGCTCGGTCGACGAGCAGCACATCGCCGATCAACTCGTCAGCGAAGGGGTCGATCCCGATTCTGCGGCCGAGGCGGCGGCTGCCGCCGGCGGCAACGTCGATCGGGCGCGAGTCCTCGGCGCCGACCCCGAGCTGGCGGCCCGCCGACGTGCCTTCGCCGAGGTGCCCCGGCAGCTCGACGGCACCGGCGCCACCGCACTGAAGCTCGTCGACGACCTCATGGCCAGGATCGAAGCAGCAGCAGCGCCGTTGACCGACCGTCACGCTTCCGAGGTCGAGGTGCTCGACGCCCGCATCAAACAGTACGGCGAGCGAGGGAGCGGCAAGAAGGCGCTCGAAGACCGACACAAGCGCGAGCTGCGCCGACACCGCACCGACGAACTGCTGGCGGGCCTGACGGTCATCGCCGGCGCGTATCGGGACGCACTGCTCGCCGGCGAGATGAGCCGTCCCGACGCGGCGGCCGACGCCGTCCGGCACATCCACGACGCGATGGAAGTGCTCGAGCGCAACCCCAACGAGACGTTGCTGCTCCAATCGCTGCTGTGGTCGCTCCCGGTGTTGACCAGCTGATCAGAGGCGTTCGGCGCTGATCACGCGCGCTGATGCGTCAGCCCGATGCATCAGCCCGGCGAAACGGGGTACTGCATCCACGTGAACTGGATTGCTGCTCTGATCGCCGGCGGGCTGACCATGGGGGTGCTCGACGAGCTCTGGCTCGGCGTCGTCGCCCGCAAGCTCTACGAGAACGAGATCGGCGAGCTGATGCGCCCGAAGCCGAACGTCGCCGCCGCGGCGGTCTTCTACGTCGTGTACGTGGTCGGCGTCGTGGCCCTCGTCGTCGACCGGTACGACGGCATCGGCACGGCGGCGCTCGCCGGCGCCGCCGTCGGGTTCCTGGCTTACGCGACGTACGACCTGACGAGCATGGCCACCATCGAGGGCTTCACGTGGAAGATCACGGCGATCGACCTGGCCTGGGGCACGGCCCTGACCGCCGCCGTGGCGACGGCAGGTGAGTGGGCGTCGACGATCTGACGGGCACGCCCCGGTCACGAGACTCGCCGTCCCTCCGCCGATTCGAGGTCGGCGCGGCCGTTCTCAGGCGATACGATCCCGTCCCGCAGTCCGCATGACGAGACCACGGGTAGCCCCGCTCTCGCCGTTCGGTCCGGCCCAGATAGCTCAGTCGGTAGAGCAACGCACTCGTAATGCGTAGGTCAGGGGTTCAATTCCCCTTCTGGGCTCTGAGAAATGCCTGGTAGATGGGCGTTTTTCGAGAGTCGTTGCGAAGTCAACAACCTCCAACCAAGCAGCTAACCAAGAATTCGGTTTAGGATCGTCGGCATGAAGGGCTCATTGCGTGAGCGCCAAGCCGGCAACTGGGAGTTGATCGTTCAGCTCCCGCGCGACCCGGAGACCGGCCTCCGCAAGCAGCTCAGTCGCACCCACTACGGCACCAAACGCGAGGCGCAACGGGCGCTCGCCGCACTCGTGGCCCAGGTGTCGGAGGGCAAGATCACCTCGACGGCCAAGACGCTCGGCCAACTGCTCGACTCGTGGATCGACCACGTCGAGGGCTCGCTGTCGCCGACCACCGTGCGCGAGTACCGCCGCTTGACGGAGCGGTTGATCAAACCCGACGTCGGATCGCTGCGACTCGGTCGAGTGACGACGAAGCGTCTCGACGACTACTACGCGATGCTCTCGAAGGAGCGCGGCCTCTCCCCTGCCACCATCCGGCACGTGCACGCCGTGTTCCGGGGAGCGTTCGGCCAAGCGGTGAAGTGGAGCATCGTTCCGATGAACCCGGCGGCTGCGGCGTCGCCGCCGAAGCTCCGTCAGCGCGAGATCAACCCGCCCTCGATCGTCGACGTGAAGCGCATGCTCGAGCTCGCCGACGAGGACGACCCCGAGTACGGCGCACTGCTCCGAGTACTGACGGCCACCGGGGCACGACGCGGCGAGGTGTGCGGACTGCGCTGGTCCGACCTCGACCGCAGCACTCGCACGCTGTCGATCAAGCGCTCAATCGCATCCGTCGCGGGTGGCACCGTCGTCAAGGACACCAAGACCCACGCCTCACGCCGGATCGCACTCGACGATGCGACAGTCGCCGTGCTCGACGCCCAGCGTCGACGTCTCGAGGAACGAGCTGACGCGTGCGACCTCGAGCTCGATCCCGACGGCTACGTGTTCACCGAATCGGCCGACGGCGCCGACCCCCTACACCCCGACACGATCACCGGTCGCTTCACCCGAGTGCGCAAGCAGGCCGGTCTCGATAGCGTCCGCCTCCACGATCTGAGGCATCTCCACGCCACCCAACTCCTCGCCGCCGGCGTCCCCGTCCGCACCGTCAGCGGGCGGCTCGGCCACGCCAACGCAGCGACGACCCTGAACGTCTACGCCCACTTCCTCGAAGCCAGCGACCGCCAAGCCGCCGACGTAATTGGCGGCCTGCTGGATTGACCACCTGGCCCAGTTCCAACCGGGACCCCTTCAGAGGCGCCGTCGCACCCGAGCGATAATCACCTGCCGGATCGCGGCAACCCGCGCCGCACCGCCGGCGAAATCGCACGCCTTCGAACCGACGGAGGCCGCTCCATAATCACGTCTTTCAAGGCCGAACGAACCCCGCTCGGCGAGCGGCCGCCTTGCTCCAGTCGGCGGGCCGGCGACGATGTATCGTGGCAGCATGACCGCCCAGACGGACGCGCTGCGATCTGAAGCGCTCGCGCTGCCAGAGGCAGCCCGGGCACAACTGGCTGTCGAACTCCTCGACAGCCTCGATGATCGATCGGTCGAGACCGACCAGGCAGAGCTCGATCGACTCTGGGCCGACGAAGCGGCTCGACGAGCCCGCCAGATCGACTCCGGCGAGGTCACCACCGACTCCTGGGACGATGTCCTTGCGAAGGTGGATCAAGCCCGACGTCCCCGGTGACGCGCGCCGTCCGGTTTCACCCTCTTGCGACCGCCGAAGTGGTGGAAGCACAACTCTGGTACGAGAACCGCGTCGACGGACTTGGCGGCCGCTTCCTCGGCGCCGTCCGAGCAACGACTGAGCGCGCGGCGCGTTGGCCGAACGCCGGGACCCTGACGCGCCAGGACGACAGCAGTGAACAGCTCGAGAGGAAGATCGCTCTCGCCGGCTTCCCGTATGTTGTCGTTTACCGAGTCGCCAGCGAGGACCTCGAGATCCTCGCCGTACATCACGAACGCCGTCGCCCGTTCTACTGGGCTGACCGCGTCACCGACTGACGCACGCATTACGACCGGTCGCGATCGTCGGCCTCCACATCGATGCGCCAGCTTCACCGCAGTCGGCGGCATCTGACCGACGATCGTTTGCCAACGACCGCCGAAGTCTCGAGGTCGGCGGCGGCGGTCGTTCTGCCCATGTTCGATCGATTGCTCGGAGTTGGTTGACCAAGAAATTCTGTAACGAGAAGCGCCTTCGTCGGCATTTCATTAGGTGATCGGACGCCTTTGTCGTCGGGCTGGGTCCCACTCGGCTCGACGTCGAGCGTCCGGTTCACGGGTGGGGTGATCCCATGAAGGACCGATGCGATGCCGACACGACGACAACTCGACACTCCACCGTCGAACAGCGCGCCGCCGGATCTGCTGACGGTGGCCGAGACCGCCGCCGTGCTGCGCTGCGGGCTGACCTTCGTGTACGAGTCGATCCACCGCTACCGGGCCACCGGTGACGCCGACGAGATCCCGGGGCTGAAGGTCGGCCGAGGCCTCCGTGTCCCGCGCGTCCGGCTCGAGCACTACATCGGCGCGCCGATCACCTGGCCGATCGCCGAACACCCGACCGTCGACCACCAGGTCGGTCACACCGATTGCGACGACGACACGCGGAGTCCGTCACCGCACACGACGACTCGCCACCCGCGTCGCACCACTCGCCGTCCCACGACTCCTCGACTCTTCGAGGACTGACTCCCCCGCGGATCACCATGACCAGTTCACGATCACTTCCCACTTTCTTCAACAGACAAGTGCCCAAACGTCTGGGCGGGTCGTGATGTTGCGGGTTCGCACGATCTACGCCGGTTCGGCGGCCGCCGCTGTCGACTACTACACCCGCTATCTCACCGAGGCGCCCGGTGAGGTTCCCGGGAAGTGGCTCGGCCGCCAAGCACCGGGTCTCGACCTCGTCGGTGACGTCATCGCCGACGATCTGCAGTCGGTCCTCGAAGGCCGTGACCCCACAACTGGGACACCGCTCGGGCGAGCTCTCCGGGACCGAGAACTCGCGAACGGCACGGTTGTGAAGGCGGTCGCCGGGTTCGACGCGACCTTCTCCGCACCGAAGTCACTCAGTGTGTTGTGGGCGCTCACCCGAGACGAGCGACTCCTCGCCGCGCACGACGTCGCCGTCAACGCTGCCCTCGGCCACCTCGAACGGTTCGGTTCGACGACCCGCATCCGATCCGCCGGCGGCCGACTCCACCCCGACTCGCAAGGTCTCACGATCGCTGCGTTCCGCCAGACGACATCTCGCGCGGATGACCCACAGATCCACACCCACTGTGTCATCTCGGCGAAGGTGCAGACCGCGGCTGGCCGCTGGCTCGCCCTCGACGCCCGCTATCTCAAGCGACACCAGAGGATGCTGGGCGGCCTCTACCAGTCGGTGCTCCGCAACGAACTCACCCACCGTTTCGGTATCGACTGGGCAACGATCGACAACGGCCAGGCCGAGATGGCCGCCATGCCCGACGATCTGCTCGCCGTGTTTTCGAAGCGGGCGGACGAGATCAACGAAGCTGTCGCCGTCAAGGTCGACGACTTCGCCGCGCGGAAGGGACGCGACCCCAACCAGTGGGAAATCGGCGCGCTCAAGCGGGAGGCCGCGGTCGACACGCGGGCGCGCAAATCCGGCACCGGCGTCTCCGAACTCACGACACGGTGGGACACCGAGGCCGCGGCAGCCGGCTGGGACGCTTTCGGGCTGATCGAGGAACTCCAAACCCAGCAGGTCGATCGCGACGAGCGGCCGCCGACGATCACGGTCGCCGAACTCATCGACGCGTTGTCGTCATCGGGATCGTCGTGGAACCGGGCCCAGATCGTCGCCGCCGTGGCCGACGTCGCCCGACCCGACCCCACACTCACCGGCAAGCAGTGGGCGGAGCGCATCGAGCAGTGGGCCGACGCCGTCGTCGGCCACTGCATCGAACTCGACCCGGACCACACGGCGACGCCGCGGCGTGTGTCGGACGGGCGATCGCTGTTTCACGAACCGATCAGTCCGCACATCACCACCGACGCCATCCTCGCCGAAGAAGAACTGATCGCATCGTGGGCGCTCGCCGCCCAAGCCGACGACCCCCGACCGTCAACGACCGTCGACGGCGCGCACCTCGACGTCATGCAGGCCGACGTCGCCGCCGCAGTCGCTGGCCACGACCAACTCGTCCTCGTCGTCGGACCCGCCGGGGCCGGCAAGACCACCACACTGCGCGCCGCGATCGACGACCTCCACGGTGTTGGCCGCCCGGTGTTCGGAGTTGCGCCGTCGGCGAAGGGCGCCCGTGTCCTCAAACGAGAGACCGGCATCGAATCCGACACGCTCGACAAACTCCTCCACGAATGGAACCGGACCGACCGGCCACCCCTCGACCACTATCGACTCCCGGCCGGCACGACGGTGATCGTCGACGAAGCCGGCATGGTCGGCACCCACTCCCTCTCTGAACTCGCACAACTCGCCGCGGCTCGACGATGGCGGGTGGCGCTCGTCGGCGACCCCTACCAACTCCAAGCGGTTGGCCGAGGTGGCATGTTCCACGAACTCACCGTCACCGGACGGGTTCACGAACTCGACCGGATCCACCGCTTCACCGAACCCTGGGAGCCAGCCGCGTCCCTCAAACTGCGACGCGGCGACCCACGAGCACTCGACGACTACATCGCCCACGACCGAATCATCCCCGGCACGTTCGACGAACAAGTCGCGCTCGTCGTCGACCGGTGGAGCCAGACCCACGCCGCGGGCGAGACCCTCGCGATCACCGCGTCCAGCAACGACCACGTCGACCGGATCAACACGGCGATCCAATCAGCACGAGCGGCCGCCGGCGACATCGACCCGACCACGCTCGCGCCGATCGGCGGCACCGAGTTCGCGTGCGTCGGCGACGTCGTCGTCACCCGACGCAACAACCGCCGCCTCACCACGACAACCGGCGACGTCGTCCGCAACCGCGAAACATGGACCGTCACCGGCATCGGCGCCGACGGCACCGTCACCGCGTCGTCGAACGAAGGCACAGGCGTCGTCGAACTGCCCGCCGACTACGCCGCCGAACACGTCCACCTCGGCTACGCCGCCACCGAGCACGGCAACCAAGGCGACACCACCGCCGCCGCAATCGAAGTCGTCACCGACGCCACCTCGAGGCGCGGCCTCTACGTCGGCGCCACCAGAGGCCGCACCGAGAACCTCATGCTCGTCGTCACCGAAACACACGACCTCGACGAAGCCCGCGACATCCTCGAACGCGTCATCGCCAACGACCGAGTCGACCTACCCGCGATCGCGCAACGCCGAGCACTCGCCGAGACGACCCGACACCTCGGGCGGCAACGTTCCACACCACAACCTCGCTGCATCCTCCCGCACTGGTTCGACGACCTCACAAACAACATCACCAGCCGTCTCCAGCGCGTCGAAGAGAAGCGCGCGCAACTCGACGCAATGGCAGACCGGCACCACGCCGAACTCGACAACGCCCAACAACAACTGCTCGAAGCCGAACGCCTCCTCGACCCCCACCGACCAGCGCTCGACAACGCACGCGCCGACGTCGAATCCGCCCAACAACAAGTGTGGACGACCAACGCAGCCCTCCGCCGAGCCAAGGCGATCAAGCGTCCCGCCGCGCGCCGAAGAGCGGGCCGAGCCGATGATGAACTCGCACAGGCGAGAGGTCTTCTCGCTGCCGTCGAAGCAACCGCCCGCCCGGCCACCAATGCGATCTCAACAGCTCACGACGAGATCCAACGCGCCGAGCGTTCGATCAGAAACCTCCCCCTCCGACGCAACTTCCTGCTCGGAAACGTCGACACCGACCAACTCCACGCGCTCTCCGAAGCGCTCGACACCTGGCGTCGATGGGCCGACGGCTTCCCGGTCACCATCGAAGCGAGTGCTGACGCGCTGGCGACCTTCGGCAGTACGGGTCTTCTCGGCCGCAGCGAAGTCCAAGCTCTCACCACGCCGCTCGAAGACTGGGCGGCCGACCACGGATTCGAACCGGTGTTCCATGCCCCTGAACGCGGGTCGTCCACCGAGATCGGCCTCGAACGGTGATCCCGCAGCCGGGGCTCGCAGAGACGGCGGCGAATCTGCGAACCAGGTGTTGACCTTGCCCCCAGGGGGAAGGTGTATAGGTAGGACATCAAGAATCTCATGAACCCCGATCTGAGCAGCGAGAAGTGGGAGCGATCCATGGCAACACACGATCAGGCGACGGCCGAAAGCCGACACGAGGGCCACGGCGCAACGCCCGACGCCGACGTCGAGCATGGAACTCACGATCGCGGACACCCGCCCCGCCACGACGAGCACTCGCATGCCGGCCATGACAAGCACGCCGGGCACGATCCGGCAATGTTCCGGCGACTGTTCTGGTGGAACCTACTGCTGGCGATTCCGGTGATCGTCTTCTCACACATGGTCCAGGAGTGGTTCGGGTACTCCATCGACGCCTCATGGGCGGCGTGGGTGTCACCGGTGATCGGCACCGTCATCTTCCTGTGGGGTGGACAGCCCTTCCTGAAGGGCGCGGTGCACGAGGTCCAAGCTCGCCAGCCGGGGATGATGCTCCTGATCGCCCTCGCCATCACCGTCGCCTACGGGTCGTCACTCGCCAGCTCGCTCGGCTGGGGTGAACTGGACTTCTGGTGGGAGTTGGCGGCGCTGATCGTCATCATGCTGTTGGGTCACTGGCAGGAGATGAAGGCAATTGGCCAGGCACAAGGGGCGCTTTCGGCGCTGGCTGAGTTGCTGCCCGATCGGGCTGAGCGAATCGAGGACGGCGAACCGATCGAGGTCGCGATCGCCGACTTGGAACGGGGCGATGTCGTGCTGGTCCGCCCGGGCGGTCGAGTTCCCGCCGACGGTGTAATCATCGACGGATCGGCGGCAATGGACGAGTCGATGATCACGGGCGAGTCCCGTCCGGTCGACCGTGGTGAGGGCGATCGCGTGGTGGCGGGCACGGTGTCATCGGATCGGGCGATCCGCGTCCGCGTCGACGCTCTGGGCGACGACACGGCGCTGGCCGGGATTCAACGCCTGGTGGCCGATGCCCAGAGCTCGAACTCGCGCACCCAGGCGCTCGCGGATCGGGCTGCAGCTGCACTGTTCTACGTCGCCACCGGAGCCGCCGTCATGACCTTGGTCGTGTGGGCGGCGCTCGGCGACGGCGCAAACGGCGTCATCCGCACGGTCACCGTGCTCGTGATCGCGTGCCCACACGCGCTCGGACTGGCGATCCCGCTCGTCATCTCGATCACCACCGCGACCTCCGCACGAGCGGGGATCCTGGTCAAAGACCGGCTGGCGCTCGAGCGGATGCGCACCGTCGACGCCGTGATGTTCGACAAGACCGGCACCCTCACCAAGGGCAACCACGCCGTCATCGATCGCGAAGCGATCGAGGGATGGGACGCCGACGAGATGATGCGGTTCGCTGCGGCAGCCGAGGCCGACAGCGAGCATCCGATCGCACGAGCGATCGTCGCCGTCGGAGACGAACTCGGTGACGTGCCGGCTGCGTCGGAGTTCGATGCCATCACGGGACGCGGCATCGCCGCCATCGTGGATGGACACGAGATCGCCGTGGGCGGGCCCGCACTGCTCGACCATCTGGCGCTCGATGAACCCGGCGAGCTCGCCAATCGGATCACGACGTGGCGTGACCGTGGCGGCGCCGTCCTGTACGTCGTCCACGACGGCGAGGTGGTGGGCGCGGTCACGGTCGCGGACGAGATTCGGCCCGAATCACGAGCCGCCGTGGACGCCCTGCACGCCCGTGGGAAACAGGTGATCATGATCACCGGCGACGCCAGGCAGGTCGCCGACGCCGTCGCCGCCGAACTCGGTATCGACGAGGTCATGGCCGAAGTGCTCCCACAGGACAAGGACGCCAAGGTCGCCGAGCTCCAGCAGCGCGGTCTACGCGTCGCGATGGTCGGCGACGGCGTCAACGACGCACCAGCGCTCGCCCGCGCCGAGGTCGGCATCGCGATCGGAGCAGGTACCGACGTCGCGATCGAGTCGGCCGGTGTCGTGCTCGCATCGAGCGATCCACGGGCGGTCACCGGGGTGATCGACCTCTCACGGGCGAGCTATCGCAAGATGATCCAGAACCTCGTTTGGGCGACTGCGTACAACGTGATCGCGATCCCCGTCGCAGCCGGGGCGTTCGCGTTTGCCGGGCTCACCCTGCCGCCTGCAGCGGCGGCGGTCGCGATGAGCCTCTCCACCATCATCGTCGCCGCCAACGCACAGTTGCTCCGGCGGTTGGATCTCCGGCCGCGTGACGATCTCGCCACGGATTCGGGACGGTGAGCGCCATGCGTATCGGCGAAGTTGCTGAACAGGCTGCGGTGACGACCAAGACGATTCGCTACTACGAATCGATCGGCATCCTACCGACACCGGATCGGACGCCGTCCGGGTATCGGGCATATGACTCGACGACGCTGGAACGGCTCCGCTTCATTCGCGATGCCCAGGCGACTGGGCTGACGCTCACCGAGATCAAGTCCATCCTCGAGCTGAAGGGCCAGGGTGAGCGCAGCTGCGAACACACCCGCTCCCTCATTCAGCGGCAGCTGACCGAGGTCGACGTCCAGATCCACCGATTGGAGTCTGCACGACGCGAACTCCATGAACTGATGGAGCGTGCCGACCGATCCGACCCGGCCGACTGTGTCGACGCGCACCGCTGCCAGGTCATCGAGGCTCGGCTCAGTGAGTGATCTCCCGGTGAGCGGTCTGCGTCTCGGGCTCAGTAGTCGAATGGCTGAAGGGAGCCGTCGTGACCGATGAGCATGACGGGTTGGCTTTCCCAGGTGGTCACGTCGCCGCCCATCCCAGGGGAGTCGGTAGGCATTCCCGGAAGGGCCAGACCGACTGCGTCGGGACGGTCTTGGAGGAGCCGTTCGATCGCGCCGACCGGGATGTGGCCTTCGAGTGCGTAGCCGTTGACGATCGCGGTATGACACGAGGCAGCTTCGTCGGGCACGCCGACCTCGGCCCGGTACGCAGCTCGATCGGGGTCGTCCGTCATTTCGACCTCAGCGCTGTGGTTCTGCAGGTACACGACCCACCCGGAGCAGCAACCTCAACCGGGGTCGCGCCGGACGTCGAAGTACACGCCCGCCAACTCGCTGCTCTCCACGTCGGTGGACGTCGCTGGAGATGGCGCAACGGCTGAACCGTCATCACCCCCACCCCCGCATCCGGCGACGGCGAGCGCAATCGTGATCGCTGCGAGGACACGTCTCGCGTTCCGAGGTTCGACGTTCATCTTGGCCCCGACGCTACCGGTGCTCCGCGCCTGATCAAGTCCGGCAACTGCTCGCTGCCGGTCGGCGAATCCCGGCATTGCGATCAGCGCCCCGATCCTGTGCCGATGACGCCCATCATGCCGAGGTCTTCGTGGTCGAGGATGTGGCAGTGATACACGGTTCGCCCGGCGATGCCGGTGAACGGCACGATCACCCGTACCGATGTTCCTGCTGGCACGTTGACCGTGTCTTTCCAGCCCGAGGCCTTCGCTCCGTCGACCACCCGGAAGGGCCACACGTGGAGGTGGAACGGGTGGTCCATACCGGTCGGGTTCCGGATCTCCCACTCCTCGACGACCCCGAGTTCGACCTCGATGTCGGTTCGCGCTGGGTCGAACGGCCGCCCGTCGATCGTCCACACCATGTCGCCCCGTCCCATCATGTGACCCATCCCCAGGTCGAGGGCACGTGACGCAGTGGCGTCGGGCAGGGGATGGTCGGTGATCGGCAACGTCTTGGGGAGCGCTGCGGGGTCGCCGGTGCCGGCGGCGATCATGGTGGCAATTATCGTCTCGGTCGACGTACCGCCGGACGCGCCCATGCCCATGCCACCCATCCCCACGCCACCCCGGTCGTAGGGGAGGGACCGGATTGCGAAGGTGCCCTCGGCGCTCGGCGCGATCAGGAACTCCGTTCGTTCTCCCGGCGCGAGCAAGGCTTCGCCCACCGCGACGGGAGCTGGGAGACGCCCGCCGTCCGTGGCGATGACGTTCAGGTCGTGGTCGTCGACCACCAGCCGGTAATACCGTGAGGCGCTGGCGTTGACCACCCGCCAGCGCTCGAGCTCGCCGACGCGTGCCGGCACTTCGGGTGCGAGAACACCGTTCACGAGCACCACGTCACCCTCGCGGCCCGTCATCTGGTCGATCGCGTTCGTGTCGAGGATCCCGCGGCTCGTACCGATCGGCGGGTCGGCAAGGATCCAGATGCGTTCGTTCGAACCCACCAGATCGGGCGCGTTGTCCACATCGTCGATCACGATGATTGCACCGGCCAGACCACCTGCGACCTGCCGGGCGACCGTGCCGTGTGCATGCGGGTGGTACCAGAACAGGCCGCTGCGGTGGTCGGCGGGGATGTCGTAGACGTACGTGCGGTCCTCACCCGGACCGACGGCGACGAAGACGTTGTCGCCGTCGCCTTCCGGCGAGACGTGGAGGCCGTGGGTGTGCAGGTTGGTCGATTCCTCGAGTCGATTCTCCAGTCGGATCTGGAGCCGATCACCTGGCCGCACACGCAGCGTCGGGCCCGGCGTCGTCCCGTTGTACGTGAGGCAGTAGCGCGTCGAATCACCCACGGAACCTGAGCCTCTTCGGCGCGGAGCACGACCTCGAGGAGGCCGCGACTGCTGGCGAACACCTCCGGCTGAGCGAACGCCGCGCCGAGGGCGGCACGACCAGTTGTGCTTGAGCCCGACAACGTCGATGGCAGGGTCGACGGCGACGAACTCCTGCCGTCCGACGAACACGACGCGAGCCATGCCGACAGTCCCCCAGCGGCGACGCCGCTCAGGAACCTGCGACGCGTGAAACTCTGGGGGACCATGCGCCGGGTCGGCGGCAGTGTCGCCGGGTTCGGATTCACTGATGTCACGACGACAAAGTGTAGTAGTACACTTCGAGCTTCATGCATGCGTTCGTTGCCTCGATTCCCAGTCCACCGTCGTCCTCGCTGCACATCGGCCCGCTGCGCGTCACCGCATACGGGCTCATGATCGGCCTGAGCGTGGCCGCCGCTGTCTGGCTGGCCGGTCGAAGGGCCGAAGAACGGCAGGCCGCGTCCAAGGACGACATCGCCGCCGTCGGGATGTGGGCCGTCGCGGGAGGCTTGGTCGGCGCGCGTCTCTACCACGTGGTCACCGACTGGGATCGGTTCGCGTCCGATCTCTGGGCGATACCTGCGCTGTGGCGAGGCGGCCTCGGGATCCCGGGTGGCCTCGCCGGCGGAGTTGCCATCGGCCTGGTTGCCGCGCACCGGCGTGGCATCGACATCCGAGTCATGCTCGACATCGCAGCACCAGCGGTTGCGCTCGCACAGGCGATCGGCCGCTGGGGCAACTGGTGGAATCAGGAACTGTTCGGCCGCCCGACGTCCTTGCCGTGGGCGCTGCAGATCGACGACGCTCACCTGCCCGCCGGGTACGCATCCGGGACTACGTTCCATCCGACGTTCCTCTACGAATCGATGTGGAGCCTTGCCCTCTGTGGCGTGCTGCTAATGACGGATCGTCGTGCGTGGTTGCGGCCGGGCAGGCTGTTCGCGTTCTACTTGGGTGGCTACTTCCTCGGTCGGCTGTGGGTCGAAGGGCTGCGGATCGACCCCGCACCGGAGATTGCGGGCTTGCGCTGGAACCAGTGGATGTCGATGATCGTGCTCGTCGGGGTAACCGCGTTCTTCATCGTCGACCGGACTCGGGTGAACCCTCGCGGTGCTGAACGAGCGCGGGAGCATGACGATCCCGTTGTCGAGGTGGAGCCGAGCGAGGTCTCCTAGGATGACACGGTGAGCGAGGAGGAGTTCTGATGAGCCGTCGACCCGATGGTGCGCTGGAGCGGGACATCATGGAGGTGCTGTGGGACGCCAACAGCCCTATGACCCCAGCCGAAGTGAGCGAGCGCCTCGACGTCGACCTCGCGTACACCACCGTGATGACCGTGCTGGGGCGACTTCACGACAAGGGCCGAGCGGTGCGCGAACAGCGCGGACGGGCATTCGCCTACTCGGCTGCGGTGTCTGAGTCGGAACTCGCCGTCGCACAGATGAACGCCGTCCTGTCGTCGACCACTGATCGGGAGGGCGCACTCGGTGGCTTCGTCGGGGCCTTGTCGCACCGCGATCGCGCCGCGATTCGTCGTCTGCTCGGAGGGGGCGAATGACAACTCTGGCAACGGTGTCGCCGCTACTCACCGCGTTTGGAATCGCGGTGGTCGTCACTGCGCTGCACCGTCGCGTCCGCCCCCAATTAGCCGCCGCGTTGCTGACGGGTGGCATCCTGGCGGTGACCGTCGCCGTGGTCCCGACGCTGGTCGTGCTCGCGGTCGGGTTCCTGGTGCACCTGCCGTTGCTCGGCGGTGGCATCGAGTGGTGCCGCTCGGTGCTCGGTTTCCATGCGTCAGTCGACCCGTGGCTGGGTGCCGCCGCGACAGGCCTACTCACTCTCGGAGCGGTTCGGTTCGCCCGGTCGGTGCGCGCGTGGCGACGTCATCGCTGCGCCGAGGCAGGCGCCTTCGCTCTGGTGAACAGCGATGATTGGTTCGCGTACTCGTTGCCGGGGCCAGGGCGGCGGATCGCCGTGTCCTCCGGGCTCGTCGAAGCCCTCGATGGTGACGAACTCGCGGTCGTCTTGGCACACGAGCGGGGTCATGCCCGCCACCGTCATGATCGCCACTTGTTGGCGGCCGAGCTGGCAGCGTCGCTGGTGCCGCCGCTCGAGTGGTTGCGGCGGCGGCTCCGGTTCGCACTGGAGCGTTGGGCGGACGAAGAGGCGGTCGACGCCGCGGGCGGTGACCGCGAACGCGTTGCCTTGACGCTGGCCAAGGTCGCGCTCGGGCGGTCCGAGGCACCTCGACCTGTTGCGGCCTTCAACGGGCTCGGGGTCGTCGCACGGATGGAAGCGCTGCTGCGCCCGCAGCCGCTCCGACACGAGGGCTTCTGGGTCTCGGCGATCGGACTCGGTGTCGTTGCGGTGACGCTGTCGGCCGCCGTCCAAGCCCATCACGTCGTGGCCCTGCTGGTCACCCTCTGCCCTGGATAGCGCCGAGCGCTGGTCGCGGACACGAGCGCCCGCTCGTAGCGGGGTGGAGGTTCGCCCGAACTAGGGATCCGGGGAAACGGTGGTGGTCGTCGTCGGCGAGCTGTTCGGCACGCTCGTCGACGTCGTGGTCGGCGGTGGTTGCGGCGTCGTGGTCGCGGACTCGGGGACGGTCGTCGTGGTGGTGGTGGTTGACGTCGTGGTGGTGGTTGACGTGGTGCTGGTGGTCGTCGTGTAGTCGGGGTCGGGCCAGTCGAAGATCATCGGTGCCGCTCCGTAGTGTTCGGGTTCCTCGACGCCGTCGAACACGTAGACCATGTCACCGATCTCGACGAGGTCCTGGAGGTACTCGGCGATGTGCATCGGGAAGCGGACGCATCCGCGAGAGGCTGGATAGCTCGGCACGTTCGAGGCACCGTGGATGGCGATGCCGTAGTTGAAGTAGGTGGGTTTGTAGAGCCGGCCGAGCTTCGCGTTCCGCCACCCTTCGACCTTGCGCTCGAAGTGATAGACCCCGCCCGGAGTGATCGACAAGCCGCAGATGCCCTTGGTCTCGGTGGTTCCGTCATCGAGATCGACGGTGACCTCGTCGCACCACTCCACACCCTCGCCGCTCGAGACGTGCGACACGACGCGTACCGCGCCACCGTCGAACAGGACGGCGACCTGCTCGGGAAGGTACACCTCGAGGTGGCGACCGCCCGGCGTGCGGCGGGGTGCGACGACGACCGGAGCGAACATGCGCTCCCAGACCTCCGGGGTCACGGTTCCGTCGGCCGATTCGCGCGGGATTCCCATGATGAGCTTCTTGAACGCCCAGACCGACCGGACGGTCGCCGATCCGTAATAGTCATCGACCGGGCCCGGATCGAACGCGAGATCGGTCAGGCGTTGCTGCATGAGTCCGATCTTGGGATCGACCATGCCTTCGACGAGTTCATGGCCCAGTGGCGGAACGGTCGAGGTCGGCGTCGACGTCGACGTCGACGTCGGGGTGGTCGCCGGGTCCGTTACCGGCATGGTGGAGGGCGAACTGCGTCCTGGCGTCGTCGCCGGAACCGACGAGATCGGACGCTCGCTGCCGCTCGATCCGCCTGATCGTCCGAAACCCCACCAGGCCCCCATCGGAACTGCGGCGACAGCGCTGGCCAGGAGGAAGCGTCGCCGGGTATAGACCGCCTCCATGTCGGGTTCGTGTCTGTGGTGTCGTCGGGTTCTCTTCATCATCACGGGTCGGCGGTGCGTCGCCTCGCTTCCAAACTACAAGTCGTAGTTGTCAACCCGGCGTCGCCACGACGGATTCCCGACTGATCGTCAGCACGTGGCCCGCACGTAGGGGTACGGGTTGACGGCGCGTCCACCGTTGGGGTGGACCTCGAAGTGCAGGTGGTTCACGCTCGTGTTGCCCGTGGCGCCCACGTAGCCGATCACTTCTCCTCGAGACACGCTCCTGCTGGAGCCTTCCCACGCGCTCAAGTGGGCGTAGTAGTACTTGGTCCCCGACGACCCGGTGATCCACACTGCGTTGCCTCCGAGGCGGTTCGTCTTGAACGTCGCCGATCCGGATTCCACGGCCACCAGCGGCGTCCCACCCGGAGCCATCATGTCCACGCCTTCATGGCTGCGTCCGCCCGATCGTGGTGCGCCCCACGTGTCTGCGAACGACCGGGGTCCGGCGACGGGGCACACCATGCCGTTGCCGGCGTTCGCAGGCGGTGTCGGCGGTGCGACCGGTGTCGGCGTCGGCGGTGCCACCGGTGTCGGCGTCGGCGGTGCCACCGGTGTCGGCGATCCGTCCGACGCCGAACCGCCGCCCTGGCCCCCGCCACCACTGGAGCCGCCGCTCCCGTTCGATGTTCCTCCAGCCGATGCAGCCGCGGCTTGTGCGGCCGCCTTCGCGGCCGCTTCGCGCTCTGCCTCCTGCTCGCGCTCGCGCCGCTCCTGTTCGGCGCGCGCCTGACGCTGCCGCTCCAACTCGTGCTGCACTTCAGCGTCGGCAAGTCGCTCCTGCTCGATGCGTTGCAGATCGAGGACTTGTTGCTCCGCATCCGCCTTGAGCGCGGCCCACGATTCCTCTGCGTCGGCAGTTTCGGATCGCTTCTGCTCGAGCGCGTGTCGGGCGTCGTCGAGTTCGTCGATCGCCTGGTCGTAGTCGTCGACCTGCACGAGCTGCGAGCCACTGGCGGTGCTGGCGTACACGCGAGCTGCGGCCGTCTCGTTGCCTCGCCCGATGTCCTGGAAGAGCAACAGTGAGTCCCGGCCGGCGCCGACGAACTGTCGAACCGCGCTGTCGGTGAGTCGAACCCAGCGGCGACCATGCTGACGGGGACGGCGATGACGGCCACGGAGACGCGGCTGCACCACTCGTCCTCGAACCGGGGGAAATGGGCGAGGTGACCCATGACCTTCGATGAAAAAGACATGTCGAGCACGATCATCGGATGCCATGTGCCAGGACACTGGGAGGCAGGCATGCGAGTGGACGTGGCCGTGGCGGCGGTCTGACGGCGGCGTTCAGTGCCCTGGTGAGCGCCGTCAGGATCGAAGCGCTCGCGGAACGAACTCACCCTGAACGTTCACCGTGAGGTTCATCTCGGGCTTCCGCCAGGTTTCCTCGGTCGCGTCGAGCAGGCCGAGCCAGTCGAGAAGCCGTTCCTGGTTGACCACACTGAGCCGGGCGCAGCCCTTGCTGGCCGGCTCCGGCGGCACGTTGTTCGCTCCGTGGATGGCTTGGCCGAGGTCGAAATACAGCGGCTTGTAGAGGTTGCCATTGAGTGGGTTGTCGACGCCCACCGGGTACTCGCTGCTGTCGTGCCATCCTCCGTTGTCGACGGCGGGGTTGTACCGGAACACATCGGCTCGGTCCTGTGTGCGCGTCTCGAACCCCTCCGTGCCGGTCGATGTCGGGAACGCGAAGACAAGCTCGGAGCCAGAGCCGATGAACATCCACTGGCACGTACGATCGATGAGCACCCACCGGTCGGACGCCGTCGCTGTCGACGCCGGTGTCGGCAACTCGGCGGCGGCCAACAGCGTGGAGTGCTCATCGGAGCCCGGCTGCAGGTCCGTCACGGACGGATCCAGCCCGAGTGCGACTCTGGCCGCACAGAGGCGCTGGCCGGTCAGCGGTCCCGAGATGCCATCGACGGTGAGCGGCGTCGAAGCGTACGGTGCGAAGAGCTCGTTGAGCTTCTGTTGTTGCCGTCGAACGTCATCGGCGACAGCCGTGATGACCGCCGGATCGTCGTGGCGCAGAGCCGGGTCGCCGGTGATGTCGTTGATGCCGTTGTCGACGCACACGTCGACGAAGTCGCCGATCGCGGGAGCGTCGCGGAACCCGTTCTCGATCCAGAGACTCGTCGGGCCGGCCTCGGCGTCCACGACCTCAAAGCCGCCCTCCTCGGCGATGCGAACGCATGCTGGGGCGTGAACGCCGCGGAGCGGATCGGTGGTCGTGGTCGTGGTCGTGGTCGTGGTTGTGGTCGTCGGTGCGGTGGTCGTGCTGGCTGCCGTCGTCTCGACCGTCGATGTCGATTCGGCCGGCATCGTGGTCGCCGGAGCCGTCCCCGACCCCGGCGGCGGCTCGCTCGGAGAACTCGTCGCGGCAGACTCGTCGAGGGCCGGAGCCTGTTCCTGCGTGGCCGGACGGTCAGGTTCGACCGCTTCGCCGCTCGCCACCGTGGTGGCACAAGCGGTCGCGACGACGGCGATCATTCCCACGGCGACGTGCAGACGCCAGAACGGCGTTCGGGGGGCGTCGGCGAGCCGTGACGGAGAACGAGCGGGATCTACGGGCATGGGAAGTGGCAAACGCAGGTGGCCAGGTGGCGGCCAGCTACAGATTGTAGTAGCCGAGCTCGGTGATTGCGACGCGGTCTACGTCGCTCGTCGACCGGTCGCGGTCAGGATCGGAGCAGTCGGCCGATCGCGGCCGTGGCTTCGTCGATACTTGACTTCGTCGGCTTCGTCGCTCTCGTCGCGGACACAGGGCAGTGGGTTATGACTCGTTGACCGACCTCACCCGAGCCCGTCGGTGAGGTGGGAGATGCACATCGCCGGGTTCGTCAGCGGCAGTCGATGGTCGCCGTGGTCCAGCACATCGACGCGCCCAGCCCTGCCTGATGTGAGTTGCTCGGCGTAGACCCGGTCACCGACCGCGTCGCGCTCCCCCCACACGAATCGGATATCGACCCGAAGGCGTGCACAGGTCGTCACGAGTTCCTCCCAGTCGACGTCGATCACCAGATATCGAATCGCGTCGCGGTAGGCGGGCCACCTGTGGAGCGGCGCCTGCCGCGCGACCGCGACGGGGAGCTGGGGCTCCGCGACAGCGCTCAGCCATCCCGCGACCGTTCGGTGCCGACAGCTCAAGGCACAGGCCCGCGCGGCCATGGGCGTATCGAGCGCGAACAGCCTCGCCATTGCGCTCCCGGCCACGTGCCGTCGCGCCCGCTCAGGCGTCGGGCAGGTCGGGGCTCCCCAGCCGACCACACGAACCACGCGATCGGGGTGTCGGATCGCCCAACGAAGTGCCAGCGAGACGCCCATCGAATGCGCTCCCAACGTCCACCGCGAGGAGTTGAACAAGCCCGAGCGCTCTGCGAGCTCATCAAGAGCGTCGAGGTGGGCGTCGACGCCGAACGACGAGCGCTGCTCGTCCATCGAGCGCCCGAACCCGAGCAGGTCGGGCACGAGCAGCCGATGTGTGGACGCGAGTTGCTCATACGCGGCCCCGAACACATCGCCCGTCGAGATCAGACCGTGCAGCAACACCACTGCATCGCCGTCCGGTCCCAGCGATCGCGCCCACAGCCGACCGAACGGTCGCCGGTTGGAGCGCGGCGCTGTCCATCCCGAGCCAGCCATCGCCGACCCGTGCATGGCGGACCACAGCGCGAGCGGACCGCCCACCAGCGCAGCGGACCAAGCGCTCGCACGGACCGAGGCACCAGCCTGACGGCCCATCACGCATACCCCATAGGGGTAAGGGCATTGGTCCCTACCCCGAGGGCGGGGAGTGCGCGATCGTTGAACCACGACAACATGTCGTAGATAACTCTACGACGGAAGGAGAACGACATGGCTCTGTTCGTTGGACTGCTGGCGACGATCAACGATGACCGCTGGGACCACATGGACGGCTGGGGTGGCGGATGGATGTGGTTGTGGGGCATCGCGATGATGGCGCTCTTCGTCGTCCTGATCGTGTGGCTCGTGCGAGCCACCACCGGGAACGGCGCGACATCCTCGCCGCCCAAGGACCCGGCCGATCGTGCCCGTGAGATCCTCGCCGAACGCTACGCGCGAGGTGAGCTCACGACCGAGGAGTACCGGGAACGGGTCGAGCAACTCAGATGAGCGAAGCGACGACACGGACCGGCGGCCAGGCCGACGTCACGGCCCGGTACGACCGGGTCGCTCGCTTCTACGATCTCATCGATCGGCCAATGGATCGCCTGGGAGGCGTCGATCGTCGCCGACACCGCCTGCTCGCACGAGCGCACGGCGCCACCCTCGAAGTGGGCGTCGGAACCGGTCGGAACCTGGGTGTCTACCCGTCCGGCGTGGACCTGACGGGCATCGACACCTCGGTGCGGATGCTCGCCCGAGTGCGGAACCGCGCCGAACACTTGGGCGTGCCGGTCCGCTTCGAGGTGGCCGATGCACAACGGCTGCCGTTCAATGGCGCGACCTTCGACACCGTCGTGGCGACGTGCATGTTCTGCTCGGTCGCCGACCCGGTTGCCGGCCTTCGCGAGGCCGCTCGAGTGGTCCGGGCCGATGGTCAGGTGCTGCTGCTCGAGCACGTCCGACCACGCACTCTGTTGCTCGGGTGGCTGTTCGACCGGATCAACCCGATCGTGCGCCGCCTCATCGGCCCGAACATCAACCGCCGCACCGAGGACAACATCGCACAGGCCAACCTCGATGTCGTCGAACTCCGGCGTTGGGGCATCTGGAGGGAGGTAGTGGCTCGGCCCCGATGAGCTGGAGCTGCGCTTCCAGGACGCGGTGGAACCGATCGAGCGCGGCACTAGCGTTCGCGCCGATGGCCGGCATCGTTGTCGATCGAACCCCTCGGCTGGCGCTGTCGCGGTCGTCGACACCATTCTCGCAGTGGGTCGTGTTGGTGGCCGTGGCGGTGGGGCTGCTGTTCGGAGCAATTGCCTGCGTTGCCGGCATCGCAGGCGGTGGTGCGCACAGCGCGGCCCAGCCGTCGATCGTCGGGTTCGACGAGCCGCCGACCGCCCACCCCGGGCACGTCGACCCAAGAGCGGAGTCAGGGCCGCACTCAACACCACTCGGGGACCACAGTGACCATTCTGGGAGCACGTCGATGGCGGGCAGCCACCCAGGCATGGCGTGCGTCGTTTCGGTCGATCTGCACTTCCCCGAGCCGTCGTCGATCGCTGTCTCGGACTCCCACGAGACCCAGCCAGCGGCGATGAGCACCGGTTGCCCGGCCGATGTGGATCCGCCGGTCCCGCGACTCTCCTGAGCGTTCGTACCCAACATCCACTTTTCGAACCAAGGAGAACAGCACCATGAAACGAGCACTCGCGCTCATCGTCGCGTCCACCGTCGCCCTCGCAGCCTGCGGGAGCGACGCCAACAGCGACCCTGCCGGAGATTCTTCCGGCGAACCTCGCACGATCGAGGTCTCGATGACCGACATGGCCTACACGCCTGCCGATGTCGACGCGACCGTCGGCGAAACGGTCAGATTCGTGTTCCGCAACGACGGTGCCGTCCGTCACGAAGCGGTCTTCGGCAACCAGGCTGAACAGGAAGCCCACCACGCCGAGATGGCGGAGATGGGCGGAACTCACGACGGCATGGGCACGGGCTCGATGCCCCACGACGGCGAAATGACCGAGCTCCACTCGGTCGTCGTCGAGCCTGGCAAGACCGTCGAGATGATGCACACCTTCGAGTCGCCTGGAGCGACGATGATCGGGTGTCACGAGCCCGGGCACTGGGAGGCGGGCATGAAGATGACCATCAACGTGTGACCAGGCCGGTGGGGTCGCGTCATCCGGCGCGACCTCACCGGTCGCTCGAGTGTGCGCGGTGCCGGCTCGATCCGGTGCGGTGGCCGGGACTTCAGGTGGCCGAGGCGACCAGGATCGCGGTGAGGACGACGATGACGACGAACACAGCGGACTCGATCGAGAGGCTGACGCGCAGCTCCCTGGCGAGGTTCGGGTCGTCAGGTCGTTCCTCGAGTGCCGGGCGCAGCCGGAAGTGGTTGTACCCGCCGAGGCCGGCCGCAACCGCGACCACGGCAGTCTTCGCGAGCAGGATGCGACCCCACGGGGTCCCGAACAGATCGCCCGGCGAGTCGAGCACCATCCAGGTCATCACCAGACCTGCGACGATCACCGACGCGAGCGACACGGTCGCGATCGAGGAGAACCGAACCACCATCGCAGCGAGACCGACCCGCTCTGATCGCCGACGACGCATCCACGCAATCGTCGTGATGGCGAACACGCCGCCGCCCCATACTGCGGCGGCGCCCAGGTGTACGAGGTTGACGAGAGAGTGGACGGCCCACGGGCCCTTGCTCACCGTGTGACCGTCGAACCAGAACGAGATCAGCACCAATGCGTAGCCGAACAGACCGAACGCTGCAGTCGATGTCGGTGTCCAACGGTGCTCGTCGACGCGGTCACCGTGTCGCACTGGCGCGATCGGTCCGACATCGGTGCGAGGCGCAAGGTCGGTGGCGACAGCAGCCGAGAGTGAACGGGCGGGCGCAATGATCCGCCCAGCGCGCTCGTGGAACCCGAACATGACGGCGAGACCGCCCACCATCTTGAGGGCTGTCGCCAGGCCAGGCTTGGTGCTGAGCAATGTGCCGAGCGATGCCGCGGGATCGTTCTCGGTCAGCGCGGCGTATTCGATCAACCCTCCGGTGACGACCACGAGCCCTGCGAGTCGAACCCAGTTGAGCTGCGAGACGAGCTCCTCCCTGTGGCCTCGCACCGTCCAGACCAATGCGGCCAGCACCCCGACACCGAAAATCATCCCGAGCATCGACGCGGTCCGGCCCGCGCTCCCCACGGCGGCGGACCCGTCGTCACCCGAATCGACAGTGAGGAATGCATCAAGTGTGCTGTCGGACATCGCCACGTGGTCGGGATCTGTCATGTCCATGCCGCCAGAACTCGTCGGCGCCGCAGCCGACGTCGTCGGTGGCGCCGCTGCTGTCGTCGGCGGCGGGGGAACGGCTTGAGTCTCCGCTGCCTGCTCCGTTGTTGACGCACCACCTGCCACGTCAAAGCGGAACGACCCCTCGATCGGGTGCGCATCGCCAGCTTGCACACTCCAGCGGAGGCCGTACGTGCCGGCCTCGAGCGGCGGTTCGAACGTCAGCACGAACGACGTACCGTCGGTCTCGTCGATCGACGAGGGCGCCAGCACTACTCCGCTCGGATCGAGCAGCTGGAAACCCTCACCGGCTGGTCGAGCAGGGTTCGTGAAGTTGACCACGACCTCGCTCAGTGGACCGTCGACGACCGCACCGTCGGTCGGAGAGGACGAGTCGAAGTCGGTGTGCGCGGAGGCGAGTTGCCCGGTACCGATCGACACCAGCGCAGCGATCAGGAGGGCGATCGCGAGCCGGGTACGGCGGATGGGAGACGAAGCTGCCGTCATGGAACCGACACGCTATCGCAACATAAGTATCGTGCTACGCCGTGTCGTAGATCACGAAAGGGGGCGATGTCGACGTGTGCCTCGGCACAGTGACATGTGCCACTCGCGAGATTGACATGTACCCGTTGCGCAATCGACATCTATTCGTAACATTCCGGAATGTCTTCGCCCTGGAAGCACTCCGCCGCAGCTCTCGTCGGACTGGGCATCTCGCTGCTCGGCCCCCACGTGGCGACGGCCCACGAGCGGCCGGCCACATCGGATCCGGCCACGGTCGCACCCCTCGATGCCTGTCCCGTCGCCGGCCCGAGCAGCTTCATCGACAGCTGGGGCGACGCCCGCTCGTCGGGACGCCGACATGAAGGCGTGGACATGGAAGCCGAACGCGCGACCCCGGTGGTCGCAGTACGCGACGGTGCCGCCGAGTTCAAGCGCAGCAACCTCGGCGGCAACGCCATCTGGCTGACCGCTTCGACCGGTGAGCGGTTCTACTACGCACATCTCGACGGTTGGGCCGGTGAGAGCCGGGAGGTGCGAGCCGGCGAGGTGATCGGCTACGTGGGCCAAACGGGCAACGCTCGCGGCGACCACCTCCACTTCGAGGCGCGGCCGGGCGACGCCGCAGTGAACGCGTATCCACTGGTCGACGCAGCATGCGGAGCGCCAGCCGGACCCAGCCTCATTCCGGTCGCGTTCCGCCCGCTCCTGCGCTGAACCGCGCGCCGCATGTCCCCGCGACCGGACCGCACGAATCGATCGCGGTAGCCTACGACGCCATGTCGTACCTGACGTCTCGCTGGCCGGTCGCGGCCGTGACAGCCTCGCTCTCACTGGGTGCAGTCGCATGCGGCGGCGACGCGGACCAGGCTGTCGACACGGGGGTCGCGACGACGGTCCCTGCCTCTCCGAGCCAACTCCTCGACGTGGACGGATTCGTCGACTTCGTGGGCGCCGAGCCCTCCGCTGTGCTGGTGAACGTGCACGTCCCGTACGAGGGGCACATCGACGGTACGGACGCGTTCGTTGCGTTCGACGAGATCGGCAGGTGGGACGACTTGCCGGCCGAGCTCGACGCACCGATCGCGCTCTACTGCCGATCGGGCAACATGTCGGCTCAAGCAACCGACACCCTCGTCGAACTCGGCTACACGAACATCGTCGACCTCGAGGGCGGCATGAACGCCTGGACGGCGGCCGGCAATCAGCTGCAGACGAGCCGCTGACGACCAACATTCCGGTCGTCGGGCCGGACGGAGCCCCGCGCATGGCAACGCGCGGCCGGCCCGCCGTCTCAGGCCATCGGCCGGTCAACCGCACGTTCGAATGCTGGTACCGGTGAAGTCGGGGACGGGGCGCTCCTCGGCTTCGGCCGCGGTCGCGACGGCCCCGTTCTCCTCGATGTCCTCGATCAGCCAGTCCATCTCTGCGATCTCGCGGCGCTGGGCCTCGATGATCTCGACAGCGAGTTCACACACTCGGTAGTCGGCCAGCTCCGAGCGCTCGCTGGTCAAGATGGCGATCGAGTGGTGCGGGATCATCGCGCGCATGTAGGACCGATCCTGAACCGTCGTCTGGCTGCGGACCAACCAGAGCGATCCTGCGAACAGCAGGACGGCAGCGGCCACGATCCCGACGTTGACCATGGTGCTCTTGTACATGCTGAGCATGAAACCGAGCATGATGACGGCCATCGTCGCGCCCATCACTACTGCCATGTAGGCGCGCGTCTCACTCCACCTGACGTGGTCCCACGCGTACGTGTTGAGGTACATCAGCCCGAACATCACGATCGTGGAAGTGGCAATCATCGCCCCGAACCGGAGGTAGCTCATGTGAACACCTCCCGCAGCCGAATGGTCCTCGGCGTTCTCGTCGCCGGTCTCTCGGTGCGGTCCGTCGCCCCCCGGCCCCACCCCGAGCTCGTCGGGCGCCTCGCGGTCGGTTGTCAGTCTGTTCTCGTCCATGACCGCACCTCTACCCGTGACACCGACTCCCTAAACGACACGCTGTAGGACTACACCCGAGGCCATGAGCGGATCCGAGGCCGGTGGCCCGCGAGGCGAGGAGTTCGCCCCTCCAGGCATGCACGGTGGTGGCGAGGCCGATGGCTGCGTGTGGCTGGCAGCTCTTGCGGTCGGTGTTGCGGCAAAGGCGCGGAAATTCAACAGCGACGGCTGGCGGCTTCGACGATCCACCGGAGATCGAGCGTGATCGAAGTTGGCCGAGTGCCGACGCGTTGACGACGACGTCGGGGGACGCAACGTCGAGTCGGACCGCGTCGAGCTGGCGTCGGAGCTTCGAGAAGTCGTCGCAGCGTCGGGATGCACGGGCGGTTGGGTTGGTTCGTCGAGAGCACTGCCACGTATCCGCTGACCCACGTTGATCAGCGATGTGTGGGCGGATGAGTCTCGTACATGCGGACGATGACGACCAGCCCGGACAGCGCCGTCAGCGCGGCGACGGCGTAAATGGCGGCTTCGATCGAGACGAGGTCGGCGAGGACGCCGGCGAGGAGGGCCCCGACCGCGAAGCCGGCGTCGCGCCAGAGCCGGTAGATGCCGACTGAGCGGGCGCGCCAGGCCGGGTGGGCAACATCACCGATCGCGGCAAGCAACGTCGGGTACACCATCGCTGTACCGGCACCGAGTAGCGCGGCACCGCCCACCCAGGCCCAGAATCCCGTGGTGGCGGCGATGAGCGCGATCGCGACGGCTTGAGTGAGCATGCCACCGGCGATCAGCGGCTTGCGGCCGATCCGGTCCGACAGGCCGCCGGTGACGAGTTGGCCGAGGCCCCACACGGCGGGGTAGACGGCGGCGAGCACGCCGATCCTTCCGACCGAGAGCCCGGCGTCGGCGAAGAAGATCGGGAACAGTCCCCATGCGAGGCCGTCGTTGAGGTTGTTGACGAGCCCGGCCTGTGACGCCGCCGACAGTGCCTTCTCGCGGAACGAGGTGAGGACGAAGATCTCACGGGTCGAGAGCTGGTCGTGGAGGCCGTCGTTGGTGGTGACGTGGTTGGCCGCTTCGTGACGGGCGTGGGCGCGGGTCTCGCAAACGAACAGCACCGAGATGCCGAGTCCGAGTCCGGCATAGGCGAGTCCGAGGAAGAACGGCGCCGGTCGCAGCCCCCATTGCTGGGCGATGTAGCCGGTGGCCAGGGCGGTGACCGCAACGGCTCCGTAGCCGGCGGCCTCGTTGAGCCCCATCGCGAACCCACGCTTGGCCGGTCCGACGAGGTCGATCTTCATGATCACCGTCGTCGACCAGGTGAGCCCCTGGTTGACGCCGAGCAGGACGTTGGCGAACACCACCCAGCCCCAGGTGGGCGCCCACATCAACAGCAACGGAACCGGGAGCCCGATCAGCCAGCCGGCGATCAGGACCGGCTTGCGGCCGTGACGATCGGACAGGGTGCCGGCGAAGAAGTTGGTTGCCGCTTTGACGATGCCGAACGCAGCGATGAAGGTGAGCGTCGCGGTGAACGCGGTCAACCCGAACTCGTCGGTGGCGAGCAGCGGGAGGACGGTACGTTCCTGGCCGATCATCCCGCCGACGAGCGCGTTGACACCGACGAGGAGCGAGAACTGGGCGATGTTCTCGCGCAGCCCGAGCCGCAGGGTCGACGCGTCGGTGTCGGTCGGGGCGCTCATCGCGACACCTCGAGCACATCAAGGTGGCGATCATCGTCGACGAACATCCGGATGCCAGCCATCGCGCTCTCCTCAAGTATTCCCTTGAATATACTCCCGTCGGTCATTAGCTTGTCAAGTAGTTCTTTGAAGACGAGAAGGAGGATCGAGATGGGTAATCGACGCGCCAAGGAAGCGTTGTTCGACGGGTTCGGCGAGGTCGCCAAGGCACTCGGCAACGGACGAAGAACCGAGCTGATCGACGTGCTGGCCCAAGGCGAACGCCACGTCGACGAACTCGCCGATGAGATCGGCCAGAGCGTCGCGAACACCTCGTTCCACCTCCGCGTGCTCGCCACGGCCGGGCTCGTAGCGACCCGACGCGATGGCACGCGGATCTACTACCGGCTCGCCTCCGACCGGGTCGCTGAACTCTGGGCAGCGCTTCGAGACGTTGCCGCCGCCCACCACCAACAGCTCGACGAACTCGCCGCCGCCTATCTCGGTGACCGCACCAGGCTCGACCAGATCGGGCGCGACGAGCTCGCCGAACGCATCGCCGGAGGCGACGTCGTCGTCGTCGACGTGCGACCGTCGGCCGAGTACGCAGCCGGACACATCGCCGGGGCCGTGTCGATCCCGATCGACGACCTCGCCAACCACGTCAAGTCGCTCCCGTCCAGGGTCGACGTGGTCGCCTACTGCCGTGGCCCATATTGCGTGTTCGCCGACGACGCCGTACGGATGCTGCGTCGCCGAGGCCGAACCGCACAACGACTACAGGACGGTTTCCCCGAATGGCGCAGCACCGGCCGACCCATCGAAATCGGCGTCGCGTCATGACCGCGCTCCGTCGTCTGAACGGCATCAAGGTCAGGCGTAGCTGAGCGCCAACGGCGTTGAGCAGGATCGCAGCGGGGCGCCACTCCGCCCGTAGCGCCCGCGGCGTGGACGAACGGTGGATTTAGATCGTCGTGGGCGCGGCGACGCAGGCGGCCAATCCGACTCACGGGCACCAGTATGGATGGTCGCGACAGCACGAGCCGTGCCGCGCCCGATCGGGTCGGTCGTGCGTTCCCGACCTGGCAACGGCCACTGGGGAGGTGCGCTGCCGCCCGGCATCGCCGTGAAGTCAACGAGTGATGTTGAGGATGCGACGGGCGCCGTTGGCGACGACGACGAAAATGATGGCGCCGGCGATGAGATCCGGGGCGGCCGAGTCGGTGAACGCGACGGCGATTGCGGCGATGATGACGAGGAGGTTCACCTTGATGTCGTTGGCGGTGAAGATCCAGCTCGCTTGGAGATGAGCTTCGCCGGTTCGGACTCGTTGCAGCGCGACGAGGACGGCGACGTTGCCGGCGAGTGCGAGCACGGACATCGCGATCATCGATGTGGTCTCGGGTGGTTGGTCGATGGCGATGAATCGACGGATGACTTCGGCGAGCCCGACGAAGGCGAGTATGAGTTGGAGGTAGCCGCTGGTGCGGGCGAGTTGGTTCTTGCGAGCGACGCTGGTGCCGACGGCGGCGAGGCTGAGTGCGTAGACGCTGGCGTCGGCTCCCATGTCCAGCGCGTCGGCGATGAGCCCCATCGATCTGCTCCACAGGCCGACGGTGAGTTCGCCGACAAAAAACGCCGCGTTGACGATGAATGCGAAGACGAGCGCGGGTCGCTCGGAGCGCTGGTCGGTGTTGGGCACGAGGGTGCCGTCGTGGTCGTCGAGGTGGGTGCTGCCGAGGTCGAGTCGGCGTAGTGCGTCGTCGATGATGCGCGGTGAGGCGTCGTGGTCGACGGCGACGACGCGCTGGTCGAGGTCGATCTCGATGTGGTTGATGGTGTCGATGCCGGCGAGTGCCATCTCGACGAGTTGTTCTTCGGCGGCGCAGTCCATCCGTGGGATGGAGAATCGGCTGACAGTCATGGAGTTGGCTCGATTGCGAGCTCGTCGAGTCGGGTCCCGGCGGCGAGGTAGTTCGCGCCGGCGAAGCGCTCGGTGTAGGTGGCGTTGTCGGTGTTGGTCTGGATCGTCTCCCACGGTCGGTGATTCCGGTAGGCGTCTGACACACCGAAGACCCGCATCAGGGCGGTGCCGAGTGTGATGAGCCATTCCGGCCAGCGTTCGGGGTGGCGCAGGCCGGTGGTGACGATGCGGCCTTTCGGGGCGAGTGATGTGATGTAGCGGCGGATGACGTCGTCGTAGTTGGGGAGCATCTCGATGGCAAACGTTGCCACGACGCCGTTGGGTGGCGTCGGTGGCTCGTAGGTGGCGATGTCGTGTTCGACGAGTTCGACGTTGTCGATGTGATGTCGGTTGATGCGTCGGCGGGCCCGGTCGAGCATGCCGGGTGAGACGTCGACCCCGATCACGTGTCCGGTGGGGCCGACGGCGTTGGACAGGTGGGGAAGGTTCCAGCCGGTGCCGGTTCCGAGGTCGACGACCGTGTCGCCTGGTGCGAGGTGGAGTTCGTCGATCGCACGGTGTGCAAGTCGGCGACCGCCGAACGGTGCGTAGGGTGCGGCCGCGATGTCGTAGAAGGGCGCGACCCGGTCGTACAGCGTGCGGACTTCGCCTGCGTCGAGCACCTCACCGTCGGAGGCTTGGCCCGTGTCGTTGTCGTTCTCGGCGAGGAGTGCGGCGAGGTCGTCGCGCATAGGCATCGGCTCGAACGCCGTGACGTCGGAGCGTCCGGTGTTGCCCGTCGGGTATCGGCCGAGTGCGCTGCCGGGCCCGGCGAGGACCAACCGGAGCAACTGGCCGGGGATCTCGCGTCGGTCACGCTGGGCCCAGCCGAGCGAGAGCATCGCGAGGTGGACGCGCACGTGCGGACGCACCCACGGTTGTGACAGGACATGGGCGTCCTCGAGGCATCGCCACGCTTCGACACTGTTGTTGTCGTTGCGGGCGGATCGGGCGCTTCGGACGAGTTCGTCGATGGTCGCCCGTACGGCCGTCGGTATGGGTCGTCGTTGGCGTTTCACCAGGTGACCTCGTGGCAACCTTCGTGGGTGTCAGGTTCGACTTGGAAGGTGCCGTGCGTGATGCCGTGAGAGTCGGCAAGCACGTGACGGGCGCGGTCGAGGACGTCGTGTGCGTCGGTGCCATCGACGGTCATCAGATGCGCAGAGGCGGCGTCCATCTCCGAGGTGAGGGTCCACACATGAAGATCGTGTACGTCGACGACCCCGTCGATCGCTTCCAGGTCGGCCGACAGCGCGTCGAGGTCGACGTGGTCGGGCGCGGCTTGCAGCAAGATGCGCACCGCCCGACGGCCCAATCGGTACGTGCGCGGCAGGATCCACAATCCGATCGCAGCACCGATCACCGGATCGACCCACGCCCAGCCGAACACCTGCAACAGGATCGCGGCGACGATGACACCGACCGAGCCGATCGTGTCGGCGAGCACCTCAAGGTATGCACCCTCGACGTTGAGGGACTCCTTCGAGCCCTCCCGCAGCAACGCGAAGGCCACCAGGTTCGCGACCAACCCCAAAACGGCGACGACCAACATGGGGACGCCGAGCACCTCGGGTTCGTCGAAGATGCGGCGGACCGCTTCGATCAACACCCAGATCGCAACCCCGAACAACAACAGGGCGTTGACGAATGCGGCGAGGATCTCGAGCCGGTACAGCCCGAACGTGTGCGACGACCGAACGCCGTCATCGGCGCGCTGCTCGAACCGTGACGCGAGCTGGATCGCAGCGAGCGCCATGCCGATCCCGATCACGTCGGTCAACATGTGGCCGGCATCGGAAAGCAACGCCAACGAGTTCGTGGCGAATCCCGCGATCGCTTCGACGACGAAAAACACGAAGATGATGACGAACGCAATCGAGAGGCGGCCGCGGTGGCGCTCGCCGGCGCGGGCGAGTCCGGGGCCGTGGTCGTGATCGCCGCCCATCAGCGCGAATCCCGACTGTGGGCGAGGTGCTCGCGGGAGAGATCGAGCAGCATGCGGACGTGTGCGTCGTCGAGTCGGTAGAAGATGTTGCGGCCGTCGCGGCGGTTCCGCACGACGCCGGCGTTGCGGAGCAGCCGCATCGCTTGGGACACCTTTGTCTCGGTCGTGTCGACCACGGCTGCGATGTCGCAGACACACAGTTCACCCGCCTCCAACAGGGCGAACAAGATCCGCACCCGGGTCGGATCACCGAGGAGCCGGAACATCTCCGCCAGATCCACCGCCTCATCGGTCTCGATCAACGAACTCGACACCGATTCGACGCGCCCGGCATCGACGCGCTTCACGACACATCCATCCAACGCACTCGCCTCCGATACCTGCATAGATGCGAAGGTATCCGCCTGATGTGAGCGACGCAACAGACGACAGAATCGTGGGCGTGACACGACATGGACAACAGTTCAGCAAGGAGACCCGTTAAGCCTCGTCGCTCACGCCGGAGCGGACCTGATCAACAGGTGGGGATTCGCCTACGTTGGTGGCGTCATCGGGATGTTCAGCCTCGCCCTGCTCTATGTCAAGGCGAAAGTCGACCAACGCACCGACTCGGCGGACCCGAACGCCTGGGCACGAGCGATCGCCTCACTCGGCCCGATCGTCATTCTGGTCGGTGGTGTCTGTGGCGTGTCGATGGGTCTCGGGATCGCCGGAGTCCTCGACACGACGCTCGGCGGCGACGCCAACCTCAGTGACGTTCTCGCCGACCTCTGCGACCTGCGCTTCACCGAACCGCAGGAGCCGCCTGCGGCACTTCACGACGGTGTCGTCCACGTGATCGACGACCTCGATCTCGCGGCCGCCGCACCAGAGCACCGGGCACTCCACGCCGCCGCCGCCGCGCCGGAGGCGACGGTTCAGGACTGGGTCAGGTCGATCGATCGATTCGCGGCGAGCCTGGCCCCAAACAGCACAGACGCGGAGCGGACGTGTGGCATCGACGTGGCTGCGAACTGACGTGCAGCATTCCGTCACCTCCAGGGTGACCCCTCGTAGCCCGGCCCCAACCAAGAATCCAACCAAGAAATCTGCTTGGTTGAGGCGGAAACGGCGGGACTCGACGGAACGTCGACCTCGCGAAACACCAGGTAGATGGGCCTCCGAGGGACTCGCCGGAACGTCCAGATCTCCCTCGTAATGCGTAGGTCAGGGGTTCAATTCCCCTTCTGGGCTCCGGCGACCACCCGTACAGCGGGCGGTTGCTCCTCGTTCCGGATGCTCGGGTCAGTCAACCCGGTCCAAGAACTCGATGACGGACCGCCAGGCCGACGGGTCCTGCAGCAGGAACATGTGCCCGCCGCCGAAGAACTCGATGCGCGAACCCTCGATTGCCGCGGCGAGCCGTTCGACGTTCTCGGGCGGTGCCTGACCGTCGTACCGCCCGCCGATCACGAACGTCGGAGCGACGATCTCGCCCAGCCGGTCGAAAACATCATGTCGGGCCCGGGCCTCGAGTTGCCGACGTGCACCGAGGGCGGACCCGGGTTCGTCGGCGTTGATCGGTCGGCCGTCGCCCATCGCCGCCATCAGCATGTCGAACACCGGCGCCAGCGTCGGCGGGTCGGTCGTCATGTCGTTGCGGCGATCCATGATCGGCATCACGATCGCGGCGCGTTCGGCCGGCGGCAGGTCGGCGACCGCGAGCAGATCGAACGAGTCGCCGCCGGCACCGCCCGACGACGTGCACGCCAGCACCAGCCGACCGATCCGCTCGGGGTGTCGGAGGGCCAGGTGCTGCGCGACCATCCCGCCGAAGCTGATACCGACCACATGGGCCCGATCCCAGCCGAGCTCGTCCATCAGCGCGGCGCAGTCGTCCGCGTAGTCGCCCATCGAGTACTCGACGTCGGGCTTGCCGGATCGACCGAGGCCGCGCTGGTCGTACAGGAGGACCTCGTGACCCTCGACCAACGGCTGACGGTGCCGCTGGGGGTTCTGGCGGAGGTCGCCACCGGTGCCGCTGATCACCACCACCCGCGGGCCGGACCCGTGGATCTCGTAGCAGATGTCGATTCCTCGGACGCTCGCGAACGGCATCGTCCGAACCTACGCGAGCAGGCGCTGATCTCGCCTGCTGGCACACTGGTCGGCATGAACCGATCGGTGTCGCGATGACCGACACACATCCGCCGACCGTCATCGTGGCCCGACGGTTCCTGCCCGGCCGCGAACGTGAGGGCGAACGTTGGTTGCGACGGTTGAGCGACGCCGCCACGGCCATGCCGGGCCACGTCGAGTCGACGATGCAACCACCCAACGTCCAGCACCCCGACGAGTGGGTGATCGTCTACCGGTTCGCGTCGCCCGAGTACCTCGACGGTTGGCTCATGTCGGCTCGACGTCGTGAACTCGTCGCCGAGGGCGAACAGCTGCTCGACGGCGCCGTCCGCGAACAGGTCATCGCGCTGGCCGACACCGCACTGACGGTCACGGCGGTCGCCTCGTTCCGCATCGACCCGAACGCCAACGTCGAGTTCCGCGGGTGGTACCGCCGCCTCCACGACGTGCTCGACCGGTTCGACGGATTCATCCGGTCGGAACTGGTCGAGCCGGTGCCCGGTACGCAGGACGACACCGCGATCATCTTCTCGTTCACCGATCGCGCCTCCCTCGATCGTTGGCTCGATTCGTCGGAACGCCGCCGTGTCCTCGCCGAGATCGATCCGATCCTCGAGAGCGAGCGCACGGTCAACATCGTCGGCGGGTTCGCCGGATGGTTCTCCGGCGAAACGTCGACGGCGCCCGAACGATGGAAACAGGCCGCGCTCGTGTTGCTGGCGCTGTACCCGACATCGATGGTGCTCGGCGTCCTTCGCGACCAGCTGTACCCCGACCTCACGAACCCGTTGGCGGTCCTGGTCGGCAATGTGATCGGCGTGGCGATCCTGTCGTGGCTGCTGATGCCGGTGCTCACCCGCCGCTTCGACGGTTGGTTGCGCCGATGACGCGCCTCATCGGCGTCGTCGTCAACCCGGAGCGCACCGATGTGGCGGACGGGTTCGTCGAGCCCCTGCGCGACCTCGGCTGCACGGTCACGACGACCACCCCTGACGACCCCGCCGCGCTGGCCGACGCCGTCGACGAACTCGTCGCGCAGGGCGTCGACGCGGTCGCGGCGATCGGCGGCGACGGCACCCAGCGCACCGTGGCGGCGCGCCTCGCCGGGAGCGATGTCGCCCTGGCCGTCGTCCCGGGCGGCACCGTCAACCTGCTCGCGCGGGTGCTCGGCGTCGACGACCTCGAGCTCGCCGCATCCGCAGCTGCCGGCACCACCGACCGCACGATCGACCTCGGCCGGATCGCCGCAGACGACTCCGACGCCGAGACGTTCCTGCTCAACAGCAGTTCGGGGTGGGACGCGGCCATCATCAGCCACGTCGACGAGACCACCAAACGATTCGGTCGGCTCGGCTTCGTGGCAACGGGCATCGTCACCTGGGTCCGGACTCGGGCGACACCGGTCGAGATCGACCTCGACGGTGCCCCGTGGTTCCGCGGTCGCGCCGTCACGGTGCTCGTGCTCAACGTCGGCGAGCGCGGCTCGGCCTCACTCCACGTCGCACCCGACGCGGAGCTCGACGACGGGCGGCTCGACGTCGTGATCCTGCGCCGCCACTCGATCGCCGGATTCCTGCGGTTCGCCGTCGCGATCCTGCGCGGCGACTCGCCGCCGGCGCACGAGGCGTCGGTCGGCCAGGCGGAGCGGATCACCGTCAGGTGGGCACGGCCGGTCGATGCGCAATGCGACGGCGACGGGCGCGAAACCGCCTCGACGCTCGTCTATGCGGCAGCGCCGCGATCGCTCCGGATCATGGTGCCGAACGACTGATGTCCGGAACCATCGCCCCGAACGCCACCCGCCCCCTGCCCGGCTGGCTCGCGATCGCACTCGTGACCGGCACCTCCGGGGCCGTCCTCGTGCTCGAGATCCTCGCCGGTCGGGTGATGGCGCCGTACGTCGGCGTCAACCTCGAGACCTACACCGCGATCATCGGCACGATCCTCGCCGGGATCGCGGTCGGTGCCCGCGTCGGCGGCTCGCTCGCCGACCGGCACGACCCGCGCGGCCTGATCCCGCTCCTGTTGATGCTCGGCGGAGCGCTCGCGATCGCGTCGGTCCCGGTGGTCCGGCTGCTGGGCGGGACCGCGGGCGCCAACACCCAGGGCCTGCCGAGCGTGCTGTTGGCGGCGGTCGGGTTCCTGCCGTCGGCCGCGGTGCTCAGCGCCGTACCGCCGGCCGTCATCAAACTGCAACTCCGCGACCTCGACCGCACCGGCGACGTCGTCGGCCGTCTCTCGGCATGGAGCACCGGTGGGGCGATCGTCGGCACGTTCCTCGCCGGGTTCGTCCTCGTCGCGTTCGCAGCGGTCAGCACGCTGATCCTGTCGGTCGGGGTCGCCCTCGTCGTCGCCGGCGGTGCGCTCTGGCTGACCGACCGTGCGACCCGACACGTCGCGACCTCCTCCGCGCTCGCGATCGCCGCGGTCGCGGCCGGCGGCCACGCGCTGGTGCCACAGCCGTGCGACGTGCAGTCGAGCTACTACTGCATCTCGATCGAGGTCGACGCCGACGACCCGTCGGGTCGCATCCTGGTCCTCGACGACCTCCGACACAGCTACGTCGACCTCGACGACGCGACCCACCTCGACTTCTGGTACATCCGTCAGATCGTCGGGGCGATCGACACCCTGGCGCCGAGCGGTCCTCTCGACGTGGTCGCGCTCGGCGGTGGGGCGATGACGGTGCCCCGGTACCTCGACGAGACGCGGCCGGGGAGCGCACAGGCCGTCCTCGAGATCGACCCGACGCTGGTCGACGTCGTGCGAGACGACCTCGGCGTCGACACCGACCCATTCGAGATCGTGGTCGGCGACGGACGGCTGAGCCTGCGTGACCGAGCGACCGACTCGGCCGACGTGGTCGTCGGCGACGCGTTCGGGAGCCGCGCCGTGCCCTGGCACCTCGCGACCGAGGAGTTCATGACCGACATCGCCCGGGTGCTCCGGCCGGGCGGGCTCTACGTCGCCAACATCATCGACGGGTCGGCACAGTCGTTCCTGCAGGCCGAGGCAGCCACGATCCGGTCCGCCCTGCCGTTCGTCGCCGTGATGCCGGGCGAGGGTCTGACCGACGGGCTCAGCGGCAACGCCGTGGTCGTCGCCAGCGACCGGCCCGTCGACGCAGCCGCATGGAACCGAGCCCGGATCGAACGCGGCGACCCCGGTTCGCTCGTCGCCGACATCGACGACTACCTCGACGGCGCGCTCGTGCTCACCGACGACTTCGCTCCGGTCGACCAACTCGTCGTCGGTACCCGCTGACGGGTTCTCCCGTCCGGCACCTCCCGACCGGCCCGGTGGTTGGGTATCGTCGCCCCATGACGACGATCGATCGTTCGGCCCGCGTGTACGTCGCCGGGCACCGGGGGCTCGTGGGGTCCGCGCTGGTGCGACGACTCGAAGCCGAGGGCTTCACCGACATCCTCACCGCCACCCGCCAAGAACTCGACCTGCGCGACCAGTCCGACGTGTCGCGATGGTTCGAGGCCAACCGACCCGACTACGTGTTCCTCGTCGCCGGCACGGTCGGCGGCATCGGCGCCAACGCCGCCCGACCGGCCGAGTTCATCTACGACAACCTGATGATCCACGGCACCGTGGTGCACTCCGCCTACGAGACCGGTGTCCGCAAGCTGCTCTACCTCGGCTCGTCGTGCATCTATCCGCGCGACGCCGACCAGCCGATGACCGAAGACGCGCTCCTGACCGGCCCGCTCGAGTCGACCAACGAGTGGTACGCCGTCGCGAAGATCGCCGGCATCAAGCTCTGTCAGGCGTACCGGCGCCAATACGGCTGCGACTTCATCTCGGCGATGCCCACCAACCTGTACGGCCCCGGCGACAACTTCGACCTCGACTCGTCTCACGTGCTGCCGGCCCTGATCCGCAAGTTCCACGATGCCGCGGCGACCGACGACAACACCGTCGACGTGTGGGGTACCGGATCGGCGTACCGCGAATTCCTCCACGTCGACGACCTCGCCGCGGCCTGCCTCCATCTCCTCGAGAACTACGACGGCGAGTCTCACATCAACGTCGGCACCGGCGTCGACCTCTCGATCCGTGAGCTCGCCGAGACGATCCGCGACCTCGTCAACCCCTCCGCCACCATCCGGTGGGACCCGACCAAACCCGACGGGACACCCCGCAAGTTGCTCGACGTGTCGAAGCTCAACGCGCTCGGATGGGAGTCCACGATCGATCTGGCGACCGGCCTGCGCAGTACCTACGACTGGTATCTCGAGCAGCTCGCCGGCGACGAGAGGCTGCGCGGCGTCGGCGACGCAGCCACCCGAACCGCGCCGTGACCGGCGGATGATCGGCCGCACATGAGCACACCGGAGCACGCCACGGCACGCCGGATCGCCCTGTCGTGGCGCGAACTGCGGCGCGGGGCCTCCGGCGCTGCCCTGCGTGCACATCTGCTCGGCCCCGACGGTCCGCCGCTCGAACAGGCGCAACTCGACGCGCTCGAGATCCTCGCGTCGGAGCCGGCCGGATGGCGCATGAGCGACTTCGCCGACGCACTCCGGGTCGATCCGAGCACCGCCACCCGGGCGATCACGCGGCTCGAACGGCACGGCCTCGCCGAACGTGTCGCGGCGGAGGCCGACAAGCGGATCGTCACGGCGCGTGTCACCGCCACCGGCAGGAAGATGATTCGGCAGGTGAGTCGCCTGCGCAACCTGGGGATGCAACGTCTGCTCGACCCGTTCGACGACGACGAACTCGAACAGTTCGCCGAGTACCTGGAGCGCTTCGTCACGTCGATCGACGCACTCGTCGCCGAACTCGAGGCCGAACGAACCCGAGCGGCCGACTCACCCTGAGACCCGGTCGTTCGCGACCGGCCGGGTCGGCGACGGCCCTGCGGCACGCCGCATGGGCCGAGTGAGGGCCAAGCACTAGGGTCGCCACTCGTGGCCGATCAGCAGGAGTTCGCCGACCAGGCGATGGAGTACGCACCGCAGCTCTACTCCGCAGCACTCCGGATGACCCGCAACCGAGCCGACGCCGAGGACCTCGTCCAAGAGGCCTACCTGCGCGGCTTCCGGAGCTTCCACACGTTCCAGGAGGGCACCAATCTGCGGGCCTGGCTGTTCCGGATCCTCACGAATGCCTACATCAACCGGTATCGGGCCAAACAGCGTCGTCCGCAGGAGAGCGACCTCGGCGAACTCGAGGATCTGTACCTGTACCGCCGCCTCGGTTCGATGGAGACCGCCGCCGCGAGCATGTCGGCCGAGGAGCAGTTCCTCGATGTGTTCACCGACGACGAGGTGAAACAGGCGCTCGAGGACCTCCCCGACAACTTCCGTCTCCCGGTGCTGCTCGCCGATGTCGAGGGCTTCGCCTACAAGGAGATCGCCGAGATGCTCGACATCCCGATCGGTACCGTGATGTCACGGCTCCATCGGGGAAGAAAAGCGATGCAGCGCGCGTTGTACGACTACGCGAAGGCTCGTGGGCTGACCACGACGTTCGACGACCGACACTCCGACGACTGAGTCACACATGGCGAACTGCAGAGAAACCATTCGAGAACTCGACGCTTTCCTCGACGACGAACTGCCCGACGACGTGCGCCGACACATCCACGCGCACCTCGGAGATTGCGTCGACTGTCACCAGGCGTTCGACTTCCAGGCGGAGCTGAAGCTGGCGATCCGGCGGAAGTGCAGCAACGACGAGATGCCCGCCGGCCTGCTCGGACGCATCGAACAGTGCTTCGACGAAGACTTCGACGGCGACGGGATCATCGGGGCGACCGACGACGACCTCACCATCGAACCGACCTGAGCGTCGCGTCCGATGGACACACTCGAGATCCCGGTCGTCGAACCGGAGCGGCAGCCGTCGCCCCCGAAGCGGCGCTGGTCACCGGCCGACCGTCCGCCGGCCTCGGGCCGGCTCTTCGTCGGACTCCTCGGGGTCGCCGCGATCCTCACCACCGCCGCACTCCTGCTCTCGGATCGGGCACCGGGCGTCCTGCGATCGCTGTTCGGCGACCGGGCCCGCCGACTCTGGGAACGGATCGACACCGGGAACCGGGTCGAACTCGCCTCGGGTCCCGACATCACCCAACCCGACTTCATGGTCCACGTGGCGCTCTGGAGCGTCGTCACGGTCCTGGTCGGCTTCGCGATCTGGACCTGGCGTGGCCTGCTGATCGCCGTCGCCGTCCTCACCGTCATCAGCGTCGGGCTCGAACTGGCACAGGGTCGCTACGCCACCACCCGCAACGTTCAGGCCACCGACGCCCTGGCGAACGTCGTCGGGATCGGGGCCGGAGCGACCGCGGCCGGACTCTGCTACCTCGCCTGGTCGGCAGCTGCGGCGATCGTTCGCCGGTCCCGGCGCCACCGGACTTGAGCGGCGGCCACCCCGGGTCGCTACGCTGACGGCATGCTTGCTGCACAGATCTGGCACTGGTGGATCGGCGTCGCGATGTTGATCGCCGGTATCGGCGCCACTGTCGGGCTGGTCGGCGGATACCTCAAGACGGTGTCGTCGCAGCGCTTCCCGGGCGGCAAGCGCGAACGCGAGCAAGAGCTCTGACATCGGGCGACGGGCCTCGCTGCGCTCCGGCGTTCGCTGAGTTGCTCGGTCGCTGCACGTTCCCACCGGCCGCCACGTCGATCGCCTGCGCGTTCTCGGGCGGTGGCGACTCCACGGCGCTGATCGCGCTCGCCCGTGACGCCGGCCTCGCCGTCACGGCGCACCACGTCGATCACGGCATCCGAGCCGAGTCGCACGACGACGCCGAACGGGCCAGGGCGATCGCCGACCGGCTCGACGTCCGATTCGTACTGCACACCGTCGACGTCGAACCCGGCCCCAATCTCGAGGCCCGGGCCCGGGAGGCCAGGCGGCGCACCCTGCCGCCCGATGCGGCGACCGGTCACACCGCCGACGATCAGGCCGAGACCGTGCTGTTGCGGCTCGTGCGTGGCAGCGGCAGCGGTGGTCTCGGAGCGATGCGACCCGGACCGACCCACCCGATCCTCTCCCTCCGTCGCACCGACACCGCTGCGGTGTGCCGGTCGCTCGGGATCACCCCCGTCCACGACGCCTCGAACGACCGACCCGACGTGTGGCGCAACCGGATCCGGGCCGAAGCGCTGCCGCTGCTGACCGACATCGCCGGACGCGACCTCGTACCGATCCTCGAACGAACGGCCGGGTTGCTGCGCGACGACAGCGAGTTCCTCGATCGACTCGCCGCCGGCATCGACCCGACCGACGCGCTCGCCGTCGCCGACGCGCCGACGGTCCTCGCTCGACGGGCGATCCGCTGCTGGCTGCTCGACGCCGGGTACCCGCCCGACGCGGCGGCCGTCGAGCGCGTGCTCGCCGTGGCTCGCGGCACCGTGGTGGCCTGCGAACTCCCCGGTGGGCGCCGTGTCGAGCGGTCGAACCAGCGTCTTCGCGTCGTCGGAGGCTGATCCGGACCGCCGGCGGCCGCCCCCGATCGTGTGACATGGGACCTCCGAATTGCTCGTTCGCGTGGGCAAGGTAGAGTCGGACCCCGCAATGCCATCGCATCACGAGTTCTCATCCCATCGAATCCAGGAATCCAACTGATGCCGCCGAAGCTGCGCGGCAAGTGGGCGTTGGGCATCAAGCCCCGGCATTTCACGTGGATCCTCAAGGACAAGCTCGCGATCTGCGAGCGTCCCGGCGGCTACGGCGACAACCACCGTCGTGTCCGACGCCAGGAGGAGATCATCTGGATCCGTGAGAACGGCTTCAACTACGCGATCTCGATCATCCAGGCACCGCACAACCTGCACAACTACGACGATCTCAACCTGGCATACCGCCATCGCCCGTTCAAGGCCGACGAGCGCGACGCCTGGCTCACCGCGTTCTACCGCGAGCTCGACGATCTGTTGAAGAACGGTGCCAAGCTGCTCGTCCACGGCGAAGAACTCGGCGACCGTCTCGTCGGCATCATGGGTGGCTACATCCGCTGGTCCGGCCTCGTCGACGACGACACGAAGGCGATCGCCGTCACCGAGCGGCTGACCGGCCGTCAGCTCGACCCGTGGGCACGCGACGTCATCATGGCCGCCGCCGGCCTCCGCCACTGAGCGCCCGCAGCCACACGAACAACTCGTTCGGGCGTCGGCGACGCCTTAGGCTCGGAACATGAGCGACACTCCGGCGAACTGGCACCCCGACCCGACCGGGCGGCACGAGCTCCGGTACTGGGACGGCGCCGCATGGACCGACCACGTCAGTGACCAGGGCATCACCGGAACCGACCCCGTCGACGCACCGACACCGCCACCGGCCACCCGGATGGACCGACTCGACAGCGGGCTCACGCTCGGCAACGAGGGCAAGGCCGAGACCATCGATCAACAGCTGCGCGGCACCGGTCACCGCGGCATCGGCCTCGACGGCCCGGTGGCGGGCGGGGGCGGCGGCATCCTGACCGAGCCGATCCTGGTCGTGAACCAGAAGGCGAAGCTGATCGAGCTGAACAACCAGTACAGCGTGTTCGACCAGCAGGGCACACAGATCGCCGCCGTCAACCAGGTCGGTCAGTCCACGGCCAAGAAGGTGATGCGCCTCGTCTCGAGCCTCGACCAGTTCATGACGCACAAGTTGCAGGTCACCGACGTGACCGGCGGCGTCGTCCTCCAGATCACACGGCCGGCCAAGGTGATGAAGTCGACGGTGATCGTGAGCGACGCCGACGACCGGGAGATCGGCCGGGTCGTGCAGCAGAACATGATCGGCAAGATCAACTTCGGTCTGATGGCCGACGGGCAGCAGCTCGGCGCGATCAAGGCGGAGAACTGGCGGGCCTGGAACTTCCGGATCGAGAACGCCGACGGCCACGAGATCGCACGGGTCACCAAGACCTTCGAGGGCATCGCGAAGACGATGTTCACCACCGCCGACAACTACGTCCTCCAGATCACCCAGCGAGCGCCCGAACCGCTCAACTCGCTCGTGGTCGCAAGCGCCCTGTCGATCGACACGGCGCTCAAGCAGGACAGTCGCGGCTTCGGCTGATCAGTACACGTTGCAGATGCTCGGGATCGCGAGCAGCGGCACCGGGTCGACCGGCGCGGCCGACCCGTAGCGCGGGTGCGGACCGGGGCGGACCTCGAAGTGCAGGTGCCAGCCACCCGGACTCGCGTTGCCCGTGTCACCCACGTAGCCGATCAGCTGGCCCGCGACGACCTCGTCGCCGACCGCCAACCCCTCGGCGAAGCCGTCGAGGTGGTAGTAGCGGTACTTCACGTCGGTCGTCGACCACAGACCCCAGCCCAGGCCGGCGCTGCTCGACACGTCGGTGAACTGGCGGTACAGCGTGCCGTCCTCGACCGCGTACACCTCCTGGCCGAGGTCAGCGCCGATGTCGAGACCCTGGTGGCCGCCGCTGCCGAACGCCTTGCTGTGGCCGCCGAAGTTGTCGAACACTTCACACCGCGGCAGCGGGTCGATCGGGAAGGTCAGACCCTCGCCGGCAACGAAGATCCGCTCGGCCGGCGACGACACGTGTGCCGCACGATCGATCGCGCCCGGTGATGCGGCGACGGCCGAGGCCCCGACGACGAGCGCCAGGGTCACCACGAACCACCCGACGGATCGGGTCGACACCTTGGGGACGGGGCTAGCGTGATTCATGATGGCAGGCAAGCGTGTGCTCGTGAGCGGTATGGGCGGTGAACTCGGATGCCGCGTCGCCATGTTGCTCGAGAACGAGCCCTGGGTCGGACCGCTCGAAGGCATCGGCACCGATCCACCTCGACGACGGCTTCGGCGTGCGGTTTTCCATCGTATCGTCGCCGGCCAGCACGACCGCACCGTCGAGGAGATCACACGGTTCAACCCGCACGTGGTCGTCCACATCGCCGTGTGGGAGCCGTACTCGCGGGCCACACCCGGCAACGCACGCCAACTTACCGACGATGCCGCCACTTCGATCCTCGGCGCCGCCGCCGAATGCCGAGCGCTCGAGGCGATCGTCGTCCGCAGCGGCCTCGAGGTCTACGGCCGTCGCCGCAATTCGGTGACCCGCCCCAACGAACACGTCGTGCCGTTCCCCACCAGTGGGTACGGCCGGACCCTGCTCGACATCGAAGACACCGCCACGGCGATCGGTTCCCGCATCGGGGTCGCGGTCGGCCGACTCCGTCTCGCGAGCGTCCTCGGACCTCACGTACCGAGCCCGCTCGGACGCCTGCTCCGCATGCCCGCGGTGCCGTTCAGCGCGCTGTCCGACCCTCCGTTCGCCGTCGTCCACCAGCACGATGCCGCCGAGGCGTTCGTCGCCGCAGCCCGGCTGGCGCTCGACGAGCCGGTCAACATCGTCGCTCCGGGAGCGATCACCGCGTATCAGGCGACCCGTCGAGGCCATCGTGTTCCGGTGCCCGTCGTCGGGCCGCAGTGGGCCGCCGCCAAGGCCGCTGCCTACCTCGCCGGCGCACCGCTCCCCGACCACGTGCACGAGATGTTGGTGCGCGGCAGGTTGGGCGACAACGCTCGCGCCGCCGAGGTACTCGGCTTCGCCCCGACCGCCACGACGAGCGACGTGATCGACCAGCTCTACCGGTGGCCCAGCGTGGTGCACACTCCAGCAGCCCGGGCGGTCGCGTGATGGCCAATCCCGCCCGCCAACTCGCCGACGTGATCTCGATGCCCGTCCGCGCCGTCGGCAAACCGGCCACCGACCTCGCCTCGTCCTCGGTGCAGACCTTCCGGGCCTGGACCGCCAACGAGGTCGACGACTGGGGACGCGACAACGCGTTCGTCAACCGGATCTGGTCGGCCAGTCAACTGCGCTGGAGCACCTCGGTCGGTGGCGCCGAGCACCTGCCCAAACGCACCGGAGCGCTGATCGTCGTCAACGCCCGACGGTTCGCGCTCGCACCGATCCTCGCCGCATTGGCGATCGGGGCCGAGGTCGACCGTCCGGTCCGCTTCGTCGGCCGCCCCGACGTCGCTCCGATCGGGCCGCTGATGCAACGACTCGGCGGCCTCCTCCCCGTCGAGGCCGAGGTCGAGAGTGCGCTGCGCGCCGGCAGCCTCGTCGTGCTCGGTGCCGACCACGAGGCCACCAACCAACGATCCGGGTTGATCGACCACCGCCTGGTGGGCGCGGCCGTGGCCGCGGGCGTCCGGGTCCTCCCCGCTGCGACGGTGTCCGTGCCGGTCCGTCGCAATGCGCGGGTCGAGATCGGTGCCCCCGCCCGGCTCCGGCGACGTCGGCGCGGGCCGCTCGAAGAGCTCGAGACCGCCGATCTGCTCCAGGCCAGGATCGATGCGCTGCTCGACGAGATGGGCGGCACGCTCACGGGCACGCCGCTCGACTGGCTGCCGACCGGCGGCATCGGGGGCCTGTGATGCCGTACGTACGAGCGTCCGACGGGGTGCGGCTCCACTACCGCGAGTCCGGGCGCCGGTCGGGGCCTCCCGTCCTGATGATCCAGGGTCTCGGCGCCGACAAGCACCTCTGGGATCTGCAACGCATCGCGCTCGCGCCGTGGTTCCGCACGATCGCGTTCGACAACCGTGGAGCGGGCCGCAGCGACAAGCCGTACGGGGCGTACACCATGGAGCAGATGGCCGATGATGCGGCCGCGGTGCTCGATCACGCCCGCGTCGAGTCGGCCCACGTCGTCGGCGCGTCGATGGGCGGCGTGATCAGCCAGATCATGGCGCTCCGCCACCCCGACCGGGTGCGTTCGCTGACGCTGGCCTGCACCGCGTGCCGGCACCATCCCTGGCGAAAGGAACTCCTCGCCGAGTGGGCCGACACGGCACAGGCCTCGGGCATGGGCGCCATGACCGCGGCCGCCGCCCGCTGGGTGATCGGACCACGATCGTTCCGTCGGCTGGCCCCCGCGATCGGTTGGATGGGCCCGCTCGCCCTGTCGCGGCCCGCCCATGCCTTCGCCGGACAGGTCGCCGGCATCCTGTCGATCGACGACCAGCTCGCCGAACGACTCGGCGAGATCGAGGTGCCCACGCTCGTGATCGTCGGCAACCAGGACATCCTCACCCCGCGTGGCGACTCCGAAGAGATCGCCGAGGCGATCCCCACGGCCGAGTTGGTCGTGATCAGCGGAGCCGCCCACGGGTTCATGATCGAACACGGCACCACGTTCAATCGGATCATGCTCGACTTCCTCCGCCGAGCCGAACGGGCCGTGACCACCTCGACGTCGCTCGAGGCGCCCGCGACCGCGACCGGCTGATGCGGGTCGCCGTCGTGGGTGCCGGACTCGCCGGCCTGGTCGCAGCGCGCCGCCTGTCGTCGGAGCACGAGGTCGTGGTCTTCGACAAGGGACGCTCGGTGGGCGGACGTCTCGCCACTCGACGGATCGGCTCGGCGCGGCTCGACCACGGGGCGCAGTTCTTCACCGCCCGTGGCGACGCGTTCCGGCGCCAGGTCGACGACTGGGTCGCTCGCGACATCGCCCGGGTCTGGTGCCACGGGTTCGCCGACACACCCGACGGTCACCCGCGCTACTGCGGCACGTCCGGGATGAACACACTCGCCAAGGACCTCGCGACGGGCCTGGACTGCCTGACGAGCCGGCTCGTCTTCTCATGCCGACCGACCGAGGCGGGTTGGGACGTCGTGATCGACGACGGCGTCGTGCACGAGGTCGACGCACTCGTGCTGACGTGTCCGGTGCCGCAGTCGTGGGCGCTGCTCGTGCAGGCACAGCTCGGCGTGCCCGACGCGCTGTTCCGCCGCGAGTACCACCGCACGATCGGTCTCCTGACCGTGCTCGACGGTCCGAGCGCCGTTCCGTCACCCGGCGGCGTGCAGTTCGACCCGACCGATGCCGATGCCCCCTTCGGCTTCATCGGCGACAACCACGCCAAGGGCATCAGCCCGGTGCCGGCGGTGACCTTCCACGCCACGCAACCGTGGAGCTCCGACCACTGGGACGACGACACCGACTCGCTGCGCGACCTCCTGCTCGAACGCGCCCGACCGTGGCTCGGCGAGGCCTCGGTGACCGACGTCCAGGTGAAGAAATGGCGGTTCGCCGGCCCGGTCGAGCCGTGGCCCGATCCGTGCTGGGTGAACGAGGAGCACCGCGTCGTGCTCGCCGGCGACCTGTTCGCCGGACCGAAGGTCGAGGGCGCATTCGACTCGGGGGTCGCCGCCGCGTCGGCCGTCGCCGCCATGTGACCACTCGTCGGCTCAGCCGAGCACGAGGGGCTCCGGGGAACGTTCGGCGATGTGCTCGGGTCGGGGCCGGTCGGTTCCGAACGGGTCCTGGAGCGCGTTCGTCATCGCGTTGTACACGACGAACAGGTTCGTTCGAGACACCGGCGAGATGTTGTCGGGCGACCCGTGCATGACGTTGCAATCGAACAGCACGACAGAACCCGCAGGTGCGTCGAACGTGACGATGTCGCCGTGCTCGTACAACGCCGCGAGCACCTCGAGATCGGGGCTGCCGTACTCCTGACGCCGCAACGAGGTTCGATAGTTGTCGTCGGGCGTGCGGCCGCCGAACGCGACGTAGCGCAGGTGCGAGCCTCGGATCAGCAGCAGTGGGCCGTTCCACGAGTGATTGTCGGTCAAGGCGACCGAGGCGCTCACCGCACGCATCGCCGGCATCCCGTCCTCGACGTGCCACGTCTCGAAGTCGGAGTGCCACGAGAACGACTTGCCGTGCAAGGCCGGTTTCAGGTTGATCCGGCTCTGGTGCACGTAGACGTCGTCATCGAGGATCTGCTGTGCCGCTCCGGCGAGACGCCGGTCGCCGACCAGCCCCGGAACCACCGATCCCGACCGGTGGACCTGGAACAGCGACCGGAGCGCGCCCGAGTCGGGTTCGAGGATCGAGCGTTCGTCGCCGGCGATCTCGGGAGATCGACCCAGCGCGGCGACGTCGTCGAGGCACGCCGCCACGGTGTCGCGATCCAGCCAGTCCTCGAGGATCAGGAAACCATCTGTCTCGAAGCGTCGGAGCTGTTCGCTGCTCAATGGGCCCGGCACGTCGGGTCCACCCCACAACACGGGGTCGAGCCGGTCGGACACCTGCTCCTCGCCACCGGTTCGCGATCGGTACCGGTCGACGGTGCTCATGTCGGATCGTCCTTCGGCATTTGCGCGGTCGCGTCCTCCTCCGATTCATGGAGCAGCGGGTACACCCCGTGCTCGTCGTGGACCTCCCGACCGGTGACCGGCGGATTGAACACGCACACACATCTGAAGTCCTCGAAGACCCGGAGCGCGTGGCGATCGTGTTCGTCGAGCGCATACACGGTGCCCGGACGAAGCTCGTGGACCTCACCGGTGTCGGCAACGGTGATCTCCGCGTGCCCTTCGATGCAATACACGGCTTCCAGGTGATTCTGATAGTGCATCTCGGTCTCCGTGCCCGCGTAGAGCACGGTGTCGTGGAGGGAGAAGCCCATCGCGTCCTTCGCGAGCAACAAGCGCCGCGACTTCCACGTGTCGGCGCGAACGTCGAGTTCGGTGTCCTCGAGTTCGCCCAGCGTCCGCACGATCATGACGTCGTCCCCGCCGCAGCAGGCGCGTCGAGGAGGCGCTGCCCCTGATCGTCGACCGTCTGTTCGACGGCGGCGCGGATGATGTCGAGGCCGCGACCGAGTTCTTCGTCGCTGATCGTCAGCGGTGGCAGCAGTTTCACGACCTGGTCGTCCGGACCGGCGGTCTCGAGCAACAACCCTCGCTGGAACGCCGCAGCACAGATCCGCCCGGCGTCCTCCGGCTCGGAGCACAACACGCCCTGGATCAGTCCGCGGCCTCTGCGCTCCTCGAACAGGCCCGGGTGCTCGTCGACGAGGGAGTCGAGTTCGGTCTCGATCATCGCCGCACGGCGACGCACGTCGTCGGTGAGCGCGTCGTCGCGCCACCACCGCTCCATCGCGGCGGCGGCGGTCACGAACGCGAGGTTGTTGCCGCGAAACGTTCCGTTGTGCTCACCGGGCGTGAAGACGTCCCAGCGCGGATCGAGCAGCACGATCGCGAAGGGCAGGCCGTACGCACTGAGCGATTTCGAGAGGCAGACGATGTCGGGCTGCTCGTCCAAGCCCATGTCCTCGAACGAGAAGAACGGCCCCGTGCGCCCACATCCGACCTGGATGTCGTCGATGACGAGCAGCACACCGTGCTGCTTGCAGATGCCGCCGAGTCGCCGCATCCAGCCGGCCGACGCCACGTTGACGCCGCCCTCCGCCTGGACCGTCTCGACGATCACTGCGGCGGGGAGGTCGACGCCGCTGCCGGCGTCGGTGAGGAACGAGTCGAGCAGGTCGAGCGTGTCGAGTTCGTCACCGTACGTGTTCTCGAACGGCATCTTGACCGCGTTGCCCAGGGGGACCCCGGCGCCGGCCCGCTTGACCGAGTTGCCGGTCAAGGCGAGCGAGCCGAGCGTCATGCCGTGGAACGCGTTGGTGAAGCTGATGACGGTCTCGCGTCCCGTGACCTTGCGAGCCAGCTTGATCGCCGACTCGACGGCGTTCGTGCCGGTCGGCCCGGGGAACATGACGCGATAGTCGAGGCCGCGGGGCTGCAAGATCACCTCGTCGAGCGTGAGGAGGAAGCGCTCCTTCGCCACCGATGCCATGTCGAGCGAGTGGGTCACACCGCGTCCGGTGATGTAGTCGACCAGCGCATCGGTCAACTCAGGCGGATTGTGTCCGTAGTTGAGTGCGCCGGCACCGGCAAAGAAGTCGAGGTAGCGGTGGCCGTCACGATCGGTCTGGACGGCGCCCTCGGCGTGTTCGAAGACGGTCGGCCAGCCGCGGCAGTATGAGCGCACGTCGGACTCGAGTCGTTCGAACGTGGAGAGATCGCCTGCGCCACCGGGACGGCCCGGATCCTCGTGGCCGTGCGGTCGCTCGGCGGCCGGTTGTTCGGTCGTTGCCATGTTCGGTTTCCTTTCTGGTTCGCTCGTCGGAAGCGATGTGTTCGGTCGGTGATCTCGGTGCGGTGGCGCGTCGGCATCGTCGATGCCGAGCGAGAGCAGGCGCGCAGCGACGCTCGGGACGTGCTGGTGATTCCGTGCAGATGACCGCGAGGTCAGAAGGGGCCGATCCGGTAGCGCACTTCCGGATCGTGTTCGCCGGGGAAATCGGCAGCATCGAAGAGTTCCTCTTCGACACATTCGGTTCGTCTCGATTCCGCGAACGAACGGAAGAGCGCTGCGGACGCGTCGTTACCCGGCGTCACGCTGGCTTCGAGGTAGCGCAGTCGGGGCGCGGCCAGGCGTCCGGCGAGCCCGTCGAGGAGTTGCGCGCCGATGCCGAGGCCGCGCCGGTCGGGCGACACGGCGATCTGCCAGATGAACAACGTCGACGGATCGTCCGGGACCCGGAACCCGGTGACGAACCCGGCGAGGGCGCCGTCGTCATCGACCGCCACCGCGCACGTGCCGGCCAAGTACTCGACCAGCATGAGATAGCTGTAGGGGGAGTTGGAATCGACCGAAGTCTCGGCGAGTCGCCACATGTCTGCGGCATCGTCGCGGGTAGGAGGGCGCACCGTGATGTGCACCGGATCGTTGTCGAGGGGGGTAAGGACTGGAATCACCGCCGTGGGGGTAGCTCGTCGTCGACCATACACAGGCCCTCGCGACGTACCAAATGCGGCTCGCGAGTTCGCCTCGTGTTCGTCCTCGTGACGTGTCGCGGCGATCGGACCGTCCACCAGAGGCGAGCGACGGACCGCTGCCGCGGCGGCTCGCCTCAGCCGATCGTGACCGACACGACGACACCGTCACGGTGGCGCAGCGTGACCCGATCCGGTCGGAGGTCGGCGGTGAACGTCTCGTCGGGGTCGTCGAGATCGTCGGTGCGGACCGACCAACCCGCCTCCTCCAACCGCCCGGTCGCATCCGGGAGATCCCGACCGACCACGGCGTCCTCGACCGCCGGCTCGAGTTCGGCACCCGCCCGCACATCGATCGTCGCGCCGGGCACGGTGTCGGGCGGCGGCGGAATCGTGGCGTCCGGGTCACCGATCTCCGCACCCTCGGCGACGGTGACGACCGGGGCGTAGTCGACGCGGACGTTGCACTCGACCGCGACGAGGCGCCGCTCGTCGATACCGAATACCGAGGTGAAGTCGTCACCCAAGACGTCGCGGAACTCGCGATACGACGTGTACTCGTCGGCGCAGCGACGGTCGAGCACCGGAGCGAACGGAACCTGCCAGCCGTTGACCAGCGTCGCCAGACCGTCGTCGAGCGTGTCGATCGCCGGCAGGTCGACGGTCCGGTTCGCGCCGTTCGGCACCAGGGCGAACCACACCACCGCCTCCCCGAGCAGGTCGGCGAGCACGGCACAGGCGCCGGCGGCCGGGAATCGAGGGCAATGATCCACGCCCGGGGTGTCCTCGACGATGCGGAGCGTGCGCGACCGGTCGATCACGAGGTCGGTGTCGTTCGCTGCGACGCCGTCGATCGTCAGCGCGAACTGGGGGTTCGTCACCGACTGGACCTCTTCGACGAGGTCGATCCGGTGCAGTTCGACCCCTCCGGGCCCGTCGTCACCACCCTCGATCACCTCACGGGTGGCGAAGATCGTCGTGAGCAGGAAGAACAGGGCGACCACGCCGCCGACCGCGGCAAAGAAGCGCACGCTGAAGATCTGCCGCATGGTGCGTTGGACGCTACCGCTTCAGGTCGAGCGAGTGGCGACGGCGGTCAGCCGGCGCCGACGGCGTTCGCCGGCCACCGCCACGTGGTCGCGCCCCGAACGGCCCTGGAGCGCGATCGCTCTGGCGAGGTGGAGTTGCCCCAACTCACCCGGCTCGCGGGCGGAGGACAGCGTCCGATCGATCGGTTCGACGAGCGCGGCGGCGAACTCGGTCCCGGAACTCACAGGGACCCATCGTCGCGCGGGCCGAACAGTTTGACCACCGATTCCCCGCTCGCGGGACCGGCGCCGGACTCAGCTCGCTGCCACCGCGGCCGCACGGTGGGCGCGGTCCGCGATCTGGGCGATGACGTCGTCGGTGTGGGCTGCACCCACGAAGATCGCCTCGTACGCGCCGGGCGCCATCGCGACGCCTTCGGCCAACATGGCACGGAAAAACCGGGCGAACGCCGCCTCGTCGGTCTGCTTGGCACTGTCGAAGTCGGTCGGGCGGTCGACGTCGCCACAGACCATGCCGACCAGCGTGCCGACGACCGGGAACTGGGCGGGGAAGCCCGCCGCCGCGCACGCATCACGCATCTGTGCCGCGAAGTGTCGTGCCCGTGCCATCAGCTCGATGTAGAGGTCGCCGTCGAGGAGATCGAGCGCAGCCAGTCCGGCGGCGGTCGCGATCGGGTTGCCCGACAGCGTGCCGGCGTGGAAGACCTTGCCGAGCGGGGTCAGCGTCTCCATGATGTCTCGACGCCCGCCGACGGCACCGATCGGGAGTCCGCCGCCGATCACCTTGCCGAACGTGGTCAGGTCGGGCCAGACGTCGTACTTCGCCTGCGCACCGCCGAGCCCGAGCCGGAAACCAGTGATGACCTCGTCGAAGACGAGCACGGCGCCGACCCGATCGCACTCGGCCCGCAGCCCCTCGAGGAACCCGGTCGTCGGAGCGACGACACCCATGTTGGCGGCCACGGGCTCGACGATCACGCACGCCACGGTCTCGTCGAGTGTCGGGACGACGTTGTACGGCACGACCATCGTCTCGGCGACCGCACCGTCGGGTACGCCGGCGGTGCCGGGCAGGCCGAGCGTGGCGACGCCGCTCCCACCCGCCGCCAACAGCGCGTCGGTTGCCCCGTGGAAGTTCCCGTGGAAGATGACGACCCGATCGCGCCCGGTGTAGCCACGGGCGAGCCGGACCGCGGTCGACGTGGCCTCGGTGCCCGAGTTCATGAACCGGACCTGCTCGCACGATCCGACGCGCTCGGTGATCGCCTCGGCGAGTTTCATCTCGCGCGGGGTCGGAGCCCCGTAGGACGTGCCGTCGGCCGCCGCCGCCGTGACCGCGGCGACGATCGCCGGATGGGCATGACCGAGGATGATCGCGCCATAGCTCTGCACGAGGTCGATGTACTCGGTTCCCTCGATGTCCCAGACGTGCGCTCCCTGCGCCCTGGCGACGACGTAGGGCCGACCACCGACCGACGAGAACGCCCGGATCGACGAGTTGACGCCGCCGGGGATCACCTCGGACGAGCGCTCGAAGATCTCGTCGTTCGACGGGATGCCGGCACCGACACACACGGTTGCCGAGCATCCTGCAGCGGTGCATCGCTCGGGGTCGCAGACGGGGATCATGTCATCGCCTTTCCGGTCGCGCGTTCGGCGAACCATCTGGTCAGGTACGTCAGGATGATGTCGGCGCCGGCGCGCTTGATCGCGGTGAGTTGCTCGAGCGCCACGACGTCGTGGTCGATCCACCCGTTCGCCGCAGCCGCCTTGATCATGGAGTACTCGCCGCTCACGTGGTATGCCGCCAGCGGCACGTCGACCTCTCGCCGCACCTCGTGGATCACGTCGAGATACGAGAGCGCCGGTTTCACCATGACCATGTCGGCGCCCTGTGCGATGTCGGCCCGGACCTCGACCAGTGCCTCGCGCGCGTTGCGGAAGTCCTGCTGGTAGCCCTTGCGGTCACCGCCGCCCTGGATCGTGACGTCGACCGCGTCGCGGAACGGCCCGTACAGCCCGCTCGCGTACTTCGCGGCGTACGCCAGGATCGACACGTCGGTGAAGCCGTGTTCGTCGAGCGCCGACCTGATGACACCCACCTGGCCGTCCATCATCCCGCTCGGCGCCACGATCCGTGCGCCGGCGGTGGCCTGAGCGATCGCGGCCGCCGCGTACAGGTCGAGCGTCGCGTCGTTGTCGACGGTGCCGTCGGCCCCGACGATGCCACAGTGACCGTGGCTCGTGTACTCGTCGACGCAGAGGTCGGCGATCAGCACCACGTCGTCGCCGACCTCGGCCACGAGATCTGCGAGCGCGAGCTGGACGATGCCGTCGGGATCCGAAGCGCCCGACCCGGTCGGGTCTTTCGTTGCGGGCACCCCGAACAGCATCACGGCCTTCACACCGAGCTCGGCGAGCCCGGCGACCTCGCGTCGGAGGCTTTCGCGTGTCTCCTGGAACACCCCGGGCAGGGAGGTGATCTCGATCCGCTCGTCGATGCCCTCACGGACGAACAGCGGAGCGATCAGGTCGGTGACCGCGACGTTGGTCTCGGCGACGAGGTCGCGCATCGCCGGCGTGGATCGCAGTCGGCGCGGCCGGTGCTGGGGGAAGTCGGCGCTGGGGCTGGCCATGCCTGGCATGGTACGCATCGCGCCCACCGCCCGCACAGGCCCACCGCCGGCGGTGCGCGTTCGGCGGACGGTGGGAGCGGTAGCGTCGCAGTCGTGTCGGTGCAGGTGTGGTTCGCCCAGGACGAGATCTCGGTCCAGCCGGGTGAATCCACGTCGCTGTCGCTGGCCGTCGAGAACGTGGGCGATCACACGGAGTCGTACACCGTCATCCCGGCCGGCCTCGCGGCCGCCTGGACCACCGTCACCCGCCCGAACATCACGCTGTTCGGCGGCTCTCGCGACGTGGTCGAGGTCGTGGTCCGCCCGCCGGCCATCCACACCACGTCCGCGGGTCCCACGGCGATCGCCGTGCGGGTCATCCCCCAGGGCGACCCCGACGAAGCGGTCATCGCCGAGACGATCGCCACCGTCACCGCGTTCGATGATCGACGCATCACGGCGCTCCAGCCACTCCAGCGCGGCCGGCGACGGGCGACGTTCGAGTTCATGGTCGAGAACCATGGCAACAATTTGGCGAGCTGTCGGCTCCATCTCGTCGACGCCAGTCAGCGCGTCGACGGGGCGTTCGATCCGCCGGCCGTCGGGGTCGCCCCCGGTTCAGCCAGCCTCGTCCGACTCAAGCTGACCGCACAGCGCAGCTTCCTCCGGCGCTCCGAGCGCCAACTCGACTTCGAGATCGAGGCCACCGAACAAGATCACGCCCCGGCGACCGGCCGGGCGACGCTGATCCAGCCCCCGACGATCCCGGCCGGAACGCTCGCCCGGGTGCTCGGGGCAGCCGCCGCCGTGGTGCTGGCGATCGTGTTGTGGTCGGCGGTCGTCGAGCCGGCGATCGACGACGCCGCCGCTGATGCGGTCGACGACCGGATCCGTGAGATCGGTGTGGCGCCGGCCACGACGCTCGCCGACACACCGAGCACCCGACCCGACGACACCGTCGACGACGAACCCGAGGTCGTCGCCGCGGCCGACGCCGGCGAACCGGTCTCGTGGCGGATCGCGGTCGACGTCGGCATCAACCAGGACCGCAGCGAATCGCTCTCGGTGCCACCCGATTCGCAGTTCCTGCTGAGCGACGTCGTGTTCCAGAACACGAACGGTGACATCGGCACCGCCCAGTTGCTCCGCAACGGCGACGTGCTGTACGAGATCGACCTGGGCGCGATGAACTCCGCCAACGAGTTCCAGCCCCGGGTGACGCCCATCCCCTTCGGTCCCAACGACAACGTCGTGCTCGCGGTCGACTGCCTCGCCGCCGGCAAGACCTCCGGGACCGGTTGCGAGATCGCCGTACTGCTCGGCGGCCGCGTCCTCCCGATCGACGAGTGATCGGACGGCTCGTCAGAACCCGTAGCCGGGCACGGCCGGGTTGAGTCGCGACACCGATCCGAGCACGTCGATGGTGACGTTCGCGACCGCTCCGTCCTTGGCGGTGGCGACGAGGCGACGCTCACCCACCCGCAACCGGGACGGCAGGTTCACGATCGCGAGGAAACCGCCACCGCTGTTGGTCTCGACCGTGGCGAACGGCGGACTCCCGTCGTCGAAACCGATCGCGACGGTGGTGTCGGGCGGAAAGCCGGCACCGCCGAGACCGAGCGGTCGCCCCGCACGAGCGGGTTCGTCGGTGGTCTCGGCCGTGGTCTCGAACGTCGGCTCGTAGCGAGCGAAGCCGCCGAGCACCGCCGCCGTGTACTGGCCGGATGGAGCGGAGACCAGCAGGAGCCCGCTCCGGTAGCCGACGCCACGCGGACGGAACTCGACTTCGATCGTGCAGCTCGCGTCGGGGTTCAGCGCCCGGTTGGTGCAGCTCTGATCGAGGACCACGAAGTCGTCGGGGTGTGTGCCCCCGAGGCGGATGTTCGCGATCGAGGTCGGGGTGAAGCCGATGTTGTCGATGTCGATCGCGACACGGCCCCCCACCTCGCCGACGACGGCAGGTTCCAGATCGACGCCGCCCGGATCCGCGAGGAGCGTCGGTTCGCCCGCCGCACCGCGCACCGTCGCCGAGACCGACGGCGAATTCGGGCCGTCACCTCCGACGGTGAGCGTGCCTTCGTACCCCCTGGCCGCGGTCGGGTTGAACGTGAGGTTCACCGAGCACGATGTTCCCGCCGCCACCAGCACGCCGCGGCTGCAGGTTCCACCCGTGATCTTGAAGTTCGACGTCACCATGACGTTGGTGGGCTCGAACGCGGCCGGACCCGAGTTCAACACCCGGACGTAGAGCTCGGTGCTCTCGAAGCCGCGCAGCACCGTGCCGAAGTCGAGCGAGGCGAGCGACAGCTGCGGGGTGGCCGACACGGTCACGATCTGCCGCATGCCTCCGGTCGTGACGCGGCGCAACCCGTCGATGCTCGCTCCCGCCATCGTCTCGAACACGATCGTCTCGCCGGTCTTGGAGAGCGCCGGCCGTCCGTGCGCCCCGGGTACGTCGGTCGCGTCGGCGCCGTCGAGCACCCGCCGGAGCTGGCCGAGTTCGAACTCTGCGACGACCAGATCGCCGTCGCCGGCGCCACCGCCGCCGGCACGCCGGCTCGGCAGCAGATTGGTCGCGTCGGACACGAAGGCGATCTGGCTTCCGTCGGCGTTCACCGCCGGCGCCCACGAGGACGCATTGCCGGCACGCGGGACACCGACCTCCACGACGCCGGCATCGACCGCCGACACGATCTCGAGCGGGTCGCGTCGGGGAGGCTCGTCGAAGATGCCGTTGCCGTCGGTGTCGCGGTCGTAGCGGTAGATCTGGATCGGGCATTCGGGGACACACGTGGGCAGGGCCGCCGGGACCAGCGTGCGGTCGCGCGACGTGAACACGATGATCCGCCCGTCCTCCGACATCACCGGCGATGACGCGCCCGCGCTCGTCGGGACGCCGTTGCGGCTCGACACGAGGTGCACGGCTCGCCGCTGGTCGGCCGCCAGACGGTCCCACACGTACACCTGTGAGGTCGCCTGCTCCCCGGGCACCGGACCACCGGCCCACCCTGGCAGGGCCTCCGAGGCGGTCGCGTCGGCGACGAACGCCAGGTGGCGCCCGTTCTGCGAGAGCACGGGTTGGCGGAACCCGGCGTAGACGTACGCCCGGTTGGGGGCCTCGACGGGTACGCCGGCCACGGTCGACTCGCGGCCCGGGGCGCTGGTGGGCACGGACACGTCGACGATCGTGATCGTCCCGACACCGTCGGACGCGCCGGCGGCCTGATGCACGAAGGCGATCTGCGATCCGGAGCCGCTGAGCGCCGGGGCCGAGTCGGTGAACACCCCGTCGATCGCGGTACCCGTACGGCTCGACAGTGACACCAGCTCCCACGAGTTCGGTTGACCACCGCACTCGGGGACCAGCAACCGATACACATCCCAGCGCTCGTCACGGTCGTCGTCGCGGAAGAGGTCGTACGGGATCTCGGTGATGGCGACCACGACGCAGCCGTCGGGTGAGAGGCGAGGGTGGATCGTGTCGCCGGCACGCACGCTCGGCGGCACCGGTGAGATCTCGGTCGTCGTGTCGAGTTCGAGATCGGTGCGGAACACCGACGTGCGGTCGCCGACCCGGCCGGTGAACACGACCCAGCGGCCGTCCTCGCTGATCGACGGCTCGGCCGCATCGGCGACGTCGGACGACGCCTGCTGCACGAGCCCCTGGGCGTCGACCATCGGCACGTGGGCGGTGGAGGCCAGCGCCACTGCCGCCGAGAGCGAGGCGGCGACGAGCCGCCGTGTCGAAAAAAGTCGTCTCATGGTGTGATCGTCGCGGTCGCCGAGATTCTACGACGGCGCGGCCAAGGCCGCGACGATGACGGCGACCAAGCCCTCCACGTCGTGATCGGCCGCCACGTGCGTCACCTCGAGGCCGTGTGCCGATGCGGCCTCCGCCGTGGTCGGGCCGATCGCGGCGACGACCGGCGGCGTGTCCGACCCGAACGCCGCGACCCAGGCCGCTGCCGCGGAACCGCTCGCGAACCCGACCGCGTCGGCCCCGATCGCCGCCCGCCGTTCTTGCCACGTCGGGCGTCGCAGCACGGTCCGGTAGGCCGTGATCGCCTCGACGTCGAACCCGCTCGCTGTGAGCCGGTCGACGAGCGTGGTGTCGGCTCGATCGGCCTGGGCGACGAGCACCCGGCCTCCGCCCGCACCGATCGCCTCGGCCAGATCGGCGGCCGTCTGCCGGTCGGGAACCACGTCGACGGGTCGGCCGGCAAGACGTTCGAGCGCCGCCGCCGACCGCGATCCGACGGCTGCCAGGCGGATCGGATGGCCGGCGGCCGCTCGACCGACCCGTTCGGCACCGTGCTGTGAGGTGACGACCAACCAGTCGAACGCGCCGAGATCCTCCAGCGCTGCGTCGATGCGGTCGTCGGCGCTCGGCTCGATCGAGATCAGGGGGACGTGAACGACGTCGGCACCGACGGCCGCCAGGCGGGCATCGAGGTGCCCCCGACGATCACGGGTCGTGACGACGCGACGTCCGGAGAGAGGACGTCGCTGCATCTCACCGACCCGAAACGTGCTCGTGCGCCTCGACGGCGGCCCGACGTGCAGTCGCGATGTCGGCCTCGAGGTCGTCGTCGGACAGTTCGATCGTGTCGGAGACCGTCACCCCGGTGTCGAAGTTGGCCAGGAACGTGAACAGCCGCCGGTGGTCGACGTGCGCACCGATCGGCAGCGAACACCCCGACCCGAGCTCGGCCATGAACGCCCGCTCGACGGCGACCTCGTGGCGCGTGTCGGGATCGTCGATACCGGCGAGCGAATCGAGCACCTTGCCGTCGCGGGAGCGACACTCGACGGCGACGCAACCCTGGCCGACGGCGGGCACGAACTCGGCCGTGTCGAGGACGTCGGCGATGCGATCGGTCATGTCGAGCACCTCGAGCGCCGCCACGGCCATCACGACGGAGCCACCGTCGGGCACCTTCTCGAGTCGTGTGGGGATGTTGCCGCGGAGTTCGACGAACTCCAGATCGGGCCGCGCCCGGGCCAGCTGGGCACGGCGACGCACCGAACCGGTCGCGACGGTGGCGCCCGACGGCAGGTCGACGAGCGACCGACCGATCAACGCGTCGGCGGCCGAACGACGCTGCGTGAACGCGCCGATGACCAGACCCGGTGTCGGAGTGGTCGGCAGATCTTTCGCGGAGTGCACCGCCACGTCGGCTCGGCCGTCGAGCACGGCCTGCTGCACCTCTTTGACGAACACGCCCTGGCCGCCGATCGAGTGCAGCGGCACGTTCGTCGCCTGCGATCGGTCACCGACGGTGTCGATGATCACGATCTCGGTCTCATGGCCGGCGACGACGAGTTGGTCGGCGACGGCCGTCGCCTGGGTCAGCGCCTGACGGCTCCCGCGGGTCGCGATGCGGATCACGGTCGGTCAGCCGAGGTCGAAGAGGTCGGCGACCGCCGCCGCGTTCCGCTCACCCTGCGGCGTACCCGCCTGGTTGCGCAAGCGAACCGACGGTTCGTGCAACAACTTGGCGACGAGGCCCCGGGTGATGATGTCGACCGTCTCACGCTGCTGATCGTCGAGCTGGCTGAGCCGCTTGGCGTGCCGCTCGAGTTCGGCGGCTCGGAGTGCCTCGGCCCGCTCACGCAGTGAGGACACGAGCGGTGCGGCCTGGAGCGCTGCCGACTGCAGCTCGAAGCGTTCGACCTCTTCGCTCACGATGGCGGTCACGCGATCGACCTCGGCCAGCCGTTCGGCCCGACCGCGGTCGGCCCAGGTGCTCAGGTCGTCGAGGTCGAGCACCGTGACACCCGCCAGCTCGGCGACGTCGGGTGCGACGTCGCGGGGAACGGCGATGTCGACGAACAGCAGCGGGCGGCCGCCCCGGTCGAGATCGCGCACGAGATCGGCGGTGATGATCGGTTCGCCCGAACCGGTGGAGGTCAGGACGACGTCGCTGGCATCGAGCGCCTCGGACAACCGGTCGATACCGAGTGCGCTGCCGTCGATGCGCTCGGCCAGTGCCCGGCCACGCTCGGGTGAACGGTTGACGACCAGCACGTCACCGACGCCGGCGCCGCGCAGTGCGACGGCGATGCCTTCGCCCATGGCGCCGGCTCCGACGAGGGCGACGTTGCGACCGCTGATCGAACCGTGGTGTTCGACGGCCATCTCGACGGCGGCATGGCTGACCGATGCGGTCCCACGTGCGATCGCCGTTTCGGTCCGTGCCCGCTTGCCGACCTCGACCGCGTGGCGGAACAGGAGGTTGAGGGTCGTGCGGGCGCCACCCTCACGCTGGGCGACCTCCCAGGCCTGGCGCAGCTGCCCGAGGATCTCGGACTCGCCGACGACGGCGGAGTCGAGCCCGGCAGCGACTTCGAACAGGTGCATCACGGCGGCGTCGTCGTGCTGCGAGAACAGGTGCGGATGGAGTTCGTCGGCGGAGATGTCGCCGAGGTTGCACAGGAAGTCACGGATGTCGGCGTACGCCCCGTGGAACTTCTCGGTGACGGCGTAGATCTCGGTGCGGTTGCACGTGCTCAGCACGACGGCTTCGCGGATGTTGTCGAGCTGGGCGAGCCCCTCGACGGCCTTGGCCACCTCGTCGGGAGCGAGCGTCACCCGCTCGAGCACGCTCAGCGGCCCGCTGCGGTGATTGACTCCGATGGCGAGGATCGACATGACCAGTCCAGCCTACGCTGTCGCACCGCGCTGGCGGTCGGCGGAGAACGGGTGAACCTGGTCGGCGTTGCGCGGAGCGGCACTCGCCTTGCGCTGCTCGTGATAGGTCAGGATCTGCAGTTCGACGGCGAGGTCGACCTTGCGGACCGAGATCGTCGACGGCACCGACAGCACCATCGGTGCGAAGTTCAAGATGCTGGTGACGCCGGCGGCGATCAGTCGGTCGGCGGCGTCTTGCGCTGCCCCCGGCGGCGTGGCGATCACACCGATCGAGATACCGCCGGCGCCGACGATCTTGGGGAGTTCGTCGAGTGGGCGGACCCGAACGCCGGCGACGACCGTGTCGACCTTGGCCGGGTCGACGTCGACCATGCCCGCGACCGGGAAACCGCGACCGTTGAAACCGCCGTAGCCGGCCAGGGCCTGACCGAGGTTGCCGGCGCCGACGATGACGACGGGCCACTCGTGGTCGAGGCCGAGTTCACGTCGGATCTGGAACACGAGGTACTCGACCTCGTAGCCGACCCCGCGGGTGCCGTAGCTGCCGAGGTAGCTGAGGTCCTTGCGGACCTTGGCCGCATTCACGCCGGCGAGTTCGGCGAGGCCCTCCGACGACACGCTCTCGACGCCGCTCTCCGACTGCTCGATCAGGATCTGCAGGTACACGGGCAGCCGGGCGACCGTGGCCTCGGGAATCCTGCGACGCGTGCGGTGTGGGGGCATCGACGAACAGCCTAGAACCCTTGTGCACGATTTCACAAAGGCGGACGGTCGGCCGACGCCCTGTGTCGACCTCGGTCAGGAACCGAGCACCGTGCCTTCGAGCTCACGTCGCACGAGCTTGCCGGCGGCATTGCGCGGCAGTTGGTCGACGAAGATCACCTTGGTCGGGCACTTGTACCGGGCGAGATAGTCGCGGGCGTAGTCGATGAGGCTGTCTTCGTCGATGTCGTGGCCGGGGGCCAGGACCGCGAACGCCTTGACGGCTTCGCCCTGATGCGGGTGCGGGACACCCAGCACGCCGACCTCGGCGATCGCCGGGTGGCTCTGCAACACCTCTTCGACCTCGGCAGGGAACACGTTGAAGCCCGACACGATGATGAGGTCCTTGGCCCGATCGACCAGGTACAGGTAGCCGTCGTCGTCGACCATGCCGATGTCGCCGGTGATCAGCCAGCCGTCGACGAGGACCTTGGCGGTGGCCTCGGGCTCCTCGAAGTAGCCGTGGAACACGTTGGCGCCGCGCACCCAGATCTCGCCGGCGTCACCGACGGGGACGTCGTCGCCGTCGTCGCCGACCAGACGCATCTCCTGACCGACGAGCAGCCGACCCACCGATCCCGGTCGGCACTCGAGACCGGCCGAACTCGTCACGACCGGCGACGCCTCCGTGAGGCCGTAGCCCTCGTAGATCGACACGTCGAACCGTTCGCGCATCTTGTCGGACACGGCCTTCGGCAGCCGCGCGGCGCCCGACAACGCGAGCCGGACCGTGGCGAACGAGTCGTCGGGCAACTCGTCGAAGTGGCTGAACGCGACCCACATGGACGGGGCGCCGGGCACGACGGTGACGCGCCGCTGCACGATCGACTCGACGGCGGTGGCCGGATCGAAGCGCTGCACGAGCAACACGGTGGCACCGACGGTGAACGACACGCCCAACACGACGTTCAGGCCGAAGATGTGGAAGAGCGGCAACACCCCGTAGACCACATCGCCGGCGCGTGTGTGATCGAGCGCCGTGACGTCTTGTTCGATGTTGCTGATCAGGTTGGCGTGGCTCAACATCGCGGCGCGAGGCGACCCGGCCGTGCCACTCGTGAACATCATGACGGCGATGTGGTCGCCGTCGACGTCGACGACGGGCGACGGATCCGATTCGAGCAGCGCCGTCATCGAGACCTCACCGGGCCCGGTCTCGCCCTCGGCCCGCACCACGGTCCGCAGCGACGGCACCCGCTCGGCATCGATCGCCCGCCAGGCGGCGACGGAAGCCGGACCGATGATGGCCGCCGCCGGGCGGACGGCGACGAGTTCGCGCTCGATCTCGGGGGCCGGGCTCGACGGATTGAGCGGGACGGCGATCGCGCCGAGGCCGACGACGGCCAGGTACGACACCACGAAGTACCGATTGTTCTCGCAGAGGATCACGACACGGTCACCGGATCGGATCCCCTGGGCGATCAGCCCGCCACGGACACGATCGGTCTGATCACGGAGCTGGCCGTAGGTCGTCTCCCGGTTCCGGGAGATCAGCGCGACACGGTCGGCCGGGTGCGGCTCGATCAACCGCGCGATGTTCATTCCCTCCGACTCTGACCCCACCGTCGGCAGCGTACTCCGCCGGGGCGCTCAGAGTCGGACGAGCGAGATCACCCCGGCCACGAGGATCGCCGCGAGCAGCAGGCCGAGGGTCAAGGTGGTTGCTGGGCGCATGGGGTCAGGCTATCCGGCGACGTTCAGCGTCGGCCGAAGGCCACCGGCGTCTCGACGGGCGGGTCGTCGTCGAGCGCCACGATGACGACCTGGTCGCCGGCGGCGAGTCCGAGTTCGTCGGCGGCCGACCGTTGATCGATCGCGACCGCCAGCATGCCGTACGAGTCGAGTACCAGGCCGACGGCCCCACCGGTGAGCTCGGCGAAGTGCGACGCTCGCACGGCGCGTCGGGCGGTGACGCCCGACGGGTCGGTCGGCATCCCGATCCGGACCTGGAGTTGACGACCCCACGTCGGTGGCAGGTCATCGGGCCCGACGTTGAGCTGTGCATTGCCGAACCGGTCGACCCACAGCACCTCGGCGATCAGCTCGTCGTCCTCCAGGCGCGACAGCGGCACCGTGCCGGGGAGCAGCAGCACCGGATCGACCTCGGGCCCGAGTTCGGCGAGGTCGACGCCGTTGCAGACGTGTGCCGCCGCCGGACCGAACACGTCACGACCGGCGAACGTCGCTCCGGCGGCCTGCAGCTGGTACTCGGGGTTGGTGAGTTCGAACGCACGCTCGGCCCCACCTGCCATCGCCACCGCCGGTGCGAGCAGTCCGTTGTCGGGGCCGATCACCACGCCGGCACCATCGGCGACCTCGATCGCCACGGCTCGACGCTGGGTGCCGACGCCCGGGTCGACGACGCCGAGGACCACACCCGACGGCACGTACCCGATGCATCGAGCGAGGGCGAGCGATCCGGCTCGGACGTCGAACGGCGGGATCTCGTGCGTCAGGTCGACGACGCCGACGTGCGGGGCGAGGTCGCGAATGACCGACTTGACCACGCCGACGAACTCGTCGGCGGTGCCGTAATCGGTCAGGAACGACACGGAGTCGAAGCGGGTCACGCCGCCGACGCTACCCACGAGCCTGCCGACCGCACCCGCCGAACGCTGTGATCACGCTGTGATCGGCGCCCCGGAGAAGTGTGAGGGCCGGTGCCAACCCCCCGATGGCACCGGCCCTGCAGCGCGACCAGCTCTCGCCGATGCGCTTACCAGAGATCACTGTAGGGCACGGAACCTGGTGAGAAAAGTGTCACACCAAGATTCTTCTCGCGGTCACTCGGCGCCGAGCTCGCGACTTCGCTCGGTCGCGGCCTGCACCGCGTCGATCAACGCGGCTCGAACCGACCGTTCTTCGAGCACTCGGACCCCGGCTGCGGTGGTGCCGCCGGGCGAGGTCACCATCGCTCGGAGGTCGGCCGGTTTGCCGCGTTCGGCGAGCAACGCGGCCGAGCCCACGAGCAGTTGGGCGACCATCTGCTCGGCCGCGGCCCGTGGCAGGCCGGCGACGACGCCGGCGTCCATGAGCGCCTCGGCGACGAGGAACAGGTACGCCGGGCCCGAACCGGTCAGCCCCGTCACGGCGTCGAGCTGGCTCTCGGCCACCCGGACGACGAGCCCGACGCCGCGCAGCGCGTTCTCGGCCCAATCGAGGTCGTCGTCGGAGGTGCCCTCTGCGCCGCAGAGCGCCGACACACCCTGTCCGACCAGCGCCGGGGTGTTCGGCATCGTGCGCAACACGGCGACGCCCGATCCGGTCGCGGCGGCGATCGTCGTCGTCGTCACACCGGCGGCGACCGAGAGGACGCGACGGGCTCCGGCCGCGACCGCCGCGGCGGCGACCGTCGTGATGTCGGGCGGCTTGACCGCGAGGATCGCCGACGTGCACGCCGGCATGTCCGCGACCACGGTCACCCCGGGGAACCGTTCGGTCAGCTCGGCTCGACGGGCGTCGAATGGTTCGACGACGGCCGTGGTCGCCGGATCGGCGATGCCGGATTCGAGCATCCCACCGAGCAGTGCTGCCCCCATGTTCCCGCCACCGACGACCACCAACTCGAACGACATCCGCCCAACGCTAACCCCCGAGCCCCGGCCGGCGAACCCACGCGAGTGTCCGGGTGGCACGGAGTTTCCGACTTCCCCGATCCGCCACCCGGACGTGTCGAGTGGGGGGAACGAGCAGTGGGAAGGGGAAATCAGCCCGAGAACCGGCTGGCGAACGCCAGGCGCAACAGCGGCCGGAACGTCGCCTCGACCGTCGTGTACACCGTGCCGAGCACGCGGTCGATCTCGTCGGCGGTGACCGCGATGTCGGGAAGTTCACCCCGCAGGTAGAGCGCGTCTTCGGCGCCGACCGAGAAGTGGGCGCCGACGAGTTGGTCGTTGCGACGCAGGACGAACTCCATGACCTCGGCCTGGTTCTCCTCGGGGGCCGGCATGACGTAGGTCTCGTACCGCAACATCCGCTGGCCGAGCGTCAACCACACGGTGGTGAAGTCCTTCTCCTCGCCGATCATCCGCACGTACCAGCGCGGTTCACCGAACGACGTGTCGTCGCTGGTCCCCCGGTCGACCGCAGCGATCATCGGATTGCCGTCGGCGAACTCGTCGAGCCATCCGTCGATCCGTCGACGCAGGTCGCCGAGACGTTCGCCCGCGTGGAGGTCGGTCACGCCGGCACCATCAGCGGCCGGTCACTCACCGAGGACGAGTTGACGGGCGGTCAGGTCGGAGTACAGGCGACGCAGGCGGGCTGCGGCGAAGCCCCACGTGTACCGAGCCGCACGATCGGCCGACGCCTGCGACATCGACGCCGCGAGCAGCGGTTCGTCGAGGATCTGCCCGATCGCCTTGGCGAACCGGGTGGGGTCGCGGTCGGGGATCAGGAAACCGGTCTCGCCGTCGTCGACCAGCGACAGCAAACCGCCGACGGCGCTCGCGACGACGGGGATGCCGCACGCCGCCGCTTCGAGCGCCACGAGCCCGAAGCTCTCGCTGCGGCTGGGCACGACGACCACGTCGGCGGACCGGTAGTACGTCGACAGGATGTGGTGCGGTTGGGGCGGCACGAACCGGACCTGGTCGTGCAGGCCGAGTTCGTCGACGAGCTGGTGCGCGCGTGCGATCTCGGTGTCGCCGTCGGACCCACTGGCACCGCCGACCACGAGGAGCAGGGCGTCGGACCGACCGAGCGCGTGCAGCGCCCGGATCGCGACGTCGGGACCCTTCAGCGGCTGGATCCGTCCGACGAACAGTATCACCGGGACATCGGCCGGCAGGTCGAGCGCGGCTCGCGCCCCGCCCTGGTCGCCCGGGGCGAAGAATGCGTGCTCGACGCCGGGCGCGACGATCTCGATCTGCCCCTGCGGGTCGCCGTAGAGCCGCCGGAACTGCTGCTCTTCTTCGACGCAGCTGACGCAGATCGCGTCGGCGCAATTGATCAGCTCGGCCTCGGCACGGTCGCGCCAACCCGGTTCGGGGTCGCCGCCCTCGGCCTTGACGCGCGCCAACGTGTGGAACGTGGAGACGAACGGGATGTCGAGCTCGTGTTTGATCCGGTGGGCGACGACGCCGCTCAGCCAGTAATTGGCGTGCACCACGTCGGCGCCACCGTTGCGGGCGAGATCTTCGAGCACCCGGTCGGTGAACTCGTCGACGATCTCGGGCAGCGCTTCTTTCGGGAGGTGGTGGGGACCTGCCTCGATGTAGACCACACGGTGGTTGGGCTCGACCCAGACCTCGGGCGGCAGGTCGTCACGATCCGCCCGGGTGTACGTGGTGCACTCGAGCCCGGCCTGCGACAACGACGAGACCATCTCTCGCACGTACACGTTCATGCCGCCGCTGTCGCCCGACCCGGGCTGCAGCAGCGGTGACGTGTGGAGGGAGATGACAGCAACGCGACGCATCAGGAGTTCAAACGCTACCGATGCGGTCGACATTCCCGATCACCGGACGCCGAACACGACGTCCGGCACTCACCGTTCCCGTCCGACTGGTGCCCATGGGTCCTCCTGCCCGGTCGCTTCAGCGGGCCGGGAGGGCGTACCCGGCGGCGATCTGCGCGAAACGGCCCGAACACCCCGGGCTACTGGGCGAGGAAGCTCTCGTACACGTTGAGCAACGCGGATTTCTGCTCGGGCGTCAGGTCGGGGTCGTGCTCGATCGCCTCGGACACCGTGCTCACGCCACGACCCTCGTCGGGCAGGATCCCGGCGCGCACGTAGAGCGACTCGACGCTGATCCGGAGCGCCGTGGCGACCTGCTGCAGCACGTCGGCCGACGGCTTGCGCAGCCCGCGCTCGATCTGCGAGAGGTACGGGTTGGAGACGTCGGCGAGTTCGGCCAGCTTGCGGATCGAAATCTCGGCGCGTTCGCGCTGCGAGCGGATGAACGATCCGACGTCGAGCGGATCGATCGGCGACCGTCCGTGATCCGACGACGGCCCGGCGTCGTCCGACTCGTCGCCGGGCGACATGTCAGCCGCCCAGCAGACCGTCGACCGAGGCTTCGCCATCGCGGTAGCGACGGACGAGTTCGGCGCTCAGGGCGTCGAGGCGTTCGTACCGCTCGCGCCGGTCATCGGAGACCTGGCGCTCGAATGCGGTCAACTGCTCGTCGAGGTTCTGGAGTTCGCTCGGCATCAGTTCCTCGAGCCGGCTGAATCCGTGTTCGGCGCACACCTTGTCGAGCCGGTCGGAGAGTTCGTTGTCGTCGAGGTTCTCGACCGGACGAGGCGGCCGGGGCGGCCCGCCGGTCAGATGGCTCGAGAGCACGACACGCAGCTCGCTCGACAGGTCTTCGTGGGTCTCGCCTCGCTCGCGGCGGTGGGACTCGGCACGGACGAGGTCGAGCCGCGCCTGCGCGACCCGGCGGACGTACGACACGACGTCGTCTTCGCTCTGCAGTTCGTTGCGGAGCGTTCGCAGTTCGTCGAGGGACAGCGCCTGTGGGTCGGTTGCGTTCACGATCATCCTCCTGACACCGGCGGAAGGACCGCCAGCTCGTCGGTTGCACCAATGGTGTCGAGCGCATCGGCCGGTTCGCCGTTCACCCAGATTCGGCAGGTGCCGAGCACGGCGTCGAACGTCGATCCGTATCGCTCCCGCGCACATTCGAGGACGTCGCCGACCGTCTCACCGGGCAGCTCGTCACGACCGGTGCCCGCGGCATCACGCGCTGCAGCGAAGAGGCGAACCTGAGCCATCTGGCACAGCGTACTGTGACCGCTACCCTCCGTCGGGATGGTCGCCAGGTTCGTGTCGTTGTTGCTGCTGCGACACGGGCAGAGCGAGTGGAACGCGATCCGCCGGTGGCAGGGTCTCGCCGACTCACCGCTCGACGATCTGGGTCGCCGGCAGGCGGTCGACGCAGCCGCCGCTCTGGCGGCGACCGGCGACCGGTTCCAGTCCGTGTGGTCGAGTCCGCTCGCCCGGGCCGCCGAGACCGGCGAGATCATCGCCGCACATCTCGGGCTCGGCGACGTGCGGCTCGACGAGCGACTCCGTGAAGCCGACGCCGGCGAATGGCAGGGCATGACCCCCGACCAGATCGACGCTGCGTATCCGGGTTTCCTCGCCGAGCACCGACGGCCACCGACGTTCGAGTCGGCGGAACACGTGATCGAGCGCGCGAGCGAGGCGCTCCTCACGATCGCACGTCGGTCGTCACCCGACACCGGCGCCGTGGTCGTGACCACCCACTCGGGCGTGATCCGCACCATCATCCGCCATCTCGGCTGGGTCGACGAACGTGTCCCGAATCTCGGTGGGGTCTGGATCTCGGTCGACACGTCAACCACCGACGCCACCGCCCGCTTCGATCTGCGCCGGCGTTTCGACCCGAATGGGGTCGTCCGCACCGGGGTCGACGCTCCCGGGGAGGACCCCGGCGAACAGGCCGACGAGTCCGAGGCACACCGCAGCGCCGAGCGCTGACTGACGAGCCGTTCGCTCCTCGAGGCGACGTGAGACGAGATGGGCGTTGCCGAGCTGCGGCGACGGAGTCGTGCGCAGGGTGTAGAGACCTCCGAGTACCAGCAGGCCGGCCCAGACCATCGCGACCAGTCGTTCGTCGTCGGTCATCGCCGGCAAGCCGTGGGTCCAACGGTCGCTCATGCCGCGAAGTGCGATCGCCAGGTTCAGCACGACGATCGTTCCGACCGTGCCCACCCACCGGCGCGGCGCCTGACCGGCTCGGTCGGCGGGCGAGAACACCTCGCCGAGTGTCGCGAACGACCAGCGGGTCCGGTCACCGAAACGGATCCGGCCGTCGGACGCGACGACGTGGGATGCAGCGATCAGCATCGTGCCGGCACCGAACGCGACGAGCGCCCAGACGGGCGGGACCTCGAGCGGTGCGACACCGAGCAGCAGCGCGAGCGTGAGCGTCGCGACGAGCGCGATCCGCCGCGGCCCGTCGGTCAGCACGCCGATCATCGCCCGGTCGGCGGGTCCACCGGCGGTGCGGGTGGTGAGGCGTTCGACCGCTGCGCGGAGGTCGTGGTGCAAGTCGGTCGACCGGGTGCGGCCGACACGGTCGGCCACGACGACGGCGTACCGGTAGGTCTCGTCGGGTTGCAGCACCGCACGCGGCGTCGTCGCGGTCAGCAGGCCGACGGCGACGGCGACACCACCGGTCCAACCCGACAACTCGATCAACAGCGTGACGATCGCGACGAGGTGGGCGTCGAGCGTGGCGACCCTCCACGCGAGCCAGACGAGCAGGGCGACGCCACCGAGGCCGAGGAGGCAACCTGCGACCCGTCGGCGGGTGCGCGTGAGAGGAACCCCATCCGTCCTCCCGCTTGTGCTCACCCGTGTCGCCATGAGGCTGCTGTCCGTCAGTCCGCGCGACGGAAACCCGTCGTTCGAGACGGTTATCGGGTCCGAGGCCACGCATCTTGAGGCGCTCGTCCCACCGAAGGGCCGGGTGGCGCGCCGCAACCGGGCCGGCGCGCCGTTAACCTCGCGCACTCGTGGGTACTGAGAAGCGTGAACGACAGAAGGCCAACCGTCAACAACGTCTGATCGAAGAGGCGCGAGCCGATCGACAGGACGTCGTCAAGCGCAACGCCCTGCGTTGGACGATGGGCATCGTGGCGGCCATCGGAGCGGTCGTGCTGATCGCCTGGGTCGGCGGAGCGTTCGACGGCGGCGACGACGAGCCCGAGACCGTGATCACGCTCCCGCCGCTCGACACCACGCCCACGACGCCGCCGGTGACCCTGGAGCCGCTGCCCAAGCCCGAGGTCGAGGTGCCCGCCGAGGCGCCGACCGATCTCGTCGTCACGGTGCTGTCGCCGGGTGAAGGCCCCGCAGCCGAGGCCGGCGACACCGTGCTCGTCGACTACGTCGGTGTGCGCACCGAAGACGGCACCGAGTTCGACAACAGCTACGACCGCGGCCAGCAGTTCCCGGTCACGCTCGGCCAAGGTGGGGTCATCCAGGGTTGGGACGAGGGCCTCGTCGGCGCCCAGGCCGGTTCGCAGATCCAACTCGACATCCCGGCCGAACTCGCGTACGGCGACAACCCGCCGGGCGACCCGATCCAGCCCGGCGATGCGCTGACGTTCGTCATCGACGTCCGCTCGGTCACGCCGGCGTCGAACTGATGCGCAGGCACCCGGTCACCCGCGCTGCCGGGCTCGCCCTCGTGTCCGTCACACTCGTCGCGGCGTGCGGTGCCTCCGACGATCCTGCCCCGGTCGCCGAGCCGGCCGCCGAGGTCGACGGCACCGACGACGACGAGATCAGCGGCACCGACGACGGCACCGACGATGGAGACGGCGCGGACGACGGCGCATCGACCACGACGGTCGACACCGAGCTCCCCGGCGGCAAGCCGGAGGTACAGATCCCCGACGAGCTCCCGACCGAACTGGTCGTCACCGACCTCATCGAGGGCACGGGGCCCGAGGCCGAGGCCGGCGACACGGTCGTCGTCAACTACGTCGGCGTCCGCAGCGAGGACGGGTTCGAGTTCGACAACAGCTACGACCGCGGTCAGCCGTTCCCGGTGCAGCTCGGCGCCGGCAGCGTCATCCAGGGTTGGGACCTCGGCCTCGTCGGAGCGCGCGTCGGCACGCGCCGCCAGCTCGACATCCCCGCCGAACTGGCCTACGGCGACGCCGACCGTGGCGACATCCGCCCCGGTGACGCTCTGACGTTCGTGATCGACGTCCTCGCGATCGAGAAGCCTCCCGTGATCACGGCGCCACCGAAGGCCGACGAGGCCGCTTGCGCGATCGACGAGTCGGCACCCCAGGTCCAGCAGTTCGACGAGATGCAACCGTTCTGCATCGACGTCGGCGCGGTCTACACCGCCGAGATCGTCACCAACTTCGGACCGATCACCATCGAACTGCTGCCCGAGCAGGCGCCGCAGACGGTCAACAACTTCGTGATGCTCGCCCGCAACCGCTACTTCGACGGCACCGAGTGCCACCGTGCGATCCCTGGGTTCGTCGTGCAGTGCGGCGACCCGACCGCCACCGGAACCGGCGGACCCGGCTACCGGTTCCCCGACGAACTGCCGGTCGCCGGCGAGTACCGGATCGGATCCCTGGCGATGGCCAACAGCGGGCCCGACACCAACGGCAGCCAGTTCTTCATCATCACCGGCGACGACGGCGCCTCGTTGCCGCCGCTCTACTCGCTGTTCGGCCAGGTCACCGAGGGGCTCGACTCCACCGTGGCCGATCTCGACGCGGTGGCGAACCCGGCCAACAACGGTGTCCCCCCGCTCGAGACGATCATCATCGAGTCGGTCACGATCACCGAATCCTGATCGCGAGTTGTGCCTGGAGCGTGAGCCGCCAGGCGAACTGCGACCCATCGTCACGGGGCAGCGCAGCGGAATGGATGGGAGCGAAGCGACCAATCCGCTGAGCGCCTGGCACAACTCGCGATTACTCGCAATCCGCTGAGCGCCTGGTACAACCCGCGATTCAGCGGCCGCTGTGACCGAAACCGCCACCCCGGTCGACGCCGTCGAGTTCGTCGACGACGTTCCAGGCGACGTCCTCGACCCGCTGGATCACCAGTTGCGCGACCCGGTCGCCGCGAGCGATCTCGTAGTCGTGGTCGGGGTCGGTGTTGATCAGGATCGCCTTGATCTCGCCGCGATAGGCGGCGTCGATCAGTCCCGGCGTGTTGACGACGCTGATGCCGTGTCTGAGCGCCAGCCCGCTGCGCGGCATCAGGAGCCCGCACCACCCGACCGGGATCGCGATCGCGATGCCGGTCGGCATCAGCAGGCGCCCGCCGGCGCGCGGGAGGGTCGCCGCTTCACGGGCGTACAGGTCGAGCCCGGCGTCGCCGTGATGCGCGTACGCCGGGAGCGGGAGCTCGGGGTCGAGCCGGACCAGGTCGATCGGCAGGCTCACGACACACCCCTCGGACGTCGAGGGTGATTCGGCGGGTTCTGATCGACGATGGGCGACGGCACGAGGGTCGAGCGTAGGCTTTCGACGATGAGCGGAACCAGTGGCCGACCACCGTCCGTCGACGCGTTGGCCCGTTCGGGCTCCGGACTCCCCCACCCGATCCTGGTCGAGCTAGCCCGGACGGCGATCGCCGACGGCGCCGTCGACGCCTTCCCCCATCGGGTCGACGCGTACCGCCGCTCGCTGCTGACGCCGGTCGTCAACGCGACCGGCGTGCTGCTCCACACCAACCTCGGCCGCGCACCGCTGGCCCACCGTCAACCGGCGCGACCCCAGACGGTCGAGTTCGACCTCGCCACGGGCGAGCGCGGTTCGCGACAGCGGGCGGTCGGGCAGTTGTTCGCGACCCTGACCGGCGCCGAGGCGGCGATCATCGTCAACAACAACGCAGCGGCGGTGCTGCTGGTCGTCGCCGCGCTCGCCGAAGGTCGCGATGTCGCCGTCTCGCGTGGCGAGTCGGTCGAGATCGGGGGCGCGTTCCGTGTCCCCGAGGTGATGGAGCAGTCGGGCGCCCGACTGGTCGACGTCGGCACGACCAACCGCACCCGTCTCAGCGACTACGAGCGTGCCATCGTTCGACCCGGCAACGACGTCGCCGTGGTCATGAAGATCCACCCGAGCAACTACCGGGTCGACGGGTTCGTCGAGGAGACCTCGATCGCCGAGCTGGCCACGCTCGACGTGCCGGTCGTCGCCGACATCGGGAGCGGGTTGATCGATGCGAACGTGCCCTGGTTGCAGGGAGCGCCGCCGGCGTGGCTGGCGGGAGAACCGGCGGCGGTCCAGGCGCTCGCCGACGGCGCCGACCTCGTGACGTTCAGTGCCGACAAGCTGCTCGGCGGGCCGCAGGCGGGCATCATCGTCGGCGGTGCCGAGTTCGTCCAGCGGTGCGCCAAACACCCGCTCGCGCGTGCGCTGCGCTGCGGCGGCCTGGTGCTCAACGCCCTGCAGGACCTCGCCCTCGCCTACCTCGACAAGCGGGTGGCGACCGACGTCGCGTTCTGGCGGATGGTCGACCAGCCGATCGACGTGCTCCGTCGGCGGGCTGAGCAGATCATCACCGACGCCGGCGCGGGTTCTGTCGTCGACACGCTCGCGCTCCCGGGCGCCGGCTCGGCACCGGGTGTCAGCATGCCGTCGATCGGCATCGCAGTCCCGGGCGACCGGCTGACCGAGCTGCGCGGCCACGACACCCCGGTGATCGCCCGGACCCGCGATGGGCGCACGGTGCTCGACCTCCGATCGGTCGATGCCGGCGACGACACGATCGTCGCAGCGGCGCTCGCATCGCTCCCCACCGCGACGCCATGAGGGTCGTCGCCACCGCCGGCCATGTCGACCACGGCAAGTCGTCACTCGTGCTGGCGCTGACCGGCACCGACCCGGACCGGTTCGAGGAGGAGAAGCGGCGCGGTCTCACGATCGACCTGGGTTTCGCGCACACCGCCCTGCCCTCGGGCGCTGAGGTCAGCTTCGTCGACGTGCCCGGCCACGTCCGGTTCCTGCGCAACATGCTCGCCGGCGTCGGCGGCGTCGACGCGTGCCTGTTCGTCGTCGCCGCGACCGAAGGGTGGAAGCCCCAGTCGGAAGAACATCTCCGGATCCTCGAACTCCTCGGTCTTCGCCACGGCGTGATCGCGTTGACCAAACGCGACCTCGTCGACGACGAGTGGTTGGAGATCGCCACCCTCGAGGTGGCCGATCACGTCGGTGGCACGTTCCTCGACGGCGCCCCGATCGTCCCGGTCGCGTCGATCACGGGCGACGGACTCGACGAGTTGCGGTCCGCGCTCGACACGCTGGTGGCCGAGACACCGCCGAGCGCCGATCGACATCGGCCTCGCCTGTGGATCGACCGCGTGTTCGCGGCCAAGGGCAGCGGCACCGTCGTGACCGGCACGCTGACCGGTGGCACGCTCCGCCACGACGACACCGTCTCGATCGAGCCGGGCGCACACAGTGCCCGCATCCGCTCGATCCAGTCGCTCGGTGCCGGGGTCGACGAGATCGGCCCGGGCAACCGGGTCGCGCTGAACCTCAACGGCGTGGGCCACGACGAGATCGCCCGCGGCGACGCCGTGGTCACGCCCGGTCGATGGCGGACCACCGACCGGTTCGACGCCTCCCTCGATGTACTCGCCGGGCTCGGCCACGACGTGTCCCGACGCGGCGCCTACGCCGCCTACGTGGGCTCGCGCGAACTGACCGTGAAGGTTCGGGTGCTCGGTGGCGAGGCCCTCGCCCCCGGTACGTCGGGTTCGGTTCGCCTCTTCCTCGACACCGAACTGCCGCTGCTGCCCGGTGACCGCTACGTGCTGCGCGAGTCGGGCCGCGACGAGACGATCGGCGGTGGCGAGGTTCTCGACATCGATCCGATCACCCGGGCGTCGCGCGCCCGGCCCGACCGGTCGGTCGAACGTGTGGTGCGAGAGCGCGGATGGGTCGACGTCGATGACCTCGAACTGCTGACCGGTGAGGTCGTCGAGCCCACCGTCGGACGCTGGGTGACCACACCGGACGAACTGGCCGCGACCGAGGAGCGGCTGCGTGCTGCGGTCGCCGAGGCCGACGACCTGGGATTCGACACCGCGGCGCTGGCCGACCACGAACGGGCGCTGCTCGAGACGCTCGACGGTGTCGCGGTCGAATTGGGTCGGGCCCGGGCTGCCGATGCCGTCGACCCGTTCGACGGTCACCCGTTGATCGAGCAGATCCGAGCGGGCGGCTTCACCCCGGACATGCCCACCGACGCCGACCGCACGGCGATTCGCGAGTTGATCCGCCGTGGCACGTTGGTCGAGCGGGACCAGATCGTGTTCCACGTCGATGCCATCGACACGGCGGCCGGCGTCGCGGCCGAACTCCTCGCCGCCGACGAGGCGGGCTTCACGGTCGCCGAGTTCCGCGATCGCACCGGAGCGAGCCGGAAGTTCGCACTGCCGATCGTGGCCGAACTCGACGCCCGAGGCGTCACCCGGCGACGCGGTGATCTCAGGATCGCCGGTCCGCGGCTGCCCGACTCGACGTGACGGCGGCGGTGGCCACGGCGATCGCCCCGGCGACCGACAGGATCGTCCGGGCCAGGTTCCAGCGGTTCCACACGGTCTCGAAGTCCGCTCGGGCCACGCGCGCCTGATCCGCCGTTGGCTCGACCCACGTCGCCAGTTCGTCGTTCAACGGCACGTTGAACGAGAACGTGATCACGACGACCGCCGTGCACAGGACCGCGCCGACGACGAGCGCGAACGCGGTGCGACGGTCGGTCCGCCGGTGAAGGGCTGCGGCCATCGCGATCGACGGCACGCAGCCGAAGAACATGACGGCGAACGCCGGGTTGCGGATCGTTGCGTTGATCGCCTGGAACGTCCGGACGTAGGTGAGGTCGTCGACCCGGGCGAGGCCGAGTTGGACCGACGCCGAATAGGTCAGGAAGAACCCGGCGAACAGCCCGGCGAGCACGGCCGCCACCCCGAGTATCGCCCCGGCGACCGACGAGGGTTTCGTCGAGGATGCCGCGACCGCGGTGTTCTTCGCCGCGGCGACCGGCGCCGTCCGGGGTTCGGGTCGTTCCGAGCGGTCCCGGCGGTCGTGGTCGGTCATCAGCAGGTCGGTCATCGTCGGCTCCTCGATCGTGTTCATTAATCGAACCAGTTGGTTCGATTAAGACATAATGGTACCCGCTGGTACGCTTGTCAAGTGCCCGACCGACCCACCACGCGACGCCGAGGACGTCCCAAGGCCGCCGACGTGGAACGTCGGCGACTCGAGGTGATCGAGGCGGCGCTCGCCGAACTGGTCGAACACGGCGTCGCCGCGGCCACGATGGCCTCGATCGCCAGGCGGGCGGGCGCATCGAAGGAGACCCTCTACTCGTGGTTCGAGAACCGGGACGGTCTCGTCGCCGCGCTGATCCGACACAACGCGGACACCAGCGCAGCGCGGGTCCAGGAGGCGCTGGCGGGCGGTGAGGCATCGCTCGCGACCCTGACCGGCTTCGGCGGCAACCTGCTCCGACTCCTGACCAGCCCTTCGTCGATCGCGCTCAACCGGGCGGCGATGACGATCCCGTCGCTCGCCGACGAACTGCTCGCTTCGGGCCGCCATCGAGTGGGGCCGATCGTCGAGGCGTACCTGACCCGTCTCGACACCGCCGGCCTGATCGGGATCGACGATCCGGCGAAGGCATTCGAGACGTTCTACGGTCTCGTGATCCGCGACACGCAGATCCGCTGCCTACTCGGCGAGCCGGCCCCCGACTCGGCGGCAGTCGAGGAGCGGGCCGCAGAGGCGACCGCCCAGTTCGTCGCGTTGCACCCGCCGCAGCAGTAGCGGCGGGGCGTCAGCCGTCGACGACGGCGTCGGTGCCGGCGTCGTCGGACATGTCGCTCCCGTCACTGGGCTTCTTGCGCATCTCGCGGTAGTCACGGGCGGCACCTTCGAGCGGCTCGACCTCGAGTGTGACGCCGTCGATCGCAGCGACCCGCAGCGCTTCGCCCGCTTCGAGCGGGGTCGCCCGGTTGGTGCGCGCGTGCCACTCGCCGGCACCGACCTTGACCGTGCCCTCGGGGCTGATCGCCGTGACGGCGGTGCCCTCTGCGCCGATCATCCACTCGCGACCGACGGTGGGGGTCGCGAAGCGGGTGCGCACCATCGACGGCATACCGACGATGAACGTCAACATCACCCCGCCGATGCCGACGAGCAACGACAGCCACGACGGACGCAGCGAGGTGCCGTCGACCGACTCGAACAACCACAGGCTGCCGACGATCGTGAGCACGATGCCGACACCGGTCCAGAAGCGCGGGATGCCGACCTGGACATCGACCGCGAACGCGAACATCGCCGCGACGATGAGCCCGACCGCCCAGCCGCGAGCGGGCAACGCCGCCAAGCCGTAGGCGGCGAGGATCGCACACACCGCACCGACCACGCCGGCCACGCCGACGCCCGCGGTGTAGAACTCGAACACGATCAGCGCGAGACCGATCAACAGCAGCAGGTACGCGACCGGCGGGCTCGCGACCGTGTGGAACAACTGGTCGACGAGACCCAGCTTGGAGAAGCGGACCGGGGCGATCGTCTCACGCTGCACGACGCCACTGTCGGTGAGGGTCTCGATCGTCGTGTCGAGTTCGACGCCGTTCTCGCTGTACCCGTCGAGTGCGTCGATCATGTTCGGCAACGTGGCGATCCCGAGATCGGAGATCCGCTGCTTGAACACCCCGAGCGAGCGGGCCTCCGACAGACCGACGGTGCGCGAACGCAACTCGTTCAGGCCGGGGCCCAGGTCGAAGTCGGAGATCGGCGCGCCGACGTTGCCGACACGGGAACCGGGCGCCATGCCCGTCACGTCGGCGACCGTGAGGATCTGAGCCGGCGTGCCGTACAGGCGAGCCCCGCTCGGGCCGACCCACACACCGATCGCGACCGGTGAGTCGTCGATCCGGACCATGAGATCGGCGATCGCCTCGTCGCTCACGACCGCGCCGCGCGAGTCGACCTGCAGGATCAGCGCCTGGCTGCCCTGGTCGTCGGCCCGGTCGATCGCCGCGCCGATCTCGGCGACCACGATGTCGTCGAACAGACCGTTGACCTGCAGCACGTCGACCGGCGCGGTGGCCTCGGCCTCGTCTTGCGCAGCCGCGCCGGGAGCCACGGCGCTGAACGCTGCGATGGCAGCGAGCATGCCGATCAGTAGTCTGCGCACAGGTGCCTCCGGAGATCGTGTGTCGAACGTAACTGTTGCCGAGCTCACCGCGACGAATCTCGTGATCGTGGCGGGCAAGGGCGGCGTGGGGAAGACCACGGTAACGGCAGTTCTGGCGCGCGCCGCAGCCGATGCGGGCCGACGGGTCCTCGTGGTCGAGCTCGACGGCAAACCGACGCTCGACGGCTTGGTCCCCGATCTCGAGATCCGGCACCTGTCCGCGGCCGAGCTGCTCGAGGAGTACCTGTTCGAGCACGGCTTCAAGCGGATCGCGAAGCGGTTGGCGTCGACCGGCGTGATCGACGTGATCGGGACCGCCGCGCCGGGCATCGACGATCTCGTGGTGCTCGGGAAGATCAAGCAGCTCGAACGGTCCGGCGACTGGGACCTGATCGTCGTCGACGGCCCGGCCGCCGGGCACGCGATCACGTTCCTCACGGCGGCGCCCGGCCTGCTCGACGCCGTGCGCAGCGGTCCGGTGCGCGACCAGGCGACGGACGTGCAGGCTCTGCTGGCCGACCCCGACCGGTGCCAGGTGGTACTCGTCACCCTGCCCGAGACGACACCGGTCAACGAGCTGGTCGAGTTGTCGTTCTCGATCGAGGAGCGGGTCGGTGTGCGGCTCGCACCGATCGTGGTCAACCAGGTCGACCCGGCGGTCGACCTGCCCGATCCGGCCGCCGTCGACTTCGGTCGAGCCCACGTCCAGGTCGACGACGCTGTCGCCGCCGCCGAGTTCCGCCGCGAGCGGATCGGTGCCCAGCAGGCGGAACTGGCGCGCCTCGCAGCCGACGTGCCGATCGAGCAGGTCCACCTCGCCGCACGGCCGACGGCGGACATCACCGCCGCCGACGTCGCGGCGATCGCAGCGGAGCTCGCATCATGAGCACCGGCAGGCTCGACGCCGTCGTCGACGGTGCTCGCGTGCTCGTGTGCTGCGGCTCGGGAGGCGTCGGCAAGACCACCGCGGCGGCGGTGATCGGGATCGAAGCAGCCCGGCGCGGGCGCCGTGTGGTCGTCGTGACGATCGACCCCGCCCGCCGGCTCGCCGACGCACTCGGGCTCCCCGACGGGTTGAGCGGGGTGCCTCAGCGGGTCGCCGTCGAATCGGGCCCCGATGGTGGCGAGCTGTGGGCGATGATGCTCGACACGCCGGCGATGTTCGAACGGGTCGTGCGTTCACACGCGACCGACGTCGAGCAGGCCGACCGGATCGTCGAGAACCGCTTCTACCAGAACATCGCCGGTGCGCTCAGCGGCACCCAGGAGTACATGGCATCCGAGGCGCTGCACGAACTCCACGGCGACGACCGATTCGACCTCGTCGTGGTCGACACCCCGCCCAGCCGCAACGCGCTCGACTTCCTGGAGGCGCCCGGCGTGCTCAGCCGGTTCCTCGACCACACCGCGTTCAAACTGCTGATGATGCCGACCCGGACCGGCATGAAGGTGCTGTCGATCGCGACCCAGCCGATCCTGCGGGCGATCGGCCGAGTCGTCGGGTCCGACGTGCTGGCCGACGCCGTGGCGTTCTTCCAGGCGTTCGCCGGGATGGACGTGGGGTTCCGCGAGCGCGCCGAACAGGTGACCGCCCTCCTCCACGACGACGCCACCAAGTTCGTGCTCGTGTCGTCGCCACAGCGCGACACGGTGGTCGAGGCGGTGTGGTTCGCCGAGCAGTTGCACGAGCAGGGGTTCGACGTGGCTGCGACGATCGTCAACCGGCTCCTCCCGCGGTTCGGCGACGGCACCGTCGCCGATGCCACCCGGCGGGCCGCCACCGCTCGCGATCGTGGCGATCGCGATCTGGCGGCACTGTGGACCAACCTGGCCGAACTCCGCACCATCGCCGACGCCGAGCGCGAACAACTCCGACCGTTGGTCGAACGGGTCGGGGAGCGAGTCGTGGTGGAGGTACCCCGGCTGCCGAGCGACGTGCACGATGTCGCCGCGCTCGAGCTCCTGGGCGCCCATCTCTTCCACGAATCCACGCCTGCCGGGTAACGTCGGGGCGTGCACATCTTGCTCGCCACCGATGCCGATTGGATCGTCAACGAGGTCACCGCCGCACTCGGCGGACCCGACACGACGTTCACCGTGTGCCGCGAGGGCCGTCTCGTCGCCGGCGTGGTCAAGGACCGCGTGCCCGATCTGGCGATCCTCGATCTCCAGGTGGGGTCGATGGGTGGCATGGCGATCACCATGGACCTGCGGCTCGACGAGTCGAGCGGTCGGGCACCGCACGTGCCCGCCGTCATGCTGCTCGACCGGTCGGCCGACGTGTTCCTCGCCCAGCGTTCCGGCGCCGACGGCTGGCTGATCAAGCCGCTCGACGCCCTCCGGCTGCGCCGTGCCCTGATGGCCGTCACGCAGGGCGGCACCTACTTCGAGGGCCTGCCGCCGGTGCCTGCCGCACAACCGGTCGGCGACGTCGACGGTGACGGCGTCGAATCGGAAGTTGACCTCACAGCCGAGGAAGAACCGGCAACCACCGGATAACATCAGCGTCCGCTACGGGGTGTAGCGCAGCTTGGTTAGCGCGCCACGTTCGGGACGTGGAGGCCGGAGGTTCAAATCCTCTCACCCCGACCAACGACATCGAGATCCGGTCCTCAGGGGCCGGATTTCGTCGTTCACGGGCCCGACCAGGTCGGGCCCGTTCGCCCGATGTCACACTTCGGATCCGGTCGGGCGCGGCGTAGGTTGGCTCGGTGCTTCGTTTCCGGTGTCGGCGTTCGTGACGGTTCAGAGCCCTCCCGCGCCCGCACCGGTCCGTCGCTCCCCCGGCCGGTGGCCGTTCGACCCCGCCAAGGTCGGGTTCTACTACGGCTGGGTCGTACTCGCCGTCGGCACGCTCGGCGTGATGGCGTCGATCCCGGGGCAGACGGCCGGCGTCAGCGTGTTCACCGACGAGCTGACCGGGACCACCGGACTCAGCCGACTTCAGCTGTCGATCGCCTACCTGATCGGTACCGGCACCAGCGGGTTCCTGCTGCCGCTCGGCGGCCGAGCGATCGACCGCTACGGATCGCGTGTCGTCGCGATGGCGGCGACCCTCGGTCTCGCTGCGACCGTCGCCGGGCTCAGCTTCGTCGGCGCGATGAGCACCCCCGTCGGCATGGTCGTGATGAGCATCGGCTTCGGCTGTCTCCGGTTCAGCGGACAGGGCCTGCTGACCCTCTCGTCGCGCACGATGATCTCGCAATGGTTCGACCGTCGGCGCGGTCTCGTGAGCTCGGTCTCCAACGCCTTCATGAGCTTCGCGTTCGCGGCGAGCCCGGCGATCTTGCTGGCGCTGATCGACCTCGACGGCTTCCGGACCGCCTGGCGCATCATCGGAGCGTTCCTCGTCGTCGTCATCGGCTCGGCCATCATCGTGCTGTACCGGGTCAGCCCCGAGGCGTCGGGGCTCGTGCTCGACGGCGGCATCGCCGAATCACACGCCGACGGCAGCGTGCGCAACGACACGCCGATCGGCACCGACGACGACCAGACACGTGCGCAAGCCATCCGCGACCTCCGGTTCTGGGCGGTCACCGCGCCGGTTGCCGCGATGGCGGCGACCAGCACCGCCCTCACCTTCCACATCGTCGACTTCGGCGCCGAACTCGGCCTCTCCGACGACCGCATCGTGCAGATCTTCGTGCCGATCGCGTTCGTCAGCGTGCCGATCACCCTGCTCGGCGGCTGGCTGGTCGACGTCATCCCGGCGATCGTGATAGCGGCCGCCATGTCGATCGCCCAGATCATCATGTACCTGTCGATCTCGCACATCGACCAGACCCTGTGGGCGGTCGTCGCGATCGCCGCCTGGGGCTTCTCACAGGGCTGCTACGCCCCACTCACCTCGGCGGCGCTCCCGCGCCTGTTCGGGAGACGCCACCTCGGGGCCATCGCCGGGGTCCAGATGAGCGTGATGGTGATCGGCAGCGCGATCGGACCGGCCCTGTTCGCGCTCGTCGAGTCGATCAGCGGCACGTACGAGACCGCGCTCCTGGTCTCGGTGCTGTTCCCGGCGACCGGTCTCGTACTCGCCGTGCGCTCCGGATTGTTCCGCCCGGCGCCCACCGCCGGCTGAGCCACTCGGGGGCGCGCGCCCGATCCGCACCCGAGTCGTGGCAGGGTGGATCGCTTGTCAGATCCGACGGAACCACCACCTGGAACACCCGAGAGGTTCGCTGCCCCGTTCGGCAGGCGTGCGCTCCTGCGAGGCGCCTTCGCCACCGGTCTCGCATCCCTCGCCGCGGCCTGCACACGCTCCGAACAACTGACCTCGTCAACCGCCGGACCCCGCCCGTCGACCCCACCGCCGACGAGCAGCACCACGGCCCCGCGATCGAGCCCGCCTCCCGGCTCGACCGTCGCATCCACGACGAGTACGACCAGTTCGACCTCCACGACGACCACCAGCGAGCCGGCCACCAGCGAGCCGACGACCAGCGAGCCACCGGACACGACCGAGCCGACCGAGCCGACGGACCCGTCGCTCCCGCCCGGCGCCTACGACCCCGAAGCGCTCTACGTCGCGCTCTACGGACACCCGGGCTCCACCAGACTCGGCGTGCTCGGCGAGCAGGACGCGGTGGCGGGTGCGACCCGCGCCGCCCTCGTCGCCGCCGCCTACGACGGGTTCGGGCGGCGGGTCGTGCCGACGTTCGAGATCATCGCCTCGGTCGCCGGCGCCGACTCCGGATCCGACGGCGACTTCTCCAACGAGTTCTCGTTCGAGAAGTTCGAACCACACCTCGACGCCGCGGCGGCCAACGACATGCACGTCGTGTTCGACCTCCAGAGCGGACGCAGTCGGTTCCCCGACCAGGCCCGCGAGTACGAGGCGCTCTGGCTGCAACCACACGCCAGCATCGCACTCGACCCCGAGTGGCGGGTCGGCCCGGATCAGCAACCGGGAGGCGGACGGATCGGCACCGTCGACGCGACCGAGGTCAACGAGACGATCGACTACATCGACGGGCTCATCACCGCCAACGGCCTCCCGCCGAAGATGTGCATCGTCCACCAGTTCGCCGAGTCGATGATCACCGACAAGCAGCGGATCCGCGGCACCGAGAACGTCCAGGTGGTGATCCACATGGACGGATTCGGCACGCTCGAACTCAAACGCGGTACCTGGGGGCGGGTCGTGTCGACACTGCCGGAGGGCGCGTTCACCGGATGGAAGAACTTCTACGACGAAGACCAGCCGACACCGACGCCTGCCGAGACGATGGCGAACGAGCCGGCACCACGGTTCGTCAGCTATCAGTGACCGCCCGCACTGCGGCTCGATCACGGGTGCGTCGCCGCACGACCACCAACCATGGCGCCGCGAACCAGAACGTGGGCGGCAGTCGGCTGAGCACCGTCCACCGCGCGTCGGCACCGACGCGTCGCTCGCGTCTGCCGTCGTCACCCGGCCGATCGAGCAGTTCGACCGTGTCGCCGTGCCGCACCTCGAATCGGCCGAACCAGTCGAGTGCTCGAACGGCCCGCTCCACGGCGTGGCCCGGCGGCACGACCAGCACGCGGTCGCGCACCTTCGGCATCACCCAGATCCCGAGCGCGGCGAGCGCCGCCCACGAGAACACCTGGACGCGAGCGCCGATCTGGATCGACACGTGGAACGGGATCGCGATCCAGATCGCCAGCAACCGGGTCCGCCGGTGAAGGAACCCGAGTCCGATCACGTACTCGGTGAGCACCGCGACCTTGGCGAACCACCACTGGAAGTCGGCGTCGGCCAGCAGGTCCATCAGCCAGACCGGCGCCCCCTCGTCGATCGCCTGGGCCCGCTCGTCGATCGCCCGACGCTGCAGCATGAGCCCACCCCACCAGTCCCCGTCGATCACCTTCGACGTCGCCGAGGCGCAGTACACCGCCGCCACCTCGAACCGCACCAGCCAGAGCGGCCAGAGCGGCGCTCGCTGATCGAACCTCGTGTCCGGGTGGCGCCGACGGCGGATCCAGGCGTCGACCGAGTAGTGCCGGCCGACGGGCACGATCGCGACCGTGGCCAGCAGGATCAGGAGGAACGCTCGGTTGTGAGCGAAGTGCGTCTTCGAGAGGAAGACGTGGTAGCCGACGAACAACGCCGAGTAGGCGGTCGCGACCCGGGTGAGGAACCCGACCGACATCGCCACCGCCGCCACACCCGCCGCGATCAGCATCCACACGTACAGCGAACGGCCGGCCTCCGGGTACCAGTCCGCGTACGGCAGGTAGAAGCGGTCGGAGTAGACGACACCGTCCGCCGCCATCCGGAACGTTGCTTCGAAGTGCAGCAGCACGATCGGTCCGAGCAGGATCCGGAGCACGCTCAGTGCGCGCACGTCGCCGATGTCGTCGATCTGCCGATTCCACGCGCGCAGGCGATCGCCGGCCGCTGCAACCAGGCCGCTCACGGCGCCACGATGTCCGTCCGATCGACGGAGCGGAACGTGCGCTCGTACGGCCCACGACCGTTGTCGGTGTACGTGACCTCGGCCTCGAGATACACCGTGGTCGTGTCCTCCGGCGTGTTCTCGGCGACCCAGTCGAGCGCACCTTGGAGGTAGCCGAACTGGTTCCGCAGACCCGAGTCGGCGTGCTGCTCACCCGAGGGGTACGTCAGCCCCCGACCCCGGACGAGGTCGGACCAGCGGTACTCCCAGCCGTCGTCGATCGGCACCCGGGAGCCGTCGACCTGGACCCGCACGATCTCGGCGCCCCAACGGCTCGACTCGGGGAACATCTGGAAGCCGAACGTCTTGTGGTCGGAGTCGTACGCGACGACGATCATGGTGAGCTGTGCCACCACGACGACCGCGATCACCACACGCCGGGTGTACCGGCGGAGGTGGCTCGCGGGCGTTTCGGTCACCGCACCAGTGAACATCGGCAACGCCGCCGGCGCCAATGGCACCTGACCGGTTCGACCCCGGCGTGCGCGTGCAGGCCCTGCGCAGCGCCCGGTTCCCGGAGCCGAGATGGTCAGGACTCGATGGATGTCGTCGGGATCAGTTCAGGCCGAGGACCGTGGCCAGCGCGTCGTCGACCGCCCACATCTCCTCGGCCGAGAGCGAGCCCGTTCGGGCGCCGAGACGTTGTGTGTCGACCGCACCGATCTGCTCGACGAGCACGCGAGTCGTGTCACCGGCGACGACGATCTCGGGTCGGAAGGACGCCGAGCGGGCGCTGCGCGATGTCGGGGCGACGACGACCACCGAACGAGGAAGCAGTTCATCGGCCTGCACCACGACCCCGTACCGCGCTCGCTGCTGTTCATGGCCGACACCTTTGGGGGTTCGGAAGCGGTACACCTCACCCCGGCGCACGCATCGACTCCATCAGCGACGACACCTCGAGCATCTCGACGCGATCGGACTCGTCGGCTTCGAGTGCGGCCACTTCAGCAGCAAGTTCGCTCCCCCGTCGCAGCCGGTCTGCCGACGAGACCAGCGCGGATCTGATCGCGTCGGAACGACTCAGCCCGGTCGCCTCGAGCGTACGGAGTGCCCGCTCCGTCTCCTCGTCGAGTCGAACCGAGATCGCCTTCGCCATGACTCAAGTATGACGATTCGTGATACGCCTGACAACTCATCGGAGTCCGGCTGAACGATGGGGTCGACCCGAAATGCCTGTTCGACATCGATCAGAACAGCGCCAATGGCAGCGTCGGTGGCGATGCCGGGTGACGTCAGTCGATCGTCGGCCTGACGGCAGCCACGACGGCGTCGGGCTGCTCGTACGGGGCCATGTGGCCCGCATCGGGCACGGTGACCAGCCGAGCATCGGTCGACGTCAGCAGCTCTCGGAACCGTTCGGCGTAGACGAGCGGGAACATCCGGTCGAGCTCACCCCACACGAGCGTGGTCGGGCAGGTGACGCGGTACAACCGATCGGCCAGGCCTCGGTTCGGGATCGGGAACAGGATCTTGCCGGCCGTGCCCATACGCCGGGCGTTGCCGACCATGAAGTCGATCAGCGCGTCGTCGTCGGTGAAGTCGCGTCCGGCCGTGAGCATCTGCTCGCCCGCGACCGGGTCGACGAACAGTGCCTCGGCCAGCTCGAACGGCACCATCGAGAACAGGTCGGGCACCGGGTACTCGTCGAGCCAGAGCCCGGCCGCGCCGATCAGCGTGAGCGACGCCATCGTCGAGGGGTTCAGGGCCGCCATCTCCGCGGCGATCATGCCACCCATCGAGTGACCGATGACGTGGGGCGGGCGATCGAGATCGAGTGCCTCCACGAGGTCGAGGCCGTGCAGCGCGAAGTCGAGCATGTCGAACAGCCGGGTCTCGGTCTCCTGCCCGCCGTAACCCGGCCACTCGGGTGCGTACACGACATGATCGTCCGCCAGCGCGTCGAGCACCGGCTCGGATCGCTGCACGCCACCTGCACCGTGGAACCACACGATCGGCGAGCCGTCCGTACCGCGCACGTGCACGGTCGCGTCGATGCCGCGCCGGGTCGTGACGTCGCGCTGTGCGATCGTGCTCACAGCGCCCCCTCGATGTCGGACACGCCGTCGGCCGGAATGTCGGCGGGCCGACGGGCGGCGTCGACGCTCGCCGCGTCGTTCGTGCGTCGGTCGGCCATCGGCGAACACCACCACGGCGACGGGTCGTGATCGGGCCAGATGTTCTTCAGCCGCGGCATCACCTTCTCGGCGAAGAGCTGCGAGGAGTTGCGCACCTTCCAATCGGGCATGTTGCCGGTGTGCATCAGGCAGAACACGGTGCCGACCCGCAGATCGGCGGCCAGGGTCTCCATCTGCTCGGCGACCGTGTCGGGGCTGCCGGCGATCACCGCACCCGACTCGACCAGGTCTCTCCAGGTCAGCTTCTGGAAGAGCTCCATCGACTCCTTGCGGAGCTGGCTCAGCTTGCCGGCCTTGAGCGTCTTGAGCGTTCGGTAGCCGGGCGGGTCGGCGAAGCCCGGGTACACGTGCAGGCAGTTGTTGAAGAAGTAGAGGATGTGCTCGGCGTAGAGCCGCTCGGCCTCTTCGTCGGTGTCGGCGACGGCGATGATCTGGGCGAAGCTCGCCCGGTACGGATTGTCGTCACGATCGCCGCGCTCCTCGCGGCGCTGCCAGAAGCCGTCGAGCAGCGACTTGCCCGCCTTGTACCCGCTGAACGACAGGTACGAGTAGTTGTAGTCGTGGTCGAGGCAGAAGTCCCACGTCTCGATCGATCCGCCGCCGGGGATGTACACCGGCGGGTGCGGCTGCTGCACCGGCCGCGGCCAGATGTTGACGTGGCGCAACTTCGTGTACCGGCCGTCGAACGCGAACGGCTCCGGCTCGGTCCAGGCCTTCATGATCAGGTCGTGCGACTCGACGTACTTGTCGCGGGTGAGCGCCGGGATCTGGCCGAGGCAGAAGTTGGTGTCCATCGGCGTGCCGACCGGAAACCCGGCGATCAGGCGGCCACCGGAGATGCAGTCGAGCATCGCGAATTCCTCGGCGACCCGGGTCGGCGGGTTGTAGCCGACGATCGAGTTGCCGATCACGCAGATCGCGGCGTTGCTCGTCCGGCGCGCCAGCGCCGCGGCGATGATGTTGGGGCTCGGCATGAGCCCGTAGCCGTTCTGGTGGTGCTCGTTGCAGCCGATCCCGTCGAAGCCGAGTTCGTCGGCGAACTCGAGCTGGTCGAGGTACGAGTTGTACACCTCGTGTGCGCGCTCGGGATCGAACAGCGAACTCGGGATGTCGACCCAGACCGACCGGTGCTCCTGCCGAAAATTCTCCGGCAGGTCCGGCCACGGTTGCAGGTTGAACCAGACGAACTTCATACGACCCCCTCGTCGATGCTCCGGCCCAAGCTAGGAGCCGCGTTCCGCTCGGGTCGGGTCGGAACGTTCACCGCGGATACCGACTCATGATCGGCGGAAGGGTGACCGATGAAGCCAGGATGACCTCCGTAGCCGCATGATCGCCCACATGTCCCGGCCAGGCAGGAAGGCCGCCGCGTTCGCGGTGGCGGCCGTCGTGCTGATGTCGATGCCCCCTCCCTCCGTTGCGCTTCCCGTCGTGTCCCCCGCCGTCGGCCGGACGCTCGCGCCCGTACGCGGTGACGGCCTGAGCCCTCGGCTCGCCGCCGTCGCCGAGCTCTCGCCGATCGGGCGGTCCACCCACGGCCTGGCCGTCGCCGCCGGACTCCCGGCCAGCGAGGTCGGCTCCCTGCTTCGCGACGGGCGCGGCCGGCTCGTCGTCGACGTCACACTCGCCGAGCCGACCGCGGCCGCCCTCGCTTCCCTGGCCGACGTCGGCGCCGAGCTGATCGCCACCGATGACGGACCCGTGCTCGCCACGGTTGCGGTGCCGATCGGCGCACTCCGACGCCTGGCCGATCTGCCGACGGTCACGTACGTGACCGAGGTCGTCGCTCCGCTCCGTGCCGACCGATCCGTCGCGCCCGAGCGGCGCGCTCCGGCAGCTCCGAGCGATCCCCCGTGCACGACCCGAACGATCAGCGAGGGCGACGCCCACCTCGGCGCCGACGACCTGCGATCGGTGTCGGGTGCCGACGGGTCGGGCGTCGTCATCGGCGTCATCTCCGACTCGTTCGACAACCTCGGGGGCGCCACGGCCGACATCGCCGAAGGCGAACTTCCCGGCCCCGGCAACCCGTGCGACCGGACGAGTCCGGTCACCGTGCAGGCCGAGTTCGCCGGCGGTGGTTCCGACGAGGGGCGAGCGATGCTCCAGATCGTGCACGACCTCGCTCCCGGCGCCGACCTGGTGTTCGCGAGCGGGTTCGACGGCGAGGTCGCGATGGCCGCCCAGATCCGACAACTCGGGATCGACGGCGCCGACATCATCACCGACGACATCGGCTACCTCCTCGAACCGATGTTCCAAGACGGGTTGATCGCACAGGCGATCGACGAGAACCGGACGACCCGCGGCGTGATGCACTTCACGTCCGCCGGCAACGCCAACGCGATCGTCGGCGGGAACGATGTCGCCTCGTACGAGTCGCCGGCCTTCCGACCGTCCTCCTGTCCGGTGGGCGTGCCGGTGTTCCAGAACGCGTGCCACGACATGGACGGCGGCGCCGCCGTCGACCACGGCGGCGGACTCACCATCGTCAACGGCGGCGAGATCGTCCTCGCTCTCGGTTGGAGCGAGCCGATGTACGGCGTCACGACCGACCTCGACCTCTATCTCGTCGACACCGCAACCGGGACGATCGTCGCCGCGTCGGAGCTCGACAACGCCGCGAACCAGCGGGCCGGCGAGTTCCTCAGCTACCGGAACACGACCGGCGAGACGCGCACGTTCGACATCGTCGTCGCCCGCTACGGAGCGAGCCCCGACCCGACCGGGACACCCCGACTGCGGACCGTGCTCGTGAGGTCGAGCGGGCTGTCCGCCGTCGAGTACGACGAGTCGGCCAACGGCGACATCGTCGGACCGACGATCTTCGGCCACTCGGCCGAGTCGACCGCCGTGTCGGTCGCCGCCATCAGGTACGACACCACCACCGCTCCCGAGAGGTTCTCGAGCCGCGGCCCGGCGTCACTCTGCTGGCAGCAGGTGTCCGGCGTGTCACCCCGACCGGCGATCTCACCGTGCGCCAGCTCGACCATCGACATCACGGCGACCGACGGCGCGGTCAACTCCTTCTTCGGGTCGCCCGCCGGCCCGGACTTCCGGTTCTTCGGCACGTCGGCCGCTGCACCGCACGCTGCCGCCGTCGCCGCGGTCCTCGCCGACGCTCGGCCGTGTGCCGACGCCGACGACATCGAGTCGGCCCTGACCGACGGTGCGGCGCCGATCGGCGCGTTCGATGTCGATGCCGTCGGCGCCGGTCGCGTCGATGCGGTCGCGTCGCTCACCGCGCTCGGCGACGAAGCCTCGTGCCGCCCGACGATCGGCGCGATCGCCGACATCACGGTCACACCCGGTCGGTCCACCGACCCGATCACGATCTCGGTCGCCGACGCCGACGATGCCGCGAGCTCGCTCACGGTCACCGCCGACTCGGACAACCCGTCGCTGCTGCCCGACGGCAACATCGCGATCGACGGAGCGGGCGCGATTCGATCGATGACGATCACCGCCCCGGCGGACGCCGACGGAACCGTGGAGGTCGCGGTGACGGTCGCCGACCCAGGCGGACGAACGGCCACCACGCGTTTCGACGTCAGGATCTCGTTCGTCGACAGCGATGGAGACGGTGTCGCCGACGCCGACGACAACTGCCCGTCGATCGCCAACCCGTCGCAGGGCGATGCCGATGGCGACGGCATCGGGGACGTCTGCGAACCCGCCACCGTGGCCGCATTCGAACCGTTGACCCCCACCCGCTACGCCGACTCGCGTGACGAGGACACGTTCGACGGCAGCCACCGCGCCACCGGCCCGCGTCCCGCCGGGTCGGGGTGGGAGATCCAGATCGCCGGCCGGGGCCATGTTCCCGTCGGCGCGACGGCCGCCGTCGTCAACCTGACCGTGCTCGACGGCGCCGGTCCCGGGTTCGCCACCGTCCACCCGTGCGGCAGCGTGCCCACAGCGTCGAGCGTCAACTACGGCCCGGGTGGCGTCGAGGCGAACGAGGTCGTCGCCAAGCTCTCTCCCGTTGGCACGCTCTGTGTGTTCACGCTAACGCAGGCGAACGTCATCGTCGACGTCGTCGGCTACGTCAGCGCCGAGTCACCGTACGAGCCGTTCTCGCCGCGTCGGTACGCCGACTCGCGGGCCGAGTCGACGTTCGACGGCGGGTTCCGCGCCACCGGCACCCGGCGCGGCGGTACGAGTTGGCAGATCGAGATCGCCGGACGCGGCGAGGTGCCGGCCGATGCGACCGCGGTCGTCGCGAACGTCACGGTGACCGGCGGTACCGATCCGGGATACGCGACCGTGTACCCCTGCGGCACCGTGCCGAACGCCAGCAGCCTGAACTACGGGCCGGGCATCACCCGCCCGAACGAGGTGGTCGCCCGACTCTCGCCGGACGGCACGATGTGCGTGTTCACGCTGACCGGCGTCGACGTGATCGTCGATGTCGTCGGCTATCTCCCTGCGGACCCCGGCGTCGAGACGACCGGGCCACGGCGGTACGCCGACTCGCGGGCCGAGTCGACGTTCGACGGCGTGTTCCGCGCCACCGGCACTCGGCGTGCCGGCACGACCTGGGAGATCGACATCGCCGGACGCGGCGACATCCCCGACGACGCCGAGACCGTCGTCGCCAACGTCACCGTGATCGGGCGCGGCGGCCCGGGGTTCGCCACCGTGTACCCGTGCGGCACCGTGCCGACCGCCAGCAGCCTCAACTACGACACGGGTGTCGTGCGGGCGAACGAGGTCGTCGCGAAGCTGAGTACGAGTGGCGCCCTGTGCGTGTTCACGCTGACCGACGCCGACGTCGTCGTCGACATCGCCGGCCACGGCTGACCGCACCCGACCGGCCGGGGCCCGCGCGAACACGGCCGGCGAGCCGCAGTACGTTCGGTCCATGCGACTTCGACTGCTCCTCGGCGTCGGCGCCCTCGTCACCGCGTCGGCCGTCACGGCCACCGTCGACCGACCGGTGCAGGCGGCGACGCCACCCGCGGGATTCACCGACACGTTCGTGGCCGGCGCCGACCGGGCGACCGCCGTCGAATGGTTGCCGAGCGACCAGATCGTCGTCCTCGAGCAGAGCACCGGCCGCGTGCGCGTCGCTCGACCGGGTGACGCGTTCACCACCGCCATCGACCTCTCCCCGTGCAGCAACAGTGAACGTGGGCTGCTGGGTCTGACGGCCGACCCTGCCTTCCTCGGCAACGGTTGGGTGTACGTGTACTACACGGCGTCGACCGCCGCCGGCTGCGTCAACCGGGTCAGCCGCTTCACGATGACGGGCGACTCGATCGACCCCGCTTCGGAGACGATCCTGCTCGACAACATCGCGTCCACCGGCGGCAACCACAACGGTGGCGATCTCGACTTCGACGGCGAGGGCAACCTCCTCGTCGCGATCGGTGATGCCGGCACCGACCCGCGCGGGAACTCGGGTTCCGCCGGTTCCAACGACGCCGCGCAGGACCTGTCGCTGCTCAACGGCAAGATCGTTCGCATCACGCGCACCGGCGCGCCTGCGCCCGGCAACCCGTTCAGCGGCGCCGGCACCTCCCGCTGTGCATCCAGCGGTATCAACGCCTCGCCCACCACCACGTGCCAGGAGATCTACGCCTACGGCCTCCGCAACCCGTATCGGATCGCTGTCGATCGCAACGACGGTGCCGGCGACTTCTTCATCAACGACGTCGGCCAGGGCACGTTCGAAGAGGTCAATGCGAGCGAGGTCGGCGCGAACTACGGGTGGCCGACACGTGAAGGGTCGTGCCCGCAGGGTCAGACCTCCGACTGCCCGGCGCCGCCGGCCGCGCTCACCGACCCGGTCACGTCGTACGGGCGCGCGCTCGGCACGTACATCACCGCCGGCGCGTTCGTGCCCGACGGTCTGTGGCCCGAGGAGTTCGACGGGGCGTACCTGTTCGGCGACGGCGGCAGCGGCCGCATCTGGCTGCGCGAGGCCGACGGCAGCATCGACTACGGCACGCCGTTCGCGACCGGCGCGTTCGGTCTGACCGACATGACGTTCGGGTTCGACGCCGACGGCACCATGGTCCTCTACTACGTCGAGGTCGGTGGCGGCCTCCGCATGATCAGCCCGCCGTCGATGCCGGCTCAGCCGGACGGGAGCGGCCTCAAGTTGGTGCCGGTGACACCGTTCCGGGCCTACGACACGGGCGATGGGACGGGTGCCGCGGCCGGCGGCGACGTGTTCAACGGTACGACTCGGGTCGTCGACCTCGACCCGCCCGCCGGCGCCGCAGCTGCGCTCGTCAACCTCACGTACGACCGGACGGCAGGCCCTGGATTCGTGCGCGCATGGGCGTCACGGACACCGCGGCCGGGAACGTCGGCCCTCAACGCCGACCGTCCCGGGACGACCGCCGCCAACAGTGCCGTCGTCGCGCTGGCCGACGACGGCACGTTCGTGCTCGAGTCGTCGACCACCGGCCGTGTCGTCGTCGACGTGATGGGCTGGTTCGTCGCCACCGATGGAGCGACCGACGACGGGCGATTCGTCGCGATCGACCCGAGCAGGGTCGCGGACACCCGCCTTCCGGCCGGCGAGGAGATCGACTCGGGCAGCCCGAACCCGTGGACACGCGAAGGCGACCGGATCGATGTCGAGGTCCTCGCCCATCCCGACGTTCCCGGCGACGGCACCGTCGGCGCGATCGTGATCTCGGTCGGCGCGATCTCCGGCGCGGCCCCTGGCGGCTTCGTCGGCGGCCACCCGGGCGGCACGGCGTACACCGGCACGTCGAACGTCAACGTCCTCGTCGGTGAGACCAGGGCGAACATGATGGTGATCCCGCTCGACGGCGCGGCGTTCGTCAGTTTGCAGACGCTCAACATCTCCGACGTCGTGGTCGATGTGCTCGGCTACGTCACCGACGACTCGGCCGAATCGTCCACGACGGGGCTCTACAACACGATCGCCCCGACCCGCAGCGTCGACAGTCGACTCGAGATCGGCACGACCAGGATGTCGGCGCTCGACCCGCGCGAGGTCGCGATCCCCGATGCTGCCGCAGGCGCTTCTGCCGTCGTACAGAACATCACGGCGACGGGTACGTCGGCCCCCGGCTACATCTCGGCCCACCCCGGCCCGAACCCACCGGTCGTGTCGAGCGTGAACTACGAAGCGTCGGGTCAGACGCGCGCCGCACTGGCGTTCACCACCGTGTCAAACGCGGACACGACGTTCTTCACCTCCCTCGTCGCGACCGACCTGGTCGTCGACGTGGTCGGCTACTTCTCCAACTGACAGCGGTTCCGACCGCCGTCGGGACCGGCAGCGAAGCCCAAGCCGTGTCGCGACGACGTGCGCCCCACCCGCAACGCCGCGACACGCCCGGCGCCGACCCACCCGCCTGTTCGGCCATGTCGCGACGACATCCCCGTGTGGGCCCCAGCTTCGCGACGCGACCGCAGCACCGCGGCACGGCCTGCGTGCCCGCCGCGTCGGAGCCCCTGTCGCGACGGTGTCGAGCTGGGCGTGCCGAACGCCGATGCTGATGGTGGTGGTCGCTACCCTGAACGGGTGACCGTTCTGCGTATCGCGCTCGCTCAGATCAACCCGACGGTCGGTGATCTCGACGGCAACCTGGCGAAGCTGATCGAGGCGTACGACCACGCCGAGGCCTCGGGGTGCGACCTGATCGCCTACCCCGAGCTCTCCACCACGGGGTACCCGCCAGAAGACCTCGTCCTGAAGCCGGGATTCGTCACGGCCAACCGGGAGACGCTCGATGCATTCGCGGCCCACACGGGCGAGTGTGCGGCCGTCGTCGGGTTCGTCGACGCCGACCGCGACCTGTACAACGCCGCTGCGGTCTGTGTGCGAGGCGAGGTCGTCGGCACCTATCGCAAGCGCCTCCTGCCGAACTACGCCGTGTTCGACGAGCAGCGGTATTTCACGCCGGGCACCGACAACGACCCGCTCGAGCTGTACGAGATCGGCGGCATCAAGGTCGGCGTGTCGATCTGCGAAGACATCTGGTCGCCGTACGGCCCACTGGCGACCCAAGCCGCCGGCGGCGCCGAACTCAACATCAACATCAACGGTTCCCCGTATCACTGGGAGAAGGACACCGGACGCGAGCGCATGGTCGCGACGCGAGCCCAGGATGCCCACTCCGCGATCGTGTACGTCAACCAGGTCGGCGGCCAGGACGAGCTCGTGTTCGACGGAGGGTCGTTCGTGGTCGACGCCGACGGCAACCTGCTCGCGCGGGCGCCACAGTTCGTCGACCACGTGATGATCGTCGACGTGCCCGTGCCGCCGGTGTGGCGCGGCCGACTGCTCGATCCGCGCGGCAAGGCCACCGACGCCGAACTCCCGATCGTCCACGTCAGCGGCGCGCCACGCACCCAGGACCTCGTCATCGAATCGCCGATCGCCGAGCCGCTCGACACCCACCGCGAGCTGTACGACGCGCTGGTGCTCGGCACGCGCGACTACCTCCGGAAGAACGGATTCAGCGACGTCGTCATCGGTCTGTCCGGCGGCATCGACTCGACGATCGTCGCCTGCATCGCGACCGATGCGCTCGGACCCGAGCACGTGCACGGTGTGTCGATGCCCTCGCGCTACTCGTCGGACCACAGCAAATCCGATGCCGAACTGCTCGCCGAGAACCTCGGGATCGACTTCCGCACGATCTCGATCGAACCGGCGTTCCAGGCGTACATCGACATGCTCGGGCCGTCGTTCGAAGGTCGCGAGCCCGGCCTCACCTACGAGAACCTCCAGTCGCGATGTCGCGGCCAGCTGCTGATGGCACTCTCCAACGAACTCGGCTGGATGGTGCTCACCACCGGCAACAAGAGCGAGCTGGCGGTCGGGTACTTCACGATCTACGGCGACTCGGTCGGCGGGTACGCCGTGATCAAGGACGTCCTCAAGCTCGAGGTGTACGAACTCTGCCGGTACGTCAACCGGGCTGCCGGGCGCGACGTCATCCCTCCCGACGTGATCACCAAACCGCCGTCGGCCGAGCTCCGGCCCGACCAGCGCGACGACCAGTCGCTCCCGCCGTACGAGGTGCTCGACCCGATCCTCGAGCTGTACGTCGAGCAGGACCGCACCGCCCAGGAGATCATCGAGATGGGCAACGACGCCGACATCGTGCGTCGGATCACCCGGCTCGTCGACATCGCCGAGTACAAACGACGCCAATCGCCGCCCGGCGTCCGCGTGAGCCCGAAGGCGTTCGGCAAGGATCGCCGGATGCCGATCACCCACGGATACAGGGGATAGCCATGAAGCCACTCGCCATCGTCATTGCCGCGCTCGCGACCGCGACGGGCACCACCAGCCCGGCCGAGCTGCTCGGCACCGAGGTGCCTGCCGGCTTCGACCTGGCCGACGGGGCGGCGGCCGATCTCACCTTCGAGGAATACGCGCCGCTGGCTCCCCAGGCGACGGCCCATGTCGACGGCGCCTCCGCCGAGGCCCGGGCGATGCGTGCCGCCGTCGACGTGTGGACCTCGGGCGAGGACGACATCCTCCTGCGTGAGATCACGCTCTGGACCACCGACGAAGCGGCGCGTGCCTTCGTCGAGCAGTCGGTCGTGGTCGGTACCGAGAACGAGCTCGACGAGGCCGAGGCGCCCTTCGACGGAGGCGTCGCGTTCTTCGGCGCCGACGAGGGTCTCTGGACCCGGACACTCACCTGGCGTCAGGGCCCGTACGGCATCACGATCTCCCACTTCGCGATCGACGAGGGCAGCGACGCCACGATCGACGAGGCTGCCGAGGCACTGGCGGCGAACATCGAGTCGGCGACGGACCACGGCATCGCTTCGTCGGGCGTGCTCCCCGAGACCACCGACCCCTCGACCTCGACCGCGAGCGGCGGCGGCATCCCGATCGGCACGGTGTTCATCTGGCTGGTGATCATCGTGGGCGGTATCTGGTTGATCGTGAAGGTCAAGAAGATGATCGCCACCCGAAACGGCAACGCGAAGCCGACCGGTCCCGCCGGCGGGTCGGCGGTCGACCCCGAGGACCCGGACGACGTCGACGACCTGATCGAGCGGGCACGGGCCCGCAGTCGCGCCGAGCGCGAGATCGATGCGATCCCCGACCCGACGGTCGAGTGGGATCCGTCGAACGACACCTGATCCGGGCACTCCGACAGCACCCCACCCACGCCGCCATCGGCGCCGAAGCAGATCTGACGGCAGGCGGGAAGGCCGTCGCCCGGCGATCACGTCGCGGGCGAGGAGCCGGTCGGGGCGGACCGACCGGCTCCTCCACGACGGATCAGCAGCAGTCGCCGGAACCGCAGGCGCCAGCGGCGACCGAGGCGGTGGTGCCGACACCGGCGCCGGCGACGATCACGTTCTCGAGCTGGGTCTCGTGGTCGGCCTGCTTGACGTACCACTCCCACCGGTGCCCCTCGGGGCCCTGCACCCACGTCTCCACCTTCTCGGCGAAGCAGCAGATCGTGTCGTCGATCCCCGAGGTCGCGAGTCCTGCCGCGGCGACCCTCGCCTCAGCGGCGACGACTTCGTCGGCCGACTCGGTCTCGACGCCGAGGTGGTTGATCGAGCCGGGTTCAGCGTCGGGCCGTTCGAACACGACCAGCTTCAGCGGCGGGTTCTCGATCTCCCAGTTCGCGTAGCCGGGCTTCACCTTGTACGGGTCGGTGGCGAACATCTTGGAGTAGAAGTCGACCGCTTCACCGAGATCGGTCACGTTGAGGGCCAGTTGGAGACGCATGTGTGATTCCTTTCGTATCGACTGATGTCGATATGTTGCCAGATGTATCGAAGTCTGTCAATATGTTTCTCATGACCGACACCGACATCGCCTGCACCCCGGACTGCTGCGTGCTCGAAGCACCGCTCGACGACACCGGCGCGACGGTGCTGGCCGCGCAGCTCAAAGCGCTGGCCGACCCCACCCGACTCCGGCTGCTCTCGCTGATCGCCACGTCGCCGACCGGTGACATGTGCGCCTGCAATCTGCCCAGCGCTGTCGACAAGTCGCAACCGACGGTCAGCCACCACCTCTCACAGCTCGTGCAGGCCGGCGTGATCACCCGTGAACAGCGCGGCAAGTGGGCATGGTTCCGGCTCAACCCCGGCTGTCTGGCCGCGATCCGGGCCGCGCTCGGCGCGGACGCAGCGCTCGCCGGCGGCGGCGAACGGTCGCCGGCATGACCCACGAGACCGACGTCCGCGCCGAACCCGACGAACACCACGTGGTCGCCCGGCTGTCGACGCTCGACCGCTTCCTCCCGGTGTGGATCGGCGTGGCGATGGTGTCGGGCATCCTGCTGGGCAAGACCTTCAGCGGGCTCGACGACACGCTGGACCGCGTCAAGATCGACTCGGTGTCACTTCCGATCGCCGTCGGACTTCTGGCGATGATGTACCCGGTGCTCGCCAAGGTCGAGTACCGCTCGATCGGCAGCGTGGTCGACCGACGGTCCTTGGTCCTGTCGCTCGTGCTGAACTGGCTCATCGGCCCGGCGCTCATGTTCACCCTGGCGTGGGTGCTGCTACCGGACCTGCCCGAGTACCGGACCGGGCTCATCATCGTGGGCCTGGCCCGCTGCATCGCGATGGTGTTGATCTGGAACGACCTCGCCTGCGGGAGCCGCGAACTCGCTGCCGTGCTGGTCGCGATCAATTCCGTGTTCCAGATCGCCGCCTACTCCCTGCTCGGCTACTTCTACCTCGAACTGCTCCCCGGCGTGCTCGGCCTGGACTCCGACGGGATCGACGTCACGGTGTGGGACATCACCAAGTCCGTCCTGATCTTCCTCGGTATCCCGCTCGCGGCCGGCTTCCTCACTCGGATGATCGGTGAGCGCCGTCGAGGGACCGAGTGGTACGAGGGCACCTTCCTCCCGAAGATCGGCCCGATCGCCCTCTACGGGCTGCTGTTCACGATCGTGATCCTGTTCGCCCTCCAGGGAGACGCGATCACCGGGGCACCGTGGGATGTCGTCCGCATCGCGATCCCGTTGGTGATCTACTTCGCCGTCATGTGGGGTGGGGCCTTCGCCGTCGGTGTGGCACTCGGGCTCACGTACGAGCGAAACACCTCGATCGCGTTCACCGCGGCGGGGAACAACTTCGAGCTCGCGATCGCCGTGGCGATCGGTGTGTTCGGTGTCTCGTCCGGCCAGGCGCTCGCCGGCGTCGTCGGCCCCCTCATCGAGGTGCCGGTTCTCGTCGGCCTCGTCTACGTCGCACTCTGGGCACGACAGCGCTGGTACCCGCCCGCGGCGTGAACCGACGCCCGCGACCGACCGGTCACCGCATGACGGTCGTCGTGGAAGAACTCGATCTGCAGCCGACGCTCGTTCGTCGGTTCGCAGACGAAGCAGGTTGGTCTCGAAGCCCCAGTCGTCGTTGTACCGGCGGTGCCGGGTGATCGGTGTTCGTCGGGTTCGCACTGGCGGCCACCGCGATGCGACAGTGGTCGCACCGTGAACGTCCCCGACACCATCGACTATTCCGCCGACCTCCGCGATCGACTCACCGATCACCTCGGGCGTCACGATCGTCGGACGGCCGATCTCGACGGGCGCAAGCACGCCGCCGTCGCGATCGTCCTCACCGACAGCGAAGTCGGCGAGGACCGGCTCGACGCCCAGATGCCCGACGACTGGACCATGGAGCGTGTGCCCGGCGACATCGGCGGCCTCGACGGCCGTATGATCGGCGTCGCCGGCGGGGCGGCGTTCCTGCTCTGCCGACGCGCGTCACGGCTGAACAGCCACGCCGGCCAGTGGGCCCTACCCGGCGGCCGACTCGACCCCGGCGAGACCCCGGTCGACGCGGCGCTCCGCGAGCTCGACGAAGAGGTCGGTCTCCGCCTCGGCGACGAGGCCGTCGTCGGGTGGCTCGACGACTACCCGACTCGGTCGGGTTACGTGATCACGCCGATCGTGCTCTGGGCCGGCGGCAACGGCGATCTGCGCCCGTCGCCCGACGAGGTCGTCGCGGTGTATCGGATCGGTCTCCATGCGCTGCGCGACGGCGAGACCCGCTTCGTCTCGATCCCCGAGAGCGACCGGCCGGTCGTCCAGGTGCCGCTCGGTGGCGATCTGATCCACGCCCCGACCGGCGCGGTGCTCTACCAGTTCCGCGAGGTCGGCCTGTTCGGACGGGTCGGCGAACGCGTCGATCACTTCGAGCAACCGGTGTTCGCCTGGGGCTGATCGGCACCTCCGGGATCCGGACTATCGTCTCGGACCATGTTGATCGCTGCGTACCGGGACACCGGGTACAACCTCGTCCTCTTCCTCCACATCGTCGCCGTCCTGGTCGCCATGGCACCGGCGGTCGTGCACCCGATCCTGTTCGAACTCGAGAAGCGGCGGGACGACGGTGACCTCGTGGCCCTCTCGCAGCGCATCGCCGCGTCAGCGCAGATCTACGCCATCGCGGTGGTCGTCGCCGGCGTCATCGGATTCGGGCTCGTCTCGATGAGCGACGGGTTGATCGAGTGGGGCGACACCTGGGTGTGGCTCAGCATCCTCGTCTGGATCGCCCTCAACGGCGTCCTCCACGGCGCGATGTTCCCGGCCGAACGGCAGTTGGCCGGTGGCGACCGATCGGCGATGGCCAAGATCGAGCGCATCGGCCCGGTGCTCGGCGTCATGGTGCTGGCGCTGATCTACCTGATGACGGTCAAGCCCGGCGGAGGATTCTGACGCCGCCCCCTCACGCCCGACGCTCCGAGTTGACGCGGGTTACCCAGCGGTAACTATCCTGCCGTCATGGCAGACATCTTCGAGGTGGGCATCGTCGGTTCCGGCATCATGGGGGCCGGGCTGGCCGAGGTCGCCGCTCGGGCCGGTCACGACGTCGTGGTCCGATCTCGGACGATGGAGGGGGCCGAGGCCGTCCTCGCCACGATCGGCAGCGGGCTCGATCGGCAGGTCGCCAAAGAACGTCTGACCGCCGACGAGCGCGACGAGATCCTCGGCCACATCCGGGTGACCGACCATCTGGGTCAGCTCGCCAACTGCGATCTCGTCATCGAGAGCGTCGTCGAAGACCTCACGATCAAGAAGGCCCTGTTCGCCGAACTCGAGCAGATCGTCAAGCCGGAAGGTCTGCTCGCCACCAACACCTCCACGCTGCCGGTCGTCGAACTGGCGATGGCCACACAGCGTCCCGCGCTCGTGTGCGGCATCCACTTCTTCAACCCTGCGCCAATGATGAAGTTGGTCGAGATCGTCCGCCCGGTCACGGCGAGCGACGACACGATCGCTCGCGCCACGGCATTCGCGGAGCGATGCGGAAAGGACGCCGTCCTCGTCGAGGACCGCGCCGGCTTCATCGTCAACGCCCTGCTGTTCCCCTATCTCAACAACGCGATCCGGTTGAGTGAGAACGGCACGGCGTCGATGGAGTCGATCGACACGGCGATGCAGGGCGGGTGCGGTTTCCCGATGGGACCGTTCGCACTGCTCGACCTCGTCGGCCTCGACACCTCGCTCTCGATCCTCGACGCGCTGTACGCAGAGTTCCGTGATCCGAACTACGCCGCCATGCCGACGTTGCGTCGAAAGGTCGCGGCCGGGCAACTCGGCCGCAAGAGCGGCCACGGGTTCTACTCCTACTGATGAGCACCCTCACCGGGGTGCGCAGGGGCAGCGAGCGCGAGGATGGTGAGGTGAGCGAAGGACGAGAGCGGCCGTTCGGGTCGACGGGCTTGTCGGGGCAGCGGACGATCACCCCGATCGAGCCGCCACCCACCCGGTGGACGATGCCGTCCGACGGACCCGTCGACGACAGCGACATCGTCGCGATCGGTGCCGACCTGGAACCCGGCACCCTGCTCGCCGGCTACCGCAACGGGATGTTCCCGATGCCGTTCGACCGTCGACGGATCGCCTGGTTCTCACCCGACCCGCGTGGTGTCCTGCCGCTCGACGGTCTGCGCGTCACCCGGTCGCTCCGCCGGAGCGTTCGACGCTACGACGTGCGGATGAACACCCGGTTCCGGGCCGTGATGGAGGCGTGCGGAGACCCGCGACGCGCCGGTGCATGGATCAACCGCGACTTCGTCGATGCGTACGAGCGACTGCACGACCTCGGCTGGGCGCACTCGATCGAGATCTATCGGCCGGGCTCGGACGAACTCGTCGGTGGTCTGTACGGCGTGCACATCGGCGGGCTGTTCGCCGGCGAGTCGATGTTCCACACCGCGACCGACGCGTCGAAGGTCGCGTTGGTCCACCTGGTCGGCTGGTTGCGCGAGGTGGGCGTCACGTTGCTCGACGTGCAGTGGCAGACACCGCACCTGGCGTCGCTCGGCATCATCGAGATCCCTCGCGACGACTATCTCGAGCGGTTGCACGAGGCCGTGACATGACCGGCGAACGGCGGCCAGTCGAGGCCATCAGCCCACGTGGCGAGGGAAGCGCCAGCGACGAGCCACAGCCGAGAGCAGCCGAAGTGAGCGCCAGCGAACGGCGGCCAGTCGAGGCCATCAGCCCACGTGGCGAGGGAAGCGCCAGCGACGAGCCACAGCCGAGAGCAGCCGAAGTGAGCGCCAGCGAACGGCGGCCAGTCGAGGCCATCAGCCCACGGGGCGAGGGAAGCGCCAGCGACGAGCCACAGCCGAGAGCAGCCGAAGTGAGCGCCAGCGAACGGCGGCCAGTCGAGGCCATCAGCACGGAGTGGTACCCGATGCCGGTGGGCCGCCACCCACCGGCATCGAGATCTGACCGACCGTTTGTCCCAGATGCCGGTCGGAGGTTCCCGCCACATCGTTGTGGCCCGGCGTTGTCGGTCGGACAACGTGTTATCGACGCGCCGACGCCAGACCTTGAGACAGAATTCCAGAGGAGCTACCCGTGACGACAGAACGTGACCGCCCGTGGATGATGCGGACCTACTCGGGGCACTCGACGGCCGCCGCATCGAATGCGCTCTACCGCACCAACCTGGCCAAGGGGCAGACGGGGTTGTCGATCGCGTTCGACCTGCCGACGCAGACCGGTTACGACCCCGACAGCGAGATGGCGCGCGGCGAAGTCGGCAAGGTCGGCGTGCCGGTCGCCCACCTGGGTCACATGCGGACGCTGCTCGACGGCATCCCGCCCGGCCAGATGAACACGTCGATGACGATCAACGCCACCGCGTCGTGGCTGCTGGCCCTGTACGTCGCCAACGCCGACGAGCAGGGTGTCGCGTCGAACGAGCTGCGGGGCACGACCCAGAACGACATCGTCAAGGAGTACCTGTCGCGAGGTACGTACATCTTCCCGCCGGCGGCGTCGCGGCGGCTGATCGTCGACATGGTCGCCTGGTGTGCCGAGCACGCGCCGGCGTGGAACCCGATGAACGTGTGCTCGTACCACCTCCAGGAGGCGGGGGCGACGCCGGTCCAGGAGATCGCGTACGCGATGGCCACCGCGATCGACGTGCTCGACGCGGTCCGTGACTCCGGCCAGGTCGACGACGACCGGTTCGGCCAGGTGTTCGGGTCGATCTCGTTCTTCGTCAACGCCGGCATCCGGTTCGTCGAGGAGATCTGCAAACTCCGTGCGATGACCGAGATGTGGGATCTGATCGGGCTCGAGCGGTACGGGGTGACCGACGCGAAGGCGCGCCGGTTCCGCTACGGCGTGCAGGTCAACTCGCTGGGGCTCACCGAGGCGCAACCCGAGAACAACGTGCAGCGCATCGTGCTCGAGATGCTCGGCGTCTCGCTCTCGAAGCGCGCACGCGCCCGCTCGATCCAGCTCCCGGCGTGGAACGAGGCGCTCGGCCTCCCCACCCCCTGGGACCAGCAGTGGTCGCTGCGGATGCAGCAGGTGCTCGCCTACGAATCGGACCTGTTGGAATACGACGACCTCTTCGACGGGTCCCATGTGGTCGAGGCGAAGACATCCGAGTTGAGCGAGCAGGCCCAGGCCGAACTCGACGACGTGCTCGCGATGGGCGGTGCGTTCGAGGCGATCGAGACGTTGAAGGCTCGGCTCGTGACCTCGATGGCCGAGCGCACTCGACGCATCGAGTCGGGCGAACAGATCGTGGTGGGTGTGAACGGCTTCACCGAGACCACCGATTCGCCGCTGGGCGGCTCCGGTGCGATCCTCACGGTCGACCCGGCGGTCGGCGCCGAGATGGCAGCTGACGTCCAGGCGTGGCGCAGCGAGCGCACCCAGGCCGCCGTCGATGCCGCCGTCGACGAACTCCGGCGCGTGGCCGGCACCGACGAGAACGTGATGCCGGCGACGATCGCGCTCGCCAAGGCCGGCGGCACCACCGGCGAGTGGGGCCTCGTGATGCGTGACGTGTTCGGTGAGTACCGGGGCCCCACCGGGGTCGGCGGAGCGACCGGCGGCGCGGGTGGACCGCTGGCCGCCGTCGCCGAACGGTCGCGTGCGCTGCCGGGCGGCCCGACAAGGCTGCTCGTCGCCAAGCCCGGGCTCGACGGACACTCCAACGGTGCCGAGCAGATCGCGGTCGGCGCCCGCGACGCCGGCATGGAGGTCATCTACTCGGGGATCCGGCTCACGATCGATCAGATCGTTGCGTCGGCCCGCGACGAAGATCCCGACGTCATCGGCGTCTCGATCCTCAGCGGATCGCATCTCGAACTGGTCCCCGACCTCGTCGCCCGACTGCGCGCCGACGGCGTCGACGCCCCCGTGGTGGTCGGCGGCATCATCCCCGAGGACGACCGGGCTCGTCTGACCGACGCCGGCGTCGCCCGTGTCTACACCCCCAAGGACTTCGAACTCGCGACGATCATGAACGACATCGTCGACCTCACCGCGACGCACCGCGGTGTGGCACCGGCGTCTACTGGTACGTGATCAGGAGGGGCAGCGGATCGAACAGGCCGCCGAGCACCTCGGCGGCACCCAGGAGGTCGGTGTCCTCGTCGTAGAACAGCTTGAGGCCCATGTCGAGCGGCGGATCGGCCCGGACGACGTCGTACGAATCGAGTTTGTTGGGGCGATCGCCGAACCCGTCCATGTGGATCGTCAACGCCACACCTGGTCGTTCGACGAGCTGGTCGCGGTTGGTGATCATGCGATCTTGGAACTGGTGCACGATCACGAGCTTCTCCGGCAGGTCTTCCTCGGCGACGAGCTGCGCCACGTAGTCGATGACCTGGTTGACCTCGGAGGCGTCGACCTGGCCGACGACACCTCCCTTCGGCCGGGCCGGAGCCGGCGTGCGCCATTCGGGGTCGAGCGCGATGCCGACATCGGGTTGCCGGAGGAATGCTTCGTAGTACTTCGCTTCGGTGAGGAAGTCGGACTGGCCGGGCTGGATGTCGAGGATCAGGTAGTACCCGTGGCGGCGGGCGACGTCGAGGTACTCCTGCACGAACTCGGGCGACGACCGGATGTTGTAGACGTCACGGTCTTCGGGGGTGCCGGTGGCGAGGGTCGCGATCAGTTCGAAGGCAGGCAGCACGGGTTCGTCGCCGGCCCGCCACGGTTCGGCGATCTCCTCGAGCCGGGCGGCGGTCTCGCTCGGCGTCTGTTCGCCGAGCACCCCGAGCCGGGCCGATCGCTGGGTCCCGTACATCGCGACGACACGACGGTCGGGGAAGAAGGTCTGCCCGGGACACGACGCGTCCGCTGCGGCCTCGACCGGGGCGAGCGCCGACGACGGAATCAGGGCGAGCAGGTGGAGCACCAGGTCGGTGCGTCCGGTCGTCGACAGGCAGAGCTCGCCGCCGGCGCCGACCGGGACGACCGCCATCGTGTGCTCGGTGGTCCCCTCCTCGTACTCGATCGCCGGCGTGCCCGGCGTCGATTCGGGAGCGAACACGGTCACCGTGCCCGCTTCGAGTGGCTCGACCGCCGAGAGGCTGACCACCAGGCCGCCGATGTCGCCGAGACCGTTGAACCGGGAGGCGAGCGGGACGCGGAGCGTCGACGATTCGGGCCGGACCCCCACGGCGGCCAACTTGCCGTCGGCGGTGACCCCGGCAGCGGTCGTGTCGACGACTCGGACCGGGTTGGCGAACGGTCGGACCGCAGCCTGATCCGCGAACGCGGTGACGTCGAGGACCACGTCGACCGGCGTCGACGGCACGACACAGATCGTCCCGCCGGTGCTCAGCGGAACCAGGAGATTGCGGATGGTGGTTCGCGACGGTCGGACCCGAACGCTCGGCGACGCATCGATCTCGCCGCCACAGGGTTGGACCACGATCTCGCTCGGATCGGGCCCGGCGGTGGCCGTGATGGTCACCGCCACCAGGCCGGTCTCGGTTCCGGCGCCCGAGCGGCCGCTGATCGGCACTTCGAGTGTGCTGCCGGCGGCGATCACGCCGATGCCGGCGATTTGGCCGTCGACGGTCGTCTGTCCGGACCGGGTGTCGACGAGACGCACCGGCGATGACAACGGTGCGAGGAACGACCCGTCCGTTCGCGGGCCGGTCGCGTCTGCCGACGGGTCCGACACCGTCGGTGAACCGTCGATCGCCTGCCCGGCAGGGCTGCCGGCGTCGGAGCCACGCGTCAGCCACACCACGGCACCGACGACGACGATCGCCCCGATGCCGATGATGATGCCCGACGGCAGGCGGGAGCGGCCGGGCCGGTCGTCGATCGGACCGGGCAGACGCATCTGCCGCTCGGCCGGCCGGCCGTGACGGCGAGCGCCGTCAGGCCGGGACGGCGACACGCTCTGACTCGATCCAGGCTTCGAGGGCCGGGCCGGATTCGAAGCTGGTGATCAGTGCGTACCGTGGCGCGTCACCGAGGTGGACCACCACGTGCCAGAGGCGTTGCGTGTCGACCACGAACCGTGCGCCGCGGTGCAACGGCACCCGGCGTTCGGTCGAAGGGTCGGGCAGTCCGTCGGCGTCGTTGTCCATCAGGAGCATGTAACTGTTCGGGTTGTCGGTGAGCTCGACCCACGAGCGGACCACCCAGCCCTCGTCGTCGGGGTTGAAGCGGTTGTTGTCGTCGCGATGGATCGACCGGATCGCCGTCTCGCGGTCTTGCGGTTCGAGCTTGATCGTGCGGACGCGGCCGAAGTTGGCGCCGACGTCGTCGACGTACGACCGCAGGGTGGGTGCGATCTCGGCGTTGGAGGTCCAGAGGGCGTCCTTGTCGGTCTTGCCCTTGTCCCAGAAACCCCGACAGTCGAGTTGCCCGTCGGCGGAGGCGATCGGGGCGAAGTTGGTGTCGCCACCGGACTTCCAGTCGAGGTACTCGAGCGTCTCCCATTCGCTGCGTGGCACATCGACCGGCATGTCGCGAAGGACGACCACGCCGGTCTCGTCGAGTGCGGCCAGTCGCGGATGTGGCGTCCGCAACGGAATCTTCACGCTCCAGTGATCCTGGTTGGGCCAGAAACTCATGCTGTCGAGTCTACGAAGACCCGCGCCGGAACCCTGTCAACCGTCGTCAGGGGGCCTCGGTGGTCGATGAGGGTGTCGGGAGCTCGTCGACGATGCGATAAGGCGGAATCTTCAGCGTCACCCCTGGTGGGACGTTGTTCGGATCGTTGATCACATCCTCGTTCGCCTCGATCAGGAACTCGAGCGGTACCTCGAAACTGCGGGCGATCAGCGACAGGTTCTCGCCCCGTTTGACCGTGTAGAGCTCGATCGTCGGGTCGAACAGCGTGGTCGTCGTGCTGCTGGTGGTCGTCGTGCGGATCGGGGGCAGCGTGCCGAGCCCCTCGGTGCTCTCACCGCCGCATGCCGCCGCGGCGACGAGCACCAGGGCGAGCGCGGGGAGCAGGGTAAGCCGGTCGGGCCGGAACGGACGAGGAAGGATGCGCTGGATGCGCCACAGCGTAGACGCGCTGCCTAGCCTCACCTCGTGCCCTCCGACCCGATCATCGACGTTCCCGGTGTCCGCGTTCCCGATCGGGAGTACCGGATCGACGCCGGTGGTGTCGGCATCGCGCTGCACGAGTGGGGTGACGCCGACTCGCCACCACTGATGCTCGCCCACGGCGGGTTCGACTTCGCACGAACGTTCGACGTGTTCGCGCCGCTCCTCGCCGACGCCGGATGGCGAGTCGTCAGTTGGGATCATCGCGGCCACGGCGACAGCGACCACGCCCACCTGTACTCGTGGGACGCCGACCTCCGTGACGCCGCGTTCGTGTTCGACCACGTCGCCGGCCGCGCCGCCGTGCCGACGGTCGGTCACAGCAAGGGTGGCGCACTGCTCGTCCAACTCGTCGATGCGCAACCGTTCCGCTTCTCCGCGCTCGTCAACATCGACGGGATCCCGTCCAAGCGGCGGATCCCCGACATCGCCGAGCACGAACGCACGAAGATGCTCACCGGCGAGGTCACCGGCTGGCTCGACCATCGGGGACGGACCGCCGGAGCGCAGCGCAAGCCCGGCACGATCGACGAACTGGCCGCTCGCCGAGGGCGGATGAACTCGCGCCACTCGATCGACTGGCTCCGCTACCTCGTGACCGTCGGAGCCACCCAAGACGACGAAGGGTGGCGCTGGAAACTCGACCCGGCCATCCGGTTCGGCGGATTCGGCCCGTGGCGCCCTGAGTGGTCGCTGTACCGGCTCGCCGGTCTCGGTGTCCCGTTCTACGGCATGCTCGTCGAATTGGAGGAGGAGATGGGTTGGGGCACGACGCCCGACGACGTCCTCCCCTACGTCCCCGAGGGCGGACGACTCGACGTGCTCGACGGCGTCGGGCACTTCGCCCACATCGAACGACCCGCCATGGTGGCCGATCTCACCCTCGACTTCCTCGGGCCGGTTCGGAGGGCGTCATGAGCATCGAGACCCTGATCCACAACCGAGTCCGACTTGCGCTCCACACGTTGCGCGAGGCCGACGCCGGTCACCCGCTGCTCCTCCTCCACGGGCTCGGCGAGCGGTCGCCGAGCGAGGTGCCCGACGCCGTCGCCGGGTGGAACGGTCCGATCACGGCGCTCGATTTCACGGGCCACGGGGCGTCGACGATGCCGGTCGGCGGCGGGTACACGGCCGAGATCCTCATGGCCGACGCCGACGCAGCGATCCAACACCTCGGGGATGCGACGATCGTCGGGCGCGGGCTCGGCGCCTACATCGCCCTGCTGATCGCCGGCGCCCGACCGGCGCTCGTGCGCGGGGTCGTGCTCGCCGACGGACCCGGTCTGTCGGGTGGCCCGAGCTCACCGACGTCGCAGCCGGTGTTCTCCCTCGATCCGGTCGATGCGCCGCCCGACCCGTACGCCCTCGCCGAGCTGGGTCGCGACCTGCGACCGCCCGACTACGCGACGGCGTTCAGCCGTCTGGCGGTGCAGGGGTCCGATCTCGACCAGCCGATCACCGTCGTCGCCCGATTCCGGCCGTCGTGGATTCGAGCGGTCGCCGGTGAGCCGGGGGTCGGCGAGGCCGACTCGATCCGCGCCGGCCTCGAGCTCTACCAGGCCTGAGTCGCCGGCTCGACGCCGATCGCGGTGTCGAGCGACGTCACGAATCGCCGTGTCGGTCGGCAACGAGGTCGGCCACGATGCGGGCGCCCGCCGCCACGAAGGGGAGGCCACCGCCGGGATGCGCGGATCCGCCGACGAGATAGAGGCCGTCGACCGGGCCGACATTGTCGGGCCGCGAGAACACCGCCCGCTTGCCGTTCGACGACGTGCCGTGGATCGCACCTCCGGGCGCCCGGTACCGGGCATCGAAGTCGGCCGGGAGCAGCGTTCGCGTGAACTCGACCCGGTTCCGGAGGTCGAAGCCACGCTCGGCCAGCCGGTTGAGCACGCCGGCCGTCATCAGCTTCCGATCGATCCCGATCGCCGGCGGTGTCGTGACCCGGATGCACCAGTTCTCGCTGTCGGGCGGCGCCTGCCCCGGGTCGGTCACCGCCGACACGGAGGCATGAATCGTCTGGTCGATCGCGAGTTGGCCGGCTTCGAGGAACTGGAACTCCTGGCGGTCGTGGAGGGGGAAGAACACGTTGTGGTGTGCAATGCCCTCGGTCCGTCCTCGGATGGCCGCGCACAGCACGAACGCGCTCGTCGACGGCCCCGCCTTGTCGAGCTGTCTGGCCTGCTTGGGGCTCGGGAGCAGGTCGACGTAGAGGTGTGACGCATCGACGTTCGACACGACGATCTCGGCCGGCTCGGACCCCCCGTCGGCGAGTTCGACACCTGCGACCGCTCCACCCTGCACGGAGATGCGACCCACGTCGACATCGGTCCGGATCTCGACGCCCATCGATCCTGCGACCCGGGCGAGCGCGTCGCGCAGCCGGCCGATCCCGCCGGTCACGTGCCAGACGCCGTGGGCCTGCTCGATGTGCGCCGCTCCGGCGAGCGTGGCCGGTGCTCGATACGGCGACGAGCCGGAGTACGTGGCGTACCGGTTGACGAGCTGCTGCAACCGCTCATCATCGAAGAACGACGCCGACGCCTTGGCGAGCGTGCGGCGGGCGTCGATGCGGGCACGTTCGAGCGGCGACGTGACCCTCGACAGCGACGATCCCGGCGGGGCGCTCAGGATGGTCCGCTCGCTGGTTTCCCAGAGCTTGGCGGTATGTTCGGCGAACTCGTGCCACGCCAGACCCGATCCCGGAGCCAGCCGCTCGATCTCGGCGATCGTCTCCACCGGGTCGTCGCGCAGATCGAGGGTCGACCCGTTCGGCCACCAGCAGCGGATCTGCGGGTCGAGCCGAACGAGTTCGACCTCGTCGGCCAGCGTCGTGTCCGCGAGCCGGAACACGTCGTCGAACAGGTGGGGCAGGGTCAGCGCGGTCGGTCCGAGATCGAAGCGGTATCCGGCCTCGTCGAGATCGGCGACCTTGCCGCCGACGATCGGGTTCCGCTCGAGCACGACCACGTGGTGGTCTGCCGCCGCCAACCGGATCGACGTGGTCAACCCCCCGATTCCGGACCCGACGACGACGGCTTTCACGTCAGCTGTCCTACCAGACGAGCGACCGTCGGCGCTGGCGATCGCGACGTCACGCGATCGAAAAACCGCGTCGGAGTGGGATCGCGACCCGCTCCTCGTCGAAGCCCAGTGACCGGTAGAGCCCCCGTGCACCCTCGTTTCCGACGCGGACGGTGAGTCCGATGTCGGTCACGTCGAGGCGGCGCAGCTCGGCCACCCCGGCACGAACCAGGACGGCGCCGAGACCGTTCCGGCGGGCGGTCGGTTCCACGCCGAGATAGTCGATGTACCCGGAACCGTCGGCCTGGCGTTCGACGGCGATGTAGCCGACGACCTCGTCGTCGGATTCGATCACGAGGCGGCGGTGAATGTCGTCGTGGCCGGTGACCAGCGCGCGGCCGGTCGTGTGGGTGCCGGGGAACATCTGCTCGTGGAGCCGGGCGACGACGTCGTGGTCGACGTCGGTGACTTCGCGAACCGTTGCCGACCCCGGCTCGGGGTCGAGGTCGACGTCGAGCCGGAGCACCGCCGAACCCTCCTCCTCGGCGAACCCCTCCGACTGCGCCCAGGCGCGGCACCGCTCGAAGCGGGCATCGACCGCGATCTCCTCCTCGTCGACCTCGGCCGACAGTTGTCGGCGCCCGGCCGCGAGCAGTGCGGTGGCGATCGGCTCCCACTCGTCGTCCGCGTCAGCGGCGACGAACGGACCCAGCCACCAGACACGGCCCATCTCGGGGTCGACGTCGCCGACCATCCAACCGATCACGTGGTCGCCGTCGACCACCACCGCCGACACGTCGCTCCAGGTCGCCTCGGCGAGCTCCGCGAGGATGCCGGGCGCATCGAGACCAAAGAAGATCACATGCGTCTCCGGGCACCGCTGGAGCGACTCGGCGAGCTCGGCGAGCGCAGGCAGTTCGTGTTCGGCGGCGATCGTGCGGGTGTCCACGACGAGATTGTGACACCATCGCCCGGGCGGTCACGCCTGGCTTTCGACCGTGGCCTCGGCCACGTCGACCAGGCCCCGACGCGAGCGGCGGGCGGATGATCGAGGTCGTCCGGACGATCAGGCGTGATCGGGACGCGGGCTGCCGCTCACCACTTCACCGTCGACGTGTCCCGGGCATAGCGTTCGACCCGTTCGGCGGCGAGCTTTCCCGACAGGAGCACCATCGGGACACCGACGCCCGGCAACGTGGACGCCCCGGCGAAGAACAGGCCCGGAACCCGCTCGTCGTGATTGGCGGGACGCAACGGACCGGTCTGCCGCCAGGTGTGGGCGAGCGCGAACGGGGTCCCCCGCTCGAGCCCCTGGCGTTCCCACTCGAGCGGCCCGATGACGCGTTCGACGCGGACGTCGTCGACCGGATAGCCCGCATCGGCCACGCGACGGCGGAGACGATCGGTGATGCGCTCACCGTCGCGCACCCAGTCGACCTTGCCGTCGAGGTTCGGCACCGGTTCGACCGCGGACAACGTCGACGAGCCGGCGGGAGCGCGCGAGGCATCACCGATCGACGGGATGCTCACGAGCATCGACGGTTCGGACATCGGTCGTCCGCGCCGGGTGACGTCGTCGAACGCCTCGCCCCACCCTGCGCCGAAGTGCAGGTTGTGGAGTGCGGCGCCTGGCGGTGGAGCCCCGGCGACGCCTGCCGACCAGACCACGCACGACGGCGAATAGGTGCCGCGACGGGCAACGCGCGGCGCATCGACGCCACCGATCAGCGTGCGGTACGCAACCGGCAGATCGGCGTTGCAGACGACCGCATCGGCAGGCCGACGCTCGCCGTTGCCGAGCTCGATCCCGCTCGTGGCGCCGGCCCCGTCGCGCAGGATGCGGGCGACCGTGGACTCGTATTCGAAGGTGGCACCGGCCTGGCCGATCACTTTCGCCAGCGCCGCCGCCGCCTGGTGCATGCCACCGTCGACCGAGTACACGCCGGCGACGGCGTCCATGTACGTCGTGACCGCGTAGAGCGCGAGCGCACGGTGCGGGGCCACACCGACAGCCATCGACTGGAAGCTGAAGACCCGTCGGAGGCGGTCGTCTTCGAAGAACGACGCGACCTTCCGATCGAGGCGGCGGAACCCCCCGGCCCTGACCAGATCGATCACCGCTCGCCACGGGCGGAGCGCACCCGTCAACGAGTCGTAGTTCGTGTCGATGAAGTTCGGCATCTGCAGCTCGTACAGATCGGTGACCCAGTCGCAGAACTCGTTGAACACGCCGGCTTCACGGTCGCCGGCGAACTCCCTGACCTCCTGGGTCATCGCTGCCCGGCCGGGGCGCACACGCAACTCCGAGCCATCGGCGAACACCGCTCGGTAGATCGGATCGGCCGGTCGGATGGTCACGTGGTCGGACATCGACGCACCGACGGCGCCGAACGCGTCTTCGAGCAGCTGCGGCATCGTGAACACCGTCGGACCGAGGTCGAGCGAGAAACCCCGTTCGGCGGCGCCGGCCGCTCGCCCGCCAGCTCGCTCGGAACGCTCGACGACGTGCACCTCGTGACCCGCTGCCACGAGATGGGCCGCAGCGGCAAGGCCGCCGAAACCGGCCCCGATGACGACGACGCGCATCAGTTGACTCGGTGGCTCACGAACGACGCCAACTCGACGAGTTCGGCACGCGCTGTCGCGTCGATGTCGGCACGCTCGATCGCCCCGATCGCCTCGGCGGTGCGCGACGAGATGGTGCGTTCGAGGTCGGCAAGCGCCCCGGTGTCGATGATCACCTGCTGGATCGACGCCACATCGTCATCGGTGAGACCCGGGCGTCCGACACCGGCGAGCACCGCCCGCTGGTCGGGTGTCGCGGCCTCGATCGCGCGAGCCAACAACGGCGTCGGCTTGCCCTCGCGGAGGTCACCGCCGACCGGCTTGCCCGTCGACGCGGTGTCGCCGAATGCTCCCATGACGTCGTCGCGCATCTGGAACGCGTCGCCCAACGGCAGCCCGTAGGCGCTGAGGGTCTCGCCCAACTCGTCGAGTCCCGAGGGCGAGGCGAGCGCGGCACCGAGGTGGAGCGGGCGCTCGATCGTGTACTTGCCCGACTTGTAGCGGCAGATCCGTTCGGCCTGTGCGACGTCGCGCACGCCGCGCACCGAACCGAGGATGTCAAGGACCTGGCCGACGTTGAGTTCGATCCGGAGCTCGTTCCAGATCCGCCATGCGGCCGGACCGGCGTCGGCGAGCAGGCGATCCGCGTAGACGAACGCCAGGTCGCCGATCAGGATCGCGACACCCTCACCGAATCGACGGGACTCCCCCGCCCATCCGGCACTCCGATGCTGTTCGGCGAACACCACGTGGGTGGTCGGCTCGCCGCGCCGGCTGGCGGCGTCGTCCATCACGTCGTCGTGGAACAGCGCAAACGCGTGCATGAGTTCGAATGCCGCACCCGCGTCGGCGACGATCTGGTCGTCGGGGTCACCGCCGGCGGCGGCGTAGCCCCAATGGCAGAACGCCGGCCGGAGTCGCTTCCCACCGCTCAGGACCAGCCGGGAGATCTCGGCCATCGGCTCGCGCAGGTCGGCGTCGAGTTCGACCCAACGCTGCAGTTCGGGGACCAGCACCTCGTCGAGTCGCGCCGTGACGCGATCGGCGATGCGTCGAAGGCTGGCGGGCGCAGGCACGAGGTGAGGCTAGGTCGGTTCGTCGTCGAGCGGGACGCTCGATCCGTCGAGATCGGCGATCACCTGGTCGATGCGGAGCCGAGCGTTCCCGATCCGGTCGCGACAGAGGGCGATCAGGTCGGCGGCGCGGGCGACGCGGTCGGCCAGACGATCGACGTCGACGTCGGAGCCCTCGAGCTCCCGGAGGATGCCGTCGAGTTCACCGAGCGCATCGGCATAACCGGTCGTGGGGGTGTCGTCGTGCTCGGTCGTCATGATTTCTCGATTCGGCTCGTGAGGGTACCGTCGGCCACCTGGGTCGTGACGATGCCACCGTGTTCGACCTGTTCGACCGAGCGGACCACACCGCCGTCGGCGTCACGGGTGATGCTCCACCCTCGCCGGAGCAGGTTCACCGGGTCGAGCAGCGCCACTCGCGCCTCGATCGACTCGAGGTGCCGGAGTTCACCGGCGAGCGAGGCGGGCGTTCGCTCGACGATGCGGTCGGCCCGACGGTCGATCGCGGCGTCGGCCTGACGAAGCTGTTGGCCCGGCGCCAGCCGGAGACGCCCGACCCGTGTGGTCAGCCGCTCGTCGGCCCGCTCGACGGCGGCATGCGTGTTGCGGGCCACCCGGTGGGCTCGGTCGGAGAGGCGGCCGTGGGCGTCGGACAGGTCGCGGCGGGCGGTGTCGGCGATCGCGGCCCACCGCTGCTCGGTGTGGTCACGGTAGGCGCCGACGCGTTCGATGAGGGCTCCGGCGCAGGCCGTCGGTGTCTTGAGCGCCGTGTGGGCGACCTCGTCGGCGACGCTCCGGTCGACCTCGTGCCCGAGCCCGGTGAGCACGGGCAGCGGACTGGTGGCGATCGCCAGGGCGATCGCCTCGGCGTCGAACGTCGAGAGTTCGTTGCGGGCTCCACCACCGCGGATGACGACGACGGTGTCGAGGTCGCGCCGCGCCGCCAAGGTGCGGATCGCCGCCGACACCGACTCGACGGCCCATTCGCCCTGGACCCGTGAGTCGCACACCCGGAGATGGAACCCGAGCCCGCTCCGGTCGATCTCGTCGTGGAAGTCGTGCCAGGCCGCGGTCCCGACGCTGGCGACGACGCCGACCCGCAACGGCACCGGCGAGAGCGAGTGCCGACGGTTGGCATCGAACAGCCCGGTCGCCACCAGGCGACGGATCACCTGGTCGCGCGCCTGGGAGAGTTCGCCCAGCGTGAACCGCGGGTCGATCCCGGCCATCTTGAGACCGAGTCGACCGTTGGGGGCGTAGTAGTCGAGGTGGCCGAAGATCCTGACCTTCATGCCGTTGGTGAGTTCGAGCCGATGCTTCTTGAGCAGCGGGGTCAGGTTGCGCTTCATCGGCGCGAACAACGAGACGTTCAGGACCGCCTTGCCGGCGTCGCCGTGCTCGACCAACGCAAAGTACGTGTGCGGCCCGCTGTTGCGCAGACCGTCGATCTCGCCGCGCACCCACACCCCGTCGGAGAAACCGCGGCGGAACTGGTCGTTGATCGCCTCGGCCAGCTCCCCGACCGAGTAGGTCGGGTTGACCGGATCGTCGATCGGCTCGTCGCCGAAGTCGAAGGCTGGCTGACTCATCGCAGTGATTGTGCCACCGAACTCGCGCCCGCCGGTCGGTGGGGTACCACCGGCGGGTCAGGCGCCGAGGCGGCGCACGTTGGCGGGGGTGGCGTCGTCGGACTCACCGTCGTCGTCGCCCACGTGGGGGAACAGCTCACCGTCGATGGGCAGGTTGCGCTCGCGGCGGACCGCTTCGAGCTGCTGCAGCGGCTTCTCGAGCTGCCGCTTGCGGGTCCCGACGAGATCGTCGAACTGACGGTCGAGTCGATCGAAGCTCGACTTCACCTTGTCGAGCTGTTCGCTGTACTTCTGCCACTGATTGCCGAACTTGCCGATCAGCGCCAGGATCTGGTCGCTGGTCTGCTCGATCACGAAGTTGTCGTACGCCTGGCGGATGACCCCGAGGAACGCGAAGAGCGTGAGGGGCGAACACATCACGACCCGCTGCCCCATCGCGTCGTCGATCAGGCTCGGATCACCTTCGTGGATGAAACCCGTCAATTGTTCGTTCGGCAGGAACAGCAGGACGTAGTCGACCGACGACCGTGCCGATTCGCGGGCGTAGTCGCGCTTGGCGAGCTCTTTGACCCGCGCCCGCACGTCGCGCAGGAACGCCGCACGGTGCGCCTGGCGTTCGGCGTCGGTGTCGGCGTCGAGGTACCGCAGGTACCCGGCCATCGGGAACTTGACGTCCATGTAGAGCTCGTGGCCCTTCGGCAGCGGGAAGGTGAAGTCGGGCCGGCCCGTGGCGCCCTCGAGCTGCGTCTGCTTCTGGTAGTTGACGTTCTCGACGAACCCGGCGAGCCGCAGGACGTCTTCGGCCATCCGTTCGCCCCACTGGCCGCGGGCCGTCGGGCTGGCCATCGCCTCGCGCAGCGCCTGCGCCGACTCGGACAGGGTCTGGGTGATCTCGGCGTGGCTCCGCAGCGACTGGTCGACCTGGCCGAACTTCTGCGCACTGGTGGTGGCGAGCTGCGTCACCATCGTGCCGAGCTTCTGCAACTCGGTGCGCATCTCGGCCTGGACCTGGTCGAGTCGGCTGTCGATGACGTCTTTCTTGGCCGTCAGCTCGGCGGACGAGGCCTCACGCGCCTGCTGCGCCGCCGAACCGAGGTGCTCGCGCTGCAGCACGGCCGCCTGGTTGAGCGCGGCGTGCACGGCGGCGTCGCGATCGGCCGCCGTCTGGGTGCGCATCTCGGCGAGCGCTGCGGAGATCGCCTCGTGCACGACCTGGTCGAAGGGCACCTCGGGCACATCGGGCTCCGTGGAATCGGGCGGCTCGTCGGCGGCGGGAACCATCGCTTCGTACCGCCGCCGAGTGAACTCGACCGCGGCGAGCGCGGTGGCGACCCCGACCCCGACCACGAGCACGGCGACCAACAAGATGTCCATGCCCCCATGATGACCACAGGGTGTCACACGGTTCGCGGACCCACCCTGACCAGGCACGACGCGCCCTGAACGACGCGCCCTGCACGACGTCACCGGCTCGGATGCCGACCCGATCGGACGGTCAGCAGCAGAATCCGGACGCAGCCGTTGCCGTCGTGATCGCCGGGGTGGGTGGCCCGCTGGTCGCTCGCGTCCGACGCGCCGCAGGATTGCTCAGGTGCGGGCCACGCGCGTCCACACCACCGACGGTGTCAGTTCCAGGGGCGGGCGGCCGGAGCGAAACGATCGCGCTGCCACCATCGGCCGCTGAACCGCCAGGCGGCGGAGCGGTCGCGAAGGCCGCTCACCGGCGCGGCCGGCTTCGGCCACAGCGCCTCGACGGCCGCCATGATCGCGACGGCTTCCTCGTCGGTCGGTGCCGGTGAGATCTCGGTGTTGCCCACGTCGACGACGCTAGTCCACGGCGCTCGCTGAGGCGCGACCGCCGACCCTCTGCTTACATCGGGGCGTGGACCTGTTCGACACCGACTCGATTCTCGACGCCGACCCCCCTGGCATGCCGATCCTGCACGATCGTGAGTACCGGGTCCGGGCCTACCGCAAGGCGGCGGATCGCATCATCATCCGTGGGGCCGTGCGTGATCAGAAGCCGCCGGGGTTGTGCCTCGCCGACGACCCGGATCCGCTCACGATCCACCACATGCAACTCGACCTGGAGATCGCCTTCCCCACGCTCGAGATCGTCGATGCGGGCGTCCTGTTCGAGACCCATCCGATGACCGGCTGTCCGACGATCACCGAGCACTACCGCGAACTGATCGGGCTCTCGATCGCCCGCGGCTTCACCCACAAGGTGCGCGAACTCTTCGGCGGACCGCGCGGCTGCACCCATACGACCGCGCTGCTGCAGGCGATGGCGCCCGTGGCGATGCAGTGTTTCTGGTCGATGCGCGCCGCGTCGGCTCGGGAGCGTGGCGTCGAGGGCGGCGTGGGACCGGCCGGCAACGACGACAGCTGGCGCCTGAACATCGGGACGTGCCACATGTGGGCCGAGGACGGCGAGCACGTCGCCGAGTTGGAGGCCGGCAAGCCGTTCGGCGTGCCTGTCTTCCTCCAACGCCGGCTCGAAGAACTCGGCGTCGACTCGACGACCTGGGCTCGCTGACCCGCGGTCCGACTACTTCCTCACGGCTCGCGTCTGCACGATCATGTCGTGGAACGTGCGGTTCTCACTGTCCCACAGCGGCCAGAGATAACCCAGGTAACACGGCAGACCACTCAGGTACCGAGCGAAGAATCGCCCGATCGATCTCCCCATCGAGATGTTGCCGCCGGTGCGGGCGTCGATGATGCGGTAGCCGGTGGCGCTCATGCCGATGCTCGAACCCGTGCGGCTCACGCGCCGGCAGTAGAAGATCAGGTAGCCGATGATGCCGACCAGGTACAACAGCACGGCGAGGCCGATCGTGCCACCGGTCGGCTCCTCGTAGAACCCGGTGCCGTCGATACCGTTCTCACGGAAGTTGACCTCGGTCGGCCCGGCGACCAGCACGATGACGCCCGGGATCACGAACGGGATCGCGACGAGACCGTCGATGACGAGGGCGCCGACACGCTGCCACCATCCGGCGTAGCTCACCGACCCGACCGAGGCGTCGTAGGCCGGCGGCACATTGCCCGGTGGGGGCGGAGGCGGCGGCGGTGATGGCGACGGCGGCAGATTCCCCGGGGGCGGAGGAGGCGGGGAAGCGGGTGGTGGCGGCGGAACGTTGCTCACCCGGCCACATTGTCAGTTCTCCGTGCCGGGTTCGGGCATTTACTGCCCGGTGCGCTCCTTGCAGCGCTCGAGCATCTCGTCGAGTTGCGCGACGACATCGTCGATCGGCACGTCGATCCGCTGCGCCGCGACGTCCCCGACGGCGACCCAGACCTCGAGGCCGTACTTCCTCGTGGTCTCAGCAACGGCGTGCGGGTCGCACCGATTGACCGAGAACGTGAAGCCGATCGTCGTCTCGTCCTGATCGGTTTCGAGCACTCGTTCGGGCGAACCGGGAGGGACGTCGGCCTCGGCGCCGAACAGCACGGTGCCCTTGACGGCGTCGAACGCGAGCCGATCACTCCCCCGTACCCGACGCACGACGAGTCGTGCCGACATCGTCTCGCCGTCGATCTCGTCGACCTGCAAGTCGAACTCGTTCCCGTCGATCACCTGCCGTTGTGTACAGATCTGGAGCCGGATCTGGTCGAGCGTCGTGGCGTCATCGACCTCCAACGACGTCCGGCGCACCGTCGGATCATCACCCGCGAGGTACGACACGACGAGCTCTGCCTCGACCGGGCTCGAGTCGACGCAGTCCGATACGTCGCCGAACAGCGTCTGCACCGCCACCACCTGGCCGTTCGTCGGAACGACCGTGCGGCGCGATTCGACCGGTGCCGGGGTGAAGTGCCGAGCCACGAGTTGCTTGTCGAGCAGCACGAACTCGACGTCGTCGGGTCGATCGATCCGGATGTTGACCCGGCCGCGGTCGAGCAGGTCGCGGGGATAGCCGAGCGCCGCGACCACGTTCGTCGGCGGTACCCCGTCCGCACGGTCGTTCGCGGTGTCGTCCGCGGTGTCGTCTGCATCGACCGTCGTCGGAGCGTCGGTCGACGTCCGGGGAAGTTCGTCGCCGGCCGCGTCACCCGGCCCGTCCGACCCACATCCGGCGGCCGGCAGCATCGCCACCAGCACGGCGATCGTGGCCGGCCAGACGCATCGCCATGTAACTGTCATTCTGGTTATGATAGTTACATGGCAGCGGGACATCCAGTCGACGCGCGGGGCAGGACGCTCCCTGATTCCGCCTGGCCGGCCGATCGCCATGCGCCGCGGGGCCTCGAGTTCGTCCGCCGGTTCTGCAACACCACCAATCTCGAATCGGGCGCCGATCGGCTCGCCGACGTCGACGACTTCGACGATTGGCTCCGAGCCCAGGGCCGCGCCGCTATCGCCGCCACCATGGCCGAGCGCGCCCGGCTCGCCGAGGTACGCGAACTCGTTCGTGACGCGACCATCGCCCACCGAGACGGCGAACCCGACGACGAGGCGACCACCGCGCTGGCCCGGCGATGCGCGTCCGTGTCTTTCCGGTTCGGACCCCGCGGCGACGGGGTTCCCATGCAAGCTGCAGCAGCTCCCGGCACGACCGAACACCTGGTCGCGCAGGTGCTGCTCGGCATCGCCGACGCCGTCGACGACGGCACGTGGTACCGCCTCAAGGCATGCGCCCATTGCCGCTGGGTGGTCTACGACACCAGCAAGAACCGTTCGATGCGATGGTGCTCGATGTCCGCCTGCGGTGGCCGCTCGAAGGTGCGACGACACCGAGAGCGCCGGCGCCCGGTCTGACAGCGGTCGCTGCGACGGCGATCAACCGCGCCGCAGCCGTTTGAGCCGCCTGTCGACCGGGCACGCCCCTGTTCATGACGACGCGATCCCGACCCAAGCGACCGTTGACGACATGGCTCGTCCCGACGCTGCTCGCCGTCGCCGCCACCGGTGCGCTGACCGCTTGCGGCGACGACAGCCCCGAGCGACCCGGTGCCCCACTGGAGGTCGACGGCGAATCACCGACGATCACCGATCCCGGCGGTGTCGCCAACGACCTGACCGACCTCACCGAGGACTAGCGCCCGCGCGAGGAGCGCGTTCGACCGGACGTCCAGACCGCAACTCGGGCCCGTGGCCGACGGTAGGTGATGGGTGGGGGTCGAGGAGGCACGTTGTGTCAGAGTTTCCGCCGTGCGCCATCGGACCATCAGATCAGTCCTGTCTCGGCTCGCCACGGTCGTGGTCGTGGTCGTTTCGTCGTCGGTGGTGATCGGGGGGACTGCGATCGGTGGTCCGTCTGTGTTGCCGCCGACGGATGAACCGGTGTGGTTCACGCCACTCGTACCGGCGAGGTTGCTCGACACTCGGCCAGGTGAGGTGACCGTGGATGGCCTCGGGCTTCCCGGCGGACCGATCGGGACGAACGACACGGTCGAACTGGTGGTGACGGGTCGCGGTGGTGTTCCGGCGGCCAGCGTTGCGGCCGTTGTCCTCAACGTGACGGCGACCGGCCCGACGGCACCGTCGTTCCTGACCGCATGGCCGACCGGGGAGGCTCGGCCTGAGGCTTCGAACGTCAACTTCGTTCCCGGCCAATCGGTTCCGAACCTGGTCGTCGCCAAGGTGGGCACGGGCGGCAAGGTGTCGATCTTCAATCGTTTCGGCACTGTCGATGTGGTTGTTGATGTCGCGGGGTATTTCCCGGAAACCGATGGGTTCGAGCCGCTCATTCCGGCGCGTCTGCTCGACACCCGGCCGGGAACGACGACCATTGACGGACGTGAGCTGCCGGGGAATCCGATCGGCGCGGCGGGTCGGTTCGATCTGGGCGTGCTCGGTCGGGGTGGTGTGCCCGCTTCCGGTGTCGATGCAGTGGTGCTCAACGTGGCGGTCACGAATCCGACATCGCCGTCGTTCATCACGGTGTGGCCCGCCGGCCAGACGAGACCGGTGGCGTCGAACCTGAACACAGCTCCGGGCGAGACCCGGGCAAACCTCGTCATCGCGAAGGTGGGGACGGACGGAAAGGTGTCGATCTTCAATCTGGCTGGCTCGGTCGACGTGATCGTCGATGTTGCCGGATACTTCACAACTGGGGGCACCTTTGTCCCCTTGCAGCCCGCCCGGCTGCTCGAGACTCGGCCCGGCGAGTCCGTGACGCCGGGCGGGACGAACCGGGGCATGCCGGTCGGGCAGGGCGACGAGCTCGAGTTTCCGGTGCTCGGCATCGGTGGTGTGCCGCTGACGGGTGTCAGTTCGGTGGTGTTGAACGTGACGGCAGTCGGAGCCGATGCTCCTTCGTTCCTGACGGTGTGGCCGTACGGCAGTCAACGACCGGAGACGTCAAATCTCAACATGCGCGGTGGCGGCCACACGGTGCCGAACCTCGTGATCGCCAAACTCGGCGCCGGCGGCAAGGTGAGCATCTACAACCTTGCCGGGAACCCTGACGTCGTCGTCGACGTCGCCGGCTATTTCGTGGAAGAACCAGCAGCCATCCGCTCGGTCGTCGCGGACGCTCGCGGAACGTGTTCGATCGACTCGCTCGGCCGCGTGTCGTGTTGGGGTTCGAACCCGCAGGACGAGTTTGCCTTCCAGGGCCTGGCGACACCGCCGTCACGTTTCGCTCCATACCCGCTCGGCATCTTCGACGACGCTGTCGATGTTGCCATCGACTGGACCCACACGTGCTTCCTGCGCAGCGACGGCACCGTCTGGTGTCGGGGCGGAGGCGGCGTCATACCTGTGCTCGGCGATGGCCAGACCGATGTGCGCTGGATAGCCATCCAGGTGCCTGGGCTCGATGACGTCGTCGACGTCGAAACCGGGTACCTGAACACGTGCGCGCTGCGGTCTGTCGGAACGGTGCACTGCTGGGGGGCCGGTTTCGGTGCCGGAACTCTTGCGACGCCAACCCAGATCGCCGGACTTTCCGACATCGCGGAGATCGAGGTGGCCGACGAGTACGCATGCGCTCGACGGTCCGACGGTCGCGTCCTGTGCTGGGGAGGGATGGGCAGCACCGGTGTTCTCGGAGACGGCTCCGGCACCGACTCCGAGGCACCGCGTCTCGTCGCCGGCCTGACCGACGCCACCTCCATCTCACTCGGCTCGCTCCGAGGCTGCGCCGTTCGCACCAACTCCCAGGCAGCGTGCTGGGGAAACTCGATGCTCGGCAACGGAACCACAGGACGATCGTTGACGCCCGTCGATGTCAAGGACGCAACGACCGGCGAGCCAGCCGAAGAGATCACCGAGATCGCCGGAGGTGACGACTGGGCGTGCGCACTGCGCACCGACCAGAACCTCTACTGCTGGGGGTCCCAATCGGCCGCGACTGCCGGGCTGGCCCCATCCACATCAGCCGACACGACCCAGATCGCCGGTCCGGTCCACGGTCTTGCTCCGGTCACCTCGATCAGCGGCGGCCGGTTCCACGCCTGCGTCACCACGACCGACCACGACATCATGTGCTGGGGCTTCAACGAGTCCGGACAGGTCGGCGACGGCACGAATCAAGTACAACCAACACCGACGCTCGTCATCGACAGCCCTTGACCAGGCTGCCGGCGACGACGTCACCGATCCTGCGATCCACCGATGGGCCGATCGGACGGCCTCGGCGGATCAGAGTGGGACGTTGCCGTGCTTGCGCTGCGGCAGGTCTTCGCGCTTCGAGCGCAGCACCCGCAGACCGGCGACGACCTTGCGGCGTGTCTCGGCCGGGTCGATCACGTCGTCGACGAAGCCACGCTCGGCGGCTGCGTAGGGGTTGGCGTACTTCTCGCTGTACTCGGCGACGAGTTCGGCGCGGCGGGCAACCGGGTCGGCCGCCTGCTGCAGTTCGCGGCGATAGACGATCTCGACCGCGCCCTGCGGACCCATCACCGCGAGTTCGGCCGATGGCCACGCGAAGGAGAGGTCGGAACCGATCGACTTCGAGTCCATGACCACGTACGCGCCGCCGTACGCCTTGCGGGTGATGATCGAGATGCGCGGGACGGTGGCCTCGCAGTACGCGTAGAGCAGCTTGGCGCCGTGCCGGATGATGCCGCCGTACTCCTGGTCGACGCCCGGCAGGAAGCCCGGCACGTCGATGAAGGTGAGGATCGGGATGTTGAACGCGTCGCACGTGCGCACGAAGCGCGCCGCCTTCTCGGCCGACTCGATGTCGAGCACGCCGGCGAGGATCATCGGCTGGTTGCCGACCACACCGACGGGCTGACCGTCGACGCGGGCGAACCCGCACAGGATCGACTTGGCCCAGTGCGGGAAGTACTCGAAGAACTCGGCGTCGTCGACCACCGACTTGATCACGGCGTGCATGTCGTACGGCAGGTTCGGGCTGTCGGGGAGGATGTCGGTCAGCTCGGGACACAGCCGCTCGGGATCGTCGGTCGGCTCCTCCACCGGCGGTTGTTCGAGGTTGTTCGCCGGCAGGAACGACAGCAGGAACCGAACGTCGTCGAGGCACGCCTTCTCGTCGTCGGCCACGAACGTCGCCACACCCGACTTGGACGCGTGCGACATCGCGCCGCCGAGCTCTTCGAGCGTGACCTCCTCACCCGTGACCGTCTTCACGACGTCGGGCCCGGTGATGAACATGTGCGACGACTCGCGGACCATGAAGATGAAGTCGGTCATCGCCGGCGAGTACACGGCGCCACCGGCGCACGGCCCGAGGATCACCGAGATCTGCGGGATCACGCCCGATGCCTGCACGTTGCGGCGGAAGATCCCGCCGTAGCTGGCGAGGCTGACCACGCCCTCCTGGATCCGGGCGCCCGCGCCGTCGTTCAGACCGATCAGCGGTGCACCGGTCTTCAGCGAGAGATCCATCAACTTGTGGATCTTCTCGGCGAACACCTCGCCGAGCGCTCCACCGAACACGGTGAAGTCCTGCGAGAACACGAACACCTTCCGGCCGTCGACGGTGCCCCAGCCGGTGATCACACCGTCGGTGTACGGCCGCTCACCGAGCCCGGCTTCGTGGGCACGGTGGCGGGCGAGCATGTCGAGCTCGTGAAAGCTGCCGTCGTCGAGGAAGTACTCGATCCGCTCGCGGGCGAGCATCTTGCCCTTGGCGTGCTGCCGCTCGACCGAGCGCTCCGAACCGGCCGCCAGTGCCGCCTCACGGCGTTTCTGGAGGTCGTCGATCTTGTCCTGCATCGAACTCACGGAACAGAACGTAGTGGGTGCGCGGCGCGAGCGAGGCTTCGACCGCCCGTCAGACCGCCAACGCCGACGCAGCGCCGACGATCTCGTCGACGCCGACGAGCACCAGGTTCGCCGCATCGCCGAGCGGGACGAACGAATCGGCGGCGGCCACCCGCCGGATCGGGCCGCCGAAGCCGCCCGCGACGAGTCCGGCGACGATCCCTTCGCCAACGCCGCCGCTGGCGCGGGTCTCGTCGACCACGAGGACGCGTCCCACCTGCCCGGCATGCTCGAGCACCTCGTCGATCGGCATCGGTGCGAGCCACCGCAGGTCGAACACCCGGCACGACACACCATGCTGCGCGAGCTCGCGCGCCGCGCGCAGCGACATCGCCAGACCGTTCGCCCAGGTGACGATCAAGACGTCGTCGCCGTCGCGCACGAGCCGTCCCGACCCGATCGGAACGTGCTCGTCTGCCCATCGGTCGGGTGCCGCGTACTCCGACAGCCACACGCCGTCGCCGGGCTCGTGCAGGTCGCGCTCGTGGTACAGCGCGATCGGCTCGAGGAAGACCGAGACCGTGCCATCGGCGATCGCCGCGGCCACACACGTCCGCAGCATCGGTGCGGCGTCGGACGGATGGGCCGGCGAGGCGATCACCAGCCCAGGGATGTCGCGCAGCGAGGCGATCGCGTTGTCGTTGTGGAAATGGCCGCCGAACCCCTTCTGGTAGGCGTACCCGGCCACACGCACGACGAGCGGGTTGCGGTACTGCCCGTTGGAGAAGAACGACAGGCTGGCAGCCTCGCCGCGCAGCTGGTCGATCGCATTGTGCAGGTACGCCAGATACTGGATCTCCGGGATCGGGATCTGCCCCGACACGCCGGCACCCAAGGCATTGCCGAGGATCGACTGCTCGTCGAGCAGCGTGTCGAACACCCGGGCCGCGCCGAAGCGCTTCTGGAGTCCGCGGGTCACCCCGTACACGCCACCCTTGACCGCGACGTCCTCACCGAACACCAGCGTGTGATCGGTCGACGCCAAGATGTCGGACAGCGATCGGTTGATCGTCTCCGCCAGGGTGAGCGGCCCCTCGGCTTCGGGCACCGTCGCCCCGAACACGTCGGCGCGGACGTCGGGGTTCGCCGCACGACCGGCCACTTCGGCCACCCGCGCGGCGTCGCGAGGCGCGAGCGGCGACATGACCTGGGCGCGCGACCTCAGCGTGCCGTGGGTCGCCATCTCGAGCGCCAATGCCCGGGTTCGTTCGGTGGTCAGGAAGTACTCGCCGATCAACTCGTCGGCGGTCGCGGCACCCGACTCGATCAGGGCACGGGCCGTGCCGAGGATCGGGTCGCGTTCACGGTCCTGCCGGACCGCCGACGCCGTCCGGTAGCCCGATTCGACGTCGGTGCCCGCGTGCCCGAGGAAGCGGACGGTCGCGACGTGCAGCAGCACGGGCCGGCGCGTCCGACGGATGTCGGCGGCGGCCTCGCTCGTCGCCGCGTGGACGGCGGCGGGGTCGCTGCCGTCGACCTGGACGTAGCGCAGACCGCGTCGTCCCGAGAACGCCGCCTCGATCCAACCAGTGGGGGTCGGCACGCTGATCCCGAGCCCGTTGTCCTCGCACACCAGGAGCAGCGGCACCGCGAGTCCGGCGTGCGCCGAGTAGGCCGTGGCGTTGATCGCACCCTGCGCCGTGGAGTGGTTCGCGCTGGCGTCGCCGAACGAGCAGACGGCGAGCGCGTCGGCCGGCCACGGCGACGGGACACCGAGTCGGCGGGATCGTCCGATCGCCAGCGCGATGCCGAGGGCTCGTGGCAGCTGTGACGAGATCGTCGACGTCTGCGGGATCACGGCGAGGTCGGGGTGCCCGAACACCTTGTGGCGACCGCCGGCGATCGGTTCCTCGGTGAGGGCGAGCATGCCGGCGAGGACGTCGCGGACCGGGTCGTGGCCCGGCACCTGTTGCGCCCGGGCACAGTAGAACCCACCCGATCGGTAGTGCAGCAGCGCCGGATCGGTCGGACGGAGCGCGGCGGCGATCGCCGCGTTGCCCTCGTGGCCTGCCGATCCGATCGTGTAGTAGCCGTGCCCGCGACTGCGCAGCCAGCGTGCGACGTGGTCGACCACTCGACTCTGCACCTGGGCGGTGAAGATGCCCCGGAGGCGATCCGGATCGATCCCCGGCTCGCTGCGTGACGGACCTCCCGCCGCTGCGGCGATCCGGTCGACCAGGGTGGTCTCCAACTCGTTGAGCTCGTTCGGACGTCGCTGCGCGATCACAGGTCGCCATGGTACGCCTGCCCGCAGCACGCCAAACTGTGCCCCATGACCCGAACCGTCAAAGTGGCAGCGGCCCAACTCGGCCCGATCCAGCGCGACCACGACCGCGCCGACGTCGTCGACCGACTGCTGGCACTGCTGCGCGACGCCGCCGCGGCGGGCAGCGACCTGGTCGTGTACCCCGAGCTCGCGTTGACGACGTTCTTCCCGCGCTGGTTCGTCGACGACATCACCGAGGCCGACCACTGGTACGAGACGTCGATGCCCAACGACGCGACCCAGCCGCTGTTCGACGAGGCCCGACGCCTGGGCATCGGCTTCTGCCTCGGCTACGCGCTCCTCGAACGCGACGGCGACGCGACCCACCGTTGGAACGTCCAGACGCTCGTCGACGGCAACGGCGAAATCGTCGGCACGTTCAAGAAGGTGCACATCCCCGGCCACGAGGAGCACGAACCCGACCGTCCGTTCCAGCACGCCGAGCGCTACTACTTCGAACCCTCGCCCGACGGGTTCGGCGTGTGGGAGGCGTTCGGGGGACGGGTCGGGATGATGATCTGCAACGACCGGCGCTGGCCCGAGTCGTACCGCGAGATGGGCCTCCAGGGGGTCGAGCTGATCCTCTGCGGATACAACACCCCGCTGCACTACGCGCCCGACCCGAGCCAGAACCCGCTCCAGGGATTCCACAACGCGCTGGTCGCCCAGTCGGGCGCCTACCAGAACGGGACGTTCGTCGTCGTCGTCGCGAAGGGTGGCGTCGAGGAGGGCGTCGACTCGCTGGCCGACACGCTGATCGTGGCGCCGTCCGGCGAGATCCTGGCCCGGTCGATCACGACCGGGGACGAACTCGTGATCGCCGAGTGCGAGCTCGACTGGTGCCGGCAGTACACCGGGACGCTGTTCGACATGGAGCGCTACCGGCGCCCCGAGGTGTACACGCGACTGACGTCGCAGCGCGGGGTACGACTTGAGTGACGGCTGGGAGCGGCCCGCGGTCGACGGTGTCGTGGATGCCCGCGCCGTGGTCGTCGACGTGCCGCTCACGAGCGATGTCGACCAGCAGCGTTCTCCCGACGGGCTCGAGCCGTCCGCGCCGAACTGGCGACGGCTGGTCGGCGTGGCACTGGCGGTCGGGGTGACGCTGGGTGTCGTCGTCGCCGTCGTCCGCCTCGTCGCCGACGATCCCGCGGACTCCGAGCCGTCGCCGGTCGGCGATTCGGCGGCGGGCATCACGACACCGCCGACGCTGCGAGCGCTCGAGACGCTCCCGGCACCCGGAACGGGGACGACCCGGCCCGAAGCGCCCGAAACTCCCACCGGCTCGGTCGTCGCTCCCGTCACGCCGACGGAGCCGGTCGCCGTCCCGACGTATCCGCCGGCGTCGGGCGCCGTCCTGAGCGACGTCGTGGAGTACGACATCGCCGCCGCGGTCGCCAGGCTCGGCGACGACGTCTCCCGCCGCAGCGACACCCGCGTCGAACTCGGCTACGGCGGGTACGTCCTCGACGTGTCGATCGAACGCGATCCCGAGCGAGACCGGTACCGGCTCGTGTTCGAGTCGAGTTCCTACATCGAGGAGGTGATCGTCGACGTCGCGACCGGGACGACCTACATCCAGCCCGGCACCGAGCGCGAGCAACGGATCCGCAACGAACAGATCCTTCCCCCCGGTGTCGACGGCGACATCCACGACTACCTCGACCGATTCCTGCTCGGCCCGCTCCGTCCCGACACGTACGACCCGATGCGGACACGCGGCCGCCAGATCGTGACGATCGACGACGTCGGCGACGCGCGCGAGTTCGTGACACAGATCGCCGGCGACGTGGTGCCGGAGTGGCAGATCTACGCGTTCGGTCCGGTCGGCGAGTTCGTGCCCTCCGACCGCCCGACGTTGCTCGAGTACGCCGTGTACGTCGCCGACTCCGACGAGGACCGGATCGTGCAGGTCGACGGAGTCGCCCTGCTCGGCAACGTGCCCCAACTGATCCGGCACCGACTCACGCAACCCGACGAACCGATCGTCATCGCGCTGCCCGACGAGCCGCCCCTCGAGCCGGTCGCGACGACGCTGCCCTGACATCGCACCGGGACCGCCTGCGAATCCTCGTGGACGCCGGGCCACCCCGCCGTCGAGACTGGTCGGATGGGCCAGATCGACATCCGTGTCCCCACCGACGACGACTTCCCGACGATGCTCCGTTTCGACGGCATCGCTTTCGGCGACCCGTGGCCCGACGACCTGACCGAACTCGCCCGCGCCACGCTCGACCTCGATCGCTTCCGGGTCGCCCACGACGGCGACGACCTCGTCGGGATCGCGGGCAGCTATCGGCAGGAGGTGACCGTTCCGGGCGGCGCTCAAGTGAGCGCCGGTGGCGTGACCTGGGTCGCGGTGGCGCCCACCCATCGTCGGCAGGGCATCCTCACCCGCCTGATGGCCGAACTCCACGACGACATCGACGCCCGCAACGAACCGATCGCGATGCTGACGGCCAGCGAGGGCGGTATCTACGAGCGTTTCGGCTACGGGATCGCCTCGTACCTCAGGGTCACCGAGATCGACCGCCGCCGGACCCAGGTCCGCACCGAGTTCCGTCCCGTCCCCGGTTCGGTGCGTATGACGACGCTCGACGATCCGGCGCTGCCCGGGATCTTCGACCGGTACCGCCGGGCCAAGAACGGCGAGATCGAACGGAACCCGGCCGCCGACGCGCTGGCGAGGAAGCATCACGGCGACGGTGTGTCGGTCGCGCTGCACGCCGACGGCTACGCCGCATGGAAGGTGAAGTCGAACTGGAACGACGGCCATCCGGCCCACGAGCTCACGGTGATCGACCTCGTGGCGATCACACCGGAGGCGCACGCCGCGCTGTGGCACACCGTGCTCTCGGTCGACCTGGTCGGCCCGATCCGCAGCTTCCGGGCAGTGGCCCTCGACGATGCACTGCCGTACATCGTCGACGATCAACGAGCGATCCGCACGACCGAGGTCAACGACATGCTGTGGCTCCACATCCGCGATGCCGGTACCGCGCTCCGGGCACGCACCTACGGCAGCGACGACGTGTTGGTCATCGAGGTCGATCTCGGCGACCGAGCCGAACGGTGGCGGATCGACGGCGATCACCACGGCGCCACGGTGAAGAAGGTGCGGTCGAGGCCCCACCTCCGCATGAACCGTGCAACGCTCGGCGCGATCTATCTCGGAGGCGTCCGACCGAGCCTGCTCGCTCGCGCCGGACGGATCACGGGCGGCGACGGCGACGTGCTACGCCGAGCCGACGCCTTCTTCGCTGCCGACCGGCTCCCCAGCTGCATCACCGGCTTCTGAACATCGAGCCGTCGGTCGGCTGCAAAACAGCCCGTGCCCGTCGACGGCGGCTGATACAACAGGTCGATGAAACACCGGAGTGTCCTGGTCGCCGTGAGCGCCCTGCTGGCGTCGGCCTGCAGCTCCGGCGACACCCCCGCGGCGGAGACCGTCGCACCTGTGCCGTCGACGACCCCCGGAGCACCGGCGAACACCGAACCGCCTCCGACCGGCGCGCCGCCGACCACCGTGGCCGATGACCGCGTCGACGACACATCTGCGTGGGTGCAGCTCGAGCTGCTCCGGGCCGACCCGACGGTCGACGAACTCGATCTGGCGCTGGCCGAGTTCTCCGCGCTGTTCGCACCGGTGCCCGGTGGGCAGGTCGTCGCCGGTGACGACACGATGCTCCCGTCGGCCACCCACGTGCTGGAGGATCTCGACCGACTCCGAGACCGACTCACCCCCGAACAGCAGGCGTTCGTCGACGAGCAGGTCGACGCCGTGTTCGGTGAGGCCGCGATCATCGACGAGTTCACGCTGTACCCCGACGAGTCGGCCGTGCGCGGCTTCCGATCACCGGTGTCGAGCGAGATGCAGCTCGCCGTGCGTTCGGTCGCCGATTCGCTCCGCAGCCTGCTCGGCGGACCGCCGCTGAAGGTCCACGTGGTGGTCGTCGACGGCTCGTCGCTCGGCACCGCCGGCGCGCAGAACCTCAGCCTGGGGCCCGACAGCTCGATCCGGGAGGGCTACGCCGACGACGGACTCGACATCGACTGCCAGATGCAGCTCCGCGATCGCGAGACGACCAGCGCCGAGTTCCGCGGCATCATCGTCCACGAACTGGTGCACTGCTGGCACTTCACGCGGATCGGCCTCGACGTCGCCCGCCTGAACGCCACCGACGACTGGATGAAGGAGGGCATCGCCGCCTACGCCGGCGAACTGATCGGTGGCACCACCCGCTTCAGCAGCGAATGGTGGACCGGGTACACCGTGCCGCTGTTCGACATCGACCGGGCGTGGCCGCTGTACTCGCGCACGTACGACGCGATCGGGTTCTGGTCGCGCATCGCCGAGCAGACCGACGTCTGGGACTCGATCCGGGCCGCCGTCGACGCGTCGCCGAACAACGCGGCCATGTTCGACGCCGCGGTCGCCGGCCTCGGTGACGGGGTCAGCTGGTTGGCGGCCGGCACGGTGCAGCAGCCGGCATGGGGTGGCGGGTGGACCGCGACCGGGCCCAACATGCCCGACCGCGCCCGCGGGATGTGCGAGTGTCCCGACGGCACCCCGGCGTTCCCGGAGACGCGGACCCGACCCGGCGACGTCGAACTCACGGCGTCGCTGGTCGGACGTTCCACCGAGAGCACCACGCTGGGCGTGGCGGTCCATCGCTTCGACCCCGACACGGCCGACTGCGAGGAACCGACGCCGACCACCGTCGCGACGACCGAACCGGAGACGGGTGGCAACATGTCGGGCACCTGGCGGGCGCAGCCCGACTCGATCGCGTTCATGTTCGAGCAGGCGTCCGTTTTCGGACCCGAGGCGCCGGCCATCGATGTCGGCGCCGTCACGGGCGACCTGCTGATGACGTTCGACGAGGGCGGCACCGGCACGCTCGAGTACCGGGACGTGACGCTCTTCCTGGTCGATTCACCCCTCTCCGATCTGGCGATCAACGGCGGCGGCACGTTCGACTGGACCGTCGAAGGGGGTCGGACGATCATCTCCGCCACCGAGTACGTCATCTCGGTCGGCTCGTCGGCGCTCGGCGAACCACTGACGATCGGCAGCGACGACCTACCCGGCGGCGGCACCACCGCCCTCGCCGGGGTCCAGGCCGGCGACGAACTGACGATCACGGCCGCCACCGGCAGCGCCGGCGCGGTGTTCTTCCCGATCATCTGGCGTCGTGTGTGACCGGCCGGGCGTGATGCTCGACCGGGCCTGAACGACGTCGCTGCCGCGTGAACGGCGCGTGACGTCGACGGCCGCTGCCTGACAATCCACCCCGTCTTTGACAAACTGTCAAGCGTGACTGATCTCGACGACCGCGCCACCACCGATGGGGCCACCTCACCGCACTCGTTCATCCTGAACGGCACGCCGGTGACCGTTCGCGGTCGACACCCGCACCTGCTGTCGGCGTTGCGCGAGGAGCTCGACGTCACGTCACCGAAGGACGGCTGCTCCCCGTCGGGCCAGTGCGGCTGCTGCACCGTGTTGATCGACGGCAAGGCCGTCGTGTCGTGCCAGCAGTCGTTGGACAAGGTCGAGGGCACCAGCATCGTCACGCTCGAAGGCGTCGCCGAGCCCGAGCGGCAGGCCTTCTCCGACGCCTTCGCCGCGTGCGGCGGCCTCCAGTGCGGCTTCTGCATCCCCGGCATCGTGATGCGGGCCAAGGCGCAGATCGACAAGAAGGGCTCGTCGCTCACCCGCGACGGCATGAAGCCGCATCTCGGCGCCCACCTCTGCCGCTGCACCGGCTACGTCAAGATCCTCGACGCGATCGAATCGGTCGCGCAGGGCACGGCCTGCGCGCCGGCACTGTCGGGCGCGATCGGTGGCGGCGGCGCCAAGTACGAAGCCGCGCCCCTCACCCTCGGCGACCGCGACTACGTCGATGACATCCGGGTGCCCGGCATGCTGCACGCCGCCCTTCGCCTCACCGACCACGCGCGTGCCGAGGTCACCGCGATCGACACCTCCGCCGCCGAGGCGGCCGAGGGTGTCGTGGCGACGTTCACCGCCGCCGACATCGCCGGCGACCTCCGGGTCGGCATCATCTACAAGGACTGGCCGGTCATGATCCCGATCAGCGGGTTCACGTCGTGCCCCGGCGACGTGCTCGCGATCGTGGTCGCCGAGACCCGCGAGCAGGCGCGAGCTGCCGCCGACCTCGTCGACGTCGGTTACGACGTGCTCCCGCCCAACACCGACGCCGATGCCGCGTTGGCCGACGACGCCCCGCTCTCGGTGTGGGGCACCGATTCGAACACGCTGTCGGTCAGCGCGTACCAGCGCGGTGACGCCGTCGACGACGTCCTCGCCGGCAGTGCGTTCACGGTCAGCGAGACGTTCCAGACCCAGCGGATCGAGCATGCGTTCCTCGAGCCGGAGTCGACGCTGGCCGTGCCGACGGGAGAAGGCGACGACCGCACCATGCACGTCTACTCCGGAGGCCAGGGCGTCTGGGACGACCGAAACGACATCGCCACGGTGCTCGGGGTCGACACCACCCGGATCACGGTCGAGTTGGTCTCCAACGGTGGGGCGTTCGGCGGCAAGGAAGACATGAGCAACCAGGCGCATGCGTCGCTGGCGGCGTGGCTGCTCGGCCGGCCGGTCAAGTGCACGCTGTCGCGCGAGGAGAGCTTCCGGATGCACGCCAAGCGGCACCCGATCCGGCTCGAGTACCAGGCGGGCTGCAATGCCGACGGACGACTCACGGGGTTGCGCGTTCGCGGCGTCGGCGACTCGGGCGCCTACGCGAGCGTCGGCATGAAGGTGCTCGAGCGCGCCGCCGGACACGCCTGCGGCCCGTACCGGTGGGAGGCGATCGACATCGAGACCATCGCCGTGCGCACCAACAACCTGGTGTGCGGTGCGTTCCGCGGTTTCGGCGCGAACCAGGCGCAGTTCGCGATGGAGGGTGTCCTCGACCGGCTCGCGGAGCAGGCCGGCATCTCCGGATGGGAGATCCGCAAACGCAACGTGATCAAGCCCGGCGAGGTGTGGGGCCCGGGCCAGATCATGGACGACGGCGCCGCTGGCGCCGAGGCGTGCCTCGACGAGATCAAGGCCACCTACGACGAGGCCCGCGCCGCCGGGCTCGCCGTCGGGCTCGGGCTCGGGCTCAAGAACTCGGGCCTCGGCAACGGGTTCCACGAGAAGTGCGGCGCGGTCGTGCGGTTCCGTTCGGCCGATGACCGCGTCGAGGTCCGCCACGGCTGGACCGAGATGGGCCAGGGCGTGCACACCGTGGCCCTGCAGGTCGCGGCCGAGGAACTCAGCATCGACCCCGACCGGATCGACGTGATCGTCGACACGTCACGTGAACTCGGCTTCGGGCAGACCACGGGATCCCGTGGCACGCTGATGGCGGCCGGTTCGGTGCAGCGGGCCTGCCAGGCCGCGCTCGCCGCCGACTGCGCACCCGACGTGGATCACACCGGTGAGTACGTCGTCGACTGGACGCAGAAGCTCGGTGATCCGAACGTGCCGAACCCGACGATCCACTCGTGCTTCAGCTTCGCGGCGCAGATGGCGGTCGCGAACCGTGAGACCGGCACGATCGAACGAGTCGTCGCCGTGCACGACGTGGGCCGGGCCGTCAATCCGATGCTCGTCGAGGGCCAGATCGAGGGCAGCGTGCACATGGGGCTCGGCTACGCGCTGACCGAAGAGTTCCCGACCGACCCCGAGACCGGGTTCCCGACCAACATGACGCTGCGCTCGCTCGGCATCCTGCGGGCGAAGGACGTGCCCGAGATCGAGGTCCGCATCGTCGAGGTGCCGCAACCCCGGTCGCCGTACGGCATCAAGGGTGTGGGCGAGATCGGTCTGGTGCCCACCGCGCCGGCGGTCGCCGCGGCGCTGCACGAGGTCGACGGCGGATGGCGCACCGTGCTGCCGATGAAGCCGAGCGAGTGATTCGGGTCTCCGACGACGAGCGTCGCCGTCGGATCGCAGCGCGGCACCGGCTCCACCCGGAGGCACGGGTCGATTCGGTGCCCGAGATCGTCGACGGGTTGGTCGCGCTCTCGTCGCGGACCCCGTGCCTCCAACCGGGCCAGTCAGCAGTCAGCCATCGCCGACAGAGCGGCACAGATCCTGGTGAGCGGTCGGTCGAGCCGACCGGCACGCACGTCGAGTCGATGGCGTGGAATCGCCAACAGGTTGTCGAACGACGCGACCCCATCGCTCGGCAGCCCTTCGTGCGAGCCGACGGCGATCTCGCTCGGAATACCGCGCACCGATCTGGTGACCGGCGCAACGACGATCGTGCCGAGTCGATCGAGGACCTGGTTGCGGGTCACGACGAGTACGGGCCGACGCTTGTCGAGTGCCGACGTCCACCAGACCTCGCCTTGGCGAACGTTCACCATGGCTCGGCTTCGATCATCACAACGGCAGCCGCGTCCGCCTCGGCCATCTCGGCGTCGGTGGTCGGCAATCGTTCGTAGCCGGCGGCGATCTGACGACCGATCTCGTCGCGGCGGCGCCGATCGAGCAGCGCCTCGACCGCCGCTCGTACCGCGTCGGAGCGCGTGTCGTACTCGCCGGCCTCGACCAACGCGTCGACTGCGGCCGCCATCTGGTCGGGTACTCGAATCACCAACTGCTGCACGGTCTCCATTGCTACTCCCACATCGTTCCGAACGCAATGCGTTTGCAATGCACGAGACTGCCTATCAGGCGGCGGAGCGGGATTCGACGGTGGGGGCGACCAGGTCGCCGAGCCGCGACAACACCGTGCCGACCGGGAACGTCGCGCAGATCTCGTCGATCTGGGCCAGATGGTCGTCGATCATCCGCTCGACCGCCCACACGGGGTCGTCGACGTCGAGCACTCCGTCGGCCCGATCGGCTTCGATCGCCTGCACCACATCGGCGATCCAGCCGACCTCGTCGAGAAGACTGTGGATCGCTCGCCGTAGTTCGGACCGGTCGAGGTTCGGACGATCGGCCACCTCGGCCAGGCCCGAGAATCCGGTGGTCGACAACCCCGCCCAGGACCGGTTGCACCGACACCGGGCGGGCTCGGTGCACTCGAGCAGGATCGGGGTGACCAGCTCACCATCGACGGCTGCTCCCGCCTGGTGCTCGTGCACCCGGCGCTGTTGGTTGACGGCGATCAGGACCCGCATGACGTTCTCCCTTCGAACTCCCGTCAGCGTGACAGCGGGGTGTGACACCCGTCGGATCCAACTGGTTCAGGAGGCCTGGAGGCGGCGCCAGCGGTCTTCGATGTCGGCCGGATCGAACGGCGTGAGACGATCGGTCTCGATCAGGTTGATGTTCGCTCGCACGATCGCGTGGTTGGCGTCGCGGACACGATCGCGCAGGTCGTCGAGCGTCGTCGCCCGCCAGAAGCCGACCCGGGCCGCCGAAGCAGCGGCCTCGGCCCGCCGGCGGCGATCGTGGCTCAGCTCACGGCGCGTGAATTGATCGGCCCACCACCCCTGGCCCCGGGGTGTGTCGAGGTCGAGCTGCTTGCCGTTGAGTTCGGGTGTGTCGAGTTCGCCACCGGCGGCCGCGTTCGCGAGCCGCTCCTCGACCGACCGCTCGATCCAACTCATACCCAGAACCTAATGGGGATCGATCGTCCGAAGCCGTGTGATCGGTCAGGATGGTTCCGAGCCGCCGGTCGGTCAGCACTTTTGGAGCCAGAGCCTCGAGCTCTACGCCTAGATCGTGCGCCGGTCGGTTGGTGAGGTCGACTCGTGATGGCTGGTGGGATGACGTGCTGCGAGCACTGAACCATTAGGGAGCTGCTGGTCGCCTCGGGCTCGAACGATAACCGATTGAACAAGGAGGTGACCGATGAGGCAGGTGTTCGTCGGCCTGGACTGGGCTGAGGACCATCACGACGTGTTCGTCGAGGACGACAACGGCCAACGGCTCGGCGGCGGCCGGCTGCCCGAAGGTGTGGAGGGTGTCGCCCGGTTCCACGAGTTGGTGGCCGGTCGCGTCGACGACCCGGCCGATGTGATCGTCGCGACCGAAACCGACAGGGGGTTGTTCATCGGCGCCCTGGTGGCTGCCGGGTACACGGTGCTGGCGGTGAATCCGATGTCGACGTCGCGCTATCGCGAACGGCACTCGACGTCGGGCGCCAAGTCCGACCCCGGTGACGCCAAGGTGCTCGCCGACCTGGCCCGCACCGACGCTCACAATCACCGGCCGGTGGCCGGCGACAGCGAACTGGCCGAAGCCGTCAAAGTGCTCGCCCGGGCGCATCAGACGATGATCTGGAGCCGGCAACGCCACACCAACCAGCTGCGTTCCACGTTGCGCGAGTTCTACCCGGCAGCTCTGGAAGCATTCGATGAACTGGCCGGACGCGATGCTCTCGCGGTGTTGACGATCGCGCCGACCCCGATGACCGGCAAGCTGCTGTCACGCTCGAAGATCGCCGCTGCTTTGCGTCGCGGTGGTCGGCAACGGCGCATCGACGAACGCAGCGTCGAGATCCAGACCGCGCTCCGCACTGAGCAGCTCGAAGCACCCGCTCTGGTCACTGACGCGATGGGCGCCAGCGTTGCCGCTCTCGTGGCGGTGATCGTCGAGATGCAGATCCAGGTCGACCGCCTCGAGGCCGAGCTGGCCGACCGTTTTGAACAACACCCGGACGCCAAGGTCATCCGTTCCCTGCCAGGATTGGGGATGACGCTCGGCGCCCGGGTGCTCGCCGAGTTCGGGGACGACCCGAACCGCTATGCAGACGCCAAGTCTCGCAAGAACTACTCCGGCATGTCACCCATCACCCGCGCCTCGGGCAAACATCACGTCGTGCTCGCCCGCTACGCCCGCAACCGGCGCCTCGCCGACGCTTGCTACCAGTGGGCCTTCGCAACACTCACCGCCAGCCCCGGAGCCCGCTTGTTCTACGACGCCCGCCGAGCCGCCGGCGACACCCACCACCGAGCACTACGCGCCCTCGCCAACCGCCTCGTCGGCATTCTCCACGGCTGCCTCCGCCACCACACCATCTACGACGAACACACCGCCTGGGCCCACCGGCTCAACCTCGCCGCTTGACACCTACCGCCCGTGGGATGTCTAGGCGCGCGAGCCGAAGGGGTCCAGACGGTACCGAGCGAGCGCATCAGTCAGTGAAGAACGCCCAGAGCTCCACACCGCAATGGGCGACGAAGGTGGTCACCATCGGGTACACGACACCGTTGACGATCACATCGAATTCGACTGGAGGATCGGCCGTGGTCCGATCGCACCCACCGCGATCCGACACCCAGACATGACCGATCTCGCCGGGTCCGAGGACGACACTCGGCTCGATGTCGGCCGACGCGTTCGCCGTGCCACTGATGTCGACATCGCACCTGACCGAACCACGGTTGATCAGGTCGACGACCTGATCGACGCCGTCCACCCGCTCACCGGCGACGACGTCGACGGCCTCGGCGGTGCACGACGGGACGCGGGCCGGCGGCGGCACGGTGGAGGCGTCGATCTGGCTCGGAGCCAGGTCGGTCGCGACGACCGTGCCGTCGAGCGGTTGCGTCGCCGAGGCAGCGCTCGAACCATCGGATCCCGAGAACGAACAACCGGAACCGACACCGATCAGCACCAGCACGGCGGCGCTGAGCGGGGTGGTTCGTCGGCGTCGACGCGCCTCGAACGACATGCCCCGAGAGTACCCGTGGCGTCTCGGTCACCAGCTCACCTGCCGGTTCCAGCACAGCCCCGGGTTTGTTCACACGGCGTTCACATTGCGAACATGGTCGTGTCATCGCCCAGTGGCATCGTGCCGCTGCCCCTACTATCTGATGACGTGGAAGGACCCACTCGTGGCGTACCAAGCTGAATACATCTGGCTCGACGGAACCGAGCCGACCCCCATGCTTCGCAGCAAGACGAAGATCATGCACGACGACACCTCGGAGATGCCCGTGTGGGGCTTCGACGGCTCGTCGACCAACCAAGCCACGGGCGACAAGTCCGACTGCGTCCTCAAGCCGGTCTTCACCTGCCACGACCCGATCCGCGGCGGTCGCAACGTGCTCGTCATGTGCGAGGTCATGCTCGTCAACGGTCGTCCGCACCCGACCAACACCCGCGCCGCAGCCCGCGCCGCTTCCAAGAAGTACGCCGACCAGGACATGTGGTTCGGCATGGAGCAGGAGTACACGATGCTCCGCGCCAACGGGCGCCCGCTCGGCTTCCCCGACGGTGGCGGCCTGCCCGCACCGCAGGGCCCGTACTACTGCGGCGTCGGCACCGGTCGCATCAGCGGCCGAGACATCGTCGAGGAGCACACCCAGGCCTGCATCGACGCCGGCCTCAAGATCTCCGGCACGAACCCCGAGGTCATGCCCGGACAGTGGGAGTTCCAGATCGGTCCGGCCGGCCCGACCGAGGTCGGCGATCACATGCACATCGCACGGTGGTTGCTCCACCGCATCGCCGAGGAGTACGACGTCGTCATCAGCTTCGCCGCCAAGCCCGAAAAGGGCGACTGGAACGGCGCCGGCTGCCACACGAACTTCTCGAACAACGCCATGCGGAACGGCTACGACGCCGTGATCGCCGCCTGCGACGCCGTCGGTGACAATTACCTCGAACTGCTCGAGGGGTACGGCGACGGCATCAAGGACCGTCTCACCGGTGCCCACGAGACCGCGTCGTGGGAGCACTTCAGCTACGGCGTCTCCGACCGTGGCTCGTCGATCCGCATCCCGTGGCAGGTCGCCGTCGACAAGAAGGGCTACGCCGAAGACCGTCGCCCGAACGCCAACTGCGATCCGTACGTGGTGGCTCGCATGCTGACCGAGGTCGTCTGTGGCGACCCGAAGGCCGGCAAGAAGCCCGGCGCGAAGAAGACGGCGGCGAAGAAGGCTGCCACCAAGAAGTGAGTTCGGCCCTCCGGGGCCGACCGATACTCGTCGAACGGGGGCCTCGCACGCGAGGCCCCCGTTCGCTTTCTGTTCTCTCCCGGCCGACGCTTCCATCTCGGCCCTCGATCCATCAGACTGGAACCGCCATGCTCGATCAACACCGCGACTACGTGCTGCGCACCGTCGAGGAGCGCGGCGTGCGTCTCGTACGCCTGTGGTTCACCGACGTGCTCGGCGATCTCAAGAGCTTCGCGATCAGCCCAGCCGAACTCGAGAACGCCCTCGAGGACGGCATGACGTTCGACGGGTCGTCGATCGACGGGTTCTCGCGCATCCAGGAATCCGACGTGCTCGCCGTCCCCGACCCCGACACCTTCGAGCTGATCCCCTGGAGCGAACCCGGAGCCGCCGAGGCGCGCGTCTTCTGCGACATCCAGAACCTCGACGGCACCCCGTTCCAGGGCGATCCCCGGCAGGTGCTCCGCCGCCACGTCCAGGCCGCTCACGACGAGGGCTTCACGTTCTACATCGCTCCGGACATCGAGTTCTTCTACTTCGAACAGCCGACCGGGCCCGGCCAGCGTCCCGTGCCGCTCGACCAGGGCAGCTACTTCGACCTCACGACCCGCGATGCGGCCGGGAACCTGCGCAAGGAGACGATCCGCAAGCTGGAGCAGATGAGCATCCCGGTCGAGTACAGCTTCCACGAAGACTCGCCGAGCCAGCAGGAGATCGACCTGCGCCACACCGACGCGCTCACGATGGCCGACAGCGTCATGACCTTCCAGCTCGTCGTCAAGGAGGTCGCCGCGAGCCAGGGTGTGTACGCCACGTTCATGCCCAAGCCGCTCGAGGGACTCCAGGGCTCGGGGATGCATCTGCACATGTCGCTGTTCCGCGGTGACGAGAACGCCTTCCACGACCCAGACGACCCCCATCAGCTCTCGCCGCTCGCCAAGTCGTTCATGGCGGGCCTGATCGTCCACGCCGCTGAGATCACCGCGATCACCAACCAGACCGTCAACAGCTACAAGCGATTGGTCCCCGGCTTCGAGGCTCCGGTCCACATCAGCTGGGCGCGCAACAACCGCAGCGGCCTGATCCGTGTGCCGATCGCGAAGAACGCCAATCCGGTCGCGACTCGCCTCGAGTACCGCTCACCCGACCCGGGCTGCAACCCGTACCTCGCGTTCAGCCTGCTCCTCGCGGCCGGGATGCGCGGGATCAACGAGAGCTACGAACTGCCGGAGGAAGCCGACGCGAACCTGTTCGAGATGGATGACGCGGCGCTCGCCAAGCTCGGCATCAACCAGCTCCCGCACTCACTCGACGAGGCGCTGCGGACCATGGAACGGTCCGAACTCGTCCACGAGGCGCTCGGCGACCACATCTTCGAGTGGTTCCTGCGCAACAAGCGCCGCGAATGGCGCGACTACAAGACGCACGTCAGCCAGTTCGAACTCGATCGATACCTGGGGGCGTGGTGACCGACGAACCGCGCCCGATCGCCGTGTTCTCGGCGGCGGTGACCCCCGATGTCGCTCGGGTGCTCGATCTGGCCGGCTACTCGTGGAAGGGCATCGGGTCGCTCGACGAGGCGTCCGACATCGAGCCCTCCGACGGCTGGGCCGGGGCGATCATCGATTGCACCGAGTCGACCGAGAGTGCGTGGGCGTTCGCTCGCAGCCTCCGCAAAGACGACACGTCCGGCAGCATCATGGTGCTGATCGGCGGCGCACAGCTGGGCGAGCTCGAGTTGCGCGACGAACTGTTCGACGACTTCTGTCTCACGCCGTTCCATCCGGCCGAGTTCGAGACCCGGGTCCGACACCTGATGTGGACGAATGCCGGTGTCGCAGAGGCTCGCAGCGACCTGGTCGAGTATGGCGAACTCCTGCTCAACCTCGAGACCTACCAGGCGACGATCGCGAAGCGACCGCTCGATCTGACCTACATGGAGTACGAGCTGCTGAAGTTCCTCGCGCAGAACCCCGGCAAGGTGTTCACCCGTGAGATCCTGCTCTCCCGAGTCTGGGGGTACGAGTACTACGGCGGCGCCCGCACCGTCGATGTCCACATCCGGCGCCTCCGCGCCAAGCTCGGCGAGGAGTACGCCAATCTCATCGCGACGGTCCGATCGGTCGGCTACCGCTTCGGTCAGTCCCGCTGGGGCAGCTGAGCACCGACCGCGTCGATCCGAACGCGGCGTGCGCGTACTTGGGGTACGTTGAGAGCAGTGAACGACGCCGAACTCTCCGTCGATACCTGGCGCGTGCTCGGCACGCGGCTGGCCGACATCTTCGACACGATCGAGTCGCCGCTCGCCGTCCTGACCACGGACTTCGACTACGTGGCCGTCAACTCGGCCTATCTCGCCGTGACCGGCCGCAGCACCGCCGATCTCATCGGTCGGAACGTCTTCGAGGTCTTCCCGGAGAACCCGTCGATACGTGACGACCTTTCCCCGTCGAGCCTGCGTCGTTCGCTGACGGCCGTGCTCGCGTTCGGTGCGATCGATTCGATGCCGTTGATGCGCTACGACGTGCTCACCGACGGCGAATACCAGCCGCGGTACTGGCACGTCACCAACTTCCCGCTGTTCGATGGCGACGGCCACGTCGAACTGGTGGTGAACCACCCGGAGGAGGTCACCGCCTTCATCGACGAACGTCTCCGTCTGCAGGCCGACGGTGAGGCGGCGACCGCCTCGTCGCCCACGCAGACACATGCGGTCGACGACGTGTTCACCGCTGCGGTGACACGACTCCGCAACCTCAACGACCTGGCGTCGTCACTGGTCGGGGCGGCGAATCCCGACGAGGTGGGGCGCGCCGTCATGCGCGACGGCTTGGCGATGGTCGGTGCGTCGGCCGGGTCGCTGATCCTCGCGAACGGCGATCGCCTCGGCATGGTGACCTCCGCCGGCATCGCTGCCGCGACCGTCGCCGAGTGGCATTCGTTCACGATCGAGCCCGGTCGTGAACCGTTCTCCGACGTGCTCTCCACCGGTGAACCGTTGTTCTTCTCCAACCGTGAGGCGTTCGACAAACGGTACCCGGACCATGCCGACGTGACCGAGCGCAGCGGACACGGTGCCTGGGCGGTGCTCCCGCTCCGGACCGACGACGACGTCGCCGGCGCGATCGGGGTCATCTTCGACCAGCCCAATCAGTTCGACACCCCCGTCAGGCTCGCGCTCTACACGCTGGCGAACCTGACCGCACAGGCGGCCTCGCGCGCCCGACTGCTGGCCGAGCAGACCACGGTGTTGCGGTCGATCGAGCAGGCCTTCGAGGCGCGGCTCGACCCGATCGACGGCGTCGTCACCACCCACGTGTACCGAGCGGCAACCGTCGTCGCGTCGGCCGGCGGCGACTGGTACGACCTCATCGACCTCGGCAACGAATCGACGCTCATCGCGATCGGCGACGTCGCGAACCACGGCTCGGTCGCCGTCGGTGAGATGGCGCGGGCACGCTCGACGGTGCACACGCTGGCGCTCCTGGGCCACGAACCCGACCAGATCGCTCTCGCGGCGGCGAACGTCCTGACCGAGCTGGCATCCAGCTTCACGACGGCGATCGTCGCCATTCTCGACCAGACCACCCTCGAGTTGCGATGGGTCACCGCCGGGCACCCGCTCCCGGTGCTCGTCGCCGCCGACGGTACGTCGGCCACCCTCGGCACGACCAGCGGCCCGCCGCTCGGTTCCGGTTTTGACCACGAGTACACCGTGCAGACCCACACCCTCTGCCCCGGCGACACCCTGGTGCTCTACACCGACGGCCTCGTCGAGCACCCGGGCGAGTCGCTCGACATCGGGGTCGACGCGCTCCGAACCGTGCTCGGCTCCGCCGATCGTGCGGCTCCCGAACTCGCGCACCACATCGTGCGCGAACTGCACCCGACGCGGCACCAGCGCGACGACGTCGCGATCGTGACGTTGCACGTCGCCACCGCTGCGAACGACGACGCCGTCAGACCTGTTTCCTGATCCGTTCGAGCGGCGGATCAAAAGTTCGCAGGCCCTGCCACACCGGGTCGTCTTCGTAGTCCCAGTACTTGGTGCGGTCGATCGCCACCGCACCGCTCCCGGCGACCCCGCCCTCGAGGTGCCCGTTGTGGATGCGGATGGCCGAGTACAGCTCCGGTGACACCTCGACGGCCCGGACGTGAGCCGAACTCTCCCGCCACGACTCGGTGTCGTCGGGCACCCGGTGGATCACGAGATTGGCCCAGAAATCGTTCGCGAGCTCGATCGAGCTGTAACTGAGGATCCCCGGGTAGTTCCGGAACTCGAGCAGCAGACCCAGTTCGAGCTCATCGAGCGACGGGTAGTCGATCAACTCACGTCGCTCGGCGAAGAACCCGACCGTGCACACTCGGTCGTACCGACGGATCTGCTCGAGGTCGCACACGACCGTCCGCCGACGCAGACCGTGCACCGCCCACATGATCGGTTCGTGGGCGACGAGTTCGACCTTGCCGGCATCGCTCGACCGGATCAGGCTGCGGAGGTCCTGCAGCATGTAGGCGAGCAGATCGAGGTCGGGTGTGTACAACGACACGTCGGTACAGGGGCGTCCCTCCACCGTCTCGTCCACATCCATCTCGTACACCCCGTCCCCTCCCTGCCGCCGACATCCGACGGCGCCAGCAGAGACTAGACGTCCGGGTGGTCCCGGTCTGATCCGAGGACGAGTGCGATGGCTCTGAAATAACGCCCGCACTGGCATGGATCGGGTTTCCGACGGGTACACGACCTTCGTCATGACCGACCCGTGACGGAAGGGACGAGAGGATGAGTTTCGCGATCGAACTCACAGGCGACTTCGACAACCGCAGGTTCGACACCGCCGCGGCCGGCGTCGATCGATCGCCGCGACTGCGGCGACTCGACCGCATCGGCCGTGATCCAGGTGTCGCCACGAACGTTGCGCCGACCGCGTTGACCCCCGGGCGGGCAGCGGTCGAGCGCTGGTTGGCTGCCGGGCGTTGGTTCGACTTCAGCAGGAGTGGGGATCTGCCCGTCGACTGGCCGATCGGCGCCGCGAGCACGCTTGGTGCGAACACCCGCCGCGACCGCCGACGTCACGCCGTGCAGGTACCGTGCGAGTTGCATGCGGGTGTTCAGTCGGGGGACCCCGGCGCTGCGTGTCCACACTGCGACGACGACCTCGTCACCGTTGCCTGGGCGACCGAGGAGTTCGGTCCGCTGCAAGTCGTCGACTACCGGTACCGTCTGCGTCCGAGCAAGCCGAACCAGTTCAAGCTGTCGGACGGCTCGTATCACGACGTGAGCCCTGACATCGAACCGATCTGCCTCCCGGGGCGGTGGGCGCGCGGTGGGACGATCCTGGCCATCGCAGAGGGTCGCCGCGCCGGGTAGCGGTCGCTGCATCGACGACGTTGACGACATCGACGACGGTCCACGCGGGTCGACCGTGGGGGCCCGCCGACATCCTGCGCATGAATCGGCGCTGACCGGGTACCGCTCCGATGTCCACGGAACGACCGTGACGGAAAGGTTTCAGATGAGCAAGATCGCCTTCGTCCTCGCGGACGACTTCGAAGACAGTGAGTTCGGCACGCCCAAGGCTGCCCTGATCGAGGCCGGCCACGAGGTCGACGTCATCGGCACCGAGACCGGTGTCGTGACCGGCAAGAACGGAACCGAGGTCAGCATCACGACCGTCGTGACCGACGCCGACCCGGCCGACTACGCCGCGCTCGTGATCCCCGGCGGGTTCTCGCCCGATCATCTCCGCACGGACGACGACATCGTCGAATTCGTCAAGCGGATGGCCGCTCGCGACGTCCCGGTCGCAGCCGTGTGTCACGCACCCAGCCTGCTGATCGAAGCCGAACTGGTGAACGGCAGGACGATGACGTCGTGGCCGTCGATCCGAACCGACCTCCGGAACGCCGGTGCCGACGTCGTCGACCGCGAGGTCGTCGTCGACGGTCGCTTCATCTCCTCACGCAACCCCGACGACCTCCCGGCCTTCTCCGCGGCGATCATCGAACAGCTCCGCTCGTGACCAGGGGCGAGTTCGACGTCGCGATCATCGGCGCCGGATCTGCCGCCGGAGCGCTCGTCGGGCATCTGGCCGGACACGGTCTCGACATCGTGGTGTTCGAACCCGACCTGGTCGGTGGTGAATGCCCGTTCTTGGCGTGCATGCCCAGCAAGTCGATGCTGCACGACGCCGGCTCCGGGCGCTCGTGGGACGACGCCGTCCGACGACGCGACGACATCGTCTCGCACCTGGATGACAGCGACCACGCCGAAGGTCTCCGCGACCAGGGCGTCGCATTGGTGCGCGAACGCGCCGAGATCGCCGGCGTCGGTATCGTCCGCGCCGGCGGCGCCGAGTACGCGGTGACCGACATCGTGGTCGCGACCGGCGCTCGGGCCATCGCGCCCGACATCGACGGGCTCGACCTCGAACACGACCGCGTGTGGACCAGCCGCGACGCGCTGTCGACCTCCGACCGGCCGGCATCGGTCGTCATGATCGGCGGCGGCGTGATCGGCAGCGAACTCGCCTACCTGTTCGCCGGGTTCGGGTCGCAGGTCACGACGCTCGACGAGAGCGAGCGTCCGCTCGACACGTTCCACCCCGAAGTGAGTCGGCTGATCGGCGAACACCTCACCCGTCTCGGGGTCGAGGTCGTCAACAGCGTTTCCGTCGAGCGGGTGGAGCTGTCCGACGACGAGGCCGCCGTGCATCTCGCGGACGGCACGGTGCACCGCGCCGAGCGCCTCGTCGTCGCCACCGGACGACGGCCCCGGTTGTCGGGCCTCGGGCTCGAATCGCTGGGTGTGACCCTCGAGGATCTCGACGTCGACGACCGCGGTGGCGTGGTCGGTGCCGACCACGTCTGGGTCGCCGGCGACGCCGCCGGCCGCGAGCAGTACACACACGTCGCCAACGCCCACGGTGCCGTGATCGCCGACCAACTCGTCGGCTCGGGCACGCGCCGATACGGCGACAGTGTGATCCCCGGCTGCATCTACATCGAACCACCGGTGATCACGGTCGGGCCCCGCTGGACCGAGCTGGAGGGCGACGACGACGTCGTCCGGGTGGAAATCGAGGTCGATCCGCCACGGAACAGCACCGACGAGCACGCCACCGGTTTCCTCGCCGTCGCCGCACGCCGATCGACCGGTTGTGTCGTCGCCGCCAACGGCATCGGTGCACGCTTCGACGAGTTGTCGCACGCGATCGTGATCGCAATCGACGGACATGTGCCCGTCGAACGGCTCCGTCGGACGCTGCAGCCGTTCCCGACGGTCGGCGGCGTGCTCGGCGATGCGTTCGGCCGGCTGGCCGACGAACTCGCCGGTCAGCGGCGGTAGATCGACCGCACCTGGTTGGCGATCGCGGTCGCGAACGCCTCCTGACCTCGATCGGTCAGATGCACACCGTCTCCGGTGATCATGCCGTCGTCCGCGCCGTGCGCGAACCACCCGACGACCCCGGCGAGCGAGTCCCGCTCACCGATCTCGTCGCGGATCACACCGTTCGCCACGACGACGGCGTCGCGCCGGTCGCGGATCCACAGATCGACCCAGACCACGGGGGTGTCCGGATCGATCCCCGCGAGTGTGGTCCGCAGGTCGTCACGGAACCGCTGCTCGTCGACCTGGGCACCGACGTCGTTGGTACCGAGCGCGAGCACCCAGAGGTCGGGCTCGACGGCGAGATCGTCGCGGATCGTGTTGATGGCGTCGAGTCCCGACGGACGAACCGAGCTTCCGGCGATCATGCGTCGACTCTCGACGCCGTCGACCACGAGCACGTCGAGGCCGAGCTCGGCCAACTCGGACGTGATCTGGTCGCGGGCCGACAGGGTCAGCGAGTCCCCGACGACCGCCACCGTGTTCGGGAACGGGGGCACGACCTCGATCTCGGTCCCGGGGTCCGAGGCTCCGTCGACACCGGGCGCGGCCCCGTCGACGCCGGGCGCGGCACCGCGCTCGGATCCCGACGCGGTCGCTCCGTCGCCACCGCCGAGATCGGTACTGCGCCCTGCGCCACCGACATCGCCGACACCGGCGTCGCTCGACACCTCGGGGACGACCCGAACGGCGACGGACGGGCCGTCCCAGGCGCACCCTCCGAGCACCGCTGCACACAGGAGGGTCAGGCGGGCCGGCAGCGACACGAACCCATTCTGCACCGATCCCCCACCGACTGTCGGGCGCGCGCGGTTCATCCCTCGAGTTGCTGGATCCGGCGGCTGATCCGGTCGTGCTCGGCGAGCAGATCGTCCAGTCGATCGGACACGATCCTGCCGTCGCTCACGACCGAGCGCCCGGCGACGATCGTGTCACGGGCCGAGGCGGGGCCGCATCGCAACCACGCCTCGACGGGATCGGCGATCGCGCCGGCGAACGCCGGACCCGTCAGCGACCAGACCGCGATGTCGGCGACGGCGCCGGGAGCGAGCACGCCGAGTTCGCCGGTACGGCCGAGACAGGCCGCACCACCGAGCGTGGCCACCTCGAGCGCCATCCGGGCGGTACCCGCAGCAGCACCGTTGCGGAGCTTGGCGAGCAGCATGGCCTGCCGGGCCTCGAGCCACAGCGAGGCGGAGTCGGCCGACGACGAACCGTCGACGCCCAGGCCCACCGGGACGCCGGCCGCACGGAGGTCGACGACGGGCGAGATGCCGGATGCGAGGATCAGGTTGCTCGACGGACAGTGGGCGACGCCGACACCGGCACGACCCAGGCGGGTGACCTCATCGGGGTTCGGCATGACGCAGTGAGCGACCCATGTTCGATCGGTCGCCCACCCGGTCCGTTCGAGATACTCCATGGGGCGACACCCGAAGGTGGCGAGGCTGAACTCGTCGTCCTCGGCGTTCTCGGCGAAGTGGGTGTGCAACCGCACGTCGAGCCGTTCGGCCAACTCCGCGGTGCGCACCATCAGCTCCTCCGTCACACTGAACGGCGAGCACGGTGCGAGCGCCACCCGGGTCATCGCGCCCCACGACCGGTCGTGGTGTCGCGCGACAGCCTCCTCCGACGCGGCGAGGATCGTGTCGTCGTCGGACACGACGTGGTCGGGCGGGAGACCGCCGTCCTTGTGCGACAGCGACATCGAACCGCGGGTCGGGTGGAATCGCATCCCGAGGTCGCGCGCGGCCTCGATCTCGGCGGACAGGAGGTCGCCGGCGCCGTTCGGGTGGAGGTAGAGGTGGTCCGACGAGGTGGTGCACCCGGAGAGGGCGAGCTCGGCCAACCCCACCCACGTCGAGACGTACACCGCCTCGGTGTCGATCGACGCCCACAGCGGGTACAGCGACTGCAGCCAACCGAACAGCGGCTTGTCGGTCATCGGTGGATACGCCCGCGTCAGGTTCTGGTACAGGTGATGGTGCGTGTTCACCAGACCCGGCGTGACCAGGCAGTCGCTCGCGTCGATCGTACGGTCGGCGGCCGGCGGCACGCCGGTGCCGACCGCCTCGACGAGTCCGTCGGTGACGGCGACCCATCCTCCGGTCAATTGACGACGGCGGTCGTCCTGCGTGGCGACGCAGCGGGCGCCGGAGATCACGAGATCAGTCACGAAGCGACTCCAGGATGGCGGCGAGGTCGTCGATCGTGGTGAGCGGGTTCACGACGCAGTACCGGAGCACCGTCTCGCCGTCCCAGGCGGTCGGGACGACGAACGACTCCTCGTCGGCGAGCTGTCGTCGACTCCATGCGTGATACCGGTCGTGCGTCCAGCCGATCCGACGGAACACGACGACCGACAGCTCGGGCTCGACCACCAGTTCGCAGTGATCGCTCGCCCGGATCAGGTCGGCGCCACCGTGGGCGACCGCCAGGGTCGTCTCGACCGCGTCGCGGTAGGCGTCGGTGCCGTGCGTGGCCAAGCTGAACCACAGCGGCAGGCCGCGCGCCCGTCGCGAGAGGTGGTGTGCGTAGTCGCTGGCGTTCCAGTCGTCGGCTCCCTGCAGCACGTCGAGGTACTCGGCCTTCTGGGTGTGGGCGGCTCGTGCGACGCGGGGGTCGCGATACAGCAGCGCACAGCAGTCGAACGGTGCGAACAACCACTTGTGCGGATCGACGATGAAACTGTCGGCGCGCTCGACACCGTCGAACCGGTCGCGGACGCTGGGCGCGGCGAGCGCCGCCCCGCCGTACGCACCGTCGACGTGGAACCACACCCCCGCCTCGGTCGACACGTCGGCGGCACCCGCGAGATCGTCGACGACGCCGGCGTTCGTGGTGCCGCTCGTGGCGACCACGGCGAACAGTCGCTCCCGATCCTCGTCGGCGAGGCCCTCGACGGCTGCGCGGAGCGCGTCACCGTGCATCCGGCCGGCCTCGTCGGCGGGCACCTTGATCACGTCGACGTCCATCGCCTGGCCGGCCTGGGCGACCGACGAGTGCGCACCGCTCGACGTCACGACCAGCCCACGCACACGGTCGAGGGCACCGTCGGCGTCGTAGCGCCACTTCCAACGGGCTGCGATCAGCGCGCTCAGGTTTCCGGCCGTGCCGCCCGACACGAAGACACCGCCGGCTTCGGCGGGCAGCCCGGCCAGGTCGGCGATCCAACGGAGTGCCTCGTTCTCGGCGTAGATCGCTCCGCCTCCCTCGAGCCACGAACCGGCGTAGATGCTCGATGCCCCGACGACGAGGTCGAACAGGATCGCCGCTTCGGTCGGTGCTGCCGGCACGAACGACAGAAAGCGCCGATGGTCGACGGAGATGCACGCCGGTGCGAGCACCTCGCCGAAGACGCGGAGTGCTTCGAGCCCGCCGATGCCTTCGGTGGTGACGGTACGCCCGACCGCCTCCCGCAGTTCGTCGGCCGTGCGGGGCCCGTCGAGGGGCGGCGGATCGAGTCGGATCCGGTCGGCCGAGTACCGGACGATCGCGTCGGTGAGCGCTTCGGTGGAGGCGTCGTGCCGATGCATGCCCCGAGTGTGTCAGATGCCCCGACCGTTCATCGGCGACCGCGAGCCGTCCGACGGTCAGTCGTCGAGGTCGAGCAGCTCGCTGCCCTCGTGGCGGACCTCGCCGTCACGCTGCAGGACGAAGCCGACGATCGCCGAGGCCACCCCACCGCTCATGAGCACGAGCGTGGGAAAGATCAACAACACGACGACGATTGCGATCGCTCCGGCCATGCCCGAAGCGTAGCCGCCGCCGGGACGGCAACGAAGTCCGCCGTGATCGGCCGGAATACGGTGTCCGTCGAGGATCGGACGATTTAGTTGCGTTAGCAATGTTTGCGTGATACTTTTACTTGCATGAGCAATCAACTCCCCCTCACCTCCGGTCGCTGGACGATCGATCCCTCCCACACCGACGTCGGCTTCACCGTCCGTCACCTCGGTCTGGCCAAGGTCCGTGGCCGCTTCGGCGACGTCTCGGGTTCCGTCGAGATCGGCGACGATGTCACCAGCACCGCCGTCGAGGCCGTCATCGCCCTCGGCAGCGTCTCGACCGGGAACGCCGACCGCGACGGCCACCTGCTCTCGAGCGACTTCTTCAATGCCGAGGCCAACCCGACCATGGCGTTCCGGTCGACCGGCGTCTCCGGTCAGGCCGAGGACTACACGCTGGCCGGCGAACTCACGATCAACGGCATCAGCCGCCCCGTCGAACTCGACGTCGAGTTCTTCGGCACGAGCGAGTTCCCGATGGACCAGTCGACGCGGGCCGGCTTCACCGCCACCGGCGAGCTCTCCCGCAAGGACTTCGGCATCGAGTTCAACATGCCGCTCGGTGGCGACAAGGTCATGATCTCCGACAAAGTCGCACTCGAGCTCGACGTCCAACTGGTGGCCCCCGCCGCCGACCGCGTCAACGCCTGACACCCCGTCTCGGCACCGCCGACGACACCGCCACACGAGCTCCGGCCCGGTGCCCCTCGCGGGCCCGGGCCGGTGCTGTGTCCGGTCAGCCGTTCGGACGGTGGGCGACGGCCTCGATCTCCACGAGCCCGTTGGCGGGCAGTTCGCGGACCGCGATCGTCGAGCGCGCCGGCCGATGCGAACCGAACCCACCGATGTAGGCCTCGTTGAACGTCGCGAAGGCGTCCATGTCGACCAGGAAACACGTGGTCTTCACCACGTCGTCGAGCGAAGCCCCCAGGCCCTCGAGCTGCCCGGCGAGGTTGGCGACCGCCTGCGCGGTCTGCGCAGCCACCCCACTCGCCAGTTGGCCGTCGGCCATGCCGAGCTGACCGGAGACGAAGATGAAGTCGCCGGCGCGGACGGCAGGCGTGTACGGACCGAGTGGCTTGCTCATGGCGCCGACGGTAGTCGGCCCGGAGCCGGGCGCGCGTCGGGTCAGTGGTCGGTCGGCCAGCGCGGGGCGAACCCGGTTGCGGACCACGCCGCAGCGGCGACCGCGGCGACCACGGCGTCGCTGCCGTTGACCGGCTCGGCGTCGCTCTCGATGACCTCGACCTCGACCGCGGGCATGTCGACCGCTCGGAGGATGCCGAACGAGCGGATCGTGAGGTCGTGCGGCACACCTGCGTCGTCGACCGACAGCCCCTCGGACCTCACCCAACCCAGCGCCATGTGGGCGGCACCGACGCAATAGCTCCGCAGCACGACGGCGTCGAGGACCGCGCCGCACGACACGGAGACGTGGATCGACCCGCCGTCGTCGAGCACCGCCGTCGCGCGAGCTCCGTCGGGGGACTCGACCGAGAACTCGGGGCCCGGCTGCAGCGAGGCGAGCAGCGTCGCCGCTTCGGCCCATCCGGCGCCGCGCAGCGCGACCGAACTCGGCGGACCGGCGACGTCGAATTCGACGACCTCCAGGTGGGGGGATGCCGCGTGGATGCGTTCGACGATGCCGTCGCACCGCGCCACGTGGATGACGCCGGTGCCGTCGGCCCGGACGCCCGCGGCGACCGGTGGGCGTTTGGGCCCGGTGATCACGACATCCTCGCGGGTGCTGAGCACGCGGACGGGACGACCGTGCTCGTCGGCCAGACGGCGAGCGATCGTGCCGAGCTCACCGTCCTGCTTGCCACCGAAGGCGCCACCGTTGCCGTGCGAACTCATCGGCTCGCCTCCGGGTTCGCACCACGACGCGTCGGGTTCGAGGTACCCCGGCTCGACCCACGTGGTCTGCAGCGTGCGCACCCACTCCCCGGTCGGGAGGTCGAGCGGCCAGGCCAGCGGCGCGGTCGTGCGACGGCCCTGCACCTTGCCGCTCGCGAGGCGTGCCTCGTGGAGTGTGTCGCCGACCACCCATGATCCGTCGACGGCTCGAACCGCGACGAGGGCATCGGGCGGCGCTGTGTCGTCGGCGAACCCGCCGCGCCCGAGCGCGACCTCGGGCCCGACCGTCTGAGCGACGCCACCCTCGAGCTCGGCTCGACGCGCCGCATCGACCTCCGACCGATCGACCACGACCGGCTCGTGAACCTGCACCACCGACTCGACGATCGGCTGCCACCCGGTGCACCGGCACAGGTGTGCCAGCATCGCCTGGCGCACCGCGTCGGGCGACGACCGCTTGGCGTCGGGCAGGGCGGCCGCACGCATGATGATGCCCGGCGTGCAGAAGCCGCACTGGCTGCCACCCCGGTCGCAGAACGACGCCGCCCAGCGGTCGGCGTCGGGTAGGCCCTCGATCGTCGTGACCGATCGGCCACGGACGCGAGCGACCGGCGTCACGCACGAGACGCGTGGTTGACCGTCGACCCAGACGGTGCAGCAACCGCACTGACCCTGCGGACTGCACCCGTCCTTGACGGAGTGCATGCCGAACGACTCCCGCAACGAGTCGAGCAACGACCCCGACGCCGGTGCCTGCACCTGGTCGCCGTTGAGTTCGAACTCGACCTGGTCAGCCGACAGGGCGACCACCGTCGAGCCGATCGGTGAGCGCGACGAACTCGTCCCAGAGGCCACTGGCGAGCAGGGTGGCCTGCTGCGGCCAGGTACCGGGGTCATGCGCCTTGAAACGCTGTCCGGCGTCGTTGAGCATCGTGCGCAGGAGCGAGACCTCGGTCTCGGCGAGATCGGACCACGTTCGGATCCCGATGCCGTGACAGAGTTCGGCGATCTTCGGGCCGATCCCCTCGACGACGGTCAGATCGTCGGCCACGATCCGGCTGCCGATCACCGCAGCAGCCGCATCGAGATCGGGCGCCGAGACGTCGGGCACGGCCGGAGCCGGAGCCGGCTCGGGCGTCGGGGTCGACAGGAGCTGCTGCACCGGCGTGGACGCCGGCCCATCGGCGGCGATCTCGGCCGCGACGGGCCGGCTCGGTGCATCGACGGTGTCCAACTCGGCGACACGCCGACGGAGCCGTTCGAGTTCGTCGCGCTCGGCCGTTCCGAGGTTGGCCGCCCGGGCCCGTTCGACCTGCCGTTTGGCGGCGACGCTGCGCAGGAGCCAACCGATCACGATGCCCAGCAGCACGGCCAGGAGCACCCAGACGAGCCCCTTCATCAGTGTGTACGGCATCAGATCTCCACCTCGGTCGTCTCGTTCAACATGCTGCCAGGTGCGACATCACGTTGTCGTCACCACGCGGAATTCGACCCGGCGGCTGGCGTTCTTGTCTTCGACACCTTCGACCACAATCGGTCGATCGCTGCCGAAGCCCACCGCGTCGACCGCCTCGGGCGAGAGCCCGCGCTCGATCAGGGCGGCGCGCACCGCCTCGGCCCGGTTCTGGCTGAGTTGCAGATTCTCGATCGCCTGACCGTCGCTGTCGGTGTGGCCCTCGACGGTGATCGAGATGCCGCCGAACGACAGTGCGTCGTCGGCGACCCGATCGATGATGGGGATCGCCGACTCGGACAGCACCGCAGAACTGGGTTCGAACAGGATCGGATTCTCCGTCACGAACGCGTTGAGCTGCGCCTCGAGGTCGTCGGCGTCGTCCTCCGACGCGTCGGGCGGGTCGATGAGGTCGGCTTCGACGCCGACGGCCGCCGCGGCAGCGGTGAAGGCGTCACGGCCGGCCGGCGAACGCGGGACGCCATTGGCGTAGAGGTCGGTGCCGTTGAACCCGGATTCACCCGACAGGAGGTTGTCGGGCATCGCACGTACGAGTTCACCGAGCTGGGCCGCCGTGCCGGCCTCGACGCCCGTGTCGGGGTCGACGGTGAGCTGATCCGTGACACCCCCGGTACCGACGGCTGCGACCGCGGCCGCCACGATGGCCTGGCGCTCGACCTCGCTGGCGACCACGCCGGTGAGCAACATCGAGCTGCCGTCGTACGTGATCGCGGCAGGTGCCAGCTCGGTGTCGCGCTCGGCGAGCACATCGGCCGACAGCAGCACCTCGTCGATCACGTGGACCACGCCGTTGCTGGCCAGGATGTCGGTCGAGACCAGGATCGCACCGTTGACGGTGACGACGTCGTCGGCCGAGATCCGCAGCGTGTTGCCGTCGCCGGCCATGAGGTCGCCGTCGACGAAGTCGGTGGTCGTGTAGGTCCCCTCGACGACGTGGTGGCTCAGCACCTCGGCCAACAGCGTGGGATCGTTCTGCAGCCGGCTGAGCACGTCGGCGGGTACGGCGTCGAACGCGGTGTTGCTCGGCGCGAACAGTGTGATCGGGTCGGACGACCGACCGATGTCGGTGTCGGCCAGGAGGACGGAGAGGAATGCCAGGTCGGGGTTGGCGGCGACGATGTCGCTCACGGTGACCAGGTCGGCGTCGGGGTTGGTGTCGCTCGGGTCGGTCGCCGCGACCGTGGTCGCGACCCGGGTCGTCGCCGTGGTCGTCTCGGCGACCGCGTCGTCGGCCTCGACCGAGGCGTCGTCGCCGGTCGAAGCGGCCGTGTTGACGCGACACGAACGGTCGAGTTCGATCGCCCGCACACCGCGGACGTCGTAGGCGGCCGCGCGCGCCGATTCGGGATCGTCGAGCGGCGCGGTGCAGGTCAACGTGCCGTCCTGGCCGGAGAACGAGGCCGTGAGGCCGGCGAAACCGGCGGCAGCGAGCTCGGTGGGGACCCGCTGCTCGAGATCGGATTCGATGCGGCCGTTGAAGATCGGGGCACCGATCACGTACAGCGCGCCGGTCGCGAGGGCCCCGAGCCCGAGGATGCGGCGGCGATAACGCGACGCAGGCTGGGTGGACGGGGACACCATGGGGGTCACCATCTCAGAGGGTCAGCATCGGTTGCAACCTCGTCAACGGAGTGCAACACAAACGTCGGCGAACCGACGCGGCAGATCAGGTCAGGAGAAACTCTGCCCGCAGCCACACGTGCGCGACGCGTTCGGGTTGGTGATCGCAAAACCCGACTGGTCGAGCCCGTCCTTGTAATCGAGTGTGGCTCCCTGGAGGAGCTGAGCGGACGCCGGGTCGACGACGACCTTGGCCTCGCCGAAGCTGGCCTGCTCGTCGTCACCGGCGATGTCGCCGTCGAAGAACATCTCGTACGAGAAGCCGCTGCAGCCGCCGGGACGAACCGCGACACGGAGTGCCAGGTCCGCGGCGCCTTCGGCGTCGAGGAGTTCCTTGACTTTGGAAGCGGCGGTATCGGTCAACGTGATCATCGTCATCCCCTTTGCGGAGTCGCTGGGTTCGAGTAGAAACTCACCGATCAGCCTACCGGCTGACGTCACCGACGGTGACTTGGCAGGGCGTTCGGTCGACCACGGTGCAGAACGACCGGACCTCGGTGTCGCCCATCTGCCCGACGAAACCGGCGATCAGGCCGTGGTGCAGACTGCACACCAGGTCGGGGTGCGCCACCGCCAGATCGCCGAAGGGACAGTTCGCGAAGGCGATCACGGCCGCATCCGGGTCGTCGGCGTCGTCGGACACCACCGGGTCGAATCCGAGCATGTCGAGCTCGGACACGATCGCTTCGAGGCTCGATGGCGCGGCGCTGAACCGCTCGGCCCGCACCGCGCCCTCGCTGTCGCCCACCGCTCGGGCGTCGTCGGCGCTCGCCCCGAGCCGCTCGGCCATCGACAGCACCATCCGGGCGAGCACCGGCATCACCGGTGGTTCGAGGCCGAGCGACGGCGCGTCGGCTGCCAACGAATAGCGATGCTGCGGCCGACCGATCTCACCGCGACCGCCGACCTCGACGACGACCAGCCCGGCGTCGCGCATGCGCTCGAGGTGCGGGCGCACCGTGTTCGGGTGCAGCTCGATCGTGTCGGCGACCTCGGCGGTCGTCAAGGGCTTGGTCGCCCGTGCCAGCTCGAGGTAGATCGCGTAGCGCGTGTTGTCGCCGAGCGTCTTGAACAGGTCGAGCCGGGCCCGGGGGTCCGGAGACATCTGCGCAGGAGGCACGGCCATGACCCGAGATTACACGGCTCCGGCCGGTAAAATGATCGACATGTCCGACTCCACGTCAGCAGCACCGCCGACACACGACGAGGTGATGGCCGTGCTCGGCACCGTCATCGATCCCGAACTCGGGTCGGACATCGTCTCGCTGGGCATGGTGCCCGGCGTCTCGGTCGACGACGACGGCGTCGTCGAGGTCGGCATCAAACTCACGATCGGTGCGTGCCCGCTCCGGGCCGACATCAAGCGCGAAGTACAGGAGCGCGTCGGCCTGCATCCCGGTGTGAGCGACGTGACGATCAAGTGGGGCGAGATGAACGCCACCGAACGGTCCGAGGTCATGAGCAAGGCCCGCTGGAACGCGCGGGGCAACGCCCCCGACACCGAGATCCCGCTCACCTGCCAGGTGCTCGCGGTCGCCAGCGGCAAAGGCGGCGTCGGCAAGAGCTCGGTCACGGTCAACCTGGCGGCGGCGCTGGCCGCGGCCGGCCACACCGTCGGTGTGCTCGACGCCGACATCTGGGGCTTCTCCGTTCCACGGCTGCTGGGCATCAGCGACCGGATGGAAGCCGAGACGGTGCCCGGCTCCGACAAACCCAAGATCATCCCGAACGAACTGCGCGTCGGCGACGGCCTGCTCAAGGTCGTGTCGACCGGTTTCCTCGTCGACGAGTCGACCGCGCTCATGTGGCGCGGCCTGATGCTCACCAAGGCGGTCGAGCAGTTCCTGGCCGACGTCGCCTGGGGCGAGCTCGACTACCTGTTGATCGACATGCCGCCCGGCACGGGCGACGTGCAGATGGGTCTCGCTCGGCTCCTGCCACGCACGTCGATGGTGATCGTCACGACGCCGGCCATCGCGGCGCAGAAGGTCGCTCAACGTGCCGCCGACATGGCCAAGCGCAGCTTCCTGCCCGTCGTCGGCGTGATCGAGAACATGAGCGCGTTCACGTGCGATCACGGCGAGACCTACGCGCTGTTCGGGTCGGGCGGCGGTCAGGCCCTCGCCGACGACATCGGTGCACCGCTGCTCGGCTCGGTCCCGCTCGAACCCGCGGTCGCCGCCGGCAACGACGCCGGTCAGCCGGTCGCGGTCGCCGACCGGAGCGCCGCCGCGCAGGTCTTCCGCGACATCGCCGACCGGATCGCCACCGACATCGCACCTCCCGACGCGGGCGACGACGTCGACATGGCCGGATGCTCGGCCCGCCTCCTCGATGCGGTGTCGGCCGCGTTCGACGAGCACGACACCACCACCTGATCACACCGCACCTCAGCGCGGTGCACCGATGACGAACTCGGGTTCGGGCAGATCGTCGTAGCCATCGTCGCCGCGGCGCAGGATGCCGACCATCCTGCCCTCGTCGTCGAGTCGGATCTTCGGCAGCACCGTCTCGGGAACGCCGACGGCGGCGGCCGCATCCATGGCCGAGTCGGCGTTCGGGTGCGGCCGGAGGAACTCGAGGCTCACCACCGTCGGCGGGAACATCTGCAGCTCACCGGCCTCCCACATGCGGAGGGCGTCGGCCGGACGGACCCACAGGCTGGCGATCGTCTCGCCGTCGTCGTGCAGCGGTTCCTGCGCGTCAGGGGCGCGCGCGACGAAGAAGCGGGTGTCGAAGCGGCGGCGCTCGCCGACGGGGGTGACCCAGTGGTCGACGAGGTGCATCCGGTCGACCAGGAGCATCAGGCGCTCGCGTTCGCAGAGGTCGGCCAGCGACAGGCTGCCGTCGTGCACCTGGTGGCGGGCCTCGTTGAACCGGGCGGCCACCTCGGGATCGTCGAACCGGATCACGTCGTCGGCGTCGACCGGTCGGGCGAGCAGCACCCCCGCCTCCTCGAAGCACTCGCGGATCGCCGCGACCAGCCACGCCAACCCACCGTGGTCCATGCCCATCCGGGCTGATGCCGGGCCGTCGTCGAGTCCGTCGCAGATCGGCTCGAACACGTCACCGTGGTCCGCGTCGTCGACCTTGCCGCCGGGGAACACGTACTGGCTGCGGGCGAACGCCGCGCCGTGCGTGCGCTGCAGCATGAACACCTCGAGCCCGTCGTCGCCGTCGCGGACGAGCATCACCGTCGCGGCCGGGCGGACGGGGATCGTTGCAGCGAGTACGGACGGTTCGGTGGTCACGTCGCGACGGTACCCAAGACCCCCACCGGGTGGAGAGCCGGGTCAGAACAGTTCGTCGATGCCGGCTCGCAGGTCGTCGGCGTCGATCTCACCCGTCTGGCGCAGGATCCGGCCGGCCTCGTCGACGAACAGCGTGACGGGGAACGCGATGACGCCGATCTCGGCGGTGAAGTCGCGGTCGGGGTCGCGCCACAGGTCGTACTCGACCCCGCGCTCGCCGGCGAAGCGCTGCATCGCGTCGACGGTGTCGAACGGGTCGATCCCGATGAATCGGACACGATCTCCGACCTCGGCGTGCACCGCCGCGAAGTCGGACAGTTCGCGCCGACACGGCGGGCAGTTGGCGAACCACAGGTTCAGGATCATCGGTGTGCCGCGATGGTCGGAGAGCCGCACCTCGGCTCCGTCGGTGTCGAACATGACGACGTCGGGCACCGTCTCACCCGACACGTCGGCGTTCACCCCGTCGATCGGCTGCTGATAGACGCCCGGCTCGTCGAGCAGTACCTCGCCGTCGACGTCAGGCTCGTCGTCGAGCACGCCGGCGAACCAGGCGCCACCGAGCACGGCGACGGCGGCTGCGCCCAACCCGGCGCCGCCTGCGGCGAGCACGGTGCGGCGCGACACGTCCATGGTCGACAGGCTACGGGGTCCCTTCGGCCCCGGAACCGCGTGAGTTCCGGGGCCGCTCCGGGGGACTATGCGACGGGGATCGGGTCGTCGTCGTTCTCGACCACGCCCAACTCGTCGACGATGACCGGAGGCCGCGGCCTCTTGGGAGGTCGGCCACCGGGTCTCTTGTTGGCCACGATTCGTCCGCCGGAGAGCAGTTCTCCGCCCCAGACGCCCCACGGTTCCTCCCGTTCGATCGCCTCGTCGAGGCACGATTCGGCCAGGGCGCACTTGGCGCAGATCGCCTTGGCTCGAGCGATGTCGAGGACGTGATCGGAGAAGAAGAGCGGCGTCAGGGTGCCGTTGCCGTCGGCGCAGCGCGCGACCTGAACGGTGGAGACGGAGGTGTCGTCGATGGCCTGGAGCTGGATCATGTTCATGGTGCTGTCTTTCTGGTTCGTGTGGTGCTGATTCGGTGGTTGGTGTGGTTGGTGTGGTTGGTGATGCATGACCTGGACTCGTGGCCGAAAAACGCAAAAGGCCGCCGGGTTCGGAACCCGGCGGCCTCGGTGTGAGGTAGTTCGACGTTTCGTTACGTCGACCTCGTTCCGAGGTGCCGGGCAGGGCGCTTGATCGTGTGCTTCGCGACCTGGGTGCCGGTGGTCTCGCCCATGTAGGCAGCGCAAGCGCCCGAGAAGAGACCGGTGGTACCGCCGAAGGCCGGAGCGGCCGAACCGAGACGCCAGTTGCCGCCCGTGTTCGGGACGACGACGTGGGACGCGACGGCAGAGCGCGGGCGATCCAGGACCTGGCGGTTCGGCAGCAGCGTGACCATCGGTTCGTCCTTTCTCGTCGTGTCGTTGTCGTGTCGGCGGGTGTTCGTGCAGCGCACGCGGACGTGCGCAGCAGGCTCCAGTGGAGCACGCTGCGCACGTTCACGTCAAGGAGGTTTCCGCGGGGGACGTGCGGACACCTCCGAGCTTCGATCCGGGCCCGCCCGCCCGGAACGTCTCGGCGGTCGGTCGGACCTCCGCCAGGTGCCGACCGACCGCTCAGGCCACCAGGTGTGGTGGCACCGGGACCTCGTCGACGACGAGGACCGGCTTGGGGTGCTTCGGGGGGCGGCCGCGGCCCCGCTTGATCGCCACGACCACCCCCTCGACCAGGAGTTGTCCGCCCCAGACGCCATACGGTTCGGCTCGATCGAGCGCATCGTCGAGGCACGTCGGGGCGAGCCCGCACTTCCCGCAGATCGCCTTCGCCCTGGCGATGTCGAACTCGTCGTCGGAGAAGAACAGGTGGGTCAGCGTGCCGTTGCCGTCGGCGCAGCGGGCAAAGCTCGACCGGGCTGGTTCATCCATCGCCGGATCGACCTCCGTGTCGGCCAGATCGGTGATGGTGATGTCGAGCAGCGTCATGGTTGCCTCCGGTGTTGCTGAGCGGACCGTTGCCGCTCGGGTCGAACACACAGAGACGAGAACACTGTTGTCTGATACGCGTCCTGCGAGATTTTCTTCCGAACGGCCGCGGAGGGCGTTCGGGGTGGGGTGGTCGGCGGTGGGAGCGGTGCTGTTGTCACACCGGTCCAGAGCGGGATCCGACGCACACCTCGCGCTTTTCCGCGCGGATTTCGCGGCGTACCGGAAGGTCAGACGTCGATCAGGATCTTGCCGACGTTCGCGTCGGCCTCCATGTGGCGATGCGCGTCGGCGATGTCGTCGAGCGAGAACCGGGAGTCGATCACGGGACGCAGCGAACCGTCGGTGAACCGAGGGAGCATCTCGGCGATGAACCGCTGCGAGAGCGCCGCCTTCTGCTCGATCGGGCGGGCCCGGAGCGTCGTGCCGATCCAGTGCACCCGCTTCACGAGCAGGAGGCCCACGTTGACGTCGGTCTTGGCGCCGCCCATCAGACCGACCTGGACGATCGTGCCCTGCGGAGCGATCACGCTCAGGTTGCGGTCGACCTCGGCACCACCGACCACGTCGAGGATCGTGTCGACGCCACCCGGGAGCTCCGCCCGGAGGACCGACGACCAGTCGGCCGGCGATCGTTCGAGCACGAGGTCGGCGCCGAGCTCACGACAGGCGTCCATCTTGCCGGCCGAGCACGTGACCGCGATCCGCGCGCCGATCGCCGAGGCGATCTGGATCGCGGCCGTGCCGACACCTGACGCGCCGGCGTGCACCAGCGCCCAGCGGCCGGTCGCCAACCCGCCCTGGACGACGAGTGCGTCCCACGCCGTGAGGAACACCTCGGGGATCGCGGCGGCGTCGGCCAGATCGATGCCGTCGGGGATCGGCAAGGCCTGACGCTCGTGGGTGGTGACCAGTTCGGCGTAACACGCCCCGGCCTCGATACCCATGACCCGGTCGCCGACCGCCCAGAGCCGGACCCGGTCGCCGACGGCCTCGACCGTCCCGGCGTACTCGAGCCCGGGGATCTCGTGGGAGCGCCGTTGCGGGTCGGGGTAGCCACCGGAGCGCTGGAGCGTGTCGGCCCGGTTGATCGCCGTGTGGGCGACCCGCACCAGGATCTCGTCGGGGCCGGGTACCGGGTCGGGGACCTCGGTCACCTGCAGCACCTCGGGTCCGCCGTACTCCTCGATCACGACTGCGCGCATGGCGCCAGTGTGCCGCCTCACCGGTCGCCGTGGCGAACTCGATCGAGGTCGGCGACGTCGGGAGTCGGATCGGGCCCTCGCTACTCGGAGGAGGACTCGAGCGGTGCGGCGTCGGCCCCGGGCTCGGCGGTCTCGGTATCGGCCCCGGCCTCGGCGGCCTGCGCCGCCTGCATCACGGCGAGCCGCCGTGCGACCTCGTCGGGTTCGCAGAACACCAGCGTGCGGTACAGCTGGAGCTCGGACACGCTCTCTCGGATGTCGTCGAGCGCCCGATGGGCCCCCTGCTTCCAGCCGCGCTGGGTGAGCACGTCGGGATGCCAGCGCCTCACGAGTTCTTTGAGGCTCGACACGTCGACCGACCGGTAGTGGAGGTGCTCCTCGATCTCGGGCAGGTACGCGGCGAGGAATCGACGGTCGGTGCCGATCGAGTTGCCGCACAGGGGCACCGTTCGGGCGACCGGTGCGTGTTCCCGGATGAAGGCGAGCGTCGCCGCGCCCGCCGCTTCGAGCGTGATCGTCGACGCCCTGATCTGGTCGAGCAGCCCCGACTTCGTATGCATGTCGACGACGAACGGATCCATCCGGGCGAGCACGTCGTCGGGTTGATGAACCACCAGGTCGGGACCCTCAGCGACGACATCGAGGTCGTCGTCGGTGACCAGGGTCGCGATTTCGACGATCACGTCGGACGTGTGATCGAGCCCGGTCATCTCCAGATCCATCCACACCAGCATCGGGCCGACTCTAACGGCAGCACCGATGGGGTTGGACCGCCCCGGTGCGGTTCGCACGGGTCCCGTGGCACGATGGCGACATGGCAACGCCCACGTTCGCGGAGCTCCTCGCGCTCGACGGCGTGCGGGAGGAGCTCGAACTGCGGGGCTCGTTCGGGTTCATGGCCTACCACGGCGGCGGTCTCGAGGAGACGACCGACGTCATCGCTCGCGCCGCCGCCGAGCGGAGCGGCGCCAGCTACTACGGGGTGCTCCACCCGCCGCACTGGGAGCTGCATCTGCCGTCGACCCGGGTCGCTCCGGCCGACTCGGCGCGCCTCACCGAGTTCATCGGCCACGTCGACATCGTCGTGACCGTCCACGGGTTCGGTCGACCGGCGCTGATGACGTCGCTGCTGCTCGGCGGACAGAACCGTCGTCTCGCCGGGCACGTCGCGGGCCACCTCCGGCGGGCGTTGCCGGCCTACGACGTGATCGACGACCTCGACGCGATCCCCAAGGAGCTGCGCGGCGTGCACGACCGCAACCCCGTGAATCTCCCGGTCGAGCAGGGCGTGCAGATCGAACTCCCGCCGCGTGTGCGTGGATCCAGCCCGCTGTGGTGGGACTGGGAGGGTGGCCTGACCCCGCACACCGAGGCGCTGATCGACGGCCTCGCCGCCGCGGCGTCGACGTACGCCGCGCTCAGTCGTTGACGCCCAGGTGGCGGAGCGCCATCTGGGCGTACATCTCCACACCGGTCGTCATGGCGTCTTCGTCGAAGGTCACCAGGTTGGAGTGATTCGCCGGCGCCGTGGCGGGATCCCGGTCGTGCGCCGTCCCGCCGAGGAACATCATCGCCCCCGGGATCCGATCGAGCACGTACGAGAAGTCCTCCGCCGCCATGATCGGGTTCGGCAGTTCGATCACCCGCTCGTGTCCGATCGACGCCCGAGCCGCGTCGAGCGTGAACGATGCGAACTCGTGCTGGTTCGAGGTGACCGGGTAGCCGAGCACGACCTCCGGTTCCGCGGTGGCGCCGTGCGCTTCGGCGATCTTCTCGGCGACCCGACGAAGGTGGTCGTGCACGCGGGCCCGGGTCTGCTCGCTGAACGTACGGATCGTGCCATTGATCTCGGCGACGGCCGGGATGATGTTGGTGGTGGTCCCGGCGTGGATCTGGCCGACGGTCACGACCGCCGGGTCGAAGGTGTCGATCCGGCGCGTGATCATCGTCTGGAGGGCGATCACGATCTCGCACGCGATCGGAACCGGATCGATCGCCTGGGACGGCGCGCTGGCGTGACCACCCGCTCCGTGCACGCGGATCGTGAACTCGTCGGCCGACGCGAGGATCGGGCCACCCTTGGTGGCGACGAGACCGGTCGGCATCGTCGACGTGATGTGGAGGGCGAATGCGCCAGTGACCGGTGACTCGGTGCCGTCATCGAGCGGCGGCACGTCGAGCAGCCCCTCGTCGAGCATGTACTTGGCGCCGTGGTGCCCCTCTTCGCCCGGTTGGAACATGAAGAGCACCCGACCGGGGATCTCGTCCCGGTGCGCTGCGAGCAGCTTGGCCGCCGACGAGAGCATCGCCGTGTGGGTGTCATGTCCGCAGGCGTGCATCCGGCCGTCGACGCGAGAACTGAAGTCGAGCCCGGTGTCCTCGTGCAGCGGCAGCGCATCCATGTCGCCGCGCAGCAGCACGGTCGGCCCAGGCCGCCCACCGGTCAGCAGTGCGGAGACACCCGACGTCGTCTCGTGCAGCGTCAGGTCGAGCGGCAGGCCGTCGAGCGATTCGAGCACGCGCTCACGGGTGAGCGGCAGATCGTTGCCGACCTCCGGTCGCTCGTGGAGTGCCCGCCGCAGCGCCACGGTGTCGCGCTGCAACTCCACGGCTTCGTCTCGGAGCGTGTCCAGCGTCATCGCCGCATGGTAGGCCCTTCCCGTGGACGCGTGCGCAGCGGGCCCGGGGGCCGAACCCGTCGAGTGGATCGACGACGACGGGCGCGTGCTCGGCATCGTCAGCCGTGCCCGAATGCGCCGCGAGAACCTGCTCCACCGATCGGTCGCGATCGTCGTCGTCTCCACCGATGGACGGCTGCTCGTGCAACGACGCGCCGACACGAAGGATCTCCACCCGGGGTGGTGGGACATCGGGGCCGGGGGTGTCGTCGGTGTCGGCGAGCCCGACGACGTGGCAGCGGCCCGGGAACTCGCCGAGGAACTCGGCGTCCACGACGTCGAGCTGATGCCGATCGGCCACGGCCGCTTCGACGACGACCGGTCGAGCGAGCTCGCTCAGGTGTTCCTCGCTGTCTCCGACGGCCCGTTCGAGTTCGCCGACGGCGAGGTCGCCGAGGTTCGTTTCGTGACCAGCGACGAACTCCGGGCGCTGATGGCGACCGTGCCGTTCCTGCCCGCCTGCGAGGCCATGCTGCTGCCGATGATCGCCGGGTTCGGCCCGGGCTGACCAACGTCGTCGGCTTCCTGGCGCACGCCGTCGGCTCCGTCACGTAACCTGACACCGTGCAGCGGGTTGAGTTCACGATCGAACCCTTCAACGAAGGCGAGCCCGGCGAGCACGTGACCGCACCCGCCGCGGCCCTCCGGGCGACGGGCCTCGACATCGAGGTCGGCCCGTTCGGGTCGGCCTGCGTCGTCGAGGACGACCGAGCCGGCGAGGTCGTCGCGACCGTCGTCGGGATCGCGCTGCAGCACGGCGCCACCCATATCAACGTCGACGTGGCGGCGGGATGAGCGAGATGCACCCGGTCGTGCGGGCGATCAAGCCGGTCGTCGACGCCGTCGGCGCGACGATCGTGCCGGCCGACCAGCGAGAACCGGCCGACGTCCCGCTCAACTGGGAAGGCGAACTCATCGGAGCGGTCAGGATGCCCCCGCTGCACGGTGCGCTCGACCGGCTGATCGACACCGTCGAGGCCGAACTGGGCGGGCCGCTGCCGGCACTGTCGCGCGAAGACAAGCAGCGCGCCGTCCGTCTGCTCGACGAACGGGGCGCCTTCATCCTCCGCCGCGCGGTCGAAGACGTCGCCGACGCGATGGGCGTGAGCCGCATCACGATTTACAACTACCTCAACGCGATCCACCGCTGATCGGTTCGACATGACACGCGGGGAGGCCTTCGAGGTCGTGGGGTTCGATGCCGACGACACGCTCTGGCGGAGCGAGGAGACGTTCCGCGAGGCCGAGGAGATGTTCATCGAACTCGTCGCCCCGCACGCGCCCGACGGCGTCGACGTCACCGATGCCCTCCACGCGATCGAACGCGACAACGTCTCGGTGTCCGGCTACGGCGTCAAGGCGTTCGCCCTGTCGATGGTCCAGGCCGCGGTCACGGCGACATCGGGACGGGTGCCGTCGGCGGTGATCGGTCGGCTGGTCGACCACGCCCACGACATGCTGATGCAACCGGTCGAGCTGCTCGACGGCGTCCCCGAGACACTCGCTGCGGTCGGTCGCACCCATCGGTTGGTCCTGATCACGAAGGGCGATCTCGTCCACCAGACCCGCAAGATCACGACCTCGGGCATCGAGCACCACTTCGAACACCTGTCGGTCGTGCTGGAGAAGGACCCGGCCACGTATCGCCGCGTGCTCGGCGAGTGGGATGTCGACCCGACGACGTTCCTGTTCGTCGGCAACTCGGTGCGATCCGACGTGCTCCCGCTGCTCGAGATCGGTGCGCAGGGCGTCCACATCCCGTATCACGTGACCTGGGAGCACGAGGTCGTCCGACATCACGACGGTGGTTTCGACGAACTGGCATCGATCCGCGATCTCCCGTCGTGGTTGTCGGCGTGACGGCCGAGCCCGACGACACCGCCGGGTTCGACGCCGCCGACGTCCGCGACGCTCCCGATCGCCCGGTCCGCGAGTGGGTCCACCTCGCCGGACGACGCTGACGCCCGGTCACAGTTTCCGGAGCGAGACCTCGCTCACCCGGTGGTCGCGTTCCTTCCGGATGATCAGTGACGCCCGAGCGCGGGTCGGGGCGATGTTCTCGCGCAGGTTCCGTCCGTTGATCGCCGCCCAGATCTGTCGAGCGGTCATCTCGGCCTGCTCGTCGGTCAGGTCGGCGAAGTTGCGGAAGTAGCTGCCGGAGTCGCGGAACACCGACTCGCGCAGGGCGAAGAACCGCTGGACGTACCAGTCTTCGATGTCGGCCACGTCGGCATCGACGTAGATCGAGAAGTCGAAGTAGTCGCTGACGAACTCGGCACCCTCACGGTCGACCTGCAACACGTTGAGCCCCTCGACGATGACGATGTCGGGACGGCGCACCACGACGGTCTCGTCCGGCAGGATGTCGTACGCGACGTGGTCGTAGACCGGGGCGGCGACCTCGGCCTCGCCGCTCTTGACGGCCCGGAGGAACGCCAGGAGCGACCGCGTGTCGTAGCTCTCGGGGAACCCCTTGCGGTCCATGATGTTGCGCTCGGCGAGCACCGAGTTCGGATACAGGAAGCCGTCGGTGGTGACCAGGTCGACCTGCGGATGATTCGGCCAGCGGCTCAGCAGCGCCTGCAGGATGCGGGCGAACGTCGACTTGCCGACCGCCACCGAACCGGCGACGCCGATCACGTACGGCACCCGCGGGGACATCGACCCGAGGAACGTCGCCGACACCCGCTGCAGGTCCTGCACGGCGCTCACGTACAGGTTCAGCAACCGGGACAGCGGTAGGTAGATCGCGACGACCTCGTCGAGGTCGATGCGCTCGTTGATGCCCTGGAGCGAATCGAGATCGTGTTGGCGCAGGGTGAGGGGCGTCGCCGCGCGCAGCACCGCCCAGTCGTCGCGGCTGAACGTCAGGTACCGATCGGGCACCGCCACAACGTAGTGCCCGCATTCGATCCGGCCCCGTGTCAGCATGTCGGGATGCCCGCTCCGACCGATGCTCGCAAGCAGTTGGGCGCCTGGTACACGCCACCCGAGTTGATCGACATCGTCCTCGACGGCGTGCTCGACGGAGTAGCCGCGTCTCGCGATCGCCCGATCACGGTCGTCGACCCCGCGTGCGGCGACGGCCGGTTCCTCACGGCGATCGGCGACCGCATCGCCGCCGCCGGCGGCACCTCGGCACTGGTCGGTTGCGACATCGATGCGAATGCCCTCGCAGCGATCACCGACGAGCGGATCCGCCGGATCCACGCCGATGCGCTCACCCACGAGTGGGGGTCGTTCACCGCTGACGTCGTGATCGGGAACCCTCCGTTCCTGTCGCAGATGGCGGTCGACACGACCCGAGGCGGGCGCAGCCGGCACGGCGGTGGCCCCTACGCCGACGCTGCGGTCGAGTTCCTCGCGTTGGCGACGCGCCTCGCCCGGCCCGACGGCGGCCGGGTGGGTCTGGTCCTCCCACAATCGGTCCTCGGTGCCCGCGATGCCGAACCCGTGCGACGTCAGGTCGGCGAGATGGCACGACTGGCGTGGTCGTGGTGGTCGCCGTCGCAGCGGCACTTCGACGCGAGCGTGAACGTGTGCGCGATCGGGCTCGAGCGCCCGGCGACGTCACCGATCCCTCCGGCCGCATGGACCGGCGTCGTCACCGAACGACTCGGCGTGCCGTCGCTCGGCATCGCGGCGTCGGCCACATCGGGCACGCTCGGCGACCGGGCCGACCTGAACGCCAACTTCCGCGACGAGTACTACGCCTTGGTGCCCGCCGTCAGCGACGACGCCGACGGCCCGCCACTCGTCACGAGCGGGCTGATCGATCCGGGCGAATGCCACTGGGGGCGCCGCCCGGTCAGGTTCGCCAAACGCGACTTCGACCATCCGCGCGTCGATCTCGGACGCCTGACCGGTCGGTTCCCGGCCTGGGCGGAACGCAAGCTGGTCCCGAAGGTGCTCGTCGCCAACCAGACCCGGATCATCGAGGCCGTCGCCGATCCCGACGGTGCGTGGTTGCCCGGGGTGCCGGTCACGACGGTGACACCCACCCAGGGGCACGACGTCTGGGAGATCGCCGCCGTCCTCACCTCACCGATCGCCTCCGTCGCTGCGTGGCAGCACGGCGCCGGCACGGGGTTGTCGACCACCGCGGTCCGCATCGGGCCGACGTCGCTCGCCGCGACGCCCTGGCCGGCCGGGTCGCTCGAACCGGCCGTCGACGCACTCCGCGCCGGCGAGGTCGTCGCCGTCGGCCGCGCCGTGTGCGAGGCGTTCGGCGTCGGCGGGACGGCGGCCGAGCACCTCGTCAGTTGGTGGACGCAACGACTCCCCGGCGACCGAGGTTGACGGCGCGCTCGACACGATGCCACCCCGGCGACCCGGCGACCATCCACAGCAGCACCATGCCGACGAGTTCGGCGACATGAGCGAGTTCCGACACCGGCGACCGGTCGCCGCTGAACACGTCGAACATCGCACCGGCGAACATCGATCCGAACAGCGCACCCGCGAACGGTAGGAGCCCGGCGGCACGATGCGGACGCCATGCCACGAACAGCAGGCCGAAGGCGAGCGCCAGGGTCGACGCGCCCACGTGGCGCGCCACGTGCGTGGGCGTGCCGTCGAGCTCACCGAACACGAGCGGCGCCACGCTCTGGCCGGCCAGCACGACACCGCACCAGGCCAGCGCCGGCCGCAACCAACCGCCGCGACCGAGGCGCGCCGGCCTGGACCGCTGCATCACGGCATCGACGAAGCGGGGGTCGAAGTCGACCGCTCGGACCCGCGTCGAACGGGCGAGCGACACCACGTCGGCGCGATACGAGGTACACGCTGCACACCCAGCGAGGTGGACGTCGAGCATGTCAACGTCGTGGCCGAGCAGTGCGTCGTCGGCCTCCGCGGAGATCAGTTCGCGCGCCGATTCGCACGACAACGGCTGCCCGGCGGCGGCATCGGATCCTGTGTGTCGTCCCATGATGTGACGGTCGTCCCTGCCGACCGCGCGGTTCCCGCGGCACAATGATTGCCTGATGGACCGGCTCACGCGACTCCTGCTCGACGCCCAGGGCGGCGACGAGGCGGCGCTGCGCCAGTTCATCGCGGAGACGCACCACGACGTGAGCACCCTGTGCCGGTACCTGGGCGACCGCGACAACGCCGACGATCTCGCCCAGGACACCTACGCCAGAGCGATCGCCTCGCTGCACCGTTTCCGGGCCGAGGGCCCCGCCAAGCACTGGCTGCTCACGATCGCCCGGCGCACGTGCGCCGATGCCACCCGTAAACGGATCCGACGGCGCCGTCTCGAGCGGCGGGTCACCGGCCTGGCTCGCGACGACATGTCGGCGCCGGCATCCGATGCGTTCCACCCCGAGTGGGCGGAACTCCTCGATCAGCTCGACGACGACCGCCGGGCGGCGTTCGTGATCACTCAGATCAACGGCCTGCGATACGACGAAGCAGCCGAGGTGCTCGACGTCCCGATCGGCACGATCCGCTCTCGCGTCTCGCGGGCGCGCGAGCAGTTGATCGGTGCGCTCGCTGCGACAGAAAACCCCGACGAGGCGGAACTCGACGACCGTCGCCGACGACCGGGTCTTCGATGAATCGAACCATCACCAGCCTCGCCGCGCTCGGTCTCGCACTCCTCCCCGCGTGCGGTTCCAACGATTCGGCGGCCGAGATCGATCTCCCACCCGCCGCCGCCGAGGGGCGCGACGTGTTCCGCAGCAATGGCTGCGCCGCCTGCCACGGCTCGGACGCCGGCGGAGGCGTCGGCCCGCCGTTGGCCGGCCTGTTCGGCACCGAGGCGTCGATCCAGGGCCAGGACCCCGTCGTCGCCGACCGTGCGTACCTGGTCGAGTCGATCGTCGACCCGGGCGCCAAGCTGGTCGAGGGCTACAACCTGCCGATGCCCACGACGAATCTGTCCGACACCGAGGTCGACCAACTCGTGGCCTACATCGAGGCGCTCGCGGTGGTGACCCCGTGATCCGTCGGATCGCAACGATCGCTGCATCCGCCGTCCTGCTCATCGCCTGCGGGGGCACCGACGACCTCACCGCCGCCGATGCCGGCGACGGCGGCGAACTCGCCGGCTACGTCCGCGAGCCGGCGCCCGAGGTCGGCGAGTTCGAACTGCCCGATCTCTCCAACGGTGGCGAGCCGTTCGCGCTCCGGGCCGAACCCGGCGAACTGCTCGTCGTCTATTTCGGGTACACGAACTGCCCCGACTTCTGCCCGACCACGCTCTCCGACGTCCGGCTGGCCCGCCGCGAGCTCGACGACCCGTCGAAGATCGACGTCGCCATGATCACGATCGATCCCGACCGCGACCTGCCGATCCTCGCCGAGTACATCGGCGGCTTCTTCCCGGACGACGGGCACGCACTCGGCACCGACGACGCCTCGCTGCTCGCACGGGTGGCAGCTCCCTTCGGGACGTCGTACGACGTGGCGACCAACGCCGACGGTGAGATCGAGGTCGGCCACCGCACCGACCTGTACGCGGTCGACGACCAGGGCCGGCTCGCCCTGACCTGGCCGTTCGGCGTGACGAAGGATGCGCTCGCCGCCGACTTCCGACAGTTGCTGGACGGTGAGACGTGACCCGGTGGCAGCGTCTCCTGCTCGTCGTCCTGGTGCCGCTCGTCGTGGTGGGCGGTCTGTTGATCGGCCGTGCGATCCGACCGGGCGACGACAGCACCGGTGTCGGCATCGGCAGCGCCGCCGACGTCACCGCCTTCGAGTACGACTACTTCATCCCGGCCGGTACCGCCGACCGGATCGACGAGGGAGAACAGGTCGACCTCGTCCCCCGCGAACTCACGGTCGAGGTCGGCGAAGCGATCCGGATCATCAACGCCGACGACGAAGGGCACATCGTCGGCGTGTTCTACGTCGGCGCCGGTGAGACGCTCACTAAACAGTTCACGGCACCCGGCGAGCTGTCGGGGAGCTGCACCGTGCACTCCGCCGGCGAGTTCACCCTGCGCGTCCGAGCATGAAGTGGCTGGCGGCCGCCATCGGCCTCACCATCGCGATGACGCCGACGGTCGCGCACGCCGATGCGGCCGGCCCGACCGACTACCGCACCACCATCGTGTCGGTCGCGCCGTCGATCGACGGACTCGTCGTCTCGATCGAGGGCGGCGACTCGTTCGTCCGCCTCACCGCGCCAGGCGACGCCGAGGTGATCGTGTACGGATACGCCGGTGAGCCGTACCTCAGGTTCGCGCCGGACGGGACCATTTCGACCAACCGGCTCTCGGCCGCCACCTACGAGAACGAGAACCGGTTCGGTGTCAGTGAGGTGCCGCCGTTCGTCGACTTCCGGGCGGAACCCGAATGGCAGACCGTCGGCTCGGGTCGCACCTGGGCGTGGCACGACCACCGGTCGCACTGGATGGCACCGGAACCACCGATCGGGTTCGAGCCCGGCATGTCGCTGCCCGTCCAGACGATTCCGATCACGGTCGACGGCCGTCCCGTCGGGATCACCGTCGAGACCACGTTGGTGGCCGCTCCGTCATGGTGGCCGACGGCGGTCGGAATCCTCCTCGGTCTGCAGCTCGTCCTCCTCGGCTGGTGGCTCGGTCCCGCGACCGCAACGCTCATGACACTGCTCGTGGCCCTGGCGGCGTCGGTGACCGGGGCCGCCCAGTACCTCTCGCTCCCGAGCGAGACCGGCCCGCTCATGGTGTGGTGGATCATGCCGACCGTCGCGCTCGTCGCCGGTCTCGCCGCGATCGCCACCTACGGGCGTTCGGAACTCCTCATCCGCGGCCTGCTCGCGCTCAGCGGGCTCCAGCTCGCATTGTGGGCCTTCGGTCGCCGGGACGTGTTCTCCAAGCCGGTGTTGCCGACCGATCTGGTGTTCTGGTTCGACCGAGCGACCACCGGTGCTGCACTGGCGGGCGGGACGGCGATCGCGCTGCTCTCGATCAGGTCGTTGCTCGTCGGGTCGATCAGCCGGTCGTGACGCCCAACGCCGCGTCGATCGCGTCGTTCAACCCGTTCTGATCGAGTGGGCCGAGGTGGCGCGTCGTGACGACGCCATCACGGTCGATGACCACCGTCACCGGCATCGCCGTGGCCGACAGCGCGACCGAGACATCACCGTCGAGGTCGGCGAACTGGTCGTAGGTCGCGCCGATGTCGTCGATGAACCCCTGTGCGTCGTCGAGGTCTTCGCCGATGTTGATCCCCACGAACCGGACGTCGTCGCCGCGCGCCTGATGGACCTCTTCGAAGTCGGGGATCTCGGCACGGCACGGGGCGCACCAGGTCGCCCACAGGTTGATGACGGCCGGCCCGTCGATCTGCGCGAGCGACGATTCCTCACCCGACGCCAGCGAGATGAGATCGACGTCGGGGAGCCGGTCGCCGTCGGATGGCGCGTCGACGGTGACGTCGGCGCCATCGAGTGCGGACGGCTCGGACGGGTCGCCCCCACACGATGCCAGCACGAGCGCCGCGCCGGCGGCGACCAGGCGCATCACGGGGCGGTCTCGGCGACCTGCACCGTGATCGTGACGTCGTCGGCGTTCCGGAAGTCGAGGGTCAGGTCGAATTCGTCACCGACCTCGAGCGGGTCGGCGAGCTCCGGCAGCATCACGTGGTAGCTGCCGGGTTCGAACGACACGGTCTCGCCGGCGGTCAGCGCGAGCCCGTCGGGGAGCTCCCGCATGCTCATCTGACCACCCTCCATGTCGCCCATGTCGTCCATGTCGCTCGTGTCGCTCATGTCGTCGGAACCCTCCGACATCTCCGTGTCGTCCATGTCGTCCCCGCTCATGTCGTGAGCGTCCTCGGACGTGTCCATCGAGCCATCGACCATCACGACTTCGTGGATCTCCGCCCTCGATGCCACCGACGCCGGCACCGAGGCGCCGATCAGGGCGTCGTCGTCGGCGACCGTCAGATCGAAGTACACCGCACCGGAGGTCTGGGTGGGCGCACTGGCGCGGGCCCAGGCGCCGGCGACCGTCACATCGTCGTCGGAGCCGCACGCGGTCAGCGCGATGGCAGCGGTCAGGAGCACGGAAACGGATCGCTTCATGACGGAGTGGTCGCCCCGAGCGGACGATGAGTTCCCGGCGCCGGCGATTTCGGTCAGCGGTTCCAGGGCGCCGTCGGCGAGACCGCCCCGTCGCCGCCGGTGAGTACCTCGACGCCGTCGTCGGTGACCAGGCAGGTGTGCTCGTACTGCGCGGTCCACTTGCCGTCGGCGGTGACGGCGGTCCAGTCGTCGTCCCACATCTTGTGCTGCCACGTGCCGAGCGTGATCATCGGCTCGACCGTGAAGGTCATGCCGGGCCGCATGATCATCGAGTTGCGGGAGTCGTAATAGTGCAGCACCTGGATGTCGGTGTGGAACTGTTCGCCGATGCCGTGGCCGACGAACGCTTTGACGACACCGAGCTTGTGGGCCCGAGCGTGATCTTCGATCGCACGGCCGACGTCGCTGATCGGGCGGCCGGGCCGGATCGCCTCGATGCCCTTCCACGTGCACTCTTCGGTGAGCCGGACGAGTTCGCGGTGCTCGTCGCTGACGTCGCCCATCAGGAACATCGCGTTGGTGTCGCCGTGGACACCGCCGACGTACGCCGTGCAGTCGAGGTTCATGATGTCGCCGTCCTGGATCACCCGGGAGTCGGGGATGCCGTGGCAGATGACCTCGTTGGCCGACGTGCAGAGGCTCTTGGGGAAGTGGTTGTAGTTCAGCGTGCTCGGATAGGCGTCGCGCTCGATGTACAGCTGGTGGCAGTACTCGTCGACCTCTTCGGTGGTCATCCCGACCTGCATGAACTCGCCGGTCAGACGGAGGATCTCGGCACCGACCCTGCCCGCGTGGCGCATCTTCTCGATGATCTCGGGGGTCTTGACCCGTTCTTCGTCCCAGTAGACCGGCTCACCCGTCTCGGCCCAGTTGGGTCGGACGATGTGGTCGGGCACCGAACGCATCGGCGAGACCTCACCCGGGAGCACGCGCCCCTCGAGCTTCTTGTGGCACCGCTTGTACTTGCGCCCGCTCCCGCACCAGCACGGTTCGTTGGCCTGCGGGGTCACGTCGGGCGGCTGCGAGAGGGTGCGCATTCAGGCCAGTCTACGAGCAAACCGCCAACGCCGCATCCGGGTGTCGGGGCGGTCGGTCGACAGGCAGTGTGGGGGCGATCGGCGGAATCGCCCCCACACCTTGGATGCCCGTCGGCTTCACTCGTCCCAAGCGGGTGGGTCGCGAGGAGCCGATGAGCGGCGAACCGCTCACTGGGGAAGCTAGACGGCGAGTCATGGGAGTGTAAAGAAAATGTTCCCATCGGGTGATGGAACACACTCTGAGCGCGAGTGGGGCGGCGATTGTCACGCGGGGAGGCGAACCTCGACCGCGCCGCCGGGACGCGCGGCCGACACGATCGAGATCGAGCCACCGTGCGCGGCGACGATCGCGGCCGCGATCGCCAGCCCGAGACCGGCGGTACCCGTCCGGACGTCGCGGGCCGGATCGCCGCGAGTGAACGGCTCGAACACACGGTCGCCCAGCTCGGGCGGGAACCCATCACCCTCGTCGACGACGCGCACGACGGCGGCGCCGGACTGCACCTCCAGTTCGACGGTGACGGTGCTGTCGCTCGGGGCGTGTCGGATCGCGTTCTCGATCAGGTTCCTGACGACGCGTCCGAGTTGGGCCGCGTCGGCGGTGATCACGATGCGGTCGGCGGCGACGATCGACAACCGCACGTCGCTCGCCGTCGCCAGCGGCCGCAGGGTCTCGACCGCCTCGTCGGCGAGCTCGGTCAGGTCGATCCGCGCCGGTCGCATCGCCAAGGTGCCGCTCGCGAGCCGCGTGTGGAGTCCCAGGTCGTCGACCAGCGCGGCCAGCGCCTGCACCTGATGCTCCATCCCCTTCAACGACGCGTCCGGGTCGGGCGCCACCCCATCACGGATCGCCTCGACCGACGCCCGCAACGCGGCGAGCGGGGTCCGGAGATCGTGCGAGATCGACGAGAGCATCAAGCTCCGCTCCTTCTCGACCGCCTCCAGGCGCACCACCATGCGGTCGAACTCCGACGCGGCGTCGCCGAGTTCGTCGGCGCGCACCACCCCGGAGCGTGCGCCGAGATCACCGCCGGCGACGCGTGTCGCCGCATCGCTCAACCGCTTCGCGTCACGGGCGATCGGCGCCGACAGCAGCCAGGCGACGATCGCGGCGGCGACCGTCGCCGGGATCAGGATCCACAGCAGGAAGCCGAGGTCCTGGTCGTTGATGAACATCTGCTGCGCGGCGATGACGATCATCACCACCGCCACCGCGAGCACGCCCATCGACGCCCACATGAAGCGGCGGCCGAGGCGATTCATCCCGAGGCGGGTCATGGTTCGAACCGGTACCCGACACCCCACACCGTCGTGATCCAGCGCGGGTTCTCGGGGTCGGCCTCGATCTTGTTGCGGATCCGGCGCACGTGCACCGTCACCGTTGCGGAGTCCTGCCACTCGGGCGACGACTGCCAGACGTCGCGCAACAGGTCGGCGCGGGAGAACACCTGCCGCGGCGCGCCGGCGAGATGGGCCAGCACGTCGAACTCCTTCGGCGTCAACTCGACCAGCTCGCCGTCGAGCACGACTTCGCGCGACCGGTGGTCGATCACCAGGCCGTCGAACTCCAGCCGATCACTCGTGGCCGGGGCCTTCGGTGCGGCACGTCGCAGCACGCCGTTGACCCGAGCCGCCAGCTCCCGCGGCGAGAACGGCTTGACCACGTAATCGTCGGCACCCAGCTCGAGCCCGGCCACCCGGTCGGATTCCTCGGCGCGGGCGGTCAACATGATCACCGGCATGTCGCCCGCCGCTCGGACGCGACGCAGGATGTCGAGCCCGTTGACCCCGGGCAGCATCATGTCGAGCACGACCAGGTCGAACTCCTCGCTGTCGAGCAACCGGAGTGCGCTCGTGCCGTCCTCGGCCTCGCGGACCTCGTGACCGTCGCGCCGCAGATACCCGACCACGACTTCCCGAACCGTCGGCTCGTCGTCGACGACCAGCACGCGGGTGGCTCCATGTTGCATCGCACCAGGTTGGACGCGGGCCGGTCCCAGGTCAAACCCCGGGCCGAACCGTTTCGGGAACGTTCAGCTACGGCGCGAGGCGCGAGATGTGCCAGCGATCGTCGGTGAGTTGGTACCGGATCCGGTCGTGGAGCCGGCTGGTCCGCCCCTGCCAGAACTCGATCTCGTCGGGCACCAGGCGCCAGCCACCCCAGAACGCGGGTCGCGGCACCGAGTCGGCCGTCTCGAACGCCACGTGCTGTGCCGCGACCAGCCGATCGAGTTCGTCGCGATCGCCGATCGGTTCTGACTGCGGCGACGCCCACGCCCCGATCTGACTCGCCCGTGGCCGCGACGCGAAGTACTCGTCGCTCTCTTGTTCGCTCACACGTTCGACCGACCCGCGGACGCGGACCTGGCGGTGGAGATCGAGCCAACCGAACGTCGCAGCAGCGACGGGTCGAGCGTTCAGCTGCCGACTCTTGACCGACTCGTAGTTCGTGTAGAACACGAAACCGAACCGATCGACCCCTCGGGCGAGCACGATGCGCGCGTCGGGCACACCGTGGAGATCGACCGTCGACACGGTCATCGCGTTGGGTTCGGCGACGCCGGCAACGAGGGCCTCGTCGTGCCACCGCAGCCACTGGTCGATCGGGTCGGCGGCCACGTCACCCACGTCGAGGCCGGCCGTCTCGTACTGCACCCGACGGTCACGGATCACGGCCTGGCGATCGTCGGACGCCACCATCTACGCGCGCTCGATCCGTTCGATACCGCGCATGTACGGCCGCAGTGCCTCGGGCACCGTGATCGAGCCGTCGTCGTTGCGGTAGTTCTCGATGATCGCCGCCCACACCCGCGGTACGGCGAGCGCCGAACCGTTGAGCGTGTGCACGAATCGGGTGCCCTTGACCGGCGCGCCGTCGGCGTCGACCGGGCGGTACCTGATGTTGGCGCGCCGGGCCTGGTAGTCGCCGAACCAGCTGATCGACGACACCTCCAGCCAGGCGTCCGCGCCGGGGGCGTAGACCTCGACGTCGAAACTCCGGTGATGGCTCTGGCCCATGTCGCCGGTGCAGATCTCGATGATCCGGTACGGCAGGCCCAGGTCGACGATCAGGCTCTCGGCCCGGGCGACCATGTCGTCGAGCAGGTCGGGCGCGTGCTCGGGCGTCGAGAGCGCGAGGATCTCGACCTTGTCGAACTCGTGGGCTCGCAGCATGCCGCGGGTGTCGCGGCCGGCGGAACCCGCCTCACGACGGTAGGACGGGCTGTACGCCATGAACCGCTTCGGCAGATCGTCGGCGTCGAGCAGCTCACCGGCATAGATCGAGGTCAGGGGGACTTCGGCGGTCGGGCTGCACCACAGATCGTCGCGTTCGATCGCGAAGGCGTCGTCGGCGAACTTGGGGAGTTGTCCGGTCGCGGTGAGCGTGGCGGTGGAGACCAGCGACGGCGCCCTGATCTCTTCGTGGACGTCGGCGTTGCGATCGAGGGCGAGCTGACACAGGGCCCGAGCCAGGGTGGCACCGGCGCCGCGCTGCATCGTGAACATCGACCGTGCGATCTTGGTCGCGCGTTCGTTGTCGAGGATGCCGAGTTCGACGGCCGACTCCCAGTGCGGCACCCGCTGGTGATCGGGGAAGCCGTCGGGCACGAAGGGTCCGGTGACGATCGGGTTGTCGGCGTCGGACTCCCCGTCGGGCGCGTGGGCGTGGGGCAGATTGGGGATCACGAGCAGCAGGTCACGCAGGCGGGCCTCGATCTCGTCGTGTTCGGTATCGAGGTGCTTCTCGGTCTCGCCGATCGCTCGACTCTCGGCCTGGAGCGCCTCGGCCTCGTCGACCTTGCCGTCACGGCGCAGCATCCCGACCTCCTTGGAGATCCCGTTGATACGGGAACGGAGTTCGTCTCGCTCGGCGCCGATCGAGCGGAGACGCGCATCGAGCTCGCGGGCCTGGTCGAGCGCCCTCAGTGCACTGTCGTCATGGCGTCGCGAGATCGCGGCGCGCACGTCGTCGAAGTCGGTACGAAGCAGTCGGACGTCGATCACGGGGACGAGCGTAGTGTCCCGTCGCCGCCGTGCCCCGAAGAGGTTGCCTCAACCGGGAGCGGGCGCCGACTCGTCGTGCGCAGCGACGATGCCGCGCACGATCGCCTCGGCGAGCTCGCGCCCCGGGCACGCGTGCGGGCCGGCGCCGAAGGGCAGCCCGGCCGGCCCGATCTCGAGCACGACCTCGTCGCCGGTCTCCAGGCGGTGTCGACCGACGTCGGTCGGGGCGGTCGCGACGCGTCGCGTGGCGCGCACCGCCGGCTCGGGCGTTGCCCCCGTGGAACGGGCGGCGAGCGTGGTCGCGACGAGCGCGGCCGTCGCATCGAAGCTCTGATAGAGCAACGACACGACCGCGACCGCGACACTCGGGTCGGGCACGGCAGCGAGGAGGCGTTCGGTCGCGGCGTCGGCCGAGTCGTCAGCCGCTTCACCTCGGCCGATCACCCGCACGATCGCCTCGACGTCGCGGGTCGCTGATTCGGCGTCGACCGGGAGCGCGAGCAGTTCGATCAGCGTGGCGGTCGGGATCGTGGTCGCGAGGTCGGCGTGGGTCACGGTGCCGGTCCGGAGCCGTTCGAGGGCGGTGGCGTGAGCGAGACGCTCGGCGTCGTCGACGTCGAGTCCGGCGATCACGGCGTCGACGAGGGCACGCCGTTGCGGGTGCTCGCCGGGGCCGCTGAAGCGGGCCATCTGCCGCCGCAGCGCAGACGTCGCGCCGGGCGACGGATCATCGGTTAAGTGGGGGACCAGGGCCGGAAGGCCGAGGGCGAGTTCGATCGTGTCGCGATCGGCGATGGCGACCGGCCGGTGCATCCGAGGTCAGGCGTCGGGCGGTGTCGTCGCCGCGAACTCACGCTCGACGTCGGCGGTGGTGAGCGGCGTGTCGTCGTTGCCGACGATCTCGGCCGACGGGATGGTGCCGCGGCGACTGAAGTTGTACGCCTCGTCGTCGCGGACCGCGAACTTCTTGAAGAACAGGTAGATCACGATCGACCACAGGAAGAATCCTCCTGCGACCTTCATGACGGCACCGGCGAGCTGCTGGTCGCTCACTGCGCTGATGCCCCACAATCGCAGCGGCTGGTCGTACGCGTCGTAGACGACCCCCTCGGCGAAGGTCAGCCACGCGGCCGGCACCGTCGGCACGACCGATTGCAGGAACAGGTAGACCATCGCACCGGGGATGCCCATCCGGAACTCGGGGACGGGTCCGCACACCGGCATCCACATTAGAAGCGATGTCGCGACGACGAGCACGTGGAGTGCGTAGTGCAGCGCTCCGTTGTCGAGCGACGCGTTGACCAGCAGCGGGATGTGGAGGATCATCACCATCGCGTTGAAGAGCACCCCGGCGATGACGGGCTTGGACAAGAACTGCACCGACCGTCGGATCGCGCCCTCGCCGAGCAGGATCCGTGCGAGCCACGTCGGCGTCGCCATCAGGGCGAGCGGCGGCAGGAAGTAGCTCAGCATCATGTGCTGGATCATGTGGGCGGAGTAGAGGTACTCCTCGCTGATGTCGTGCAGCGGCCAGTCGGACGCGATCCACAGCGTCAGCATCGCCAACGGGAAGGCGACCATGTTCATGCGCGACACGACCGGACGACCGGCGGGGACCGCCCGCGGGCCGATCACGCGCACCATGTACACGTAGGCCGCGGTCAGGAAGGCGACGAGCAGCCAGACCTCCGGGTGCCACTGGAATGCCAGTGGATCGACCGTCAGATCGGCCGCGATCACGTTGGTGCGCGCCATGTCGGCGCCCCTCTCTCAGGAGTTGAAGAACTGGAAGGTCAACAGGGCGATCACGTACACGGTAACCGCCAGACCCAGCCCGAGGTAGAACATCAGGCTGAACAGCCGATTGTCGAACTTGAGGTGCATGAAGTACATCACGACCGCGAAGAACTTGACCAGCATGAGGATCAGCAACGCAGGCAGGAACACCGGCCCGAGGTCGTCGACCATGTAGCTCAGCGCCACCTCGACGGCGGTGATGACCGCGAGACCGAGCGCCAGGTAGACGAACTTGAGGTCCGACCAGTGTTCGCCGGGGTGGTCGTCGGGCGTGGCGTCGACGGTGTGTTCTCCGTGCTCGACGGATTCGGCCACCGCTTCGTTCGGCTGGTCGTAGCCGTCGCCGAGTTCGGTCGTTTCGGTGATGTCAGACATATCGCTCTCGATCAGGCAGGGATCAGGTAGACGAGGGTGAAGATCAGGATCCACACGATGTCGACGAAGTGCCAGTACAGGCCGACCAACTCGACCACCTCGGCCTTGTCGCCCGGAATGCGGTTCTTCAGAATCATGCCGACCGTGGCGAGCAGCATGATGACGCCGACCGACACGTGCACGCCGTGGAAGCCGGTGAGCGTGTAGAAGCTCGACGAGAACAGGCTCGTCGTGAAGCCGAGGCCCTCGCGGTAGAACGTCGTGAACTCGTAGACCTGGCCGGCGACGAAGAGCGAACCGAGCAGCGCCGTCACGGTGAGCCACAAACGGGTGTTGCGGTCGTCCTTGCGCTGCGCAGCCGTGACGGCCAGCACCATCGTGAGCGACGACATCAGCAGGACGAAACTCGACGCCGACGTGAACGGGATGTCCCACACCTGGTCGGGGCCGAGGTTCTCACTGTGGCGGCCGCGATACAGCATGTAGGTGGAGATGAGGCCGCCGAAGAGCAGGCACTCGGACCCCAGGAAGATCCACATCGCGAGCTTGTTGTTGGACAGCCCGGTCGACGTGACGTGGGCACCGTGGCCGTCGTGACCGTGGGCGTCGTGCGCCTCGGGCGCGGTGTCGGTGACAGCGGCGTCAGCCATGATCGGCGACCTCCAGTTCGGCGCCACCCTCGGGGGTCGGCGGGTCGTAGTCGGCCTCGGTCGCCGTGTGCGGCTCGAGGCTCCAGCCGAACATCGCCAACAGCACGATGACTGCGCCGGCCGGGATCAGCAGGAAGTTGTAGATCACGCCGTAGGCCATCACCGGCAGGCCGAAGGCGAGCACGATCGGCCAGTACGACGGCGACGGCAGGTGGATGTCGGGATCGGCGTTGGCCTCTTCGACCGCCATCAGTTCCTCGGCCGTGGCCACCTGGTGGAAGTCGTGGTGACCGTCCTCGCCGCGATCTTCGTACTTGCGGTGGAAGAAGTCGTCGAGATGACCGACGGTCGGCACGCGATCGAAGTTGTGCTCCTTCGGCGGGTTCGTGGTGAGCCACTCGAGCGCACGGGCATCCCACGGGTCGAGCGGCGCCGGGCCGTGACGACGGTGCGAGAGGAACACGTTGACGAAGAAGAGCAGCACGCCGATGCCGAGGACGAACGACCCGATCGACGAGATCAGGTTCCAGAAGCCCAGATCGAAGAAGCCGGATCCGGCGCGGGCCTCGGTCCAGACGTACATGCGCCGGGGCTGACCCTGCAGGCCGATGATGTGCATCGGGCCGAACGTGAGGTTCATGCCGACGATCATCATCCAGAAGTTCCACTTGCCCCACTTCTCGTCGAGGAGCTTGCCGAACATCTTCGGCCACCAGTAGTAGAGCCCGGCGAAGATACCGAGGATCGCGCCACCGAACAGCACGTAATGGAAGTGGGCGACGATGTAGTACGTGTCGGTCTGCTGCGTGTCGGACGGTGCGACGGCGTGGGTCACACCGGACAGACCGCCGACCGTGAACTGCACGATCAGGCCGATCGCGAAGAGCATCGCCGTCGTGAATCGGAGTTTGCCGCCCCACAGCGTCATGGTCCAGTTGACGATCTTGACGCCGGTAGGGATCGCGATCGCCATCGTCGACACCGAGAACACGGCGACCGAGATCGGTCCGAGACCGGAAGCGAACATGTGGTGTGCCCACACGCCCCAGCCGACGAAGCCGATCGCCGCACCGGAGAACACGACGAGCGGGTAGCCGAACAACGGCTTCTTCGAGAAGACCGGGAGCACCTCGGACACGATGCCGAAGCTGGGCAGGATCAGGATGTACACCTCGGGGTGTCCGAAGATCCAGAACAGGTGCTGCCACAGGAGTGGGTCGGCACCCGCCTCGACCGAGAAGAAGGTGGCGTCGAACGACCTCTGGAACATCAGCAGGAACAGGGCGACGGTGATGACCGGGATCGCGAAGAGCAGCAGGAACTGGGTGACCAAGATCATCCAGGTGAAGATCGGCATCTTCATCAGGCTCATGCCGGGTGCCCGCATGTTGATCACGGTGACGATCAGGTTGATCGCACCGGTCAGCGAGGCGATACCGGTGATCTGGAGGCCGAGGCCCCAGAAGTCGATGCCGTTGGTCGGTGAGAAGGGCACCGAGGAGTTCGGTGCGTACATGAACCACCCACCGTCGGCGGCGCCACCGAGGAGCCACGACGTGTTGATGAAGATCGCACCGAAGATGAAGCACCAGAAGCCGAACGCGTTGATGCGTGGGAACGCAACGTCACGGGCGCCGATCTGGAGCGGCACGAAGTAGTTCGCGAAGGCGGCCGCCATCGGCATCACGAACAGGAACACCATGGTGGTGGCGTGCATCGTGAACATCTGGTTGTACTTGTCGGCCGAGAGGATCGTGCCCTCGGGGCCGGCCAGCTGCGCACGGATGAGCAGGGCCTCGAGGCCACCGACCAGGAAGAAGAACAGCGCCGAGACGCCGTACATGATGCCGAGCTTCTTGTGGTCGATCGTGAAGAGCCACGACTTCCAACCGGTGGAGTGGACGGGACGGCGGAACGCACCGTAGGTCGACTCGGGGGTCGCGACGGCGGGTGTCAGCGTGTCGGGTGCCGGACGTTCGATCAGAGCCATCTCAGATCACTTCCGCTCGAGGAGGTAGGCGACCAGTTCGTTGATCTGGTCTTCGGACAGGTTGAGGTTCGGCATGCCGCGGACCTTGTCGTCGGTCTCCTCCAGCAGCTCGGGGTCGGCGTACATCGGCTTCTTGGCCGGGGCGTCGCGCAACCACTCCTTCAGGTCGATCTCGTTGAGACATTCCTCGGTGACGCCCTCGAGGTACTTGGCTCCGAACTCGTCGGGATCGGCCTCCCACACGTCGTCGCGGCACGACGGGGTCAGGAGATCCCAGGTGGCGCCGGCGAACGTGTTGCGGGTCATGAGGTTGGTGAGGTTCGGCGCCGCTCCGCTCCAGACGAAGTTCTCGGGCTGCGCCACGATCAATTCGCCGTCGGCGTCGGTGAGGCCGTCGATCTGGTGACAGCGGGCGCACTGGGCGATGAACGTCGCTTCGCCGGCGGCGGCGAGCGTGTCGGCTTCGGGCGCCTGGTACGGCTCGAGCTGGTTGTCGATCCACGCCTGGAAATCGTCGTCGTCGAGCGCCACGATCTCCATCCGCATGTTGGCGTGCGAGAGGCCGCAGAACTCGGCGCACTGACCGGCGAAGATGCCCGGCCGTTCGGCCTGGAAGTTCCAGGTGTGCACGCGTCCGGGGACCATGTCGCGCTTGCCGTTGAGCTTCGGCACCCAGAACGAGTGGATGACGTCACGGCTGGTGCCGCGGATGACGACCTTGGCCTGCGTCGGGATGATCATCTGGCCGCTGGTGACGATCGGGGCAGCATCGCCGGTGGGCGTGAAGCCGCAGATGTCACCGTTGGCGTCGATCGGGTAGTCGTACTCCCACCACCACTGCTGACCGGTGACGTTGACGACACACTCGGCGTCGTCGGTGTCGTTGAGGTCGATGACCAGACCGACGGTGGGGATCGCGATCACGGCGAGCAGCACCGCCGGCAGGGCGATGAACGCGTACTCGATCAGCGCGTTGCCGTGCGACTGCTCGGGGATCGGCTGACCACGGTCACGGAACTTGATCACCACGAAGATGATGACGGCGAACACGATCACGCCGACGACGCCGGCGATCGCGAACACCCACCACTGCAGGTCGTGGATCTCCTGGGCGTACTGGCCCTCGGGTGCCCACGTGTCTTGCGGGGCGTCGGCGGCGCACGACGACAGCACCATGGCGGCGCCGAGTGCAGCGACGGCGAGACCGGTACGACGGGCGGTGGAGCGAGATTCGGTCATGAGGGGGCTTGTCCGTACTTTCTCGGTCAGGGTAGCCGGACGGCTCACGGCACGACCACTTCGAGGATGGCTTCGCTACCGGCCACGGTGAACTCGTAGCCGTCTTCGAGCGCGATGCTCGGCCGATCGAACACGATGGTGAGCAACTGCGCACCACCCTCGTCGACCAGCGCCGTGCAGATTCGCTCGGGCCCGGCGGGTTCGCCGTCGACGATCGCCGGGTGCATCTCGATCACCAGACGGGCGTGGTGGTCGGATTCGTTGCGGAAGATGATGTTGCTCGGGTTCGAACGGGGCAGCGTCAGCGAGTCGAAGCTGCCGTCGAAACCCGTCGCCTCGGCGGTGAGCGTCGAACCGTCGAACGTGAGCTCGGCGGCGAGGTTGGACTTGGCGGCCACGGTCTGGCTGGCTCGCTCGTCGGCTTCGGTCTCCTCGGTGCCGCATTCGTCTTCTTCGGCGATGTACGCCGTGGAATGGTGCGGATGGATGTCGCGTTCGCCGTTGAGGCCGGCGAACGTGCCGGCACCGATCAGGGCGACGGCGGCGATCGAGAAGGCCCCCGTCAGCGAGGTCTTGGAGGCGCCACGCTTGAGGCCGACGAACGTGCCGACCGCCAGCACGACCGCTGCCGCGACCGAGAACGCGATGACCGTCGCCGACTTGGACGGCAGGCCGAGCATGATGCGGCTGAACGAGTACACCACGACCGCGGCGCCGATGGCTCCGGCGACCGGCAGCTCCATGGGGTCGGCCATCAGGTTGCGCACGTCGGCGTTGTACCCCTGGTCGGACGAGGCCCGCTCGCTCCAGCCCTGCAACAGCCACTCGATGGCGCCGGCGATGATCGCGATGAAACCGACGATGAAGAACGCCCGGGAGGTGACGAGACCGAGGGTGACGGTGGTCGCACCCAGGGCGACCAGCAGCGGCCAGAGGCTGGGCCGAGCGGTCGCCTGTGCGGCGGCCGAGGTGGCGAACGCATCGTGGTCCATCGCCGAGACGTTGGAGTCGCTGACGAACGTGTTGAGCCCGGCGAGGCCGGCGAGCGCGACGGCAGCGGAGATCAGGCCGATGGTGCCGAGCGCACCGCCTTGGGCGATGCCGTACACCACCGCGAAGACGGCGGAGGCGGCGGCGGAGCCGATCAGGAGTTTGGAACCGGTGGTGAACATCGTGGGTGCTGACTCACTTGGTGACGTAGACGAAGAACCAGACCGCGCTGTACGCGATGGCAATGAAGTACCAGTAGAGGGCGTGCGCCGAGAGGATCTCGGTTTCGGCCAGTCGACCACCGAGCGCCCGGAAGGCGGCGACGGTCGAGTAGACGAGGCCGGCCACGACCAGCGCCAGCATGACACCGGTGATGGCGTAGAACAGCGCCCCGTAATAGGTCTCGTTGATCTCGACGCCCATGTCGACGTAGACGAACGCCTGGGCGTTGATGAAGGCGATCGCGAGGAGCCCGGTCACGCCGAGCGCGAGGGCCGTGTGGGCCCGGTCGCCGCGGGTACCGGAGTACACGGCCCACTGGGCGAAGAGACAGAGCGCCCAGACGGTCATCAGCATCACGTTGCTGGCGACCTCGGGGATGATGTGGTCGACCGGGAAACGGCCGCCGCCGTCGACGACCCGTTCGCGCAGCAGCACCCAGATCGCGAGCATGCCGCCGATGAGCATCGTCGCCGCGACACAGGCGACGGCGGTGCCGATGAACAGTTGACGTCGGGGCGCCGCCGGGGCTGCGGGGGGCAGTGCCAGCTGGCCGGTCGCAGTGCTCACGACTGGCTCCCTTCGTGGGTCAGGTCGAACTGGGGCGTCGGGGACGCCACCGTGGCGACGTGCTCGTAGTTGTGGGCGGGAGCCGGCGAGGGCGTGCTCCACTCGATCGTGTGGCCGCCGTACGGATTGTCGTCGGCGGCGTCGCCGTCACCGGTGAAGGTCGCGAGCATCAGGCCGACGAACGCGACGACCGTCAGAGCGACGAGGCCGTGACCGGCCAGCGAGAGGATCGTCCAGAGCGCCTCGCCCTCGACGTCGCCGATCGACAGGAACGTCGCGACGTCGGCGTCGTTGGCGGGGATGCCGCCGGCCTGGTCGAGGAACCCGGCGATGTACAGCGGCAGGGATGCGAGGATCGTGCCGAGCACGCCCAGCAGTGCGAGCGGCAACACCTTCTTGTCGGGCAGCACCCGCCCCCACAGCTTCGGCGCCCAGAACACGACGCCGCCCATGACGGCCAGTGCCGTGCCGTCGACGACGTAGAGCGTGGCGCCCTCTTCGAAGGTGGTGCCGAGGAGTTCGAGGTCGGTGATGCTCTGGAGCAGGTTGCCGACGAGGCCGACGGTGATCATGCCGAGCCCGAGGAACCCGAACACGAACGGTGCGGAGACGCGAGGCCGACCGTCGGCGAGGCCGTTCTTGGCGGTCAACGCGCCGAGGGCCATCACGATGAGGAGCCCGAGCAGCGGCAAACCGGTGAAGACCAGCATCGGCACGGCGCCCTCGAGGAACTCCTGACCGGAGGTGTCGAACGTGACCGCGTGGACGAACTGCTGGGTGACGGCGGCGAGTGCCGTGACCGCGACGAGAGCGATCCCGGCGAATGCGACGCCGCGCACGGCCGGGCGGGCCTTGAACGTGACCGGGATCGTCTCGGCGGCGAACCCGATCGCCGGCAGGGCGAACACGACGACGGCCGGCACCGAGAACGCCCAGCCGATCCAGGCGGCGATGCCTTCGGAACCACCGAAGTTGAGCTGTGCGTAGCGGTGATCGAGAAACAGATAGACGATCGCACCGAAGACGACCGGCAGCGCGAGCAACATGCCCAGCGCACCGACCAGTGACGACCAGGCGAACAGTGGGACGCGGCGCATGGTCATGCCGGGGGCCCGGGTGGTCAGCACGGACGTGGCGACGCAGCCGGCGGAGGCGAGCAGTCCGACGATCATCAGACCGTGGCCGGCGAGGAACAGGTCGACGGCGTCGGCGTCACCGCCGCCGATGCCGCCATTGGCACCGAGGGCCGACATCGTGAGGGCCAGACCGCCGAGCCATGCGTAGAAACCGGTCAGCGCGACCCGGGGAAACGCGATCGAGCGGGCGCCGAGCTGCAGCGGGGCGATCGCGATCGCCAGACCGAGCGCCAGCGGGATCACGGCGCCGAAGACCAGCCCGACTCGATAGGCCTGGAAGACCTGGAGCAGGGCGTCGCCGTCGAGCAGTGCGCTCGACTCGTCGGCCCGTTCGAGGCCGAGCACGAGGCCCAGCACCGATGCGGCGGCGAGCGCCAGCATGCCGGCGCCGAGGTACATGCGCCCGATCCGTTTGTGGTCGGTGGTCACGACCCAGTTCGCCGCGCCGGCGAAGAACGACACGAGGGCCGACGAGCCGTCGCCGCCCGCCGCCGTGTCTGCACGTGTATCGATCGTCGTCATGGGACGTTGTGAGTTCCTTGAACTTCGCTGGCC